>NZ_JAOZVR010000077.1 GCF_025869515.1 Ferrovibrio sp.
CTGGTACGCCCGTAAGCACTTCAGTATTGATAATACCGAACAGCCTCTCGACAGTTCCCTTGTACCGCGGCGTTTTTCGCGGTGCGTGCTGCATACGTATATTCAGGCGCCGGCACGCCTCCTCTACTGTGGCAGCATGCAGCTCTCCACCATTATCAACCACGATAGTTTCGGGCACGCCGTACGCATCCCACGTATTCTTGATCGATGGATAGCGCGAAACAATTTCGTGCTTAGGGAAGATGATATTTCGTAGACATCGCAGGATGACAAGTGCGCTCGGAGCCGCGAAACCCAAGTGCAGACCGACTATCATTCTCGTCGCAACATCGATAGCCAGGGTAAGAGTCGGGCGGCCGATGACAGTTCCGTATTCGTCGTCGACAACCATCAGATCGAGGACAGTATGGTCGATCTCGACGCGCTCCAGCGGGCGGTAGGGCCGGGGCCCTTGATACACCGCACGGAAGTGTTGGTCGGCAGCGGCTTTACCCTCTCGCCGGGCCTTAATTTCATAAGGATCGGCAACGCGCCGGATTTCGTCGAACACCCAGCGAAGGCTGGGGAACGGCAATTGTGATGTGCGGCCAGGCCGGTTGTTCTGCTCATCGATGGCGGAAATGAGCGCATCGTAAGTCCGCCGGCCGGTGAGTTGTTCGCGGGTGAGATAGTTCTCGTAAATGACGTCCCTGGCGATCTTGAGCACCTCAGGCGGCAGTCTACGCGTACGACGACCGCGGCGGCGGGTATTTGGGAATAGCGCCCGCATGTCTCGTCCACCGGCAACATATGTCCTGTGCCAGCGACTCACCGTCGCATAGGACGGCGGCCGCTTATCTGCGTTGTCGGTGGCGACGGATTTTACAACGGCGAGAGTCCGCTCGCGTTCCAGCTCGACGAGCTGAGCGGACGTTATGGCCTTTATGTAGGCCCAGCGGCGCTCGAACACCTTTCGCTCGGCTGGACTCAGCAGCGCAATATCTGTTCGAAGCTTCTCTTCGATCGAAGGCATGGAGACGGTCTTTAGGGCAACACGGGGCGGCGGCAGTCGGAGACGAGCAACCCCGGCGCCGATATCCAGTGCGATATCGTCGCGCTTTCTTTGCAGAACTTCGCGATTATCGAACGCCCGCAGAAACACCGTTCCTTCGGGTGTTACGTTCAACACCTCGAACAGGCGGTCAGACATCCAGAGCTTCGTATCGATTTCGATTCGCTGAACAGGCATATGCCACCTATAGCCAACGGACCATTGTGCTATCAGTGAGGTCCTTATGTTCGAAGTCGGCAGAGATTAGCCCGCGATACATGAGCCCATAGATCGTGCCGCGCGTACCGCCGTACATCTTCAATGCATCGACAAGCTGCCCGAATGGACAGCCGCCAGTTGCGAGAAGGATTGCCCGCGCAGCGGTTGCCGTTTGAGGGGCAATGGGGTGTGCTGCATATCGCAGAAGGATTTCCTTGTTGCGGAGCTGCGGCTGCTTCTGGATTGCCGATTGCTTGGCGACCACGAAGCGATATCCATGACATTCGAAAAAATCCGCCGCGGCACGGAACAGGTCTTCGTTATCTTCCAGGTCGTCGTCCGGCTTGACCTCGTATACGCACGGACCGGCGGCCTCCTCAGCGTAAATGTCGGGGGTGTACCTCCTGGTCTCGCCATTTACCTCAAGAGCGAAAGTCCCTGGCTGTTCGCGGAACCGCAGAACAAGCGGATCTGTCTCAAGCTGGATCATAAAATCCCGCTCGATCATGGATTCCCAGTGCAGCATCCGGTCGCTTTTCCGACTGACGAATCGGCCCACCGTTCGGCCTTTAGAACGAGTAACCACGCGCCGCGCCCTCTCGCCATCCATTGAAATTAAAGGCATTTTTCTATTTCCGTGCCGATGTAGAAAAATACAACGATGTAGACGCTACAACGCGAATCACCCAGAGTGCAAGTCGGATTTGGCATTTTCTAGAAGCGGCCGGTGGAGGGTGCTACATGAACCAGATGGCCGTACGTCGAAATACCGATTTAGACCGCGCAATTGCAACCATCACTCAGGTTGCGGGCAATAAGCCCGATTGGCGCACGGTTGCAATTACAGTCGAGAAAATACGCAAAGATGGGAGTTGGCGCGATCGGTACGCTTCTCCGTCCGAATGGCTTAGTGCTGCTGCCGCTGCATATGACGTGCATCCGAATACCATGCGCCGGTTTATCACCGTCACTGAATTCGTTAGGGAGAAGTTGGGCGCAAAGGCCGTGCTATTCGATCCGGCCGCTGGCGAGGGCAGCCTGCCGCGTCTTGTATTCGGTACCGTCGAACTCATTAAGCGTTTACACGACATATCGCCTGACGAAGCCGACAAGGCACTCGCGAAGCACCAGGAGCGCAAGCTCTCATTTCGGGAAATGCAAAGGTGGTACGAGAATTTCGCTCCCACTTTTGACACGGTAATCGGCAATCCGCCGTATCTCGATAATGCGTACGATTCAAAGAAAATCAGCAGTAAACGTGCCCATGCAGAGCGAAGTGGGCTGGCAGGTCTTATCCAAAGCCATATAGAAATGCTGTCGGGGAATGACACCGAGCTCGAGGCAACGAAGATTAAATTCGACTACGTTAATCCTGATGCTGTTGTCATAGGTCGCAAAGGCGGCGCGGCGACATTCGTCGATGCCTTCTCGTTGAAGCGAGTACCCGCCGGCGCGCCGCGGACGCATTTAACAAAGCTGGTGAGCGAGATTGCCTTCGCATCTACGTTCTTTCGCCGATACTGGCTTCTCCTGGATGCCCCCCCTAAGGATGTCACCGAGATTGGCGAATCCATTTCCGACCTAGCTCTTAAAAATGTTGGGATCGCTGAGTACATCAGTGGGAAGCAGGACAACTTAAACCTGCGCAGATCTCCTTCCGGCAACCCTGTCCCCGACAGGCAGGAAAAGCCCCTGGAAGAACTGGCCTCTAAGCCACTCTGACGACCGCTTCGCCTTATTGTGGCCAAGCCCATGCCCAAGGTCATGTTCAAATTTTAGCTGCACACAGGATTTACACATCGATATGAGCACGCTCGGGCTGGAAACTCTGTGGAGAGGCGTTTCAAAACGGAACCCATAAATCTTCTTGTCATCGCGAAGTATGTGAACTTCAACCTTACAGGTTTTATTCTCTTCTGAAAAATCCCAGCTAGACCACAGGGCCACCAACATTCCGCTTCAGGAATTTGGCTTTCTTGTTGTTAGCCTCAAACGGAAACTTACACGCTGGGTCGATGTCGACACCAAGTTTGACCTTGATGCCTTCCTTAAGCAGACCATGCGTATCCACGCAGAAGCAAGCAAAGTTCCAACGCCCATTAGTGGCGGCGCAATGTCAAGCGAGATTGGCGGTCCTCACCTTCGGTATCGCCTGACCATCTCTATGATCCGCCTTCCGGCCGCAGTGGCTGCAGCATGATCTTGCGAGAAATTCAGCCGCATGCTCGACCAGTGCGGCCCGAATTCCGGCCCTGGTGTAACGGTCACGCCAGCCTGCATACGCAGAAGCCGCACGAAGTCGGTAATGCCAACGTCCAGGGGCGGTACCTCGGGAAACAGGTAGCTGCCTGCTTGCGGTATCCGCACCTGCAGACCGCCGGCACGAAAGATCTCGATCAGCTCGTTGCGTATGGCCTGATGTAGACGGATTCTTTCATCGAGCCATCCAGTTGGCTCAGAAAACCATGTACGCAGCACCGCTTGGTTGTAGCCAGCGGCCCGAAGCGAGACGATTGCCTGCAGCTTTTCCATCCGTTCGATGACGGCTTGCGCCCCGAAGGCAACACCAAGGCGATAACCTGATAGCGATTCAGTCTTTGACGGCCCCATGATAGTGACAACGCGGTCCTCGGCGAGGCCGGCGGCGCGTAAATGCGAATAGCAGACGCCTTCATAGCGCAGCCTCGAATACAGCTGATCCACGATGACCGTGGCATCGAACTCGGCGGCCAGCCTGGCGATCGCCTGGATCTCGGCCGGAGCGTAGACCACGCCGGTCGGATTATTCGGATTTGAAAATAGGAACAGCCTTGCGCCCGAGATGAAGGCATCACGCAGCTGCCCCAGGTCAAGTCCGGCTGCACCTTCAGACGTCATGTAATGGATCTGCACCGGCACAATCTCGCCGCCAAAGAACTGCACGAGTTTGCGATTGGCAAAATAGTCCGGCTGAATGATGGCAACGCGGTCACCGGCGGCAACCGTCGCAGCAACGGCCAGGAACAGCGCGCCCTGTGTCCCCGGTGTCAGGATAAGCCCGTCCTCGGCCGAAACTGGCGCACCAGTGAAGTCGGCGAGCTTTCCGGCCAGGTCGGCTCGAATTGCAGCCGAGCCACGATACTCGGTATACGCCTGCTGTCCGCCGGCCGCGACCGCATCAGTAAACGTCTCGAAAGCGCCCGGCGTCGGCGTAAAGGCATCGACGTCACCATGCGAAAAGTCGACCGGGACACCCACCAGGAGGTCTCCCCGCTGTAGGTTCCCGATGTCACCGGCGACTTGCCGGACTTCCTGTCCGGGCGCGTGCTCTGTCGCCAGCGCCGCGAATTTCTCTTCAATGATTGACATATCTGCTCACCAGATTGCAGTGAATGATCGGCGGGGGGATCAGGTCCAGCCATGATGGAGGGCGCGCTTGGGTCGCTGGGGGCAGAGGCCGTTGATTCAAATGGTCGCGCTGGTGAGAGTACAGCTGAACCGTAAGTCGTTGACCTTGACGCGCCACGCGCTGACTTGATCGCGCTCTCCGGCCGATACCCCCTACGACTTTTCGTGCCGCATGACGTTGAAAGCGGAGGCGGCCTCAGGCCGCCGTGGCATTCAGTTCCGCCTTGTGCAGCTGCACGAGCTCCGCCAGCGAAGTCACGGTGACGTCCGGCATTGCATCAGTCGCCAGCGTGGCACCACTGCCGCGTTTGCCAAAGCGGCGGTTTACCCAGACTGTCGTGAGGCCGAGCTGACGGCCCGGGTTGATGTCGTGATGCTTGCTCTGCGCAACATGCAGCAGCCCGTCTTTTTGGATACCAAGTGCGGCCAGTTTCTGCAGGGCTTTTTCAAAATGTGGCAGGCCCGGCTTGTACGATCCAACATCTTCTGCCGTGACCGTGAAGGTGAATGGCACTTCAAGCAACCGCAGCGTACCAGCGAGCGACGCATTGTCGACGTTCGACAGAATCACAAGCTTGTAGTGCCGTGACAGGTACTGCAGACTCTCGACCGTGTCGGCAAAGGGGGGCCATTCCGACACCGATTTCGCAAACGCTTCGGCATGGTCGGGATTCGCGTC
This sequence comes from Ferrovibrio sp., assembly GCF_025869515.1. GTDB lineage: Bacteria > Pseudomonadota > Alphaproteobacteria > Ferrovibrionales > Ferrovibrionaceae > Ferrovibrio. The sequence goes on from NZ_JAOZVR010000077.1 coordinate 5,316, forward strand.
CCAGCCGAACTGGCCTTCGATGTCCCGCCAGGTGCGCCGCATGACGTCCGTGTACAGCAGCGCCGGCCGCACCTGCTGGTGCTTGGCCTGCATCAGCGCGAAAGATGACAGGACGAGATCGACCGGGACCGGTGAGTTCATCTCGGTAAGCCACGGGCGGACCAGCGCCTCGATCCCGGTTTCCCAATCGATCAGCGTGCCGTAACAGTCGAACGACAGCGCTTTGAAGTTTTGAATTTTCATGGTTCCTTCCCGTTTGGTGTTGAGGATTGGTTGGCTTCGATCCTGCGCAGGACATCGTGGACGCGTTCGGCCGATTCGACCGCCTGACGACCGATCAGGTCCGCCGCGCCATCGATGTCGCCGTCCTTGATCTTCTGCACGATCGCCATGTGCGAACCGACCCAGTCCGCGCTCAGGCCGACCCGCGACCACAGCGGCAAGAGGTAGCGATTGATGTTCGTATACAGGGATGCGATCTGCGCCAGCTGGCGCGGCCGGCCGGCCCGGCTGTAAAGAATTCTGTGAAAGTCCCAATGATGATGGGCCCGCTCGAGCAGGTCGGTTGCGGCCTTGGCCGCATGCAGGGCTGCTTCTGCTGCGGTGAAATCCTGGTCTGTCAATTTTGGACCGGACAAGCGTAAGGCATGCGGCTCGAGCAGACTGCGCATCTCGGCAATATCGATGAAGTTCTCCGCCGAGACCGGCGTCACCATGACCCCGCGATTGGGAATCAGAGTAGCAAGACCATCGGCCACCAGGCGGCTGAACGCCTCGCGCACTGGCACAATGCTGACGCCAAAGGTCGAGGCCACCTCGGTCTGCTTGAGTTGCGCGCCGCCAACAATGCGGCCTTCGCAAATGGCCCGCCGCAGCGTGTCGGCGATATGGTCAGGGGTCGACTGCCGACCACGCCCTGCATTCACGTCGAGTAGACCTGCATTTGTCATCTTGACAAGTTCTCCGTCCTGGGCATTTGATAGATTGTAGATTATCTACTGTCAATGATCGATTGAAAAAGGAGATCAAAAATGTTGCACGGGGTCAAGGTGATGGGGGCGATCGCGGCGCTAACCCTCTGTTTTTCCACTGCCAAGGCGGCAAATTACGAATTCACCGCCGGCGATGTCGGCGGCGTGTGGTACACGACGGCGGCCGGGCTGTCACAGCTGGTCCAGGCAGCGCACCCCGACGTCGTGCTGAAGACGGTGCCGGGTGGCGGGGTCACCAATCCCGCCAAACTGCAGGCCGGTGCCAGCCAGTTCGGCCTGGTGCAGAGCATTTTTGCAACGGCAGCGGTCAAGGGGGCGACGCCGTTTGACGGTAAGCCGAATCCCAAGATTCGCTTGGTGCTGCAGGGGCTGGCCAAGAACTATGTGCATTATGTGCAGACCAAGGGAGAGACCCGCAGCATCGCCGATGCGCTGAAGCAGCCCAAGCTGCGGATTGCCCTGCCGCGGGCGGGGTCGACCGACGAATACACTTTCCGCTTCATTATGAAGCATTACGGCACATCCTACGACGCGATCCGCGCCAATGGCGGCAAGGTCGTGAATGCCGACTACAATGACATTGTCAGCGCCTTCAAGGATGACCAGGTCGACGCCTTCTTTGTTCTGCTGGGCATCCCGGGCGCGGCGATTATCGATGCGTCGCAGGGACGCGCGGCCGCACTTGGCGCGCTGCCGGCGGAGCTGGTCGAGCATCTTTCGAGCACCTACGGCTACACGAAAGCAGCAGTCCCGGCTGCCACCTATCCCGGTCTCCAGGCGCGGGATGCCGCCACGGTCGTGACCTCGACAAGCCTGTACACCAGCAGCGACGTGCCCAACGAGGTCGTCTACAAGGTCGCCGCGGCGATCTGCAAGGACGCGTCAAAACTGCCGGACGTTCACAAAAGCATGATGGGCTTCGCCTGCAATGCCGAGGCCATGGGTGACGGATCCGTACCCCTGCATCCGGGTGCGAAAGACTACTTTGCGAAAGCCGGCGTTCGCTAACACCATTTACGGGAAAAGCGGCCTGCCGTCGCAGGGCGGCAGGCCGCTTGCAATCGGGTAAGGAAGTAAGATGCGTCAGATCAACGGGAGTGTCGGCATTGCCTTGGGGATTTGGACCGGCCTATGGGCGGCCCTCCATATCTATTGGGCTGGGTTTGGATATCCAGAGCCGCTGACCACGCGTGCCTTGCATATTCTGGCTTTTCTGCCGCCTGCCTTCCTGCTGTTCCCCGCCACCGGTAGATCATCAACGGACAAGCCGTCTGTGCTCGACTGGCTCCTGGCTGCCGCATCGCTCCTGCCGCCCGCCTATGTGTACCACTATGCCAATGAGATAAATCTGCGCATTGCGCAGCTTGATCCGGTGCTGCCCCTGCATATCGTGCTTGGTCTGGCCCTCGTGGCCCTCTTACTCGAGGCGGTCCGCCGCGCCGTGGCGCCGGCGCTCATGATCATTGCCGGCATCATGGTGGTGTACCTGTTCGTCTGCGACTACATGCCCGGCTTCTTGCAGTATCGCAGCTTTTCCACTGGCGAGATTGTCGAGGGACTCTATCTGTCCGGCAACCAAGGCGTCTTTGGCTTCATCACCGGCATTTCCGCCACGGTGGTCTCTGCCTTCATCATCTTTGGCGCCTTCATTGAGGGCACCGGCAGCGGCCGCCTGTTCATGAACCTCGGCACTCGTGCGGCCGGCCGCTATGTCGGCGGCGCGGCCAAGGTTGGCGTCGTCACCTCGGGACTGTTCGGCATGATCAGCGGCTCCAGCACCGCCAATGTCGCCAGTGTCGGCAGCTTCACCATTCCGGCCATGATCCGCCGGGGCTATACCCCGACCTTTGCCGGCGGCGTCGAGGCTGCGGCCAGCACGGGCGGGCAGATCATGCCGCCAATCATGGGGGCGGCGGCCTTCATTCTGGCTGAAACCACCCAGACGCCCTATTCCCATGTCATCGCCGCCGCCGCGCTCGGCGCCGTGCTCTACTTCTTCTCGATCTACATCAACGTGCATTATGAAGCCCGCAAACTGCGCCTGGCCGGCATGCGGGCAGATGAGCTGCCGACCTGGCGGACCGTGCTGCGCGACGCCCATCTGCTGCTGCCGCTCGTTACCTTGGTGGTACTGCTGCACGGCCATTTCTCACCCAACTTCGCCGCGTTCTGGTCGCTGGTGACGATGATCGCCGTTGCCAGTCTGCGCGCCCATACGCGCCTGGGCGTGAAGGACTTTTTGGCAATTGTTGCAAAAGCCGGCCGCGCCGTGATCACGGTGGCGCTGGCCTGCACCTGCGCCAACCTTGTCGTGACCGCCCTGACCATGACCGGTATGACGCTGTCGTTCGGGTCGCTGGTCCTGTCGGTCTCCAATGGCAATCTGGTCGTCGCCGGCACGCTGCTCATGGTTGTGTGCCTGATTCTGGGCATGGGCGTGCCGACCTCGGCGGCCTATGTCATTGCCGCCGCAATCGGCGCTCCGCTGCTGATCCAACTGGGCGTACCGGAGCTCGCAGCCCATCTGTTCGTTTTGTACTTCGCCGTGTTTGCCGAGGTGACGCCGCCAGTGGCGGTGGCATCCTATACGGCAGCCGCCATCGCCAAAGCCAATCCAATGAAAACCGGCTTGCAGGCGTTTCGTTTGGCTACCGGCGGCATCATCGTCGGCTACAATTACCTGTTCTCCCAGGCGCTGCTGCTCGAAGAGGGTTGGCTGGCGGCCGTCAGTCACTTCACCATGAACCTGGCGGGCCTGACTCTTATCGCCGGTGCAATCAGTGGCCACTTCAGCGCGACCGTCACCAAACCCGTCCGTGTCATTGCTCTGGCAACAGGCATCTCTGCGTGTCTGCTGCATGACGTGCCGATCACCTATCGAGTGATGGCTGTCGTGGCGCTGCTGGCAGCGATCTACGGGTGGCAGCGCCGGCAGGCTCGACGCAGCGATGTCCTGCCGTTAGTGGAGGAGCGCGACACCGGCCGCTAATTAGAGCACCGCGCCCAGACCACTGCTGGCCGCGCTGCCTGCCGCGACCCCGGGACGGGCCCGCCTAATTGCCACCATTCGCGGAGGACCAGTCGACCAGTTAAGCCTGCGGTGCAGGTTGGCCGGCGGGTCGGAAAACGAACCGCAGCCCAACAGTTCAGTTCCTAGCCACGTATCTCGAATAAGAATTCACTTAATGCGGCACCAGCTGTGGAACGTAGTGGACTAAGTCTGCACACAATCTTCGTCGACCTAGTATCCAACCATAAAAAAGAAGCCAAGCGTAGGTTGGTGGCGCCGTGCTCAGTTGCGACGCCAGAAGTCGGGGAACCCCATCAGAAATTGTTCTGGTGGGGAAAATCCTCAAAGCCTGCCGGAAGTCCCAACAGGCAGTCGTCCACCGGTCGAACTCTGGGAGGAAGCGTCGAACTCTCGGTGCCAAGAACCCGATATCAAAACCCGTTAGCTTGGCAGCCAGTTACATCTCCCTTCGCGAGGAGAAGGGCGCACTTGCTCAACCGAATTTCGGCGGACGTTTGGCGTGGAAGGCAGCGATGCCTTCGGTCCAGTCGGCGCTGCCGATCAGCAGGCTCAGGGCTTCCAGACCGAAGCGGCGGGCGCTGCGCAGATCGGCATCTTCCGACAGGTAGACAGCGGCCTTACTCTGGGCGATCGCCCGCGGGCTCAATGCCTTGAGTCGCTCAGCCAGTGCCAGGGCCTCCTGCAGCAACGCCTCCGGTTCGGTCATGGCATAGAGCAGTCCGCGCCGCTCGGCCTCCTCGGCCGAGACATGGCTGGCAAGTAGGATCCATTCCAGCGCCTTGGTGCGGCCCACATGGCGGACCAGTTTCTGCACGCCACCGGCGCCGGCGATGGCACCGAGTTTGACCTCGGGCAGGCCGATGCGCGCCGTCTTCGACATGATGCGGAAATCGCAGGACAGTGCAAGCTCGCCACCGCCGCCCAGCGCAAAGCCGTTGATCGCGGCTATCACTGGATAGGGCTGTTCCTCGAGGCTGTCAAAAACCCGGGCGATGCGATCGAGATAGGTGTCCCGCAATATGAAGCCAGCGTCGCGGCCGAGCTGGTCTTCGATGAAGTAATCCAAATGCGCACCGCAGCAGAAGGCGCGGCCGCTGCCGGTGATGATCAACGCGCGCACGCCCGAACCCTTGAGTTGGACAATGGCTCCTTCCAGGCCATCCAGCAGGGCATGCGTCAGGGTGTTCATTTCGGAGCCACGGGTCAGGGTGATCTGCGCCACACCCTCGGCCGGCCAGGTCAGTTCCAGCGCTTCATTCTTCATCGGATTCCTTCCTTCGACACGGCTCAGCGCGTCACCTTGATGCCAGCCATCTCACGATCCCAGAGCTTGCCCATATTCTCGGACGCCCATTGGCGCAGCTTGTATTTCTCGATCTTTTCCGAAGCCGTCTTGGGCAGCTCGTCGAGGACATGCAGATACCGCGGCACCATGAAATATGGCATGTTGGCGTCGCAGAAGGCGATGATCTCGGCGAAATCGACCTTCGCATCCGGATTGGCGACGAGGCAGACCAGCACATCGTCCTCGCCGAGTTCCGAGGACACAGCCACTGCCGCGGCCTCGCGCAGCGCCGGATGCCGTGAGATGATCATCTCCAGTTCATAGGCTGAGATATTCTCGCCGCGGCGCCGGATCGCGTCCTTCTTGCGATCGACGAAGTAGAGATAGCCATCCTTGTCGAGATAGCCGCGATCGCCGGTATGGAACCAGAGGCTCGACATGGTGCCCAGGGTTTCCACCGGCATTTCAAAATAGCCCTGCATCATGATACCCGGCGCGCGGGGGCGTACGGCGATCTCGCCGACTTCGCCCGGTGGGAGGAACCCGTCCTCGTCGTCGAGAATCGCCACTTCGGTATAGGGATGGCCACGGCCCGCGGATCCGGCCTTTTCCGCCGGCTCGTCCGGTCCGTGGAGCGTCACCGCGAAGGTTTCAGTCTGGGCGAACAGGCTGGTGAGCTTGATGCCCATGTCGCGGAAGGGTTTGCCCGCCTCATAGTCGAGGGCTGGAACCACCATGCACTGGCGCAGCTTGAGACGGCTGCGATCCAGCTGGCCCAGCTCCTTCATCACGATATTGGCCATGGCGCCGAGCGCATTGGCCTGGGTAGCGCCGCTGTCCACCACTTCCTGCCAGAAGCGCGAGGCCGAGAAGCGCCGCGAAACCACCAGCGTCGCGCCGCAGAGAAATGCCGGCATCATCGAATACCAGAGGGCATTGCCGTGGAACAATGGCAGACAGGTATAGAGGATGTCGGCGGAGGTATAGCCATAGACGTTGACAAGCTGGTCGCCAACGCTCAGCCCTTGGGAATGCGGCGCGATCACGCCCTTCGACGGGCCCGTCGTGCCGGAAGTATACATCAGAAACATCGGGTCCCGGTGCGACACCTCCACGGCGGGCGGCGTATCGGGCGACTCCTCCAGCGCGGCGAAAGGTATGATAGGGAGTTCGGTCACCGCGGCCGCATCGCCTCGGGCGGGGCTGGGCACAACGATAACGGTGTGAATCGCCTTGCTCTTCAGCAGGTAGGCTTCGGCACGGGGCAGCAGTTCCGCCTCGACGATCAGGACGCTGACCCTGGAATGGCCGAGTAAATAGCCAAGCAGCTCACCCTTGGCCGCAGTATTGAACGGCACCGCCACGGCGCCGAGCTTGCCGAGGCCGAAGACCGACCACAGGAATTCCGGGCAGTTGCCCAGCAGCAGGCCGACATGGTCGCCCTTCTTCACCTTTGCCTCGTCGCGCAGGCCATTGGCAATCCGGCTGGCCTGACGGTCGGCAAAGGCATAGCTGTAGCTCTTGCCTTCGAAGGAGAGGAGGGTCTTTTCGCCGAACGCGGCGGCGTTCCTGACCAGAACCTCGCCGAGGGTGCTCCGAACCACGCCGTAGGGCGCGTTTGTGTGTACTCCCACCATCTACCCGTTACCTTCTTTCGACGGTCTGACTTGTCGGCCGTTACAGCGGCCAGAGAATGATCTCGGGCACCATCACCAGCAGGATGGTCAGGCCGATTTCCAGCAGCACGAAGGGAATGCATCCGATGAATACATCCCGCAGCGGCAGATCCGGCACGGCACCCTTGACGACGAAGACATTGAGTCCGACGGGTGGCGTGATCAGGCCGATCTCGACTGCTTTAACAACCAAGATGCCGAACAGGATCGGATCGATGCCGGCGTGCTGGATAATGGGAAACACGATCGGCATCGTCAGCAGCACCATCGAGAAACCGTCGATGAAGGCGCCGAGAAACAGGAACGGCACGAGGATCAGAAGCACGAGCGCCTGCGGCGGCAGATCGAAGCCGGCCGTCCACTGTGCAATCTCCATCGGCAGCCGACTCGTCGTGAGTGCCATGCTGAATATTCCGGCGCCGATGATCAGGCCGAAAACGGCGCAGGTAACCGAACCGCTCTGCCGAAGTCCATCCCAGAGGATGGACACGCGCTTGGGCCGGAACACCGTCAGGAGAATGGCCATGAAGGCGCCCACGGCCGCCGCTTCATTGGGCGTGGCGATGCCGAGATAGATGGAACCGATGACCAGAACGAACAGCAGCGCGGCTTCCCAGGTCATCAGCAGGCTTTTGAAGCGATCGGCGATCGTAACGCCGCTGCGCCGCGGCTTCCCACCCACGCTGCGAGGGCTCAGATATCCCACGACCGTGATGCCGATGATATAGGCGACGGCCGTCAGGATGCCGGGAATCAGCGCGCCGATGAAAAGCTGCACCACCGACGTGCCGGTTGCCAGGCCGTAGATGACCAGAATGCTGCTCGGCGGGATCAGCACGCCAAGCGTACCGCCGGCCGCCACGCAGGCCGCGGCAAGGCGGTTGCTGTAACCGGCCGCACGCATCTCCGGGATCGCCACATTGGCGATCGACGAGGCGGTGGCGATGCTCGAGCCACTGACCGTCGAGAACACGGCGCAGGCAAAGACGGACGCCGTGGCAAGGCCGCCGCGCAGGCCGCTGGTCATGATATTGGCGGCCTCGAAGGCACGGCGCGACATGCCGGTAACGAAGGCCATCTGGCTCATGAACATGAACAATGGCACGACGATCCAGGCGAAGTTCGCGATATACGAATAGGGGAAAGTCGCCAGGACATATTCGAAGCCGGACGGGCCACGGGCGATGAAGATGCCCAGGAAGCCGCTCGCCATCAGCGCGAAGGCGATGGGCATGCCCAGCAGGAGAAGCACTAGCAGGGCGCAAATGATGATGATTCCCAGTTCGATCGGCGTCACTGGCCCACTCCCTTGATTTCGGCATCCTCTCCGGCCGGCGCAGGCAGTCCGTGGAAGATCAGACGCAGCGCGTCACACACAAGCTGCAGCCACAAAATGGCGAGGCCGAAAGTGACGATGATGCGGGACGGCCAGACCGGGAAGATGATCGCCCCAAAGGTCATTTCGCCGCGCATGGTCGACGTCCACGCCTCTTTGCCTGTGAACCAGACCAGCAGGCCGATCGCCGCCGCCGACAGCAGCGTCACCAGCGCCTCCTGCACGCGGCGCACCGATGGCGGCAGATGCACGACGATGATCTCGACGGAGAAGTTCGCCTTGCCGGCCTGGACCGAGGCCAAGCCTAGGTAAACCAGCGCCACCAGCAGCAATGTGCTGAATTCGGTCGCACCTGGGATCGGCGCGTTCAGCAGCGTCCGCAGCGCGATATCCAAAATAACGATGACAGTGATGACCAGGGTGGTGAAACCGGACAAACCACCCAGGAAGTCGCTGATCTTTTCGATCAATCGGAAAACGTGCCGCATACAGGAGACCCACCCACCCGGACCGCTGATCGCTCAGTAACAAATGCTGACTATCTGCTCCTTGCCGGGCCTGATGGCGAACGGAAGGAGAAGGCCCGGCTGATGCGCCGGGCCAACTTCGAAGGAATTACTTCTTTTTCTTGGCGTAACGCTCGAGGCCCGGCAGGTAATTGTGATTGCCTACATGCTCCGACACAAGCTGACGGTACTGGTCGAGGAAAGCCGAACCATCGATTCCCCGCTGATTTGCGGCCATTAGCCATTTATCCCACAGGGGTTTTGCCACGGCGTCACGGACGCGCGCCTTCTCCTCCACACTCATCAGCACGACCTGCGTCTTACCTGCGGCGATCACCGCATCCACTGCTTTGTCGACCATGCCGTCCATGATTGCCGCGTAATGGTCGGGGACCTTCGCAGCCACCTCTTCCATCACCTTCTGCACGTTCGGCGGCAGCTTCTTCCAAGTATCGAGATTGATGGACGTGCTGGACACGGCATAGACGCCCATGCCGCCGCCATCGGACACATACGGGGCAAAGTCATGCAGACCGACCGAAATGCTGGTCAGGAAAGGTGCAGACGAAAAACCATCGATAACCTGCCGCTGGAGCGCGCCGACGGCGTCGCCAAATCCCATCGACACCGGCACCGCGCCCAGAATCTTGAGGCCATCCGCGATGCTCATGACGGAGCGGATGCGCATGCCCTTGAGATCCTCGACCTTCCTGATCGGCTTCGTCGACCAGATCGTGTTCTCGGAGAAGCCGAGCGCATAGAGCAGCTTGACGTTCTGGTTGGCATATTCCTTCTGCAGCGCGGGCGATTTCTGAGCCAGCTGGTTGAAGGCATAGGTCACAGCGACCGAGTCGTCGGTGATATACGGCAGCGTGACGTTGCTCAGCACGTAATCCGTCGGCTGAAAGGCCGCGGGCACGCTCATCCCCATATCCACCGCGCGCCGGGACATTCCGGGATAGATTTCCGGCCCACCGAACATGGCGCCGCCCAGAAAGGTGTCGAACTTGACCGCACCGTTGGTCCGCTTCTCCACCTCTTTCATGAACCAGGTATCGACCTGGACCAGAGGGTCATTGGCGCCGAAATAGGTGGCGTAGCTCAGGGTTTCTGCGCTGTGCGCTGTACCGGCGCCCGCCAGCAGCATTCCGGCCACGGCCAGCGACGCCGCAACCCGCTTTTTCAGACTCCATGCCCTCTTGGTGCTCGACATCGGGGTTTCCTTCCCATTTCCCGGCCCCCGATCCCATATCGGGTGGCTCTATTTTCTAACAGTCGTAAGTTAGTATATGTCGATTCCGCTGGCTTGCAAGCACAATTACCGCCTGAATAAGCCTAGAGGCAAAGAAACGTGCAGGCCGCGCGGGCAATAACGCGCCCAACCTCCTGCGTCGAGGTCACCCGCACCGAAGCCACCGAAGCACCCAAGTGATCAATCTCGGCCTGCGCCAGCGTGTCGGCCGTACCGGCAAAGCGCAGAAAGCTGAAATGCGCCGTGGTCAACCGGGCCGGCCGGCCGCTGCGTTCCTTCGCCACGGCCTCGCCGGCCGCGCGCTGCAGATGGGCCGCGACCGCCCCACCATGCAGCGACGGCAGCGAGCCATTGCCCACCAGGCCGGGACGGAACGGCATGCGCAGGCCGTCGGGCTGCGAGACAAATTCCATTAGCCCGCGATAATTCGGCGCCGTCGACATTGCCGCCACGGCGCCATGGCCCCGCCGCGGCTCCAGCTTGGGGAGGCGACGGCGGATAAACTCGCCGGTGGCGCAGGCCAGCAGCGTTTCCGACCCGGTTTCGCGCGCTTCGGCGCGCATCATCACCATGCCGGCTTCGGGCTCTCCGCCGACATGCACCGCCTGCGCGGCGACATAGCAGCCGGTTTCCGGCGCCGGATCCCGCAGATAGTCGATCCGCAGATCGACCGTCGCCGTGCTCTCGCGATAACCCATGGCTGCCATCGCCCCGATCCCGCAGACACTGTCGAGCACGGTGGCCAGCGGCCCAACGCCGATCCAGGCTTCGCCGGCCTCGGCGAGGAAAGGCGCATAGGGCAGTTCCAGCACCACCCGCTGGTCGGCCGAACGCCTGTAGCGCACGCCGATCTCGTCATCATGGGCAATCGGCCCGCCAAGGACCTGGGCCAGCCCCTGATCGATCGGAATCATCTGCATCGGCCTCTTTCCTCCCGGCTCGACCCAACGTCTGGATGTTCTTCAGGTGGTTGTTGCAGACCACCCGAGCATTCGCTATTCTAACTAACACTTGTTCTATATTTTGTCGAGAAGGGATACCGGTATGGGCCTTGCCTACGAGGAATATCGCCTTGGCCAGACCTGGACGACCCAGCGCCGCACGGTGACCGAAGCCGATGTGGTGATGTTCTGCGGCGTGTCAGGGGACTTTAACCCGCTGCATTCCGACGAGGAGCATTGCCGCGAAACCCGTTTCGGCACTCGGATTGCCCATGGCCCGCTTGGCATGTCGATGGCGATCGGCCTGATGTCCCAGCTCAACCTGATCAACGGCACCGCGCTGGGCCTCCTCAATCTCAACTGGGATTTCCGCGGTCCGATTCGTCTGGGCGACACCATTCATGCCCGCGTCACCACCGATGCCCTGCGCCCCACCAAGGCCGGCGACGGAATCGTTACCCTGCGCTTCAACGTCATCAACCAGAAGGACGAGACGGTGCAGGAAGGCACAGCCACGCTGCTGATGAAGTCCGCGTCGAAGGCCGGATAATCGGGCGACAGAATTTCGAGGACCGAGGCCGCCCCGCAAATGCCAGAAGTACAGGACAGGCAATGACCGTTTTGCATAGTTCCATCGATCCGCGCGATACAGGCTTTCTCGCGCGACAGGAAGCATATCAGCAGTTGATCGACCGGTTGCGCGAACGGCTGGACTGGGCGCTGGCCGGCGGCGGCGAGCGCATGGTCGAACGCCATCATGCGCGCAAAAAGCTGCTGGCGCGCGATCGCATTGACCTGCTGATCGACCCTGGCACGGCGTTTCTCGAACTCACGCCCCTGGCGGCATGGGGCATGTATGACGGCCAGTTGCCCAGCGCCGGCCTCATCACCGGCATCGGCACTGTGCGCGGCACCGCCTGCATGATCATCGCCAATGACGCCACGGTGAAGGGCGGCAGCTTCTATCGCGAGACGGTGAAGAAGCATATCCGCGCCCAGGAAATCGCCATGGAGAACCGGCTGCCGGTGCTTTACCTGGTCGATTGCGGCGGCGCCAACCTCAACCAGATGGAAGAGGTGTTCTACGACGAGAACCATTTCGGTGGCACCTTCTATCGCCAGTGCCGCATGTCGGCCGAGGGCCAGCCCCAGCTTGCGGTGGTATTCGGCGAATGCACCGCCGGCGGTGCCTACATCCCCGCGCTCTGCGACGAGTTCGTGATGGTCGACGGCAATGCCTCGATCCATCTGGGCGGGCCGCAGATCGTGCGTGCTGCCATCTCCGAAGTGGTCGACCGCATGGATCTGGGCGGTGCTGCGCTGCATACCTTCAAATCCGGCGTCAACGATCATATTGCGCCCGACGAGCGTTCCGCCCTCGGCCGCCTGCGCGACATGGTCGGTGCGCTGAACTATGCGCAGCCTTTCGAGCACCATCCGAAGGCGCCACGTCCACCGCTGTTTGACCCGGCCGAGATTCCGGGCATCGTTGGCACCGATCTCAGCCGCCCCTTCGATCAGCGCGAGGTTATCGCCCGCCTGGTGGACGGCAGTGCCTTCCACGAATTCAAGCCCGACTGGGGCGACACCCTGGTCTGCGGCTTCGCGCATATCGAGGGTTTCCCCGTCGGCATCATCGCCAATAACGGCGTGCTGTTCGCGGAAGCCTGCCTGAAGGGCACCCATTTCATCGAATTGTGCGACCAGCGCGGCACGCCACTACTGTTCCTGCAGAACACCACCGGCTTTATGGTCGGCAGCGAGGCGGAGATCGGCGGCATTTCGAAACATTCCGCCAAGCTGGTCTATGCCATGAGCAACAGCCGGGTGCCGCGTTACACGATGATCACCGGCAGTTCCTATGGCGCCGGCAACTACGGCATGTCGGGCCGCGGCTTCCGTCCTCGTTTCCTCTTCATGTGGCCCAATGCCCGGTTGGGCGGCATGAATCCGGATGTCGGCAGTACCGTGCTGATGGATCTGCGTCGCGCCTCGATCAACAAGGAAACGGTGAACGAGGAAGAACTGGCCCAGTACGAAGCTAAGATTCGCCGCATGTTCGACGAAAAGTCGGATCCCTATTTCTGCACCGCGCGGCTGTTCGATGACGGCATCATCGACCCACGTGACACCCGCCGAATTCTGGGGATCTGCCTTGCACTGGGCAACATGCGCCCAACGCCGCGCCCGACTCGGCCGGTGTACAGGATGTGATGACATGACCGCGTTTCTGACCGCACCATTTCCGATCCGTACCGTTCTGATCGCCAACCGGGGCGAGATCGCCTGCCGCGTCATCGCCACCTGCCGGCGCCTCGGCCTGCGCACAGTCGCCGTCTATTCCGATGCCGATGCGAACGCCCTGCATGTCCGACTTGCCGACCAGGCCTGCCGCCTTGGCCCGCCGGCGGCCTCCGAAAGCTATCTCAACATCCCGGTAATCATTGCCGCCGCCCGCGCCAGCGGCGCCGATGCGGTGCATCCCGGCTACGGCTTCTTGTCGGAGAATGCCGGTTTCGTCCGCGCCTGCGCCGAGGCCGGGCTGATCTTCATCGGGCCTTCGGCCGAGGCGGTGCAAGCGATGGGATCGAAAATCGAGGCACGCCGCATCGCAGAAGCCGCTGGCGTGCCGGTGGTGCCGGGCTTCGACGGCGTTGGCGCCTCCACCGAAGAGCTGATCGCGGCGGCCGAACGCATCGGCTATCCCGTGATGGTCAAGGCCAGCGCCGGTGGCGGCGGCCGCGGCATGCGCCGCGTCGAAACGGCTGAGGCATTGCCGCCCGCGCTGGCCAGTGCCCGCGCCGAGGCCGGTTCTGCCTTTGGCGATGACACTGTCTTTCTGGAGAAACTGATCCAGTCGCCGCGCCACCTGGAAGTCCAGGTGTTCGGTGACGGCAAGGGCGGCGCCCTGCATTTCCACGAGCGCGACTGCTCGGTGCAGCGGAACCACCAGAAAGTCATCGAGGAAGCCCCCGCGCCCAATCTGCCGGAGGCGGTGCGCGAGAAACTGTTCTCGAGCGCGCTCAAGCTTGCCCGTGCCATCAACTATGCCGGCGCCGGCACCGTCGAGTTCATCATGGAAGGCGGCGGAAGCGAGCCGTATTTCCTCGAGATGAATACCCGTCTGCAGGTTGAGCATCCGGTTACGGAATGTATCTGCGGCGTCGACCTGGTAGAGTTCCAGCTGCGCCAGGCCGCGGGCCTGGCCCTGCCGCTGACGCAGGAGCAGATCGTACCGCGCGGGCATGCCATCGAGGTCCGCATCAATGCCGAGCGGCCCGATGAAGGCTTCCTGCCGGCCACCGGCCGTTTCCTCGATGTCGTGCCGCCGCGCGGCCTGCGTTTCGACACCGGCGTCGCCGCCGAATCCGAGGTCGGCACTTATTATGATTCCATGCTGGCGAAGCTGATCTCGCATGGCGCCGATCGCGAGACTGCACGACAGCGGCTGATCGCCGGCCTCGAGCAGCTGGCGATGCCCGGCTTATCCGTGAACCAGGCTTTCCTCGCCGATTGCCTGCGCGCCCCGGCCTTTGCCGCAGGCAATGCCACGACGGCCTTCCTCGGCGAGACTTTCCCCGATGGCTGGCGGCCGGATTCCAAGAAACTCCTGGCGTTGCGCGCGCAGGCGGCGACCGCCCTGCTCGACCAACCCTCGGAGAATCCGCTGCTGCGCACCGATGGCTTCCGCGCCACCGGTCCCCGGCGACCGGGTGCTGCGCCGCTGGCGGTCGACGACGATTACGGCCAGGCCGATCTGACGCTGCTATTCGGCGCCGAACGGTCGGCGCTGTCCGGCGGGGAGATTGTTACACTCGGCAGCCGCGATGCGGCCGTCTGGCACTCAGACGGCGTGATTCATGCCACGGCAGACGGACTTTCCGTCAGCCTCTCAGCGCGGTCGCTGGCCGAAGCCCGGGTCAATGCCCGCGCCGAAGGCCAGGCCGCCGGGCAGATCGTGGCGCCGCTCACCGGACTGATCACCGGCGTCCATGTCGCGCCGGGCGATGTAGTGAAATCCGGCGACCAGCTGCTGGTCATGGAAGCTATGAAACTGGTGCACACACTGGTGGCGCCGTTCGACGGCAAAATCATCAAGGTCGCCTGCGCCACCGGCGAAACCAAAAGCGCGAAGACAGTGTTGATCGAAATGGAGGAGAACCCCTGATGGCTGGACTTTGGTACGAGAAATTCGAGGAAGGCATGGTGTTCAACCATGAATGGACCCGAACCATCACCGAAGCCGATAACCGGTGGTTCTCTCTGCTCACCATGAACACCCAGCCGCTACATATCGATGCGCATGCCGCGGCTAAGTCGGTCTGGGGTCGGCCGCTGGTGAATTCGCTGTTCACCCTTGGCTGCATGGTGGGAATGACAGTCAACGACACCACGTTCGGCACCACGATTGCGAATCTCGGCATGACCGATGTCCGCTTTCCGCATCCGCTGTTCGAGGGCGACACCATTCGCATGCGCACTACCGTGCTGGGCAAGCGCGAAAGCAAGTCCCGCCCGAATGACGGTATCGTCACTTTACGCCACGAATGCTTCAACCAGGACGGCATCCTGTGCGGTGTGTGTGATCGCGCCGCCCTGATGATGAAGCAACCAAAGTCGTGACAGAACTGTCCGACCAACGCGTCCTGGTGGCCGGAGGAACGGCCGGCATTGGTCTGGCAATCGCCCGCCGCGCCATCGCCGCCGGCGCGCGCGTCGTCATCGCCGGCCGTGATCCCCAGCGGGGCGCCGCAGCCCTCGAGCAGCTGGGCAACCTGCAGGCTTCCTTCATCCGCGGCGATGCCGGCGATCCTGCGGAATGCACCGCCATGGTCGCGGCGGCGGCGGAAAGCTTGGGCGGCATCGACGCCCTCTTCTGCTGCAGCGGCGGCAATCCGATGCCGTGCCTGCTGAAGGACATTCCCCTGGACAAGGTCATGGGTATTATCAACCGGTCGCTGGCGCCGACGATCCTGCCGGCGCGGGCGGTCCTGCCCACCATGACGCAACAGGGCCATGGCGCAATCGTCTGCATTGCCTCCGATGCCGGCAAACTTGCCACGCCAGGTGAGGTGGCGATCGGCGCGGCGATGGCCGCCATCATCATGTTCTGCCGGGCCATGGCGTATGAGGCAAAGCGCCAGGGTATCCGCGTGAACTGCATCACTCCCTCCATTGTCGAGGGCACCGAGCTGCACGACAGTCTGATGAGCGATTCCTTCGCGGGGCGACTGTTTTCCAAAGCCAAGACGCTGGCCCATCTGGGCGTCGTCCAGGCCGAGGACATTGCCGAAGCGGCACTTTTCCTAGCCGGTCCCGGCGCCGCCCGCATCACCGGCCAGACCCTGTCGGTGACCGGAGGCATCTCGGCAATCTGAGGGCAACCGCCGATAGCCAGAGCGCCCAAACTTCGCTAGAAAAGAAGTGAGGTTATGGAATTTCACAGTAAGGGACCGAAGGCCGTGAGCATGAACGCGGACCGGGCAACCGAACGGGCTGCCGGTGGCGGCCGCCAGCGTGTCAAGGCCGAGGCAGCGCGCGCCGAGATCCTGGCCACGGCGGCCCGCATGATGCGGCGGGCAGGTTACTCCGAGATGTCGCTGCGCGATCTGGCTGCCGAGGTCAACATGAAGGCCGGCAGCCTGTACTACCATTTCACCTCGAAAGACGAGCTGGCCGCCGAGGTGATGCGCATCGGCGTTGAGGCGATCGAGGCCGTGGTGCGCAAGGGCCTCGCCGATGCGGCTGATCACTCGCCGGCGGAACGGCTGTCCATCGCCATCAGGATTCATCTGGAAACCCTGCTCGAGAAGAGTGACTTTGTCTCCTCACATATCCGTTGCTATCCCTTCGTGCCGGAGACGGTGCGCGAGCAGCTACGCGACGTGCGTCGCAGTTACGACCAGCTATGGGTGGAACTGATCCGCGACTTCCTCGGTGCCGGCGTTCCCAATGAAACCGTGCGCTACCTTCGCTTCGTGCTCATCGGAGCGCTGAACGGTTCGGTCGAATGGTTCAATCCCAACCGGGATTCCATTTCCGACTACGCGCGCATGATCGAGAAACTGCTGACCAATCCGTCATTCATAGGCCGCTGACGTGTCCTGCCGTTCCTATTTGTTCGTTCCCACCGACAGTTCCCGAAAAATGACGCGTGCGGCGGAGAGCGGGGCCGATGCCCTGATCCTCGATCTCGAAGATGCCGTGGCGCCCGCCAACAAGGTAGCAGCCCGCACGGAAGCTGCGCGTTTCCTGGCTGAGCCCGTGCCGATGAAACGCTTCGTGCGGGTGAATGCTCTGGCGACCGGACTGACCGAGGAAGATGTCGCCGCAACCATTGCCGCAGCTCCTGACTGTTATGTTCTACCCAAATGCGAGGGACCGGACGATATTGAAACCCTTTCGGGCCTGATCGCAAAGCTGGGTGGCGGTGATGGCATCGGCATCATGTCGATTGGAACGGAGACGGTCCGCGGCCTGCGCCGGCTGATGCGCGAGGACTGGCGTCATCCGCGCCTGACCGCCTTCGCCTGGGGCGGCGAGGATCTCTCTGCGGATATGGGCGCGGAACGCAACCGAGATGCGGCGGGGGCCTATCTAGGCCCGTTCTTAATGGCGCGCGACCACACCCTGCTGGCGGCACTCGAAGCCGGTGCGGAGGCTGTGGATGCGGTCTTCACCGATTTCCGCGACGAAGCTGGACTGATGCGGGAAGCCCGTCTGGCCAAGACACTGGGATTCAGCGGCAAGATGGCGATCCACCCGGCGCAGGTGCCGGTCATTCATGCCGCATTCCGGCCGGAACCGGCCGAAGTCGACTGGGCGAAAGCCGTGATTGCAGCTTTGGAAGCCACCGGCGAAGGTGTTGCCAGCCTAAACGGTATGATGCTCGATCGTCCGCATCTCATCCGGGCGCGCAAAATCCTCGAATGCGAAGCGAGATCCTGAACTCGCGAAACCACTGCAAGCTTTGTCGATGCGTTTTTATTGAAGCGCCTCCCAGCCCCATCACACTTCATGGTCTGAAGAATGCCGATCCAGCGAGACCGTCAATCACCCAAACTCTGGATGAGACCCGCTTCGACACTGTCGATGACAGCAGTGTCTGCCGGCACATTCAGCCTGGCCGCCAGACCACCAAGGCCCGCCCCACCGATGACGACGACATCGGCACCATCATGATGCCGGCACTCCCAAACCGCCCGATTTAAAGCTTGGATCGCGAGATCAGGCTGTTCGGCGATGATGGTACCGGTCGTATCGATGGTGCGAATGCCGGCCAGAACCATCTCATCATTCCGCAAAAGCGGTGCCACCATCGACGGCAGCAGATCACGCCATTGCGTGCCGGCGGTCACGATCCCCAGTCGCCGGCCACGGCGGCCCGCCGCCAGCAATGAGGCGCCGAGCAGACTGCAAACCGGAATTTCCAGCATCTGCCGTACCGCCGCGACCCCAAGCTCGGCAAAGCACCCCATGACTATCGCGTCGAAGGCCTTGCCCTGGCCAATGCACAGGTCACGCACGGCTGCGATGGCGGCCGCCTCGCCGGCCCGCATGGTCTCCATATCGCCCAGATAGGCCGGCCCACCTGCAGCGGTCACCACCTGGACAACAGCCCGACCGGTCAAAACGATGTCAGCAACATCGGCCAGCCGCTGGCTGACGGCAGCGGAACTGTTCGGATTGATCACGAGCAGACGTTTAGCGCGGGACATGGCCCAGCATGCGGCGATCCAGCACCAGGATAACCACCAGGGTGATGGCAACGATGATGCCCGAGACCGAGGCCACGCGTACATCAAGGTTGGAGTCGAGCAGGATCCACAGGTTCACCGGCAGGGTCTCGACCCGCGGATCCGACAGCATCAGCGAGACCGGCACATGGTCGATGGAGCTCAGGAAGGCGATCACGGCGCCGCCTAGCAGGCCGGGCCGGATCAGCGGCAGCGTGACATTGAAGAAAGTGAAAATCCGGCTCGCCCCCAGGCTGGCCGAACAATCGAGCAGAACCGGATTAAGCTGCTGCACCGCAGCCGAAACCATGCGGATAACAAAGGGCGTGACGATCACAGTATGGCCGACGGCCAGACTCCACAGCGCCGGCCGCATACCCAGCAGCGACAGCAGCAGCAGTAGCGCCAGGCCAAGCGACATGGCCGGAAAGACCATCGGGGACATGAACAGCGAGTCGAGCGCCACCGCCCAGGCCGACCTGCGCCCAGCGACGGCCAACGCCGCCAGAGTGCCGAGCGTGGTGGAGGCCAGCGTCGAGATCAGTGCCACCTGCAGGCTGATCCAAGCCGAAGCAGCGATCTGCGGCGAGTTCTCGAACAGTTCGATATACCAGCGCACCGACCAGGAGCGCGGCGGAAACCGCAGCAGGAAATCCCCGGTAAAAGACATTACTAGGATCACCAGTGTGGGCGCGACCAGCAGGATCACCGATGCAGCTGCCAGAAGTCCAACGACAGTCTCGTAACTGAGGTTTCGCAGTTTAAGCATCCATGCCCCGTAGATACTTGCGCGAGTAACGATTCATCGCGAACACGATGACCAGGATAGAGATGGCGAAGACAATGGAGAGTGCTGCCGCAGCATTCCATTTCTGAACACCGATCGCCTGCTGATAGATCAGCAACGGCATGAAGATCTGGCGCCCGCCGCCGACCAGAGTCTGGCTGACAAAAGCGGTGGATGATCCGGCGAAGGTGAGCAGGAAGCCGGCGATGGCGCCGGGCAGCGACAGTGGCAGGATCACGGTGCGGAAAACATAGAACCGGCTGGCGCCCAGGCCTTCGGCCGCCTTCACCAGGTTGTCGTTGATGCGTGCCAGCGAGGCGTTTATGGGCAAGGCCATCAGCGGCAGGAAAATCTGCACCAGCGCCACGATCAGGCCGGTGCGGGTGTAGAGCATACGCAGCGGCTCCTCGATCCAGCCGATGCTCATCAGCGAAATATTGATGACGCCTTCGCGACCCAGGATGATCATCCAGGCAAAGGTGCGCACCACCGTGTTGGTCAGCATCGGCAGTAGAATCAGGAATACGATGATGGCGCGCCCGCGCGGACCGCAGCGCATGAACAGCAGGCCGATCGGATAGGCCGCCAGCATGGTGGCAAAAGACACCTGCAGGCCCAGCACCAGGGTGTCGAACAGGATCCCCAGGTTGAAGCCATTGGTCAGCGCCGCGACATAATGCACAAGAGTAAAATTGAAACCGCTGGTCGATGCCGACAGGCTGATAATGACCAGGATGACCACCGGCACCAGGTAGGCGACGGTGAAAAGCAGCGCGAGCGGCGCAGCCGAGAGATATCCCGATACTGCACCGCCCGCCCGCATGATCAGACCCGGATTTCCCGATTGAACCGTTCGACCCAGCTCGGGCGGCTGGCAATAAACTTGGTCCAGTCGAGGAAAATGCCACGCTTCAATACATCGCCAACAGTGGCGCCGACATCGCGATTGAAGCCGGTCAGGGCGACTTTTGGATTGGCCGGCATCATGATCCAGGGCGCCGCCTCCAGCTGCGCCTGTACGACGGGGTCGATTAGCAGATCGACCACTTTCTGAGCCAGCTCGGGGTTGCGGGAATTCTTGATCGCCGCGGCGGTCACCGTCTGCAGCGGCAGGCCGCTGGACGGCACGGCAAAAGCGATATCGGCGCCGCGTGCCTTCAGGGCGGCGACATTGTTGAAGAAGTTCGGCGCGATATCGACCTGACCCTGGCTCAGCGCCGTGGTCAATGCGCCCGGATTGGGCGGAATGGCACCGACATTGGCCACCAGTTCCTTGAGCGCGGCAAAGCCCGGCTCGACATTGGTTTCCGAGCCGCCGCGCAGCTTGGCCACCTCGATCAGGAAAGTGGTGCCCAGCGTGGAAGCCGGGCCGACAATGCCGACGCGACCTTTATATTCAGGGTTCCATAGGTCGTTCCACGAGGTCGGCGGGGTTTTGATCTTTTTCGGGTTATAAGCAATCCCGATGGAGGTCAGCGCCATTGCCGGGCCGAAACCGTCCGGGTCGCGCAGATTGGCCGGCATGTCGGCATAGTTTGGACTGCCGCTCTCCAGGAATTTCTCAAGCAGCCCATCTTGCTTGGCCGTAATGATCGGCCCGTTGTCCCAGATCGCGACATCGAAAGGCGGATTGTTACGCGAGGCCTGGATGCGGCCGATCAGGTCGGTGTTCAGCATCGGCGAAAAGGCCGACGTGGCGCCGAACTTCTGCCGGATCTGCGGTCCAACAACGGCTTTGAAGCCCTCATCTACGCTGCCGGGGTAAGTGGCGATGAAGACCTCTTTCGACTGCGCCATGGCGGGAAAGGCCCCGGCCATGGCACTGCCGGCGAGTATGCCAAGCATGGTACGGCGATCGATCTGCATGTGATGTCCCCTTTTTTGCCTGTCTGGTTAATGGTCTGCGGAGGTGGATTGAGTGCCGGCGGAGTAGATCGTGCAGGCGGCCGGATCGCGGATCGCCATATGGATCAGC
Organism: Ferrovibrio sp.; assembly: GCF_025869515.1. GTDB lineage: Bacteria > Pseudomonadota > Alphaproteobacteria > Ferrovibrionales > Ferrovibrionaceae > Ferrovibrio. The sequence goes on from NZ_JAOZVR010000077.1 coordinate 26,833, forward strand.
TCGCCTGCCGTGTTGCGGATGCCGCCGCGCTGATGCGGCTGGGTGAACTTGAGCACGGTGCCGGTCGCGGTTTCGGCCTCGATCACATCCATGGAACCGAGTGGCAGTACCTGGCGCACGGTGGCTGTGAACAAACCGCCGTCAGCGTCCGTCAGGCGCAGGTTTTCCGGCCGGACCGACAGATAGACGGCGCTGCCCGGCGCGTGCTCCTTGTCGCTGGGCACCGCGCAGGCCGCACCGGTGTCGAGTTCAAGGCCGACACTGCCGCCGTCGCGGCTACGCAGGGTGGCACGAAGCAGGTTGGCATGGCCGAGAAACTGGTTGACGAACAGCGTGCGCGGCCGGTCATACAGATCGGCCGGACTGCCCAGCTGCTCGATACGGCCCTGGTTCAGCACAACGACCTGGTCGGCCATCGACAGTGCCTCTTCCTGGTCATGGGTCACCAGGATCGAAGTCACACCGGTCCGCTGCAGCAGCGCCTTCACTTCGATCTGCATGTCGAGCCGCAGGCTCTTGTCCAGCGCTGAGAAAGGTTCATCCAGCAGCACGATCTTGGGTTCGACCGCCAGCGCACGCGCCAGTGCGATGCGCTGCTGCTGGCCTCCCGACAGCTCGCCAGGCAGGCGATTGCCGAATTTCTCCATCTGCACGAGCCGCAACATCTCGGCGGTGCGCTCGGCCACAACAGCGGTGGGTTTGCCGCGGGCGCGCAAGCCGTAGCCGACATTCCGGGTGACGCTCATATGCGGAAACAGCGCATAATTCTGGAACACGATGCCGATGCTTCGCTCGGCCGCTGCCATATCGTCGATGGACACGCCATCCACCAGGATCGATCCGGCCGTCTGGCGGATGAATCCCGCAATGACTCGCAGCAACGTGGTCTTGCCGCAGCCCGATGGCCCCAGCAGCGCCGTGAGGCTGCCCGGCGGAATGTCGAGTGAAATCTCGGTCAGCGCAGGCACGCCCGCATAGGCATGCGAGACGCGCGACACAGTGAGCTGGTGACCCCGCGCCACCGTCATGGCACACCCCCGGTGGCGGCAATGTTGTTGCCTGTCACCATCGCCGCGTAATAGTCATGCGCGATCGGGCAGCTCAGGGATTTGAGATAGACCGCCTCGATGGCGTGCTTGAACGGCGCCGTATCGACCTGCGACGACATCAGCTGGTCGATCAGTTCAGCATGGGCGCTCTGCGCCTCGCGCAGGACCGCTGTCTCATCAATCGTGGTCAGGCGGCCGTCACGCATGACGATCCGGCCATCAACCACGGCCAGGGCGATATTGCTGCCACGCTCACTATAGACGATCTGCCGCACGGGGTCGTTCAGTGGCGTAAAGGTGGTGGAGTCGAGCCGATACCCGACTAGATCAGCCTTCATGCCAACGGCAATACGGCCGATCTCATTGCCCATGCCGAGCGCTGCCGCGCCGCCTTCGGTGGAGGCGCGAAGGATTTCCGCCGCAGTCAACCACTGCTTCATGTCCGGGCTGGCCAGATTTGGCAACACCGCGCCTATGCCCATAGCGTTCAGCATATTGACGCCGAATGGCAGGCCGACACCGTCGGTACCCATGCTGACATTGATCCCGGCATCCAGGCAGGCGCGCACCGGCGCGATGCCGGCGCCGATGATGGCGTTGCTCCAGGGATTGTACTGCACGGTGGCGCCGAGGTCGGCAATCAGGGCGATGTCGCGCTTCGACAGCCAGACGCCATGGATCAGCGTGGTATCTGGCTTGATGAAGCCGATCTCTGCCATATGGGCGACCATCGACTTGCCGTAGAATTCATGACCCGTCACGATCTGCATGCGGGTTTCCTGGCAATGCGTCATCACCGGCAGGGCCAGATCGTCAGCCAGCCGGCGGCAGCGCCGCAGGAAATCGTCGGTGCAGCGATGCGGTGCCGATGGTGCCACCAGCACGCCGACGCGCGACGAGGCAGGATGATGGCTGTCGGCCAGATCGGTCACCAGATCCAGCAGGGTGTCGGCCTGCGGTCGCGGCAGTGCGCGCAACTCGGCCAGCAGGTCCGCCGGGAAGCATTCGTCGAGATAGGGATAGCTGTCGACCACGGCGCGGTCGATCATGCTGAAGCCTACTAGCGCGCGCACGCCGGCATCCGAATAGGCCTGCAGTGCGGCATCCACATGCTCGCGCGAAAAGGTCTGGCCCAGCGACAGGTCGTCCACCAGGGTGGTGGCGCCGGTGCGCAACGATTCGATGGCGCCGATCATGGTGCGCAGATACATCTGCCGCGGCGTGATCTGCACCGGACGGCGCGGCCGGATCAATGCCATGGCCACTTCCATGGTCAGGTTTTCCAAGCAGCCCTTCAGGTAGTGGTCCCAGGAATGCAGATGGCCGTTGACCAGGCCGGGAGCCAGCAGCAGGCGCGTCGCATCAACAAACGTGTCGGCGGCCGTGGCCGGCGCCGTGCCAGCCGGTTCGATGGCAGCGATGCGGCCATCCCTGATCACCAGGTCGGCGGGCCGGGCCGCACTGCGACTGTCCGGCAATACCTGCGCTCCTGAAAGTACCGTCACCGTCACTGCGTCAATCCTCCGGGCATGGCATTCCCATCACGAGGCGATGGCTTCTATCTTCACATTGTTGGCCTTGGCGAATTTCATGCGCTTGTGGTCGCCCGAAGTGATGGGCGCATAGCGTGCCGCACCGCCGTCGGGCTGGCAGCCCGGGATACATTCGATCACCGCGTCGTAGTTGGGCTGGTGGAAGAAGGCGATCGACAGGCGCCGTGAACCGAGACGGCGATCGACCGGCGGGTTGACCACGCGATGCAGCGTCGACACCCAGCGGTCGTTGGTCCATTGCGCCATCAGGTCGCCGATGTTGATCATAAATCCGCCGGGCGGAATCGCCGCATCGATCCAGTCGCCGTCCCGAGTGCGGACCTGCAGGCCGCCGGGAGAATCGTCCCCGCGCAGGATCGTCAGCGCGCCGTAGTCGGAATGTGCCCCGGCCCGCAATTGGCCGGGCTGCGGTGGCGTCGGCTGGTCGGGATAGTTCTGCGCCCGCAGCAGGCTGATGCATTTGTCGGTCTTGTCGGCAAACCAGGATTCCGGCAAATCAAGCGCCACTGCGAAGATGCGCATGATGTCGTCGGCCAGCCGGTGCATGGTGCGGAAATACGATATCCAGGCTGTCCGCAGGTCCTCGGGCCGCTCGGGCCAGATATTGGGCACAAAATGCGGATAAGATTTCGGCCCTGCGTAATCCGGATCGGCCGGCAGGTCGACCGGACCGATGGCGAAGGTTTCCTTCAGGTCGAAGGGCGCCGATACATCGAGGCTGTAGGCAAGCGATTCGCGACCGACGGCGTTGTAGCCGCGGCTCGCCTCCGGTGACGGCCGCTTGACCAAGTCCTTTTCATCGAAGGAAAGATCGAAGAAACGATAGGCTGCATCATAGGCGGATTTGTAGGCGCTGTCCGGAACGCCGTGACCGGTGAGGGCGAAAAAGCCGATGCTCTCGTTGGCGGTTGCAATGGCAGCAGCGACCTGGGCCTTGTCTGCGGCTGATCCGTTCAGGAAGCCCGAGATGTCCACCGTGGGAATGCTCTGCCTGTTCATGCGGATTCCTCCATGACGGGGCGCGCCTGCGTGGGGAACTGTTCGGCCCAGAGTGTCGCCAGATCGATGCGGCGCGGCACCCAGATCTGGTCGCCGTAGCTGTCGAGCAACTGCAGAATTCGGCGAAAAGCAGCGAAACGCGCCGGACGGCCGATGATGCGCAGATGGAAGCCGATATTGAGCAGCTTCGGACAGCCGGCAGCGCCTTCGGCCAGCAGCACCTCGATGGCGTCCTTCACATAGGCCACCATCTCGTCGGCAAGCACGAAGCCGTTCGGATGGAAGAACTTCATGTCATTGGTGTCGAAGGTGTAGGGCACCACCAGCAACGGCCGCGCCGGCTGCGTCGCATCCCAGTAGGGCAGATCGTCATCCAGCCCGTTGCTGGTGTAGGTGAAGCCCAGTTCGCGCAGAATGTCGCGCGTCCAACGGCTTTCGCTGCCGCGGCAGAAAAATCCGACCGGCCGTTCGCCCGTGGCCAGCCGGATCACTTCGACGCAGCGCTTCAGGTCGGCGCGTTCGGCGTCCGGGCTGTCGTAGTGGGCATGCGGCAGCCAGCGCCAGCCGTGACAGGCCGCTTCATGGCCGGCGGCCACGATGCGACGCGCAATCTCGGGCGAACGCTCGACCGCACGGCCGCACATGTAGAAGGTGGCAGGCCGACCATGCGCTTTCAGCGCATCCAGTACCCGCCAGATGCCGGCGCGCATGCCATAGGCGAAGATCTGCTCGGTACCCTGATCCCAGCGGCCTTCCGGCACCACGCTGGCCACTTCGGAGATGCGCTCGCTGCTGGCATCGCCATCGCCGGTGGCCAGCTCGGCACCTTCCTCGAAATTTACCACTAGCGAGACAGCCAGCTGAGCATCGTTCGGCAACCGTAAAACCGGCGGCTCCGACCCATAACCATGAAGATCGCGTGCGCTCACCGGTTCACCCGTTCTTTGCAGTATCGGCGCGGAAAAAGCGCTTGGTGAACTGCTGCTGCAGGTCGTAGATCATGCCCTTGGTCTGGCGCGGATAAGGCATGCGGATCGGCGTATCCGACAGGCGCGGCCACTGGCTGGACTTGCCGCGCACCATGCGGCTTTCGTACTCATCCCAGTCTACGCCATAGAACAGTGGCCAGGCGTCGGCGGCGGCGTATTCAAAAAACAGGATGCGGCGCGATCCCGCACTGGTGTTGTGGCCGGAACCGTGGATGACCAGCGGGTGATGGATCGACATCGCGCCCGGCGGACCGAGCAGGGTTTCCGCCGCTGTCGTATCGATCTTCTCCGCGTCCGTATCGATGGCGCCAAAAAAATAGCCGCCGTGATGATGGTCACGCAGCCCCGTCAGGTGGGTGCCGGTCAGCAAATGCAGCGGGCCGTTCTCCGTCGTGCAGGCATCGATGGCGATCGATACGAAGGCCATGGACGGATTGGTGTGCGGCACGAAGGCCCAGTCCTGGTGCCATTCCAGCGGCGAGCCCACAGATGGCATCTTCACGTTGATCTTGGAATGATGCAGTCGGATATCGGGACCGATCAGCTCTTCGACGATATCGAGGATTTCCGGCGCCCGCGCCAGTTCGGCAAAGAAGGGGTTGATCTCGTGCGGTCGCTTGATGCGCTGGATCACGGGCTGGCCGTTCAGCTTCTCCGGTTCGAAATCGAAATGGGCATCGCCCGGGCTACGGCCCTCGCCGTCAGCCATCAGTGCGTCGGCGGCCTCGCGCATACGCGCAACCGTTGCGGCCGAGAGCTGATCCTGCAGGATCAGGCAGCCATTGGTCTCGAACGCCTGGCGAAAGCCGCTGGTGTTTTTTGCAATCGCAGCTTCAGGCATTGCTTGCCTCCCTGGAGAAAACCACCAGCACGCCGCCCCCTTCAGGACCCTGGTGCTCGGCGCCGCCGGCGCAGAAGACGCGCGTATTGCCGAGCAGGCTGGACAGCATGCCGCCGACGGCGGCGCGCACATGGCGCGGTGGCTGGATATCGCTGTCGCGCCAGATCACGTGGCGACGGCCGCGGATGACCTCGGCAGCCGGCGGATCGCCCTTGAACAGCACGCCATCAATCCGCGTGCTCTCCGTGACCGCCAGTTGCGGATCCGGTGTGAAACCTAGCCGGCGCAGCAGACCGGTGGCCGATTTCAAGTCGATCAGGTCCTGTAACGCGGTGGCACCGACGCGATGCGGCCCGATCCAGCCCGACGCATGGCCGAACACGATGATATCGCAACGCATGTCGGTATTACCTGGCGTCACGATGGCGCGGCTGGTCTGCAACCGGCCGTCCTCTAGCGAGGCATCGTTCAGACCGGCCATGTCGACCTCGCCGAGGGCCGCAGCCACGCCGATGGCGCAGGCCGCCCGGGTTAGCGGTTTGGAGGCATGCGGCCGTATGGCGCGAACTTCCACCTTGCGGCCCATCGCATCGGCGATGGCGGCATCGGTGAGCAGAGCTGCCTTGATTTGTACGAAGGCGACGTCAGCCGCTGTCATGCCAGCGTCCTGCATGGCTGTCTCAACTGCTTCGGCCGTTGCCCTCACCTGCCCCAGCGTGCCGATCTCTTCCGGCGCCAGCAGACGGGTGCGCGCATGACCGACGGCCAGCGCACGCGTATCGTCAGTCTGCGCATCCTGGACGTCGCGCCGCTGCACGACGATGTAATGCGGCGACAGCACACCCTCGCAGCCACCCGAGGCGATCAGCACTGGTGCCGCGCCGTAGCGGGAGAAAATGCCCTGCAACGTCATTGCGGCGACATCGCGGCTGAAGTCGTTGTCCTGGCCGTTGCCTTCCGTCTTCACGTAAATGCAGACCACGGCGACCGGATCGATCCGGCCTTCGGCAATGGCGGCAATGAGCGCCGACATATCCGACGGCGCAGTCATCCCGAAACTGAACACTTCGCCCAAACGCGGCATCACAGCTCTCCGAAGGAAGTCCTCCATCCGGTCGAATTGCAACCGCCGTGCCAGAGCCCGGGCGAGACTGCGGAATATCGGGAAGTGGCTGATTTACGGGAGTATTCGGATAATGCGGCTGGCGGCGCGGATCTGTCGGCCAAAACCTGCCCAGCCCAATATGTGCACATTCATTCGGTGAATGTGCACATATTTGCGACACAGATTCTGCCGCCGAATGCGCCAGCCTCCCAAATCACGGAGAAAAAAGCGTGCCGCGGTCGGCATGGAGATTGCAACGCCCAGTGTATGAAAACGCCGCCTCAGGACGCGAGTGAAGAAACATGAGCACCAGCGGATTGGACGCCGATCTCACGGCGGAGATCGACCTTGCGGCAACGCTGTTCGACAGCCTGCGCGACAGATCGCGCAGCCGGCTCGGCGTCACCCGCGCCTCCTATGGCGAGGGCGAGCAGATGGCTCACGATCTGATGAGCCAGCTGGGAGAGACCCTGGATCTGGAGCGGCGCATTGATGCAGCTGGCAATCTGTACCTGACGCTGCCCGGCCGCGACCGCAGCCTGCCGGTCATCATGACCGGTTCTCACCTTGATTCAGTGCCAGAAGGCGGCAATTACGACGGCGCCGCCGGAGTGGTCGCCGGTATGGCGACGCTGGCGCGCTGGCGCCGCGCCGGTCGGCAGCCGCACCGCGACATTACCGTGATGGGCGTGCGTGCCGAGGAGCTTTCCTGGTTCCCCGCCCCATATATCGGGAGCCGCGCCGCTTTCGGCCTGTTGGAACCCGAGGCCCTCGACGCCTGCCGCCGGCCGGATACCGGAAAGACCCTGGCCGAGCATATGGTGCTGGCCGGTTTCGCGCCCGACCGCATCCGTGCCGGCGAGGCACAGATCGCCGTTGATCGGGTGCACTGCTTCCTCGAACTGCATATCGAGCAGGGACCCGTGCTGGTGCAGCGCGCGTTGCCAGTCGGCATCGTCACCGGCATCCGCGGCAACCTGCGCTATCGCCATTGCCACATCGCCGGGCGTTATGGCCATGCCGGGGCAGAGCCGCGCGAGAGCCGTCAGGATGCCTTGCTGGCCGGCGTGGACTTCATCCACCGCCTGGAATCTCTGTGGCTGGAGCATGAACGCGATGGCAAGGATCTGGTCTGCACGGTGGGGCAGTTCCATACCGACACGGCCGTACATACCATGACCAAAATCCCGGGCGAACTGTGGTTCACCATGGATCTCCGTAGCGAGGACAACGATGTGCTGCTCGCCATCGACCGCCGCCTGCGAATCCATGCCGACGAGATCAGCCAGCAACGACGCGTCCGGATGGACCTTGGTGACTACACCAATGCGCTACCGGGCCCAATCGATCCGGCCCACTTGCAGAGGCTGACACAGCTGGCTAAGACCTTGGGGATTCCAGCCATGACGATGGCCAGCGGCGCCGGTCATGATGCGGCCGTCTTCGGCAACAGGGGCATTCCGACCGCCATGATCTTCATCCGCAACGAGCATGGCAGCCACAATCCCGATGAGGCGATGGAGATGGCGGATTTCGCCCAGGGCCTGAAGCTCCTGGTGGCCGCCGTGGAGGATATTGATGCCGCCCTCTAAAACGAAAGGCGCTGCGACTAAGCCACGGAAAAAGGGCGACGTCGATACTGATGAAGCGATCTACAACGCCATTCGGCAAGCCATGCTGATGGGCAAGCTGCCGGCCGGGCTCAACCTGCAGGAGCCGACGCTGGCACGGGCGCTGGGCGTCAGCCGCGAACGCGTGCGTAAGGCGCTGCACCGCCTGGCGCATGAACGCTGGCTCGACATGATTCCCAATCGCGGCACCTTCGTGCCAACGCCAACCATCGAGGAACTGCACAATATTTATGAGGCACGGAAGATTCTGGAGGTCGGCATCGCCCGAAAGCTGGCGACACGTCGCGCTTTCATCGATACCGAGCGTCTGAACCAGCACGTCGCATCGGAAAAGAAAGCGATCAAGACAGACGACCGTGGGCGGTTATTCAGACTATCGGCCGAATTCCATTTCCTGCTGGCCGAACTGAGCGGCAACGACCAGCTCATCGACATGCTGCGCGGACTTCTGACCCGATCATCGCTGCATTTCTCGCTCTTCGCACCCAAACGCCTGCATAACTGCGCCGGCCCGCATGAGCATGAGGATATCGCTGATGCCATCCTGGAGGGTGACACCACTCGAGCCGCGAAGCTAATGCTGGACCATCTGGTCGGACTTGAAACAATGCTGTCGGTGCGCGATCGCGTCGACAACTTCACCAGCCTGGAGGATGTCTTCCGGTGTACGGCAGTGGGCCGCGGCAGGACATCCCTGGCTACCGGCAAAAAGCAAGGCGGAAGATCGGACGGTAAGAAGTCCTAATCGGATGCTCCCCTAAGGATGTCGCCGAGATTGGCGAATCCATTTCCGACCTAGATTTTAAAAAATGTTGGGATCGCTGAGTACCTCAGTGGGAAGCAGGACAACTTGAACCTGCTCAGATCTCCTTCCGGCAACCCCTGTCCCCGACAGGCAGGAAAAAGCCTCAAGAACTGGCCTCTAAACCACTCTGACGATCAGCTTCGCCTTATTGTGGCCAAGCCCAAGGCCTAGGTCATGTTCAAATCTTAACTGCACACAGGATCAGTGTTAGCTGCACTGTGTTCACTTAATGCCTCACGCGACACCCCTCATTAGCCACATTTAAACCCTTGGGCTTTATGTCATATGGGTGTAATGAATCTGTCATAATTGAGTTTTAAACTTGAAAGCCCCTCAGAAAATGCCTGTTTTCCGCGATCCTGACCCCGACCCCGACGGTACCCCGGACGCGTCCGCGCCCCCCGCCAGCTTTTTCCTGGCGCGCCATGACCGGGGGGCCGCGCGATGACCAGCAGTGCAGGCGCGACCGAACTCCTTCTCCATCTCGTCGCCGGCGTGGCGCTCCTGCTCTGGGGCGTGCGCATGGTGCGCACCGGCATGACACGCGCCTTCGGCGCGCCGCTGCGGCGCTATCTCGGCCAGGCGATGCGCAACCGTTTCCAGGCCTTCCTCGCCGGCGTCGGCGTCACCGCCCTGCTGCAGTCGAGCACGGCCACGGCGATGATCGTGTCGTCGTTTGCCGGCCGCGGCCTGATCGTCGGCGGCGCCGCCATCGCCGTGCTGCTGGGTGCCGGCATCGGTACATCGATCACCGCGCAGTATCTCTCGCTCGACCTGCACTGGCTCGGGCCGCTCTGCATCATTCTCGGCGTGATCGGCTTCTTCGCCTCGGAAAGCGGCCTGCCGCGCCATGTCGGCCGGCTTCTCATCGGTATCGGCCTGATGCTGCTGTCGCTGGAGATGATCATCGGCGCCTCGGCGCCTCTGCGCGACGCGCCGGGTCTCGCCGTGGTACTGCATCCGCTGGAACGCGAGCCCGTGCTCGGCGTGCTGCTGTTCGCGCTGCTCACCTGGCTGAGCCATGCCAGCCTCGCCACCGTGCTGCTGGCCGCCTCGCTGGCCAAGGCCGGCACCGTGGATGCGACGCTCGCCGTCGCCCTGGTGGTCGGTGCCAATCTCGGCACCGCGATCTCGCCGCTGGTGGCCAGCTCCGGTCAGCCGCCGGCGGCGCGGCGCGCCCAGCTCGCCAACCTGATCACCCGGGTGATCGCCACCCTGGTGGCGATTCCGTTCCTGAGCCAGATTCCGCAGCTGCTGGCCTGGGCCGGCGAAGATGGCGCGCGCATGGCGGTGAACGCGCATACCGCCTTCAACATCGCCATCGCGCTGGCCTTCCTGCCGTTTGTCACACTGCTCGACAGGCTGGCGCGGCGCCTGCTGCCCGATCTGCCGGCAACCGAGGCTGCCGGCAAGCCGCGCTATCTTGACAAGTCGGCGCTGGAAACGCCGACCGTGGCGCTCGCGGCCGCCGCGCGCGAAACCCTGCGCCTGAGCGATGCCGTGTCGCGCATGCTGGACGACACCATGACGGTGTTCACCCGCGACGATTCCAAACTGGCCAAGGCGGTGGAACAGGCCGACGATGCGGTGGATGGCCTCTACGAGGCGATCAAGCTCTACCTCACCGAACTCTCCAAACATGGCCTGGATGAAGCGGAAAGCCGCCGCTATGTCGACGTGCTGACCTTCACCACCAACCTGGAGCATATCGGCGACATCATCGACAAGAACCTGATGGAGCTGGCGCAGAAGAAGATCAAGAACAAGCTGGCCTTCTCGAAGGAGGGCCTGGCCGAACTGACCGACTTCCACCATCGCGTCGCCGCCAACCTGCAGATGGCCTGCAACCTGTTCATGTCGGGCGATGTGAAAATGGCGCGCCAGCTGCTGCAGGAAAAGGCCGATCTGCGCCTGGCCGAGCAGCAGGCGGCGGAGAACCACTACCAGCGCATCCGCGACGGCCGCGCCGAAAGCATCGAGACCAGCGCGATCCATCTCGACCTGATCCGCGATCTCAAGCGCATCAACAGCCATCTGACGGCTGTCGCCTATCCGATCCTGGAACAGGCCGGCGAACTGACGGCGACCCGGCTGCGCGCCGACGAGCGGCCCGACCGCTCCTCGCAGCGGATGGCCCAAACCAGCAAGACCGATCGCACCAGCCTGGCCTGAACCTACAGGGACAACCGTCTGGCCAGGAGCGGTGCACTCCTGGCCCAGGCGGCCTGCACGGCCTCGCTGACCATCAGCGCCAGGAACAGGCTGATAAAAATATCCGACAGGAAATGGTGATGCGCCATCATGCGCTGCACCGCCACCACCAGCGCCAGGCCGAAGAAGACCGCGCGCAGTTCAGGCCTCAGCCGCGACAGCACCGCCGCCATGGCGAAAGCCGTGAAGGCATGCGAGGACGGCAGGGAGGTGAACGGCTCGCCGCTGAACGGATCGGCGAAGCCATGACTGCCATCCTCCATCAGCTCCAACGGACGCAGCCGCGCCACGGTTTGCTTCAGCAGGAAAACCAGCAGATGGCCGACCGCCAGCGTGCCGGTGATCAGCGCCCCCGCGTGTAACAGTGTCCAGCCATGCCGGCCGGTGCGCTGCCGATGCACCATCCAGCCGCCGAGCAGGAGGCCGGGAATGCCAAAGGCAAGGTAATATTCACCGCGGCCCAGCTGCGAGACCGCCTCCAGCAGCGCGCCTGAATCGGTGACTCCCGTGCTCGACAGCCGCAGCGCCAGCGGCAGGTCGACATAGCGGATCAGCAGCAGCGCGACGACGCTGACCACCGCGATCTCGATGCCATACGGGCGCAGGAGCGCTGCAGCCGCCGCTGCAAGGCTTCGTTTCGTCACGCTGCATTCCTTCCGGCTCAATGCGCAGGCAGGGCATTGGCCCGTGCCCCCCCCTCTAGCAGATTGGGAGCAGGTGGCCGATGTCATCCGCGTAACATCGTGTTTCGGAATATGTCAGCGCTCTGTGGCAGGCCTGTGACAAGGCAACTGCAGCTGAGACGGCGCCGGTCAGGCCGCGCTGACCGCCGTCCGGCGCTGCCCGCTCTGCCGCGTCAGCAGCCACAGCGCGATCAGCACATTGACCAGGTTGAAGGCAATGCCGTTCAGCAGGGCGGCCTGATAGGAGCCGGTGAGATCGTAGATCTTGCCCGACATCCAGCCGCCGAGCGCCATGCCGGCCAGCGTGGACGAAATCGCCAGGCTGACACGGAAACCCGCCTGGTTTGCCGGAAACAGCTCGCGCACGATGAAGGCATAGCTCGGCACGATGCCGCCCTGCACCAGGCCGAAAATCGCCGAAATGACATAAAGCGACATCAGTCCGTCGAACGGCAGGTAGAGCGCCAGCGCCAGCATCTGCAGGGTCGACCCGAGCAGCAGCGTCTTCAGCCCGCCGATGCGGTCGAGAATGTAGCCCGAGGCCAGCCGGCTGATGATGCCGAAGCCGAGCATCAGCGACAGCATTTCGGCACCGCGCGCCGGGCCGTAGCCGAGATCGACGCAATAGGCGACGATATGCACCTGGGGCATCGACATGGCGACGCAGCAGCCCAGCCCCATGATGACGATACAGGCCTGGATGACATTCGGATGCAGGCCGAGCGGTCGCACAAAGCCGGCGGCAGCGGCCGCCTCGGTGGCGGGTTTCAGCAGCGGCGGTTTCGGCCGCAGGATCAGCGCCAGCGGCAGCATGGTGATCAGGCAGAACAGGCCCGTGTAGAGATGCGTCTGGCGCCAGCCGATCTCGGCGATGAAATGCTCCAGCACCGGCGGCCAGAGCGTGCCGGCGACATAGTTGCCGGAGGCGCAGAGCGCGATCGCCAGGCCGCGCCGCTTCTCGAACCACAGCGAGGTATCGGCCAGCAAAGGCGCGAACAGCGCCGCGCTGCCCAGCATGCCGATGGCGACGCCGGAGACGATGGCGAAGATCCAGAAGGTCGGCGAATAGGCGGCGACTGCGTAGCCGATCGACATGACCACTGTGGCGATCAGCAGCGGCGTCATGATGCCGCGCTTGTCGGCCAGCCGGCCCATCAGCACGGTACCGAAGACGAAGCCGATCATGGTCAGCGTATACGGCAGCGCGGCCTCGGCACGGGCGATGCCGAATTCGGCCTGCACCGCCGGCACGACGACCACCGGCGACCACATGCCGACGCCGCCGATGGTGCCGATCACCATGGCGGCCACCAGCCTGATCCAGGCATATCCGGAATCGACACGGCTCTCGGTCACGGGCAGTCCTCCGGGGTGGCGGGTCTTTTCTTGTTTTTACAGTTTAGTCGACAATGAACAGGCTGGCACCGGTCGCGGTACGCGAGCGATGCGGCTCGGCATTGTCGGCCACTTGATACGATTGCCCGGCTTTCATGACGAATTCGCGGCCATCTTCGAGTTCGGTGACCAGCTCGCCGTCCAGCACGAACAGGATATGACCCTTTACGCACCAGTGGTCGGCCAGGTAACCCGGCGTGTAATCGACGCGGCGCACCCGGATGCCGCCAAAGGTCTGCGTGCGCCAGGTGGCGCTGCCGGTCTCGCCCTTGTGATGGGTCGGCTCGATTGTCGACCAGTCGGTGGTGCCGAAGGGAATGTTGCTCATCTGCATGGCGATACGGGCTCCTGAAATCCATCCGCTTCTAGGCCCGGATTCCACGCAAATCCAGCGCGGAATTGTCAGGCGACAATGTGGCTGCTTAATGCGCCCCGAAAACCGCACCGCCGATAGTGATGGCACCGACCAGCAGCAGGATCAGGTGCAGCCGCCAGGCCCAGGCAAAGCTCGCATCAGAATCGCGCGCGGCCCAGCGCCGGAAGGCACGATGCAGCCACAGCGGTTCGAGGACAAAGAGCACGAAAACAAACAGCAGCCACAGCACCGCCATCGCCTGCATCCACCAGTAGGTCGCAAGAGACTGCATGGTGAAGCGATGCCACAGATCAAGTCGCCACAGCAGCCAGAAGCCGCTGGCCCCGGCGATGACCACGGCCCAGCGCGCGATCTCGCCGAACGGTTTCTCCAGGCTTTCAAACAGCGCCAGCCGCGCCCCGGCCGGCAGGCGGCGTGCCTGCGGCAGCACCACGAAGGTCACGAAGGCGATACCGCCGAACCACACGACAATCGACAGCACATGCAGCAGGCGGGCAAGCAGCAGATCGTCCATCGCTACCAGCCGAGCTGGCGGCTGGCGAGATCCTTCATGATTTCCTCGGCGCCGCCACCGATGGCATTGACCTTGACCTCGCGATAGATGCGCTCGACCCTTAGCCCCCGCATGAAGCCGGCGCCGCCGAAAATCTGCACGGCCTCGGAGGCGCAAAACGCCATGGTCTGCGTCGCCTGGTTCTTCAGCAGGCAGAGCGCGGCAATCGGGCTTTCGCCGTTGTCCAATGACCATGCTATGCGCTCCAGAAACGCCTGGCTCGCCTCGATGCGCTGTGCCATGTCGACCAGCTTGTGGCGGATCACCTGGTGGCGGATCAGCGGTTTGCCGAAAGTCTCGCGCTGTTTGGCATAGTCCAGCGCATCCTCGTAGGCCACCTGGGCGAAGCCGATGGCCGAGGCGGCCAGCCCGAGCCGCTCGTCGTTGAAATTCAGCATGATGCCGCGGAAGCCGGCATTCTCCTCGCCGATCAGGTTCTCGGCCGGCACGCGGCAGTCGTCGAAATGCAGCGTCGCGGTATCGGAGGCCCACCAGCCCATCTTTTTCAGCGGCGTGCGGGTGAAGCCCGGCGTGTCGCGCTCGACCAGCAGCAGCGAAACGCCAGCCATGCCCGGCCCGCCGGTACGCACCGCCACCGTGTAGTAATCGGCGCGCATGCCCGAGGTGATGAAGGTCTTCTCGCCGCGCAGGATGTAGTCGTTGCCGTCACGCTTCGCCGTGGTCTTCAGGTTGGCGACATCGGAGCCGCCACCGGGTTCGGTGATCGCCAGCGCCGCGATCTTCTCGCCGCTCAGCACGCCGGGCAGCACCTTGCGCTTCAGATGCTCCGATCCCAGCCTGGCGATCGGCGGGCAGCCGATGGTGTGGCTCATCAGCGAGGCGGCAACACCGCCCGAGCCACCGCGCGCCAGTTCCTGGCCGACAATGATGCCGTAGAAATGGTCTGCCGGCACGCCGCCGAATTCCTCTGGAAAATTCAGCTGCAGCAGGCCGATGCCGGCCGCCTTCCTGTACAGCTCGCGGGGAAACTCGCCGGCCTCGTCCCACCGGTCGGCAAAGGGCGCGATCTCTTTCGCCACGAAACGGCGCAGCTGCTCGCGGAAGGCCTCGTGATCCGGCGTGTAATACGGTGAGGCGCCGAGCATGCTCAGCTCCCGCTCTGCGGTTCGGTTTTTGGGGGCCGCAGCCGCGCCATCATGATGATGTCGTCGTATTCGCCATCCAGCTTGCGGGCGCGGCTTTTCACACCTTCGGTGACAAAGCCGAATTTGCGATAGAGCTTCACGGCGGATTCATTGCTGGCATAGACCTGCAGCTCGACCCGCTCGATACCGACACGGCCCGCCGTGTCGAACACCGTCTGCAGCATGAGCCGCCCCAGGCCCTGGCCACGCCAGGCGGCATCGAGCCCCATGCCGACGGTGCCGACATGGGCAAAGCCGTTGCGATGCGGCGTCTGCGGCTGCACATGGATGTTGCACCAGCCGACGACCTGCCCCTGCGGATCGACCGCAACGATAAACGGCAGGCCGCGCTGCAGCATGGCCTTGAGATAGAATTTCACCTCCGGCAGTGCCGGCGCCTCGGTGAAGGCGAGATAGCGCCGCTCGGCCGCCACGCGATTCAGGCAGGCGCGATAGCCCTCGGCATCGGCTTCGGTGATCGGGCGCAGGCTGGCTGCCGGTTTGTCACTCATCGCACACTCACTCGGCCGCAGCGGCCGGCGTCAGCGTGGCCAGCAGCTGGCGCGTCGCCACCTGGTCGCCCACCCTGACCGGCAGGGCATCCACGGTGGCATCCGCCCGCGCCACCATTTCATGCTGCATCTTCATCGCTTCCATGATCACCAGGCGCTGACCTTTCCTGACCTGATCGCCGACGGCGGCCAGCACGGCGACGATCCTGCCGTTCATTGGTGCGCGCAACTCGCGTTCGGCGGCGCCCTCGGCTTCCGCCGGCGGCGCCCAGGTCAGGTCGCGGCAGCTAAGATCGCGCGCGCCGCAGGCCAGATGCAGGTCATCGCCAGCAAAGGCATAAACCACATCCCGCGCGATGCCGCCAGCGGCAACCCGCAGATGGTTTTCGCACCGCATGGTCACGACATACTCGCCATCACCGATGCGATAGCGATCCACCCCGGCCACTGCGACCGTGTGTTTTACGGCTGTGCCGCCGATGCCAAGCCTGACGGGCCAGTTGAAGCTGCCGCCGGAATACCAGCTGCGCGCCGGATCGTGACCGAACCGCGCGGCACCCTGTTCGAACCACAGCAGCGCGGCGATGCCCTGCAGCAGCGGATCGGCCGCCGGCGCGGCCACCTGCGCGAAATGCTGCGGGATGAAAGCCGTGGTCGCTTGACCGGCCGCAAAGTCTTCATGAGACAGAAGATCGATCAGGAAACCGCGATTGGTCTCGATACCCAGCGCCACGGTGGTTTCCAGCCCGGCAACCAGCTTGCGGCGGGCGTCTTCACGCGTCGCGCCATGGGCAACGATCTTGGCGATCATCGGGTCGTAATGGGGCGTCACTGCCTGGTCGCGGGAATGCAGGCCATGATCGACACGCAGACCGTCCGGCGGCTGCCACAGCGCCAGCCGGCCCGATTGCGGCAGGAAGTTGTTGTGCGGCGCCTCGGCATAGAGCCGTACCTCGATGGCATGGCCGTCGAACTGCACATCGTCCTGCACCAGCGGCAGGCGCTCGCCGGCGGCGACGCGAATCTGCAGCGCCACCAGGTCCAGCCCGGTGATGGCTTCGGTCACCGGATGCTCGACCTGCAGGCGGGTATTCATCTCGAGGAAATAGAAACGGCCGTCGGCATCGAGCAGGAATTCCACCGTGCCGGCGCCGACATAGCCGATCGCCTTCGCCGCCGCGACGGCGGCCGCGCCCATCTTCGCCCGCAGGTCTTCATCCACGGCCGGCGACGGCGCCTCCTCGATCACCTTCTGGTGCCGGCGCTGCACGCTGCAGTCGCGCTCGCCCAGATGGATCGTGTGGCCGGCATGATCGGCAAAGATTTGAATCTCGACATGACGGCCGGCGGTGATCGCCTTTTCCAGGATCAGTTCGCCGGAGCCGAAGGCATTCTCCGCCTCGGCGCGCGCCGTGCGAATCGCATCATTCAGATCGGCTGTGTCGCGCACCAGCCGCATGCCACGCCCGCCACCACCCGCCGCCGCCTTCACCATCACCGGCAGGCCGATCTTTTCCGCCTGTTTCGCCAGCGCGGCATCCGACTGGTCAGGACCCTGGTAGCCAGGCACGCAGGGTACGTTGGCGGCGATCATGCGCTGCTTGGCGGCCGCCTTGTTGCCCATGGCGGCAATCGCAGCGGCCGGCGGGCCGATGAAGACCAGCCCGGCCCCGGCGCAGGCCGTGGCAAAGTCCGCATTCTCCGACAGGAAGCCATAGCCCGGATGCACCGCATCGGCGCCGACGATTTTCGCGGCTGCGATGACCGCATCGATGCTGAGGTAGCTCTGCTTCGAATCAGAAGGGCCGATGCAGATCGCACGGTCAGCCAGCTGCGTGTGCAAGGCGCCGGCATCGGCCTCGGAATACACCGCCACGGTGCGATAGCCGAGCGCGCGCGCCGAGCGGATCACCCGGCAGGCGATCTCGCCGCGATTGGCGATCAGGATGGTGGTGAAGGGTTTCACTATACTTCACCCAACCAAAGACCGTCACCCTCGGGCTTGTCCCGAGGGTCCATCCCAACTATCCGCGCATCGGCCAATAGACCTGCTTGGGCAGATGGATCCTCGGCACAAGGCCGAGGATGACGGTTTATGTGAAACGGTCTATCCATCCTCTCGATGCCTATTTCCGCTTGCCCGGCAGGGTGCCCATGTATTTCGAGATGATGCCGAGCATCACCTCGTCGGCACCGCCGCCGATGGAGGCGAGGCGGCTGTCGCGATAGGCGCGGCTGATCGGTGTCTCGTTCATGAAACCCATGCCGCCGAAATACTGCAGGCAGGCATCGGTGATCTCGCGGGCCAGCCGGCCGGCTTTCAGCTTGGCCATCGAAGCCAGCATGGTGACGTCTTCGCCTTTGAGCATGAGATCTGCCGCGCGATAGCTGATCGAGCGCAGCAGCTCGACTTCGGTGCGCAGCTCGGCAAGGCGGAAATGCACCACCTGGTTGTCGAGGATGGATTGCCCGAAGGCCTTGCGCTGGCGGGTGTAGTCGATCGTTTCGTCGATATGGCGGTCGAAGGCCATGAGTGACGAAAAGGCGCACCACAGCCGTTCCTCCTGGAACTGCTGCATCTGGTAGACGAAACCGTGACCTTCCTGGCCGATCAGGTAGCGCTGCGGAATGCGCGCGTCGTCGATATAGACCTGCGCGGTATCCGAACTGCGCATGCCCATCTTGTCGAGCTTGCGGGCGATCTGCACGCCTCGGGTTTTCATCGGCAGGCAGAACAGCGATTTGTTCTGGTGCACCGGCCCGTCGCCGGTATTGGCCAGCAGGCACATCCAGTCGGCCTGGGTGCCGTTGGTGGTCCACATCTTGCCGCCGTTGATGACGTAGTCGCCGCCGTCCTTCTTCGCCGTGGTCTTGATGCCGGCCACATCCGAGCCGGCGCCGACTTCCGACACGCCGAGGCAGACCACCTGGTCGCCGGCAATGGCGGGCGCGAGAAACTCTTTCCGCAGTTCATCCGAGCCGAACCGCGACAGCGCCGGCGTGCCCATATCGGTCTGCACGCCGAGCGCCATCGGCACGCCGCCGCAATTGATATGGCCGAGCGCCTCGATCATTACCATCTGGTAGGAGTAATCGAGGCCGAGGCCGCCGTATTCCACCGGCTTGTTGATGCCGAGGAAACCGAGCGTGCCCATCTTCTTGAACAGGTCGTGGGCCGGGAAGATGCCATCGCGTTCCCAGTCATCGACATGCGGATTGATTTCCGCGTCGATGAACTTGATCAGGTTGCGGCGCAGGCCGTCATGTTCCTGGGTGAATTCCATTTTATGATCCTCCCTTTATTCGTTCCGAAGACCGTCACCCTCGGGCTTGTCCCGAGGGTCCATCCCAACCATCCGTGCGACGGAATCGACAGATGGATGCTCGGAACAAGTCCGAGCATGACGGTTAAAACGCCTACATCCTCGCAATGCCGAACGCATTCTCCTTGGTCACGCGGGCATCCGCCTCGCGGCAGACCGACAGACACAGTGCGAGCACGCGGCGGCTGTCGCGCGGATCGATCAGCCCGTCATCCCACAGCCGCGCGGTGGCGAAATAAGCCGTGCTCTCCGCCTCCATCTTCGCCACCACCTTGGCTTTCATCTTGTCGAGTGCGGCCATGTCCGGCTCGGCACCGGCGCGACGGAATTTCTCTTCCGCCACGATGGCCAGCACGCCGGCGGCCTGGTCCGGACCCATCACGGCGATGCGGTTGTTGGGCCAGGCGAAAATGAAGCGCGGATCATAGGCACGGCCGCACATGCCGTAATTGCCGGCGCCGAAGCTGGCACCGATATGCAGGGTCAGTTTCGGCACGCGCGCATTGGTCACTGCCTGGATCATCTTAGAGCCGTGCTTGACGATACCGCCGCGCTCGGCCTCCTTGCCCACCATGTAACCGGTGGTGTTCTGCAGGAAGACCAGCGGCATGTCGGCCTGGTCGCAGAGCTGGATGAACTGCGCGGCTTTCACCGCACCTTCGGTATCGATCGGCCCGTTATTGCCGATCAGGCCGACCGCCTCGCCCTCAATGCCGGCCTGCATGCAGACGGTGTGGCTGCCATACGTCGGCTTGAAATCGGTCAGGTCGCTGGCATCCGCCAGCCGCGCCATCACCTCGCGCACGTCATAAGGCTTGCGGTAATCCACCGGCACGATGCCGCAGAGTTCGTCGATGTCGTATTCCGGCGCCGTCCACGACTTCTTCTGTAGCTGCGGCCCGCGCTCGTTCCACGGCAGACGCGTCATGATCTCGCGTGCGATGCGCAACCCGTCAGCGTCGTCCTCGGCCATGAATTCGGCCACGCCGGACACGGTCGTGTGCATCTCGGCGCCGCCAAGCTCCTCGTCGGTGGCGATCTCGCCGGTGGCGGATTTCAGCAGCGGCGGCCCGGCGAGGAAGATTTTCGCACGGCCCTTCACCACCACCACATAATCGCTCATGCCCGGGATATAGGCGCCACCCGCCGTGCTGGAGCCATGCACCACGGTGATCTGCGGAATGCCCGCCGCCGAGAGCCGCGCCTGGTTGGCGAAGCCGCGTCCGCCATCGACGAAAATCTCAGCCTGATAGTTCAGATTGGCGCCGCCGGATTCGACCAGGTTGACCACCGGCAGCTTGTTGCGGAAGGCAATCTCCTGCGCGCGGAGAGACTTGCGCAGACCCATCGGCGCGATGGTGCCGCCCTTGATGCCGCTGTCAGACGCCGTGATCAGGCAGCGGATACCGGCAATGCTGCCAATACCGGCGATGAAACCGCCGCCCATGATATTCTCGGCACCGTCGTCATCGTGCATCTGGTAACCGCAGAGCGTCGAGATTTCCAGAAACGCCGCGCCGCGATCCAGCAGATGGGCGATGCGGTCGCGCGGCGTGATCTGGCCGCGCTTCTCGAATACCGGGCGGCGCGCATTCGAGGTGTCGCGCACGCGCTGCTCCAGCGCACGGAAGCCTTCCACCAGCGCCAGCATATCGGCGCGGTTCTGCCGGTAGGTGTCGGAGCCGGTCTCGATCTGCGAACGCCAGACAGCCATGCGCTAGTCCTCCAGCACTTTCGGCGTCACGGCGCGGTGGAAACCGTCGAACGGCTTCGGCGCATTGTTGTGTTTGGGCAGCGGATAATGCCGGCGCGCATTCGGCACGGCGGCATCCACACGCAGGGTCGTGCCGCTGATGAAGCTGGCGCCCGGCGAGAGCAGGAAAACGATGGCTGCCGAGACTTCTGCCTCGTTGCCCAGCCTTTGCATCGGCACATGGTTGCGCATGTCGCGAATGAGCGGCTTCATCCAGTCGGGGTAGGTGTCCATGCCGCTGGAGGCGATCCAGCCCGGCGCCACGGCATTGACCCGCACGCCGGAAACGCCCCACTCCGTGGCCGCCGTTTCGGTGAAATTCACCATGCCGGCGCGTGCCGCACCGGAATGGCCCATATTCGGCATGCCCATCCACATATCGGCGACGATATTGACGATACTGCCGCCATGATCGGCCATCCACTGGGTGTAGCATTCGCGCGCCACCAGGAAGCCGCCGGTGAGATTGTTGCGCACCACCGCATCCCAGCCCTTCTGGCTGATCTGGCTCAGGGGCGCGGGAAACTGCCCGCCGGCATTGTTCACCAGGCCGTCGATACGGCCGAAACGCTGGAGCGCCGCCTTCACCGTCTCGGCGACGCGCTCCTCCTCGCGGATATCGCAACTTAAGGCTTCGACCTCCGCGCCCGGATTATCGGTGCGCAGTTCTTCCGCCACTGCCTGCAGCTTGTCGATCTTGCGGCCGACCAGCACCAGCCTGGCGCCCAGCGCGGCCAGTTCATGGGCGGTGCAGCGGCCGATGCCGGAGCCGCCGCCGGTGACCATGACGACCTGGCCGGCGAAAACGGCATCACGGAAGACCGAGCGATAGGGCATCGGACTGTTTCTCTCCCTGTACGGTTCTGTGGTGAACCGCTGCGTTATTTTTATCGTGCCTGAACGCTACTTGACGCTAACGTAAGCGTCAATATAGGGTGCGAAAAACCCGCATGGCGCATGACGTTACGTCAATTCGCCCTGCCCGCAGCAATACCAAACGCAGCAATAACAAATCCGGAGCCCGAGATGTCGCTCGAACAGATCACCCAGCAGATGAGCCAGCGTGTGAAGCCCGGCGCGGTCGACGCGACGGTGAAGTTCGATTTCGGCGATGACGGCCTGATCTTCGTCGACGGCAATGCCGGCACGGTCACCAACGAAGATGGCGACGCCGACTGCACCATCACCATCTCGATGGCCAATTTCACCGCGCTGGCCAGCGGCGACCTCGACCCCACCACCGCCTTCATGATGGGCAAGCTGAAGGTGAAGGGCAATATGGGCGTGGCGATGAAGCTGCAGTCCATTCTCGGCTGAGCCCGATCCACCGCATGTGAAAAGGCCGGGCGGCAGCGATGCCGTCCGGCCTTTTTATTGCCGGCCTCAGGCCGCGGCGTCGCGGCGCGCCCGGCCCTGCGTCGCGGCAAACAGCAGTGCGCCGGCCAGCAGCGCCGCCTGCAGGCCGAGCGCCTGCAGGGTCGGATTGAAGCCGGCCTGCACCGCCCAGGCCGGCAGGCCGACATCGTCGTAAGGCAGCCAGCCGAGTTCCTGGACTTCCAGCAGGGCGCCGCCGATGAAGCGCAGGCCGAGCAGGAACAGGATGCCAGACGTTACGGCGAAGACCGGGCGCAGCGGCAGACGCAGCGCCAGTTTCGTCATCGCCAGGTAAATCAGCGCCAGCAGCAGGGCGGCCGCCGTCAGGCCCGGCAGCATGCCCGACACGCCGGTTTCCGCCTCGGCGGCCACCGCATGCAGGAACAGGATGGTCTCGGCGCCTTCGCGGAACACGGCCAGAAAAGCGATCCCCGCCAGCAGCCAGGGCCCGTCGGCCTGCAGGGCGCGGTTGGTCTGCTGCTGCAGGCGGCGCTTCCAGCCTTCCGGGTCGCGACGCAGCCAGAGCCAGCCGCTGACATACAGCAGCAGCACCGCCGCCACCGACATCACGACGGCTTCGGTCAGATCGTCATGGGCGCCGCCGAAATAGCGGTAGAAGATCCAGGCCGCCACCAGGCTGGCCAGCAGGGCGGCAACGCTGCCCCAGAGCAGGGCGCCGCGGCGATGGCCCTCGCCCGCGCGCTGCAGAAAGGCCGCAAGGGCGGCGATGACCAGCAGGGCTTCCAACCCTTCGCGCAGCAGAATGAAGAATGAGTCGACAGCGACCGACAGCATGACGGCGGCTCTCCTTTGTTTGCTTCAGGCGGGGCGGGGTCGACGCTATTGCGAAGCTTTCGCAACCACAAGACCGACACCGGTGACAAATCGCCGCGCCGCGCGCCGGATTTTGACCCTTGTCACGCCCAGCCTGCCGGCAGCCTGTCTTCACGGTCATAGCATGGCGCTGCGACGGCATGCGGGCCGGCAGCTTTGCCAGTGCCGGCAACCATTTGACCTCCGGGCCGCTGCAGGGCAAAGGTCAGATATGGAGCATAACGAGGCGATTCCCTATCTCCGCGAACTGGTGGTGTTTCTGGTCGCCGCCGGCATTGTCGTGCCGGTCTTCCACCGCCTGCGCGTCAGCCCGGTGCTGGGTTTCCTGATGGTCGGGCTGGCGATCGGGCCCTTCGGCCTCGCCCTGTTCGCCGATACGCTGCCCGCCCTGGCCTATGTCACCATCGGCGACATCGACGGCGTGCGGCTGATCGCCGAATTCGGCGTGATGTTCCTGCTCTTCACCATCGGCCTTGAACTGTCGCTCGATCGGTTATGGCAGTTGCGCCGGCTGGTCTTTGGTCTCGGCCTCGGGCAGATTCTGCTGACCGGGACGGCCATCGCCGGCATCGCCATGCTGTTCGGCAATGCCGCGCCGGCCGCCATCGTGCTGGGCTGCTGCCTGGCGCTCAGCTCCACCGCCATCGTCATGCAGCTGCTGGTCGAGACGCGGCGCAGCGCCACGCCGATGGGCCGCGCCAGTTTCGCCATGCTGCTGATGCAGGATCTGGCCGTGGTGCCGATCCTGCTGCTGCTCGGTTTCCTCGCCGCCGCCCAGCCCGGCGCGGATGGCAATGCCACGCTGCTGCCGCAGCTGGGCGAGACGCTGCTCGGCGCCGCCCTGGCCATCGGCGGCATCGTGCTGTTCGGCCGCTATTTGCTGGCGCCGCTCTATCGCCTGGTCGGCGCGGCGAAAAGCCCCGAACTCTTCATGGCACTGACCCTGCTGGTGGTGATCGCCATGGCAGCGGCCACCGGAATAGCCGGCCTGTCGATGGCGCTCGGTGCCTTTCTCGCCGGCCTGCTGCTGGCGGAAAGCGAATATCGTCACGCCGTCGAGGTCAGCATCGAGCCGTTCAAGGGCCTGCTGCTCGGGCTGTTCTTCCTGTCGGTCGGCATGGGCATCGATCTGCGCGTGGCGCTGGATCATGCCGGCTGGGTGCTGGTTTCGGTGATCGGCCTGTTCGTGCTCAAGGGCGGTATCATCGGCCTGCTGGCGCTGCTGTTCGGCCAGGGCCGCGCCGTGGCGCTGGAAATGGCGCTGCTGCTCGGCCAGGGCGGCGAATTCGCCTTCGTGGTCGTCGGCCTGGCCGAACGGCTCGGCCTGCTGCAGCTCGACGTCGCGCAGTTCATGCTGCTGGTGGTGTCGCTGTCGATGGCGCTGACACCGCTGACCGCGCAGCTCGGGCGCCGGCTGGCGCAGGCGATCGGCCATCGCACGGCCACGCGCGATCACGGCATTGCCGGACGCGATGACGAAGACCTGGAAGGCCATGTGCTGATCTGCGGCTTCGGCCGCGTCGGGCAAACGGTGGCGCGCGTGCTGGATAGTGAAAACATCCCCTGGGCGGCGCTCGACCACGATGCCATGACCGTGGCCCGCGAACGCGACGCCGGCCGTCCGGTGCATTACGGCGATGCCAGCCACGGCGAATTGCTGGGCAAGCTGGGGGCCGCGCGGGCCCAGGTCCTGGTGGTGACGCTGGACGATCCCGTGGCGGCCGGCCGTCTGGTCAGTGCGGCCCGCAGCGCGTGGCCGGCCCTGCCGGTTCTGGCGCGTGCCCGCGATATCCCGCATGCCGACCAGTTGCGCGGCCTTGGTGCCAGCGATGTGGTGGCCGAGGCCGAGGAAGCCTCGCTGCAGCTCGGCGCCATGGCGCTGGAACAGACCGGCCTGCCGGATGAAGCCGTGCGGCAGCGCATGGAGCGCATCCGTACCGCCGCCGTCAAACGCGCCGTCCGCGGCGGCCGTCCGGGCTGAGAGAGATCGGCCGCCGGCGCGGCGGCCGCGTTACGGCGCCCCGGTCGCAGCCGCAGGGAAAGCGATCATCCGGTCGGCCGGCAGCATGACGTTGACCGTGGTGCCCTTGCCGGGCGTGCTGGCGATGCCGACCGCGCCGCCATGCATTTCCACCAGCGAGCGCACGATGGCGAGTCCGAGGCCGGCGCCCTGGAATTGCCGCTTGTAGACATTGTCGATCTGCGCGAAGGGCTGCATCAGGCGCGGAATATCGGCGGCGGCGATGCCGATGCCGGTATCGGACACCCACAGGCGCAGGCCGGTGCGCGGCTCGGCCTGCAGGCCGCAGGTGATGCATCCGCCCGGCTGAGTGAACTTCACGGCATTGGACAGCAGGTTGAACATGATCTGGCGCACCGCGCGCTCATCGCCGCAGAAAGCCGGAACGTTCTCGGCGATATCGAAATCCAGCCTCAGTCCTGCTGCCGTTGCCTCGCGACGGATCACGCTGACCACATCGTTGATCACGTCGCGCAGGTCGAAACTGGATTCGTTCAGCGTGAACTTGCCCGACTCGATGCGCGACAGGTCGAGCAGGTCGTTGATGATTCCGAGCAGATGCTGGCCGCTGGCATGGATATCGGCCGAATAGGAGCGCACCAGCGATTCATTGGTGACATTGACGATGCCGGATTTCATCGCGTCGGAAAAACCGATGATGGCATTCAGCGGCGTGCGTAATTCATGGCTCATATTGGCCAGAAACATGCTTTTGGCGCGATTGGCGGCTTCCGCCTCGTCCTTGGCCCGCTGCAGGTAGCGCGCCATTTCGATCCGGTCGGTCTCGTCGGCATTCGTGCCGATCAGCTTGCGCGGCCGGCCGTCTTCATGGCGCTGCACCACCGACTGCACGCGGATATGGCGGATGCGGCCGTTTGGCAGCACCACCCGATGCTCGGTCTCGAAGCTGCCATGGCCGTCGAGCGCGGCCTTGTAGCGCGTCATCACCATGTCGCGATCCTCGGGATGGATGCGCGCCATCCAGGCATTGGCCGAGTTGTCCGGTATCAGCGGATCGCGGCCCCACAATTCCCAGACCCGCGCATCGGCGATGAATTCGCGGCTTTCGAAATCGTAGGACCAGATGCCGATCTGGCTGGCCTGGATGGCAAGCCGGAGATATTCGGCCAGCTCCTCAAGCTCGGCTTCATGCTGCTTGTGCGCGGTGATGTCGGTGATCTGCACGACGATATTCGCCATCGTGCCGCTGGCGCTGCGCGCGGCCGACCAGACCACAGCAGCCCAGAGATAGCTGCCGTCCTTTCGCCGGTAGCGCTTCTCGGCATGGTGCCGTTCCGTCTGGTTGTCGTTCAGCAGCCGATAGGCGTTTTCGGAATCGGCAATGTCATCGGGATGGGTCAGCGCGCGGAAATCGAGGTCATAGAATTCTTCGGGCGTGTAGCCAAGCAGGTCGCAGAGCGCCCGGTTGACGCGCAGGCAGCGGCCCTGCGGCGTCGCCAGCGCCATGCCGCTCGGCGAATGTTCGATGATGCTGTTCAGCGTCGCTTCGCTGTCGCTGCCAGGCTGCAAACCGGCGCGCCACTGCTGGCGGTCTCCAACTCCGATATCCACGGCCCGATCCTCTTTGCCTTTTCACCAACGTTACTAATGCAAAAACCCAGCTTGGCCGTCATATCCAATTGATTATGCGGGGTTATCTTTCAGTAATGCGTGACCGGCATGCCCGCCTCCGCTTTCCCGGTTGCATGGCATCCACCATGGGTCGGGCGATCTGCATAGGAAATTTAGCCGTATTTTGTTCTCTTTATGTATTGACATTGCCCGCGGAGATCCGCTATCCTTCCTGCAACACTGACCCGAGATAGCCATGCAGCCTCCGCCCGCCGGCATGCCGGAGAACCCGTCCGGGCCCGCCCCCACCCTGCCGCGCTCCGAACCGTTATGGCGCTGGATCGCCGGCGTGATGTTCGCCGTCATGGGCATCATCCTGCTGGTCTGCCTGGAATTCGTGATCGGCGTCGGCGCCCAGACGCTGACCAGGGGCACCGGCTATGAGAAGCCGGTCTATTACAGCCTGCGCATTGCCGCTTATCTGCTGCTGTTCGGCATGGCCGTCTGGCTCGTGCGCCAGTTCGTGGCCCCGGAGCGGCGCCGGAAATACTGGATCGGGCTGGGCATCGCGACCGCCATCATGATCAGCCCGGCCGGCCTATCCCTCTTCGCCATGGCCCTCCTGGGCGGCGTCGCCCTCTTCATCAACTGACTGATTTACGTAACTTTTATACTGAAAAGACTATTTGGAACAAAACAAGATCATACGAGAGGGGCTTTGCCAATGGTCTATAAGCCCCGCCCCTCCCGTCGCGAACAGCGGGCCGTGCTCGACCAGGCGCGCGATCGTCTTGCTGCCGGCGACATCGATGGCTACTGGGCGACCCTGGAAAAACAGGACGCCTATGCCGGCCTGGCCAGGGATGCGGCCGGCAATCGCGGCGAACTGGGCGAAACTGCCAATGCACGGCTGGAGCGTTTCGCCCGCGACCGGCGCGGCCGGCCGCTGACCGACAGCGAACGCGACGACATCCGCAACGCGGTGGCGGCCGCCGATCTGGCACAGCGCGACCGCAACCTGCAGGAGCGCGGCGATCATCGCATCACCGGCCAGCAGAGCGTGGAGTATCACGCCGCGGTTTTCGAAACGCGCGGCATTCCGAAGGAAGCCTATTTCCCGACGCTGCTGCAGCCCGATATGGGCGGCGCCTGGGGCCTGCCCGCCAATGTCGTGCTGCCTGATATCGCCGTGCCGACCGGCTTGCCGCTGACCGATATTTCCGACTGGGCACAGCAGGACTGGAAACCGGTCAGCGATCGCCGTTTCCGCGATGCGGTTAACGAGAATGCCGAGACCCTGCCCAGCCAGGGCCTGATGGAAACGGAAGGCTTTCACGGCAATGCGACGACGGAAACGCCGCTGCAGTCTGCGCAGGCAACGTCTTTTGCCGCGCAGTTCGCGACGCTGCCGCCGACACCGCAGCGCTGGCTTGATTTCACCCTGGCCAAAGCGCCGGGCGATCTGAGCGAGTCCGATCTGCATGCCCTGCAGGCGCATGATGCCTATCTGAAGCCGCAGCACCGCCGGCATGACGATGCCTTTCGACTGGTCGGCGATACCTACCGCCATCTCTATGGCGATGCGCCGCAGGAGGCCGATGCCACCGGCCGGCCGCTGCGCAGTCCGCGGCGGCAGAACCTGCCGGAAACATCGGCGATGAGCGCTGCCGAACGTCGGCGCGGCGAACAGCTGGCCAGCCTCGGCGCCCGGCTCGACCGCTGGCAGCAGGATCTCGGCGGCGACGCTGCGGCACGCCATCGCGTCACCGGCTGGCTGCAGCGCGGCCTCAACGACCTGCTCTGGCCCGGTGCGCCGGCACCCGATGCGGTGGATGCGCGGCGCCGGCCGTATCGCGGCGGGCCGCTGCTGGTCGACGGCCTGTTCGGTCCGCTGACTGCCGGTGCGCTGGATGCGGCCGAAGCCGGCCTTGGCCTTGCGCCGCTGGAACAGGGCATTGCCCGCATCGCGGCGGTCGATCAGGGCTGGACGGCCGATACCGGACCGGAGACTGCACCGGGTCCCGTGCCGGACATTGAACTGGCGCCGATTTTCTTTGCGCCATAATGGCTTAACCGACTTGGCCTGAACCGGGCTTTCAGTTACTCTCCCGCCCCAGTGTTTCGTGCCAGGAGCGCCGGCAAGGCTGCGCCGGCCGTTTCGCCAGCTACAGCCTTCAGAGGGATTTCATGTCGCAACCGCAACCGCTCATGCATGGCAAGCGTGGCCTGATCATGGGCGTCGCCAATGACCGTTCGCTCGCCTGGGGCATCGCCAAGGCGCTGCACGACCATGGCGCCGAACTGGCCTTCACCTATCAGGGCGAGGCGCTGGAAAAGCGCGTCAGGCCGCTGGCCGCCGGTATCGGCGCACAGCATGTGCTGGAATGCGACGTCACCAATGCCGCCTCGATCGATACCACCTTCGCCACGCTGGAGAAGGCCTGGGGCAAGCTGGATTTCCTGGTCCATGCCATCGGCTTTTCCGACAAGAACGAGCTGAAGGGCCGCTATATCGACACCAGCCCGGAAAATTTCGCACTGACCATGAATGTCAGCTGCTACAGCTTCACGGCTGTCATGCAGCGCGCAGAAAAGCTGATGACCGATGGCGGCGCCGCCATCACGCTCACCTATTACGGCGCCGAGCGCGTGATGCCGCATTACAACGTGATGGGCGTGGCGAAAGCCGCCCTTGAGGCTTCCGTGCGCTATCTCGCCGCCGATCTCGGCCGCAAGAACATTCGCATCAATGCCATCTCGGCCGGTCCGATCAAGACGCTGGCCGCCAGTGGCATCGGCGATTTCCGCTATATCCTGAAATGGAACGAGCTGAACGCGCCGCTGCGCCGCAATGTCAGCATCGAGCAGGTCGGCGGCGCCGGTCTGTACCTGCTGAGCGAGCTGGGCTCCGGCGTCACCGGCGAAGTGCATCATGTCGACAGTGGCTATCACAGCGTCGGCATGGTCGCGGTCGATCAGGCCGCGCAGGTCGCCGACCTGCTGCTCTCGCTCGGCAGCAAGAAGGCCGAGTAAGCCTGCGCCATGTCTGACAATAGCCCCCATGTCTGATAACAGCTTTGGCCGGCTGTTCCGCGTCACCACCTGGGGCGAGAGTCACGGCCCGGCGCTGGGCTGCGTGATCGACGGCGCGCCGCCGCGCGTGGCGCTGTCCGAGGCCGATATCCAGGACTGGATGGACAAGCGCAAGCCAGGCACCTCGCGCTTCGTCACCCAGCGCCAGGAGCCCGACTCTGTGAAGATCCTGTCCGGCACTTTCGAGGGACAGACGACCGGCACGCCGATCATGCTGATGATCGAGAATGTCGACCAGCGCTCGAAGGACTACGGCGAGATCAAAGACAAGTTCCGTCCCGGTCATGCCGACTACACCTACTGGAGCAAATACGGCATCCGCGACTATCGCGGCGGCGGCCGCAGCTCGGCGCGCGAAACCGCGTCCCGCGTCGCCGCCGGCGCCGTGGCGCGCCAGGTGCTGAAAACCCTGCTCGGCCCGCAGGTGATGATCCGCGGCGCGTTGGTGCAGATCGGCGAAAAGAAAATCGACGGCAGCACCTGGAGCTGGGACAGCGTGACGCAGAATCCCTTCTGGTGCCCCGATCCGAAAACGGCGCTGGAGTGGGAAGATTATCTCGACGGCATCCGCAAGGCCGGCTCGTCCGTCGGTGCCGTGGTGGAACTGCGTGCCTCCGGCATTCCCGCCGGCCTGGGCGAGCCGATCTACGGCAAGCTGGACGCCGATCTCGCTGCGGCGATGATGAGCATCAATGCCGTGAAGGGCGTCGAGATCGGCGCCGGCTTTGCCGCTGCTGCGCTGTCAGGTGAAGCCAATGCCGACGAGATGCGCCTGAGAGACGGCGGTGCGGCATTCCTGTCCAACCAGGCCGGCGGCATTCTCGGCGGCATTTCCACCGGCCAGGACATCGTCGTGCGTTTCGCGGTGAAGCCGACTTCCTCGATCCTCAGCCCGCGCGCCACCATCGACCGCTTCGGCACTGAAACCGAGATCATGACCAAGGGCCGCCACGACCCTTGCGTCGGCATTCGCGCCGTGCCGGTCGGCGAGGCCATGCTGGCCCTGGTGCTGGCCGACCATCTGCTGCGCCATCGCGGCCAGGTCGGCGACTTTAAACAGGGCTTCGATCCGCGCTGATCGCGCGCTCAGCGACACAAATCGTCACCCTCGGATTTATTCCGAGGGTCCATCTGCACGTTCCGAAACACGGATGGTCGGGATGGACCCTTGGGACAAGCCCAAGGGTGACCGCTTATGTGTAACCCACACCCCCTGGCCAAAGACTTTGTTCCCGCCTGACTTCGCCCTAGTGTTGGGCCAGCCCAGGAGGAAACCATGGCCAATGCCAAAGCTGCCCCGAAGAAGACCGCCGCCAAAAAGACCACCAAGCCGCATGCCCTGAAAATTGCCGTGCCGCCGCGCGAAAAACTCGATCCGGCGACCCAGGCCTATTTCGCCAAATGCGACGCGAAGATCGGCTTCGTGCCGAATGTGCTGCTCAGCTACAGCTTCGATGCGAAAAAGCTGCGCGGCTTTTCCGAGATGTACAACGAGCTGATGCTGGGCGAGTCCGGCCTCAGCAAACTCGAGCGCGAGATGATCGCCGTGGTGGTCAGCAGCATCAACCACTGCTTCTACTGCCTGACCGCCCATGGTGCCGCCGTGCGGCAGATTTCGGGCGATCCGAAGCTGGGCGAACTGATGGTGATGAACTACCGCGCCGCCGAGCTGTCGCCGAAGCTGCGCGCCGCACTGGATTTCGCCGCCAAGCTGACCGAAACGCCGGCCAAGATCGTCGAGGCCGACCGCGAGGCGCTGCGGAAAGCGGGCTGGAGCGACAAGGACATCTGGGACATCGCCGCCACCGCCAGCTTCTTCAACATGAGCAACCGCATGGCGGCCGCCATCGAGATGCAGCCCAACGACGAGTATCACGGCGCGTTCCGGTGAGGCGGACCGCCGCCATCAATACAAGCCTGTCATCCTCGGGCTTGACCCGAGGATCTTTCTCCGCGCGGCGCGAGATGCCCGGGTCAAGCCCGGGCATGACGATTTGTATGATGATGACGTCTCTGTATCAGTAACCTCGTTATGCCCCATCCCCTCTCCGCTCTCCTCACCCGCCTCGGCCGCTTTGAACTGCCTTTGCTGGTGCTGCCGGGGGTGGCGGCACTGGCGCTGTGGGGCTTCGTCGCGCTGGCCGACGAAATCCTCGAAGGCGAGACCGGCGATGTCGACCGCCGGCTGCTGCTGAGCCTGCGCAATCCGCAGGACCTCTCCAACCCGCTCGGACCGCTCTGGCTGGAAGAGATGATGCGCGACGTCACCGCCTTCGGCGGCACCGGGCCGCTCGCCTTCATCACCGCCGCCTGCATTCTCTATCTGCTGCTGCGGCGACGCCGGCGCAGCGCGCTGTTCCTGTTCGCCGCCATTGCCGGCGGCCAGCTGATGTCGACCCTGCTGAAGGCCGGCTTCGAGCGGCCCAGGCCCGACCTGGTGCCGCATGGCATGACGGTCTACACGGCGAGCTTTCCGAGCGGCCATGCGATGATGACCGCCATCGTCTATCTCACGCTCGCCGCCCTGCTGGCGCGCAGCGAAAGCCGCAAACGCCTGAAGGCCTTCCTGCTGCTGCTGGCGGTCTGCGTCACCCTGCTGGTCGGCGTCAGCCGCGTCTATCTCGGCGTGCACTGGCCGAGCGACGTGCTGGGCGGCTGGATGATCGGCAGCGCCTGGGCGGCCGGCTGCTGGAGCCTGGTGGCGCTGCTGCAGCGGCGCGGCGATGTCGAAGGCGAGCCTGCCGCGGACAGCGACACCTGACCCTGCTGTTTTGCTTGACCCTGCCGTGACGGCACCCGAGAGTAACGCTGTGTCTGCCCCTGATCCCACAACCGGGCCCGCCGAACCGGCTGCCGTCGACCCCGCCCGCCTGCGCGTTCTGGTGGTCGATGACATGCAGCTGATGCGCGACATGGCCGCCGCCATGCTGCGCGCCCAGGGCATCGGCACTGTCGAGACCTGCGACGACGGCGCCGCCGCGCTCGCGGCGCTCGACCGCATCGCGGCGGCCGGCCTGACCTGCGACCTGATGCTGCTCGATCTCAACATGCCAGGCATGGACGGCATCGAGGTGCTGCGCCATCTCGCCGAGCGCGGCTATGAAGGCCAGATCGCCCTGTTCAGCGCCGAATCCGCCCGTGTGCTGCGCACCGCCGAAACGCTGGCGCGCGCACATAACCTCAATATCCTCGGCTTCGTTGAAAAGCCGCTCACCGATATCGCCATCGCCGGCCTGCTGCGCAAGCTCGCCACCGGCGGGGCGCGCGCTGTCATCGATGCGGACGAACCCCTGAGCGAAGCCGAATTGCTGGATGGCATCCGGCTCGGCCAGATCGAGATCATGGTGCAGCCGAAAGTGGCGATGGCCACCCGCCAGCCGGTCGGCGTCGAGGCACTGGCGCGCTGGCGTCATCCGCAGCGCGGCGTGATCGGCGCCGGACAGTTCATTCCGCTGGCCGAGAACGGCGCCGCCGCCGAGCCGTTGTTCGAAGCCATCCTCGGCCTGGCGCTGCGCGCCGCCGCGCATTGGCGCGCCGAAGGCCTCAGCCTGCAGATGGCGGTCAATCTTTCGACCGCCAACCTGACGCGCCTCGACCTGCCCCAGCGCATCGCCTCTGCGGTGAGCGAGCATGGCCTCAGGCCCGGCGATATCGTGCTGGAAGTGACCGAGAGCCGGCTGATCGAGGACCAGACCGCGGCGCTGGAAGTGCTGACGCGGCTCAAGCTGAAAGGCTTCAACCTCGCCATCGACGATTTCGGTACCGGCTATTCCTCGCTCGAACAGCTGCAGCGCTTCCCCTTCGAGGAAATGAAGATCGACCGCCAGTTCGTCGGCATGGCGGCGCAGGACCAGGCGGCGCGGGCCATCGTCAGCTCGTCGGTGCGGCTGGCGCGCAAGCTCGGCATGACCACGGTGGCCGAGGGGATCGAAACCCGGCTCGACTGGGATTGCGCCGCCGAGCAGGGCTGCGATGTCGCCCAGGGGTATTTCGTCGCCCCACCGCTCAAACCCGAGGCGCTGCCCGGCTGGATCGCTACCTGGCTCAGCCGCCGGGACTGAGGCGCAGGCATCCAATCCAGCCCAACCTTCCCGGACGGAAGGCCAGGCAAAAAATCTGGCGAGTCGCGACCAGCCGCCGCCGCCCTGTGGACAAAATGCCCATCCAGCATTCTGGCTAAAAATGCGGCTGCCTGTGTTCCGGGCGCAACACTTCGGGATTATTCGCGCCTGCACAATGAAATGTGAGCAAACAATCTGTCGCGCACCCTGATGAATGAATCAGAAAATTTCACAAGTCATTGATATTAAAGGTGCGACATCCTGACCCGATTTTCCTCTTGCGCTGCACACGGTCTTTCTATAGTTTTTGCGTTGCAACAAGCTTCGGTTTGTTGCATGCCCTTCTCGGGCGTTTCCTCCCTAGACTTGGGCCGCACTTTTGTGCGGCCCCTTTTTTTGCCCGGACCGCCCTGATCCCGGGGCGACGCGTTTTATGCGCCGGCTATGTAAGCCGCTGTCATACAAGTGCGTTTTTCGGGCAGCCCCATACGAGGCAGCCACGGCATCGCCGGCGGATTTCACTCCGCCTGCGGATCATAACGGCGAACCCGGCCGGCGGTTTCCGCCTGGTGCAGTTTATGCCGGCTTACGAATTATGCGCGCCATAGGGCGCCCGAAAACTATGACCCGAAAACTATGAATCATGCGCGCCATAGGGCGCGACGGGTGGCAGCGCCAGTACCTTGTCGATGCGGCGGCCATCCATGTCGACCACCTCGAAGCGCCAGCCATGCCATTCGACATAGTCGCCGGTTTCCGGCAGGCGGCCGAAGCGCGCCAGCACAAAGCCGGCGACGGTGTGATAGTCGTCTTCCTCGGCCGGCAGCGTGATGCCGAGCCGGGCCACCAGTTCATCGCGCGCCAGCAGGCCGTCGAGCAGCCAGGAGCCGTCCTCGCGCTGCATCGCGCCGGGCAGCTCCTCGCCGTCGGGCAGCGCGAAATTGCCGGCGATGCTTTCGAGAATATCGTTCGCCGTCACCACGCCTTCGAGGCTGCCGAATTCATCGACGACGAAGGCCATGCCGGCCGGCGACTTCTGCAGCAGCGACAATGCGGCGAGCAGGTCGGCGTTTTCATGCAGCGCCGGCACCGGCCGCACGAAGCTGGTGATGCCGGCCTGCGCCAGGCCGTCGCGGCCGCTGTCGAGCAGCTGGTTGAGCACGTCTTTCACGCTGACGCTGCCCACCGGCTCATCGATCGAGCCGCGCGCGGCCGGCAGCAGCAGATGCGTGGTCTCGCGCAGGCGCAGCATCTGCTCTTCATGCGGCAGCGACAGGTCGAGCCAGTCGAGATCGTGGCGCGGCGTCATCACGCTGCGCACCGGGCGATCGCCCAGCCGCATCACGGCGGCAATCATCTGGCGTTCGGCGGGTTCGACGGTGCCCGCACTTTCCGCCTCGGCCACCAGATGCTGGATCTCTTCTTCCGTCACCGCGCCGGCATTGCCCTTGCCCGCACCGATCAGGCGCAGCACCAGCTGCGAAGACCGGTCGAGCAGCCAGACCAGCGGCGCGGCGATGCGCGCCAGAATATGCAGCACCGGCGCCATGGCGGCCGCGATGCCTTCGGCATTCTTCAGGGCCAGTTGTTTGGGCACCAGTTCGCCGATGATCAGCGACAGATAGGTGACGATGCTGACCACGACGGCGAAGGCTGCCGGACTGGCGATGGTCGGATCGATGCCGAATTGCGCCACCAGCCAGGCGGTCAGCCGTTCGGCCAGCGTGGCGCCGGAAAAGGCGCCGGCGAAAATGCCGACCAGCGTGATGCCGATCTGCACGGCGGAGAGAAACCGGCCGGGTTCGGTGCCGAGCTGCAGCGCCAGCCGCGCGCCGCGCCAGCCGCGCGCTTTCTTGCGCACGATGGCTTCGAGCCGCGCCTTGCGCGCCGACACCACGGCCAGTTCCGACATCGCCAGCAGGCCGTTGACCAGGATCAGGACAACGATCAGCAGCAGTTCAAGCGCGAGCGACATGGCCTCCTCGCGCAGGGAAACGGACCCAGGGCTGAAGCAGCGCCGGTCGGTGCAGGAATGGTGTGGAAGCGGCGACGCGCGCTGTTCTGCGGCGGCCGGCTTGGGGCGAAACGCCCGCGCTAGGTCGGTCTGGCATAGCGGCGGCACTATAGGCGAAGCGCCGCCGGCCCGCTAGGGCCGGCGGCCGCATCATGCCGCCGGCATACGCGGTGAATACAATAGCTTAGATGAGTTCGGCGGCCTCGACAGCAGACGGCTTGGCCTTGCGCGGCCGCATGCTCGGCTTGCGCTTGACCGGTGCCGGCTTGCCGATGCCGAGCAGTTCGGCGCGGCGCTTTTCATTATCGGCGGCGGCTTCGGCCTGTGCCGGCGTGGCATCGCCGGCTTCGCGCGCCAGGCGCAGGGCACGCAGATGCTCCATCTTGTTGGCGGTGGCCTTGCGCCGGTCCTGCTCGGCCTTCTGCGCGGCCTCGGCTTCGCGTTCGCGCTGCGAGGCTTTCTGGAAACGCTGTTCGGCGCGGGCGCGGGCATCTTCGGATGTAATGGTACGCGATGTCATGATGAACGACCTCCAATCATGCTGCGCCGCCGCCGGCTGCAAGTCAGCAGGGCGGCTGGACGGCGATAGGGAAAAACGGCGCGAGAGTGAAGGCATCCGCATCGAAGAGCCGATGATGCGAAAACTGCGCCGGCGGTGTGAATGGCAGATACGGCATCCACGCGGATGTCGTGCAGCCGCAGCGCGGATCGGCAGGCTGCGGCACTCGGCTCTGGCAATGTATAATATATGGGGTGGCGGGGCGCCGAATACAAGGTCGCGCTAATAACCGTCAGCCGGCGCGCGTCACACTGTTTCTTCGGCCGGTTTTGCCGCGGCGGCGCGGCGGGCATCGCGGGCAAGACGCAGGTTACGCAGTTCCATCACCTTTGCCGTGACGGCATCGCGCTGGTCATCGGCATCGCGCGCGGCATCGGCCGCGGCCTGCTGGCGCTGCAGGGTCACTTCCTGGCGCAACTGGGCACGTTTCTGATCGATTTCGGCCTGGATTCTGCGGGCAGTCATACAAAGGGCTCCTGGTTACGCTGTGGCCTGAGCCTGGGCGAATATACAGCGCAGTATAGGCGATTTCGGCCCGATCCGGTGAGAATTCGCCCGCGGCGATGCGGCGGCATAGCGCCACATCACACGCGGTGCGGGATCAGGAGGCGGCCAGCAGCTGGCTGCAGGCGCTCACCACATCGGAATCCGCTGCGTCACGCCCCGGCATGACGGCGAATTTCTCGGCAATCGTCCGGCGTTCGGCCCAGCCCAGCTTGGCCGTATCAGGTGTCTCGGCCTGCGCCATGGCCGAGCAGACCATCGCCTGCTGCTCGACTGCGCTGCTGCGGCTCTGGCGGTCGGCATACCCGCGCGTCACCTGCCAGCCCATGTAGTTGGAAATCAGCGGCCCGGCGACGAGGCCGAGCGCCAGCATGAGGGCGAGCGGTTTTATCGTGGTCCATTGTTCGGCAAGACGGTCCTGCCAGGTGGTTTTGCGATCCGTGAGAGCGGTCATGGGGTGACTCCTTTGCCGCAAGGCTGCGGCCGGTTGAAACGGAAATGGCGGTGCCGTGCAGTCAGGGCTGCATCAGGCGGCGGCCGGCAGCACGACCGGCGAAGCATCGCGGGGCAGCGCTGCAAAACCGCGCCATTGCTGCATAAACGTCGTTGCGGTATGGCCGGCGCTGCGCAGCACAGCCTCCATGGCCTCATCGGCCAGCAGGATATGCAGCGGCAGTTCGCCGGCCATGCCGCCGTCGGTCCGGTGACGGAACGACACGGGCAGCCGCGGGATGCCGCGCGTTAGCGGAACGGCATCCCGCATCCTGCATCAGGACTTGGTGGCAGGCATATCGCCCTGCTGGGCCTGCGGCTTGGCTTCAGCCTGCTGCTGCTGCTGCGGTGCCGGAACCGGAGTCTGGGCAGGCGTCTGCATCGCCGGCTGCGGCTGGGTTGCGACCTTGTCGGCCGCGATGCCGTCGGCAACCTTCTTGTCGAGCGCCGCGAAAGTATTCTCTTTCTGCGGCGTCTGGGTCTGGGACTGCGTCATGGAAATCACGCTTTCTGATTGGCAGGAATATGCCAGACCGCGACCATAGGCTTTATTTGAGAATTAGATAGAAATTAAATAAAACCAATGGGTTATTACATGGGTAATCATGCGTTTTACTTTGTAACCGCCTGTAATCATGGAAAACTATATTTGCGGTTATTTGCGATGCCGTCGCCGTTTATTTGAAACGTCAGCCGCATCGCGCATCCGTGCCACGCGGATCAGCGCCCCAGCAGACCGTCATACAGCTCGCGCAGGCCGGCGCGGCTGAACGGCGGCCGTTCCGCCAATGGCGCCGGCGCCTCCAGCATGCGGCCCTGCGCATCGGTGCGGAAGCGCAGGCCCCAGAAACCGAGGATGCTGTCGCCCGGCAGACCGTAGCGATAGTCGCGCGCCTCGACGATGAAACCGCCGGCAGTCTGCGGCGCCGGATCGGGCAGCAGGCGCCAGTGCAGGCGGCCATCGGCGAACCAGCGCAGCACGCGTGCCTCATGCGTCGCCTGGACGGCCGCCAGCACGGGCGCCGTGTCCGGCCGCGGGATGCGCTGCCAGCGGATCGGCGCAGCGCGGAACGGCGAGGCGAAGCCGATCAGGATTTCATCGGGCAGATCGGCGACGATGCGGCGCCAGAAAATCTGGAAGATCACCGGATAGGCATCGACGCGTGCCGCGGCCGCGGCCACCGGATGGCTGTCGCGCAGCTCCTCGCGCGCGCGATCCTCCATATGCCGGCCGACGCCCCAGGCCATCGTCGTGTAAAGCCCGATATAGACCAGCGCGAGCTGCGCCGCGCGCTGTGCCGCCGCCGCATGGCGGCGTGTCAGCAGGGCGAACAGAAACACCGCCAGCAGCGGCAGCGAATAGACCGGATCGATGATCGGCATCGCGTTGACGGCAAAGCGCGCATTGCTGAACGGCGCCAGCAGCTGCGTGCCGTAGCTGGTGAACAGATCAAGCAGCGGATGCGTGACGGCACAGAGCGCGCCGAGCCAGAGCCAGGCCCAGAGCCTGGCTTTGGATCGTGCGGATTCGTCCTCGATCTCCTGCGGCTTTGGCCCCTGCGCCCAGTATCGTTCGGTGGCCCAGATCGCCACGCCGATGGCGGCGCCGGCCACCAGCGTGACCGGAAAGGAATGGGTGACGCCGCGATGATGCAGCCAGATATCGATCACCGAGGGCTGGCCGACCAGATCGGCCAGCACATCGAGATCGGGCAATGTGGCAATCGCACCGCCGGCGATCACCGCGCGGCGGCCGAGGCTGCGGCGGAAACCGGCCGCCGCCAGCACGCCGCCGAACAGAAGCTGGGTGATGCTGTCCATGTCAGCGCTTCCGGAAGATCACGGTGAGATTGTTGGCCGGCATCTCGACGATGCGGTCCCGCGCAAAGCCCTGCGCCTGCGCCAGCGGCGTCACCTCGGTATCGAGGCAGCGCACGCCCCAGCGCGGATCGCGCTGCTGCAGGCCGGTATCGAAATCGGCATTCGACGGCGCGGTATGCGCGCCGTCGCGGCGGAACGGACCGTAAAGAATCAGCGGTGCGCCAGCAGGCATGATCGCGGCGGCGCCGGCGAACAGCCCCTCGGCCGCCGTCCACGGCGCGATATGGATCATGTTGCAGCAGAGCAGCGCATCGCAGGCCGCCAGCGGCCAGGGCCGCGCCGTGACATCCAGCCGTAGCGCCGGGCGGATGTTGGCAGCGCCGCTGTCGCGCGCATGGGCATCGATGGAGGGCAGCGCATCCGCCTCGTAATCGCTCGGCTGCCAGAGCAGCGGCGCCAGCTGCGGCGCCATGAAGGCGGCATGCTCGCCGCTGCCGCTGGCGATCTCCAGCAGCAGGCCATGCCGGGGCAGCACGCCATCCTGCAGTACGGCCAGAATGGCCTCGCGGTTGCGCAGCGTTGCCGGCATGTGGCGGCGGGGATCGGGCTGGGATTCCGGGGTGACGGTCATCTGAAGACGATATGGCGCCGGCACCTATAAGGAAACCACTCCCGTGTCATGCCCGGCCTTGAGCCGGGCATCCACGTCTTTCTTTTTGGCAGCGTCATGCAAGCGCGGATGGCCGGCCAATCTTAGTCAAAGCCAATCTTAGTCAAAGACCGGGCCCGGCCATGGCATTGAGAGTGACGGGAGGCACGTTACCGCCGTCACAGAATTGCCCGCGGCAGAACAAGGCGATTGACGGCGGCGCCCGGCTTGGCTTTAATCACGGCCATGACCATCTGCGCCCACCAGTATTATTGGTTTACCCCCTCCCATACGGGCGGCGCGCTGGTTATTGTCTGAACCATTGCAGCCGCCAAGGTCGGCGGCTTGCAAGTTCACACCTGGTCTCCGGCCTTTCGGCTCAATAAGCCTGGCCATCTCAAGGAGACCGTCATGACGCCCGAAATCGCGAATACCGAAATCCCGAATACCGGAACCGCTGAACATCCGCTGCCGCAGATTTCGCTGCAGAAATCACACCTGTCCGAAGGCGTGTCGCTGGCCGAACTGCTGGTGCTGGCCGGCCTGGCGGTCAGCCGCGATGCCGCCCGCATCCTGATTGCGCGCGGCGAAACCAGCATCGACGACCGCCCGGTCGACAATGCGATGGAGCGCGTGCGGCTGAGCGACGGCGCGATCCGGCTCTCTGCCGGCGCCGGTCAGGTGCTGCTACGGGCGGTGTAGAACCAACGGCCAGTGTGCCTCAGATGCAAACAGCGTCGCCTACTATAGTATTCAATTATTCGTTTTTTATGGCCAAATGGGTCGATCTGTAATATCGAAATTCAATGGAAGAAATAAGAAAATTCTCGTGCTTTATAGTCGCGCCCGCGAGGGTCGCCTTCTGCGCGGTGGTTCAGTTAGGTTGAGATAAAGACTGCGGCGCGGCCACGCACATACACACCGTTGGCTTCGTGGTCGCCATGATTCTCGGTATGCGTCGGCACACGATAAGCTCGACCGGCGCCGGCGCAGTCATTTTTTCTCTTCGACAAAGGCGGCGAGCCGGTCGAGGCTGCCGGACCAGAAGGCGGCATAGCGTTCGAGCCATTCATTGGCCTGCTGCAGCGGCGCGGCCTCCAGCTTGCAGGGGCGCCACTGCGCTTCGCGCCCGCGGGTGATCAGCCCGGCGCGTTCCAGCACTTTCAGATGTTTCGAAATCGCCGGCTGGCTCATGGCGAAGGGCGCCGCCAGTTCGCCCACCGAGGC
Organism: Ferrovibrio sp.; assembly: GCF_025869515.1. Taxonomy (GTDB): domain Bacteria; phylum Pseudomonadota; class Alphaproteobacteria; order Ferrovibrionales; family Ferrovibrionaceae; genus Ferrovibrio. Next base: position 67,976 of record NZ_JAOZVR010000077.1, read on the forward strand.
CTCGCCCGCGGTGAGCCGCGCCAGGATCGCCCGGCGCGTCGGATCGGCCAGCGCGGCAAAGATGGTGCTGAGCGGATCGGGGCGGCGAGCGGGCGGCGTGGCGGCCTGGGCGGCAGCGGCGGACATGGCGAAGCCTCCGAACATATAACCTGAAAGTTATGTATACGTCGCAGGTCATAGCGTCAAGGGCAGCCATGGAAAACTGGCGTTTTCCGTTCTATGTTGCTATAATGTTCCTGACGAAGGCCTGATTACTCTTGTATTCATCGCCGCCCGGAAACGCCACGAACGCAAACGGGCGCCAACGAAGCGAAACGAACCCGAACGGGCTCAAACGAACCCAAACGAACCGCAACGAACGCCAACGAAGCGAAACGAAGCCGAACGAACCCAAACGAAGCAAACCGCAGCCGCGCCCCGGACACCGATCCGCCTCCGGTGCTTTACCTTGCCCCGCCCGGCTTTGTAGGGTGCGGGCTTCGCCGCGCGCCAAGACGCGGCATTGTCTGGAGGAAATCGGCCTTGTCCCAAGGCTCAGTATCCGTATCGCCGCCGCCGCATCCGGCGGCCTTTGCCGTGCAGGCTGCCGCGCCGGCGGCCCCGGCCGCCGTCGCCCTGCGCGATCTGGCGATCACCTTTGCGCTCAAGACCGGCGAAACCCATCGCGCCGTCGAGGCGATCGACCTGGCGGTGGCGCCGGGCGAATTCGTCGCCATCGTCGGCCCCACCGGCTGCGGCAAATCCACCCTGCTGAATGTCACCGCCGGCCTGCTGACTCCCTCGGCCGGCACGGTGCGCATCCAGGGCGACAGCCTGAGCGGGCTGAATGCCAAAGCCGGCTACCTGTTCCAGGCCGATGCGCTGATGCCGTGGAAGACCGCGATCGACAATGTCGCCGTGGCGCTGGAGCCGCAGGGCGTGAAACGCGGCGAGGCGCTGCAGCTGGCGCAGGACTGGCTGTCCCGCGTCGGCCTGAAAAACTTCGCGCAGCGCTACCCGCATATGCTGTCGGGCGGCCAGCGCAAGCGCGTGGCGCTGGCGCAGATGCTGATCCGCGATCCGCAGATCCTGCTCATGGACGAACCCTTCGGCCCGCTGGATGCGCAGACGCGGCAGATCATGGGCAACCTTCTGCTCGATCTGTGGGCGGCGAATAAAAAAGCCGTGCTGTTCGTCACCCACGACCTGGAGGAAGCCATCGCGCTGTCGGATCGCGTGGTGGTGATGTCGGCCGGGCCGGCGGCGCGCATCGTCGGCGATTTCACCATCACGCTGCCGCGGCCGCGCGACATCGCCGAAATCCGCACCGACGCCGCCTTCCATGCCATCCACAAGGCGATCTGGGCCTGCCTGCGCGTCGAGGTGCAGAAGACTTACGCGCAAGGCGGCGAGGCCTCCGATCATGAGTAAGCTGCAATGAACCGCGCAACCCTGATCCTGCTGCAGGCGCTGGTCGGCTTCGCCTTCCTGCTGATCTGGCACCTGCTCACCACCGTGCCGGTCTTCGACGGCAAGCCGCTGTTTGCGCCGTTCTTCTTCTCCACGCCGCTGGATGTGCTGGCGCGCACCTGGAAGGATTTCGCCTCGGGCGAAATCTGGCGCCATCTCGGCATCACCCTGCTGGAAACCGTGCTGGCCTTCGTGATCGGTGCCGCCGGCGGCATCGTCGTCGGGTTTGCCTTCGCGCGCCGCGAGCTGCTGGCCGCCGTGTTCGACCCCTATGTGAAAGCCGCCAATGCCCTGCCGCGCGTCGTGCTGGCGCCGATCTTCGCACTGTGGTTCGGGCTGGGCATCTGGTCGAAAGTGGCGCTCGGCTTCACGCTGGTGTTCTTCATCGTCTTCTTCAACGTCTACCAGGGCGTCAAGGAAGTCAGCCCCACCGTGCTGGCCAATGCGCGCATGCTGGGCATGAACGAGCGGCAGCTGCTGCGCCATGTCTACTGGCCGGCGGCGCTCACCTGGATGTTCTCCTCGCTGCACACCTCCGTCGGCTTCGCGCTGGTCGGCTCGGTGGTGGGCGAGTATCTCGGCTCGGCGGCCGGCCTCGGCTACAAGATCCACGAGGCCGAAAGCGTGTTCGACGTGACCGGCGTGTTTTCCGGCATGCTGATCCTGGCGCTGTTCGTCATCGTCATCGACACCTGCGTCACCTTCATCGAAAACCGGCTGCTGGTCTGGCGGCCCGACACGGCGGCGAAGACCGCCTGAACATCACAAGGAGAGGAAACCACCATGAAGATCAGGATTGCACTCGCCGCGCTGACGGCGCTCGGACTGATGGCCGGTGCGGCGCAGGCTGCGCCGGAGAAGGCCAAGCTGGAACTCGGCGTCGGCGGCAAGCCTTTGCTGTATTACCTGCCGCTCACCATCGCCGAGCAGAAGGGCTATTTCAAAGCCGAGGGCCTCGATGTCACCATCAACGATTTCGGCGGCGGCGCCAAATCGCTGCAGGCGCTGGTCGGCGGCAGCGTCGATGCGGTGACCGGCGCCTATGAGCATACCATCCGCATGCAGGAGAAGGGCCAGGATATCCGCGCCGTGATCGAGCTCGGCCGCTTCCCCGGCATCGTGCTGGCGGTGAAGAAAGAGCATCAGGGCAAGGTGAAGACCGCGGCCGACCTCAAGGGCATGAAGATCGGCGTCACCGCGCCGGGCTCGTCGACCAACTTCTTCGTCAATTACCTGATCGCCAAGGCCGGCGGCAATTTCAAGGACTCCGCCTTCATCGGCGTCGGCGCCGGCGCCGGCGCGGTGGCCGCGATGCAGAAGGGCGAGATCGACGCGATCTCCAACCTCGATCCGGTGATCTCCAAGCTGGAGCTCGACAAGAATGTGTTCATCCTGGCCGACAGCCGCACCGAGGCCGGCACCAGGGCGATCTTCGGCGGCTCCAACCCGGCCGCCGTGCTCTACCTGAAGAACGAGTTCATCGAGAAGAACCCGCAGACCACGCAGGCCCTGGTCAATGCCTTCCACAAGGCGCTGGTCTGGCTCGCCACGGCCAAGCCGGAAGACGTCGCCGCCACCGTGCCCGAGGCCTATTATCTCGGCGACAAGCCGCTCTATATCACTGCGGTGAAGAACTCGCTGGAGACCTATTCGCGCACCGGCCTGATCAGCCAGGACGGCATGAAGAGCGCCTTCAACATGCTGGCGCAGTTCGACGAGGGCCTGGCCAAGGCCAATCTCGACCTGAACAAGACCTTCAACGACAAGTTCGTGAAGGCGGTGAAGAAGTAAACCGGACGTAGCGGCCCGGAAGACGCGGCCGGGCGGGCAACCGTCCGGCCGCTGCTTTTTCCGACCTCCGCATCTGTGCGCTGGCGCGGGCGGCGGATCGGAGTCTATACTTTCGCATGGGGTCGGAGGATTTTCTGCATACCCTGCCGTCGCCGCTGTCGCAGCAGGCCCGGCAGTTCTTCGCCATCTGGCAGAGCTGGCGCGGCGCGCGCCGGCTGCCGCAGCGCAGCGACCTGTCGCTTGGCGATCTCGGCGCGCTGGCCGACAGCTGCCTGCTGCTCAATATCCGCTCCGCCACCGACATCCGCATGGAAAGCGTCGGCCGCACCATCACCGAGAAGATGGGCTTCGACCTGACCGGGCTGAACTATCTCGATCTCACCTCGAAGGAAAACCGCGGCTGGCGCGCCACGCTGACCATCGCCCAGGCCGCCCAGCCCTGCGGCGTGCTGATCTATTACTGGCTGCGCTTCCCCGATGGCGCCGTGCTGCCGGTCGAGTTCACCGGCGCGCCGCTCTATGAGGATGGTGCCGCCGAACCCAACCTGATCCTGTGCTGCGCCACCGGTCTTGCCGATACAGCAGGCCGTAAACAACCGCTTGATCCGGATTCCTATGTCGAGGGCGACGGCATGCGCTTCATCGATATCGGCTACGGCGTGCCGCCGTTGGTCCCCGCCGAGCGCCAGGAGCCGCGGCCGGTGCAGTGATGGCCGATGACAGCGAACGGCAGCCGCCGCCCGGTGTCGGCCCGCATGAGCTGCGCGAACTCGAACTGATGCTGGCCGGCACGAAACCGGCGGCGATGTTCGGCGAAGCCATCCAGTTCCGCGACATTATTCCGGAAGACGACTTCGCGCCGCATGTGGCCGCCGGCCGCATCATCAAGCGCGAATATTACTGGGACGATCCGGAGTCAGGTCATTCTTTCATCGAAATCTACTACGCCCTGCCGGGCGAGGAATGGCGCATCGATGCACTACGTGAATTGAATCTCATCGCTTACAACAAGCTGCGCCCGTGGGCTGCTGACGATGATCGTGAGGCCGGCCACCTGCTCGGTTACACGGACGCGGAGGTCGACGCCTTCCTCACATGGACCGGTCGTCTGAGCGGTTAGCCGGCCTCGATTTCCTCGCGCAGCATTTCCAGTTCCAGCCACTGGTCCTCGGCAGCTGCCAGATCAGCGCCGGCTTTTTCCAGGCCCTTGCTGGCGGCCTCGTATTTCGCCGGGTCGCGGCTGAACAGCTGTGCGTCGTTCAGCATCGCCTGGTGTTTTGCGATCTCGGCCTGCAGGTCGGCGATGCGTTTCGGCAGCGTCTCCAGCGCGTGCTTATCCTTGAAGCTGAGCTTGCGCTTCGATGCGGCACGCGGCACCGCATCGCCCTTGCCGGTTTCCGCTTTCGCAGCCTTCGCAGCGGCGGCCCGTGCCTGCACGCCGGTGCCGCGCTGCGCCACCATGTCACTGTAGCCGCCGGCATAGACCTGCCAGCGGCCCTCGCCTTCGGCGGCCAGCACCGAGGTGCAGACGCGGTCGATGAAATCGCGATCATGGCTGACCAGCAGCACGGTGCCGGGATAATCGGCCAGCATTTCCTGCAGCAGGTCGAGGGTTTCCAGATCGAGGTCGTTGGTCGGCTCGTCGAGCACCAGCACGTTGGAGGGCCGGGCCAGCGCGCGCGCCAGCATCAGCCGGCCGCGCTCGCCGCCCGACAGCACCTTCAGCGGCGTGCGCGCCTGTTCCGGCGTGAACAGGAAATCCTTCATGTAGCTCATCACATGGCGCGGCTGGCCGTTGATGGTGACCTTGTCGCTGCCGCCGGCGAGCGCGGTCTGCAGCGTCATCTCCGGATCGAGCGTGTCGCGCTTCTGGTCCAGCGTCACCAGCGCGATATTCTCGCCCAGGCGAATGCTGCCGGAATCGGGGGCCAGCTTGCCGGTGAGGATATTCAGCAGCGTGGTCTTGCCGGCGCCGTTCGGACCGATGATGCCGAGCCGGTCGCCGCGCTGGATCTTGATGCTGACATCCTTCAGCACCGCCAGATCGCCCCAGGATTTCGAGATGCCCTTCGCCTCGGCGATCAGCTTCGACGAGGTTTCGGCCTCGGAAACATTGAGCGTGACATTGCCGGCCACCTTGCGCTGGTCGCGGCGCTCGGTTTTCAGGTCCTGCAGCGCGCGCATGCGGCCCATGTTGCGCTTGCGCCGGCCCGACACGCCGTGCCGCACCCAGTCGAGCTCGGCAACGATCTTGCGGTCCAGCTTGTGGCGCTCGGTCTCTTCCTGTTCGAGCAGCGCATCGCGCCAGTCCTCGAAGGCGGCGAAGCCCTGCTCCAGCCGCCGCGTGGCGCCGCGATCGAGCCAGATGGTGGCGCGGGTGAGATTGCTCAGGAACCGGCGATCATGGCTGATCAGCACCAGCGCCGAGCGCAGGCGCTGCAATTCGCTTTCCAGCCATTCGATGGCGGGCAGATCGAGATGGTTGGTCGGCTCGTCCAGCAGCAGGATATCGGGTTCGGGTGCGATCACGCGGGCCAGCGCCGCGCGCCGCGCCTCGCCGCCCGAGAGCTGTGCCGGGTTTTCCGTGCCGGTCAGGCCGAGCGCATGCAGCAAGGTGGTCGCACGATGGGGATCGTCGCTGGGGCCAAGGCCCGCCAGCACATAGGACAGCGTGTCATCGAAGCCGGAGAGGTCCGGTTCCTGCGGCAGGTAGCGCAGGGTGACGCCGCTCTGCACGATGCGCTCGCCCCGGTCGGCCTGCACCGAGCCGGCCGCCACCTTCAGCAGCGTCGACTTGCCCGACCCGTTGCGGCCGACCAGGCAGAGCCGGTCGCCTGCCGTCACGCTGAGCGCGGCGCCCTCCAGCAGCGGGGTGCCGCCGAAGGTGAGGTGGATATCGGTGAGGGTAAGAAGCGGCGGCGCCATGACAATCCTTCAATCAGGCGCCGGTGATAGCAATCCCGGCCGGCGCCGGAAAGCTGTCGCGGCCGGCTGATTTCCGATCCGCTGCGGCCAAGCTCCGTTACCGGAAAATAATGCCGCATTTCCAAATGGTAATCTTTCCACACCAAGTTTTCGGTGAATTAGATGGCGGTATCAAAATACCAGCGCCCGGGATCCGGGCATGCCTGTTGAGGATACCCGCCATGAAAAACCTCCGTCTCGGCACCCGCCTGTGGTCGATCCTTGCCATCGCCGTCATCGGGCTGGGCCTGATCGGCGTTCAGAGCCTGTACGGGCTGCATGGCACGCTGACCGAGGACCGCATGGCGAAAACCCGCAACCTCGCCGAAGTGGCGCAGGGCATCGTGGTCCGCTACCACGCGCGCGCGCAGGCCGGCGAACTGGGCGAGGCCGATGCCAAGCGGCTGGCACTCGCCGATCTGGAAACGCTGCGCTACGACAACATCGAATATTTCTGGGTCAATGACATGGCCCCGGTCGTGCTGATGCACCCCTTCTCCAAGGGTCTGGTCGGCAAGAATGTCGGCGAGATCAAGGACCCGACCGGCAAGCCGCTGTTCGCCGAGATGGTCGCTGTGGTGAAACAGAACGGCGCCGGCTTCGTCGGCTATTCCTGGCCCAAACCCGGCTCGGAAAAACCGGTGCCGAAGATTTCCTATGTGAAGGGTTTCGCGCCCTGGGGCTGGATTATCGGCACCGGCATCTATGTCGACGACATCGAAACCATCTTCCTGCGCGAGCTGACCATCAACGGCAGCATCATCGCGGTGGTCGCCCTGCTGCTCGGCGGTCTGGGCGGTATCGTGATCCGCGGCATCAGCAAGCCGCTGGCCGCGCTGACCATGACTCTCGGCCGGCTGGCCAAACGCGACTGGCAAGCGGACGTGGCCGGCCAGGATCGCGGCGACGAGATCGGCGACATCGCCCGCGCCGTCAGCGTGCTGAAGGAAAACGGTATCGAAGGCGATCGCCTGCAGGCGCAGATCGAAACCGAGCGCCGCCATAACGAAGAGGCCCGCATCGCGCAGGAGGCCGCGCTCGACCGTTCGATCGGCCAGGTGGTCAGCGCCGCATCGGGCGGCGACCTCAACCGCCGCATCGAGATCGCCGAGCTGTCCGGCGTCACCGCCAAGATCGGCGAGCAGATCAACAGCCTGCTCGACATGCTGAACAGCACCATCTCCAGCATCCAGACCGCGGTCTCCGGGCTGGCGCGCGGCGATCTGCGCAGCCGCATGCAGGGCCGCTACGACGGCGTCTTCGCCACCCTGCAGGGCGATCTGAATGCCATGGCCGATACCCTGACCGATGTGATGCGCAAGATCGTCGCCGCCGTGGAAATGCAGAGCAACGCATCCGCGGAAATCTCGACCGGCAGCCAGGATCTGGCCGGCCGTACCGAACAGCAGGCCGCGGCCCTGGAACAGACCGCCGCTTCGATGCACGAGGTAACGGCGACGGTGAAGCTGAATGCCGACAACGCCCAGGCCGCCAACCAGCTGGCCGGCGTGGCGCGCGACACTGCCACATCGGGTGGTGGCATCGTGCAGCAGGCGGTGACGGCGATGGCCGAGATCGAGCAGAGCGCGCGGCGGATTTCCGACATCATCGGCCTGATCGACGAGATCGCCTTCCAGACCAACCTGCTGGCACTGAACGCCTCGGTCGAGGCGGCAAGGGCCGGCGAAGCGGGCAAGGGCTTTGCGGTGGTGGCGCAGGAGGTGCGCGCGCTGGCACAGCGCTCGGCCAATGCCAGCAAGGACATCAAGTCGCTGATCACCGAGTCCAACGCGCAGGTGCGCAGCGGTTCGGCCCTGGTGAACCAGGCCGGCCAGTCGCTGACCGAAATCGTCGGTGCGGTGAAGAAGGTGTCTGACATCGTCGCCGAGATCGCGGCGGCCAGCCGCGAGCAGGCCACCGGGCTGGAAGAGGTCAATATCGCCGTCGGCAACATGGACGAGATGACCCAGCGCAACGGTGCCCTGGTCGAACAGACCTCCGCCTCGGCGCAGTCCCTGTCCGGCCAGGCGCAGGAACTGGCCCGCCTGGTGGCGTTCTTCCAGACCGCCTAGGCGGTCTGAAACCTGGCTGACACAGGGCGGAAAACCGGCGCTTTCTTATTATTGAACGATCATTCCGGAATTGCTATGCTGCCGGCATGGCGAGACCGAAAGCCTTCGATACCGATGCCGCGCTGCTGCGCGCCATGGAGCTGTTCTGGGAACAGGGCTATGCCGCCACCTCGATGGAGCAGCTGGTCACCGCCATGGGGATCAGCCGCCAGAGCCTCTACGACACCTTCGGCGACAAGCACCGGCTGTTCATGGCCGCGATGGACAGCTACTGCGCCATGCTGGAAGCGGCGATGCTGGCGCCGCTCAAGGCGCCCGAGGCGGGACTGCAGGCTTTGCATGAGACCGGCCTCGGCATCATCGACTTCCTGCTGCAGTTTCCCAAACGCCGCGCCTGCCTGATGGCCAACACCACGCTGGAACTGGCACCGCATGATGACGCGGTGGCCGCCAGGGTGCGCACCCATATGGCCAATATGGAAACCGCGTTCCGCCATGCCCTGAACAATGCCCGGGCACGCGGCGAGATCGCCGCCACGACCGGTGTGGATGCGCTGGCGCGCTATCTGGTCGGCATGGCGCATGGCCTTATGGTGATGGCAAAAAGCGGCGCCGACCGCGCGACATTGACCGGGATCATGGTCACCGCCGTGGCCGTGCTGCAGCCTGCCCCCGAATTCCGCCCCGCCGCCTGACATTCAACAGAGAAGGAAACTCCCATGACCACAGACCTGATGATGCTGATTGCCAGCGCGGTGCTCACCGTTCTGCTCGCCCTGCCCTATACGACCGGCTTCATGCTGTCGCGCGGCCTCTATGTGGTGGCCGGCAACCGCGAGGACTTCCCGGCCGGCACCGGCTGGATCGGCCGCGCCCATCGCGCGCATCTCAACATGGTGGAAAACATCGTGCCCTTCGCGGCCCTGGTGCTGGCCGCCGCCGCCGCCGGCAAGGCCGATGCCTGGACCGCGCTGGGCAGCCAGGTGTTCTTCTACAGCCGCGTGCTGCATGCCGTGGTCTATATCGCCGGCGTGCCGTGGGTGCGCACGCTCGCCTATCTCGGCGGCGTGGCTGGCATGGCGCTGGTGCTGTACGGCATCGTCGCCTGACGCTGCGGACCCAGGGTGGGGCTAATCCAGCTTCACCCTGCAGGTCTTGCCCACCGTGATGGTGGCGTCCCTGGCCGGCACCGAATGGCGGCAGCGCAGACGGCGGTTGGTGCTGTCGTAGATTTCCACGGTGATGCCTTCGGGCTTGCGCGGCACGTAGCAGTCGCGCTGGCCCGGCATCAGGTCGGGCTTCACATAGATCGGCATCGGCGGCCCGCCGGCCTGGATGGTGATCGGCGTCGAGCCTTCGTTGCTGACGCAGAAGGCCGCAGCCGAACCGGCATAGCAGACGGCAGCGCAGGCGAATACGAGTGCGGCGGTTTTCAGCATGGCGCCGAGCTTACGCCGGAGTCCTGAAAGCGGGGTTAAGAGATGAGCATCCTGGACCTGATCGGCAACACCCGGCTGATCCCGCTGCGACATATGACATCGCAGAAAAGCGCCAGAATCCTGGTGAAGCTCGAAGTCGAGAACCCGACCGGCAGCATGAAGGACCGCATGGCGCTGGCCATGGTGGAAGCGGCCGAGCGCGACGGCCGGCTGCAGCCGGGCGGCAGCGTGGTGGAATATACCGGCGGCAGCACCGGGGTGTCGCTCGCCTTCGTCTGTGCCGCGAAACGGATTCCGTTGCACATTGTCACTTCGGAAGCTTTCTCGAAAGAAAAACGCGACCACATGGCGGCGCTGGGCGCGCAGCTCACGCTGGTGCCGAGCCCGACCGGCGGCACGACCAGAGCCCTGACGCTGGAGATGATCGAAACCGCGCGACGCATCGCCGCAAGCAAGCCCGGCAGTTACTGGACCGACCAGCTCAACAATACCGATGTGCTGCCGGGCTATGCACGCATGGCCGATGAAATCTGGCAGCAGAGCGCGGGCAGCCTAGACGCCTTCGTGCACAGTGTCGGTACCGCCGGCTCCTTCCGCGGCATCACCAGCCGGCTGCGCGCGCTGAATCCGGACCTGCAGGCCGTGGCCATCGAGCCGGCGGAATCCGCCGTGCTGTCCGGCGGCCCGAGCGGCAGCCACAAGATCGAAGGCACCGGGCCGGGCTTCGTGCCGCCGCTGTGGAAGCCGGAACTCGCCAGCAAGATCGCGCCAGTGTCGAGCGCCGATGCGATGGCGATGGCACGCGAACTGGCGAAGGAAGAGGGTATTTTCGCCGGCACCTCCACGGGCGCGAATCTGCTGGTGGCGCGGCGGGTCGCCGAACAGCTCGGGCCGGGCAAAACAGTGGTGACCATCGCCTGCGACAGCGGCATGAAATACCTCAGCACGGCGCTGTATGGGCAGATTTGAATTTGATCGTCACCCTCGGGCTTGACCCGAGGGTCTCTCTCAGTCGGCATGAGATGCCCGGGTCAAGCCCGGGCATGACGAAGCTGAATGCAAAAACGCCGCCGGCATTGCTGCCGACGGCGTTTCCGCTTCCCTGGACCCGGCCAATTGGGGCAGGCCGAAACCAGAAGACGGTTCCTTACGCGCTCTTGGCCGCTTCCGCCGCAGCCTTGTCGCTGAGCGGATGATCCAGCCGGGCGATCATCTCCTTCGGGCAGACCTGCCAGAACTTGCTCTTCACCTGGTCCCAGTCTGCGAACAGGTTGTTGGCGTAGATCGACTGCGTCTCGCGGATATGCTCCTCGATCAGGCCGCGCAGCACGCCGTCCCAGTAGCTCGACGCCAGCCGCTGGTAAACCACGCTTTCGTCGTTGATGGCGATCGGCAGCTGGTCTTCGGCATCGTAGACGAAGGCCATGCCGCCGGTCATGCCGGCGGCGAAGTTATCGCCCACCTTGCCGAGGATGGCGATGCGTCCGCCGGTCATGTATTCGCAGCCGTTCGAGCCGCAGCCCTCAATCACCGCCGTGGCGCCCGAGTTGCGCACGGCAAAGCGCTCGCCGGCCTGGCCGGCGGCGAACAGCTTGCCGCCGGTGGCGCCATACAGCACCGTGTTGCCGATGATGGTGTTCTCGTTCGTCACCGGCATCAGCGGCGAGGCCGGCGAGGGCCGCACCACGATCATGCCACCCGACAGGCCCTTGCCGACATAGTCGTTGGCATCGCCGAAGACTTCGAGCTTCAGCCCCTGCACGGCGAAGGCGCCGAGCGACTGGCCGGCCGACCCGGTAAGCCGCACGGTGATATGGCCGGGCTTGAGCCCCTTCATGCCGAACTTGCGCACCAGATGCGAACTGAGCCGCGTGCCGATGGCGCGATGGGTGTTCCGGATATTGTAGGCGAGCTGCATCTTCTCGCCATGGCTGAAGACAGGTGCGGCATCGCCGAGCATCTGCGCATCCAGCGTATCGGGCACCTCGTTACGGCCTTCCAGCGTGCAGTAGCGCGCATGGTCGCCGGTATCGGCCTGGGCGAGGATCGGGTTGAGATCGAGGTCGTCGAGATGCGCGCCGCCGCGGCTGACCTGGGTCAGCAGGTCGGTGCGGCCGATGATCTCGTCGATCGATTTCACGCCCAGCGAGGCGAGAATCTCACGCACCTCTTCGGCGATGAAGCTGAACAGGTTGATCACCTTCTCCGGCGTGCCGGTGAATTTCTGCCGCAGCGCCTCGTTCTGCGTGCAGACGCCGACCGGGCAGGTATTCGAATGGCACTGCCGCACCATGATGCAGCCCATCGCCACCAGGGCCGCCGTGCCGACGCCGTATTCCTCGGCACCCAGCATGGCGGCGATGACGATGTCGCGGCCCGACTTCAGGCCGCCATCGGTGCGCAGCTTGACGCGATGCCGCAGCTTGTTCAGCGTCAGCACCTGGTTGACTTCCGACAGGCCCATTTCCCAGGGCGTGCCGGCATACTTCACCGACGTCTGCGGCGAGGCACCGGTGCCGCCGACATGGCCGGACACCAGGATGACATCGGCCTTCGCTTTTGCCACACCGGCGGCAATCGTGCCGATGCCGGCTTCGGAGACCAGCTTGACGCAGACCTGGGCATCGGGATTGATCTGCTTCAGGTCGTAGATCAGCTGCGCCAGATCCTCGATCGAATAGATGTCGTGATGCGGCGGCGGCGAGATCAGCATCACGCCGGGCGTCGCCAGGCGGCGCTTGGCGATCAGCTCGGTGACCTTGAAGCCGGGCAGCTGGCCGCCTTCGCCAGGCTTGGCGCCCTGGGCGACCTTGATTTCCAGCTCGCGGCAGTTGTTGAGATATTCCGCCGTCACGCCGAATCGGCCGCTGGCCACCTGCTTGATCGCCGAATTGGCATTGTCGCCATTGGGACGCGGCTTGAAGTTTTCCGGTGCCTCGCCGCCTTCGCCGGAATCCGACTTGGCGCCGATGCGGTTCATCGCAATGGTCAGGGTCTCATGCGCCTCGGGGCCGAGCGCGCCGAGCGACATGCCGGGCGTGATGAAACGCTTGCGGATTTCGGTGACGGATTCGACCTGTTCGATCGGCAGCGCGGCGGCGGCCGGCTTGATCTCCAGCAGGTCGCGCACCGAAATCGGCGGCAGGTCGCGCAGGCCGGCGGTGTATTTCTTGAACAGGGCGTAGTTTTCCGTGCCCACCGCCGTCTGCATCATGTGGATCAGGTTGGCTTCCCAGGCATGCGCCTCGCCGCCGCGCCGGTAGCGGTAGATGCCGCCGACCGGCAGGGCCGTCACATCGGCGCGGAAGGCCTTTTCATGGAGAGCAAGAACCTTCTTCTGAATACCGATCAGGCCGATGCCGGAGATGCGCGACGGCATGCCGGGGAACAGGTCGGCCACCAGCGAACGGCTGAGGCCGAGCGCCTCGAAATTGTAGCCGCCGCGATAGGAGCTGATCACCGAGATGCCCATCTTGGACATGATCTTGAGCAGGCCGCCATCGACGGCATCCTTGAAGCGGTTGATCGCCTCCTCGGCGCTCAGCTTGCCGAGCAGGCCGCGATTGACGCGGTCAACCAGGCAGGCTTCGGCCAGATAGGCATTCACCGTGGTGGCGCCGACGCCGATCAGCACGGCGAAGTAATGCACGTCCAGGCATTCGCCCGAGCGCACGGTGAGCGAGGTGAAGGTGCGCAGGCCCTGGCGCACCAGATGGCTGTGCACCGCGCCGGTGGCCAGGATCATCGGAATGGCGGCGCGGGCGGCATTCATGCCCTCATCCGTCAGCACGATATGGGCGGCGCCGCCGCGCACTGCATTCTCGGCCTCGCCGCGGATGCGCTTCAGCGCGTCGCGCAACCCGCCCTCGCCGGCATCGATGGCAAAGCTGCAGTCGATCTTCGCCGTGCTCTTCTCGGCGTATTTCAGCACCTTGGCATAATCGGCATTGGACAGGCAGGGACTTTCCAGCAGCAGGATGGCGACCTGCTTGGCGTCCTCGTCCAGCACGTTGGTCAGGTTGCCCATGCGGGTGCGCAAGGACATCACCCGCTTTTCGCGCAAGCTGTCGATCGGCGGGTTGGTGACCTGGCTGAACTGCTGGCGGAAGAAATGATGCAGGCCGCGATACTGTTCCGACAGCACGGCGATCGGCGTGTCGTCGCCCATCGAACCGATGGCCTCCTTGGCGTCTTCCGCCATCGGATGCAGGATCAGCTCCATGTCTTCCAGCGTCAGGCCGAAAGCCAGCTGGCTGCGGCGCAGTTCGTCCTTGGAGAAGGTCTTGGACGTGGCGGCCGCATCCCTGATCTTGTCGATCGTCAGGATGTTCTTGACCCACTCACCGTAGGGATGCTCGGAGGCGAGCTTGTCCTTGATCTCGCGGTCGAGATAGAAGCGACCCTTCTTGAGGTCGATGGCGATCATCTCGCCGGGGCCGACGCGGCCCTTCTTGATCACCTTCTGCTCCGGCACCGGCACCATGCCGGTTTCCGAGCCGACAATGAGAAGATTGTCGGTGGTCACCGTGTAGCGGATCGGGCGCAGGCCGTTGCGGTCGAGGCCAGCCACCGCCCAGCGGCCGTCGGTGGCGCAGATCGCCGCCGGACCGTCCCACGGCTCCATGATCGAGTTGCAATAAGCATAGAGGTCGCGATGCGACTGCGGCATCAGCGGCTTGTTCGAGGTCGGTTCCGGAATCAGGATGGTCTTCACCATCGGCGCGTTGCGGCCGGCGCGCACCAGCACCTCGAAGACGCTGTCGAGCGCCGCCGAATCCGACGAACCGGACTGCACGATCGGCTTGATGTCGTCGGAAAAATCGCCGAAGGCCTCCGAGGCCATCTTGATCTCGTGGCTCTTCATCCAGTTGACGTTGCCGCGCAACGTGTTGATCTCGCCGTTATGGGCGAGCATGCGGAAGGGCTGCGCCAGGCGCCAGGTCGGAAACGTATTGGTGGAATAGCGCTGGTGATAGATGGCGAAGGTCGAGACGAAACGCTCGTCCTGCAGATCGGGATAGAAATAGTCGATCTGTTCGGCCAGGAACATGCCCTTGTAGATCAGCGAGCGGCAGCTCAGCGAGCAGATATAGAAGTCGCTGATATGGGCGGCCAGCACCTGGGTCTCGATGCGGCGGCGGATCAGGAACAGGTCGCGCTCGAACGCGCTGTCGTCCTTGCCATGCCGGTTCTCGATCAGAACCTGCTCGATCTCGGGACGGGTGGCATTGGCCTTCTCGCCGATGATGGTGGCGTCGACCGGCACCTGGCGCCAGCCATAGATGCCGTAGCCGAAATCGAGGATCGCGGTCTCGACGATGGTACGGCAGGTTTCCTGCGCCGACAGGTCGGTCTTGGGCAGGAAAACCATGCCCAGACCCAGCTTGCCCTCGCCCGGCTCGAAGCCCGAGCGGCGCACATGCTCGCGGAAGAAATCCTGCGGAATCTGGACGTGAATGCCGGCGCCGTCGCCGGTCTTGCCATCGGCATCCACCGCGCCGCGATGCCACAAGGCCTTCAGTGCCGTGATGCCGGCAGCCACCACGCTGCGATGCGGCTGGCCATCGAGCGATGCGATGAGCCCGACGCCGCAGGCGTCATGCTCGTCCTCAGCCCGATACATGCCGGTCTCCGACAGGCGCCGGGTCTCGTCCTGCCACTGCTCGACGTAGGTCGCTTCGATGTCGTTCATGGTGGACTCCTCCTTACTCGGCCGCGGCCGCGGCGGGCTGCGCCTTGGCCTGGATATACTGATGCATCGCATCGGCGCAGTCGCGACCATCGCGGATCGCCCAGACGACGAGACTGGCGCCGCGCACGATATCGCCGGCGGCGAACACGCCCGGGATGTTGGTCATCTTGCTGCGGGCGGAAATCTTCACCGTGCCCCAGCGCGTGACTTCCAGATGCGGCGCCTTGAAGTCCTGCGGCAGGTCTTCCGGATCGAAGCCGAGCGCCTTGATCACGATATCGGCCGGCTGGTCGAAATCAGCATTTTCGATTTCCACCGGCATCTGGCGGCCCGAGCCATCGGCCGCGCCGAGCTTCATGCGGCTGGCATGCACGGCGGTGACCTTGCCCTCGCCGCGGAAACTCTTGGGCAGCGACAGCCAGACGAATTCGACGCCCTCTTCCTCGGCATTCTTCACTTCGCGCATCGAGCCCGGCATGTTGGCCTTGTCGCGGCGATACAGGCAGTGTACGGCGGTGGCGCCCTGGCGGATCGCGGTGCGCACGCAGTCCATCGCGGTGTCGCCGCCGCCGATGACGACGATCTTCTTGCCGGCGGCATTCAGCATGCCGTTCTCATACTCCGGCACCGTGTCGCCGAGGCCATGCTTGTTGCTGGCGGTGAGATAGGTCATCGCCGGCACGATATTGTCGAGCCCCGAGCCCGGCGCCTGGAGTTCGCGCGCCTTGTAGACGCCGGTGGCGATCAGCACGGCATCGTGTTTCTTGCGCAGATCGTCCAGCGAGGCATCGCGGCCGACCTCGAAATTCATGTGGAACTGCACGCCGGCCGCTTCGAGCAGCGCCGAGCGGCGCTCGACCACGCTCTTCTCGAGTTTAAAATTCGGGATGCCGTAGATCAGCAGGCCGCCGGGGCGGTCGTAGCGGTCGTAGACATGCACGGCATAGCCGAGCCGGCGCAGCTTGTCGGCAGCGGCCAGACCGGCCGGGCCGGCGCCGACGATGCCGATGCTCTGCGGCCGTTCGCCATGCACGGGCTTCGGCGCCTGCACCCAGCCCGACTCCCAGGCCTTCTCGGTGATGTATTTCTCGATCGAGCCGATGGTGACGGTGCCGTGGCCCGACTGCTCGATCACGCAGTTGCCTTCGCACAGCCGGTCCTGCGGGCAGATGCGGCCGCAGATCTCGGGGAAGGTGTTGGTCGCCTGGCTCAGCTCATAGGCTTCTTCCAGCCGGCCCTCGGCAGTCATGCGCAGCCAGTCGGGGATATTGTTGTGCAGCGGGCAATGCACCTGACAAAACGGCACGCCGCATTGCGAGCAGCGCGAAGCCTGCTCGTCGGCCTTGGTGGCGGCGAATTCGCGGTAGATCTCGTCGAAGTCCTTCGCCCGCTCGGCGGCGCCGCGCTTTTCCGGCATCGCCTGGGCAGTCTGCACGAACTTCAGCATCTTCTCGGCCATGGCACGCTCCGCATGACCTGCCGGCTGGTCGAAGAAGAAAGCTGGGGCGGCAGGTCGGTCTTGGGGACACAGACACCCCCGGGCGACAGGGTCCCGGCACCTTCAGGATGCAAAGAACCGTCGAACTGGGGCGGAGCGCAACTTTTATTGCCCAATGGCGCCACAATCAAGCATAAAATCTCCGATAGGTCACATTTGTTGACCTTTTCGATTCTTGCGCAGGGGGTTTGTGGGTCTGCGAACGGGTTTCAGCTGCCACACACCCAAATATTGGGTCCGAATTGAGACTAATACAAAGATAAGCTTTTGATTCGAAAGGTGACGACCCCAGCTTAGCCGTAAGTCTTTTTTTTAGATCGTATACTGCTTAGATTCACCTTGCTGAATTGCAGCGCTAGTACATGTGGGTAACGAGGCGACCGGGGGCGGCCGCTCGTTTGGCTGATCAGGTGGGGCGTCGAATGCAGGCATATCGGGTTTTTGTCGCGGGTCTCGTGGGCAGCCTTGCGTGGCTTGGCGGCGGTGCCGCTCTGGCACAGCAAGCCGACTGGTCCGGCTTCGAGCTGGGCGGCAGCATCGGCGCGACCGGGGGCTATTCCCATGTCCAGAGCGTGGCCACGAACAAGGCGAGCGGCAACTATTTCTCCGGCACCGACTTTGCCCAGTTTCAGCGGGCGACCGACGACGACATCCTGCAGTGGCGGCCTTCGGGCGGTCTGGAGTTCGGCTATACCCAACAGTATGGCCATATCCTGCTCGGCGTCGCGGCCAGTGCCAACACGCTTTTCCTTGATCAGAGCAGCCAGACCAGCGAAGTCTTTCAGTCGGCCCCGACGGTACGTTTCTCCGTCGACCAGCGCGTCAAGGCCGACTGGCAGGCGACCCTGGGTCCGAAGCTGGGCTGGGCGCAGGACAAGTGGCAGGTCTTCGCCACCGGCGGCCTGGCGGTGACGCGCGCCACCCTGGACGCGACGTACCGCGACAACGCCAACTTCAGCGGCTTTAACGGAACAGGCCACAGCTCGAACACCGAAACCATGCTCGGATGGGCCCTGGGTGTTGGTGGCGGTTATGCGCTCGACTCCAACTGGGCGCTCACCCTCAAATACCTGTATGCGGATTACGGCAGCCTGAGCACGTCGTATACGATCACGAATCCCGGTCAAGCCGGCAACACCACCCCGGTGACCAGCACAGGCGATCTGAAGACCAACACCGTTCTGCTCGGTGTCACCTACCGGTTCAAGGGACTCTGAGCCGGGCCGGATACTCAGCGCGCCCGGCCGGAGTCCGCGTCGCGGATCTGATTTGACCTTAGCCCGAAGAGCGGCCGCAGCCAGCCGACCCGACGCACCGCCTCGTAACCCGCCCAGCAGCCGGCCACGGTGGCGCCCGCCAGCAGCGCCGCTTCGCTGCCGGCCGAGAGGCCGAGGCCGCTGATCCGGTGGCCCAGCACCACGATGATGGTCTGGTGCAGGATATAGAAGGGAAAGATCGCCTCGGTGAGATAGCGGCGCCAGCGACCGCTCACGGGGCTGTCGAAATTCATCCAGCGCCGCGCGAAACCCAGCAGCATGAGGATCCAGGCCCACTGGTCGAGCGACCAGATGAAAGCGCGCATCCATCCACCGGTATTGGTGACCACCGCCCAGATCATTACGGCATAAACCGCCAACGCCAGAGTGAGCGCGATCCAGCGCAGGCGCTCGATGCTCTGCCAGATGCCGTCATGCTTGGCGATGCCATAGCCGAACAGGAACAGCGACAGATACAGCGCATGCAGATACCAGTCGTCGATCAGCGCATGGGTCTCGCCGAAGACCGGCCGCAGCACCAGGCGCAGCACGCCGATCAGCAGCGGCGGCACCAGCAGCAGCGCTATCGGCTGGCGCAAGGCGGCGGCAACACCGCGCAGGGGCAGCGCATGCAGCCCAGGAAAATCAAAGACCGGCCGCAGAGCGATCACGATCATGGTGTAGACCCAGAGATAGGCGACGAACCACAGGTGATTCCAGGTCGGCACGATCAGCGGTTTGCCATCCACGCGCCAGCCGCCATGGAAGCCGATGTATTTCGCATAGAAGGCGAACACGCCTTCGCTGTAGCCGAGCTTCTCGACGATCTCGGCATAGGTCTGCGGCGGCACGATCACCAGCATGCCGAACAGCAACGGCAACAGCAGGCGCAAGCTGCGCATCCGGGCCATGCGGCCACGCGCCATCCGGTCGGCCATGAAGCGGGTGGCGCAGCCGGCGATCAGGAACAGCAGCGCCAGCCGCCAGGGGCTGGTCAGCAGCATCAGTGGCTGGAGATCCGGGCCGGCATGGCTGCTTTTGACATGCCAGGGCCAGGCGACGAAAAACATGCCGATGTGATAGAAAATCAGCAGCCCGAAGGCGATGATGCGCAACCAGTCGAGATCGTAACGCCGCTCACTCATGTCCGACATGAAACCCTCTCTCCAGCCAGGCGATGCGCCGTCTTTGCCAGCCCCTGATGCCGGCTCAAAGCCGGAAGGGACGGGCGGCGGGTTGTCTGTGACGGATGGCGGGATGAGCGGCCATGCCGCGGAATACATCGGTTTTTCCCGTCGGCTCTGGCTCGGCTATGCGGGCTCGCTGATTCTGGCGGCGGCGATGGGCGCCTCCTCCTTCTGGATCGAGGACACCCGCAACGGCATCGCCGCCCCGGCCTGGTGTTATGCCGTGACGGAAGGCACCAGCGTCTTCATGCTGTTCGTCCTCACGCCGCTGCTGCTGGCCCTGACCGCCCGGCTCGACCCCAAGCGTCTCGGCTGGCCGCGTGCCGTACTGGGCCATCTCGGCGGCTTCGCGCTGGGCAGCGCCGCGCATATCGGCGGCATGGTGGCGCTGCGCTTCGCACTCTTCCCGCTGTTCGGCCAGTCCTACGGTTTCGGCAAGCCCGGCACACTGGGCCTGCAGCTGGTCTACGAACTGCGCAAGGATGCCGTCATCTATACCGGCATGGTGGCGCTGATCTGGCTGGTGGCGATGGCGCGCCGCCGCGCCCAGGTCATCGTGCAGCAGGTGGTGGTGCAGCGCGCGGCGCAGTCCGGCCCGCGCCGGCTGGAAATCCGCGACGGCGCGCGCCGCATCTTCGTCGATCCGGCCGAGATTGTGTGGGCCGAAGCAGCCGGCAACTATGTCGAACTGCACCTGGCCAACGGCAGCCATCTGCAGCGCCAGACCCTGTCGACGCTGGAACGCGAACTGGCCGATCAGGATTTCGTGCGCATCCACCGCTCGCGCATCGTCAACCGCCGCCATGTACGCAGCGTGGCCGGCAACGACAGCGGCGATTTCACAGTCACATTGGACGATGGCCGCCAGATAGGCGGCGGGCGCCGCTGGCGCGAAGCGCTGAAGCTGGGTTGAATGGCCTCAGCTGAAACGCGGCTCGAATTTGCCGCCGCCGCGGCGATAGCGATAGAGATAGGTCTCGATCAGGCCTTCCACCGGGGTCGGCTGCTCGATGCCGAGATCCTTCAGACCTTTCGCGCCTTCCGACACCACATTGTCGGCCTTCAGCAGTTCGATCTGGTCGCGGGTGATCGGCGGCGCGAATAACGGCTGCAGTTCGAGCGCAAAGGCCAGCGGCTTGAGCAGCGCGCCCGGCACCGGCAGCAGCAGGCGCTTCTTGTGGATCGCGGCCAGCGTCAGCTGCATGATCTCTTTCATGCTGTAGACCTTCGGCCCGCCGAGCTCGTAGATCTGGCCCGCGGCGGCATCGTCCATCAGCGCGGCCACGATCGCGGTGGCGACATCGCCGACATAGACCGGCTGCAGTTTCGTCTCGCCGCCATCGACCAGCGGCAGGGCCGGCGTCATCGCCGCCATCGCGGCGAAGCGGTTGAAGAAATCGTCTTCCGGACCGAACACCACGCTGGGGCGGATGATGGCGGCCTGCGGCATCTGGCGCCGCACGCCGGCCTCACCGGCCGCCTTGCTCTTCGCATAATCCGAGCCGCTGTCGGCATCGGCGCCGATGGCGGAAACATGCACCATCTTCTTCACGCCGGCTTCCCTGGCGCAGAGCGCGATCACCTCGGCGCCGCGCGCCTGCACAGCGGGAAATTTCTGCGCGCCGCGCTCATACAGGATGCCGACGCAGTTGATCACCGCATCCGCGCCCTGCACCGCCTGCTGCACCGACATCGGCATGCGGATATTGGCCTGCACGATATCGATCTGGCCGACCGCGCCCATCGGCTTGAGGAACAGGCCCTCGTCGGGGCGGCGGATGGCGACGCGCACCCGGGCGCCCTGCTGGGCCAGCTTCTGCACGACATAGCGGCCGATGAAGCCGGAGCCGCCGAAAACGGTGACGAGCTGGTTGCGCAGCGACATGACCCGAATCCCCTGCCGAAAATGCCAATGGCGAATGCCCGGACTATAGCCAATTCGCCTCACCATCCAATAGCTTGGCCGGCATGGGCGCCGGATTCCCCACCATCGTCATGGGGCTGCTGATCGCAGCCGTCTATTTCCTGCCCAGCCTGCTGGCCTGGCGGCGCCAGCATCGCTGGCGGCAGAAGATCATGCTGGCCAACCTGCTGGTCGGTTGGACCGTGATCGGCTGGGCCGTCTGCCTCGGCCTGGCACTCAGCCGGCGGACGCGCGATCCCGAATAGCTGACAAACTGTTGTTATCAAACAGTGATTTCATAATAGAGCGGGTCCTCGACCACGATGCCGGGCAGCGCCGCCCCATCCTTGTCGGTACGGATCACGGCGATGCCGGCCTGTTCCTCCAGGCGCTCCAGCAGCGGCTGCCAGGGCAGGGTGCCCCACCCCACCTTGGTGGCCGTTTCGGCATCGGTGGGGATCAGGGCGAGATCGAGCGCCGTCATCAGTTCCAGTCCCTGCTTTTGCAGCGTGGCATTGTGGCTGGCATGATGGCCGACCTTGTAGACCTTGGTACGCCGCAGCAGATCCGGGCCGGTGACGCGGCGGCCAGCGATATCCTCCCAGACGACATTCTGCCATGACAGCCAGTTGCCGACCTGGGCATCAGCGGCGAACAGCAGGACCGGACCGCCCTTGTTCCGCGGCCCCAGTTCGATCGCCAGCACCAGGCTGGTGTTGTTGGTATCGGAATCGAGCTTGAGCGCCAGTGAGGTGGCAGCGCCCTGCCATTCTTCGTTCAGGCGGCGCCAGTCCTGCGTCCGGTCATCGCGCTCGCTGCGGTTATCCTCGGTACGGTCCGCCCAGTAATGGCGTTCGAAGAATTTCACGCCCTTGGTGACCGACAGCGGGATGACATAGTTGTGCCCGAAGATCGGAACGCTGTCCGGTTTGAGGGCCACGGTCAGGGCACCGGCATCCTGGCCATAGGCGGCAAAGCCATAGACCTCCGGCGCCGATTTGCTGGGATCGTTTTTCTTCAGCAGCTTCTCGTCGCGGGGCGGCCCGAGGACGAAGACCCGCGCCTCCATGCCTTCGAGCTCAATCGGCGGATCGCCGGGTTTATGATAGCGCACCACATCGGACAGACTCAGCAGCACTTCCGTCGACTGGCGCAGCAGCTTGCCCGAACCGCCGCCATAGAACCCCAGCAGGTTTTCCAGCAGGCCGTTATCGTTGAGGCCCATCGCCTTCATGCGCATATGCGCCATGTCCAGCGCGGCGAGAGCATAGCCCTTCGCCGTGGCGATCTTGTTCGCCAGCGGATCGCTCGTGTCCTCGGTCCAGGCCTGCCAGATTTCCCCGACATGAGTGAACTGTTCGAACAGCTCCCTGGCCTGGCGGAATCCGGATATGTGATCGTCATGCTCGTGGGTCGCGACGATAACGTCGATATGGCCGCCGGTTTCATCCAGGATATCCTGGACAATTTCTCTTATCTTCGCACTGCCGCCCGATTGCGACGTATGGACGCCGCAATCGATCATGATGGAGAAATCCGTCTGGTCCTTGCGCGGAAAGCGGAGCAGGAAGCAGTCGCCCACGCCCTGTCGATACATACGGATGCGGATGCCTTGACTGTTCCGGCGCTGGCGCACGGGCTTCGCGGCCTTTTTCGTGGCCTTCGGTTTCGCAGCTTTTGCCGCAGGGCTGGCCTTTTTGGTTTTCACGGTTTTTGCGCGTGCCATGCGATCCCCCTCATCCATGCCTGTGCATCATGGCGAACGGTTCGTTGCCGTCCGACTGCGCCGCAACATAGGTGCCCTGCAATCCAAGGAAACCCGCCGACATGGCAAAGGCCTGCTGCTCGCGGATGCGCTCGACCTGATCGACGCGCTTGCGGATCACGTAGCAGATTTTTCCGGTATCGATCTCGCAGATGATCGTGCAACCGCCGCGATACTTGATCCCGCCGGCAGTGAATTTCTGCGTGATCTCGATCACCACATTATCGAGAACGGTCTTGCCATCAGGGCTGACGCGGCGCAGGGGCCGCACGGAATGCACCTCGATCCGCGACAGCCGCCCCGTGATGCCGTCGATGATTCTCACTTGCGGTGACGCAATCCTGATCAGCCCGAGGCCGCTCAGAACGGTATCGCTGGTGGCGGGGTCATGCAGGAAGACATGGAGCTGCCGCGCATGATCGTTGGAGGTGATATATCTCTCGTACCGGTCGCCATCGGCCTTCCAGGCCTTCGACATCGACTGCAGCAGCGGTTGCAGACCGGGAACGGCGAATTCCGGCGCTTCCCAGCACAACGCATCCGCCGAGAGGTTGTTGACTCCCTGCGGATAGATGCCACGGTCGCGGAAAGCCTCGATGAAGGCCACGCGGTAAAGCCGGCCCTCTTCGCCGGTCACCAGGTCGCGGTCGGCCGTGATCAGGGCGCGCAGGTATTCGCCGAAGGTGAGATCGACCGGCGGACAGTAATCCAGCGCGCGGATGCAGATGATCAGCACACGGCTGGCGATCTTGGCCGCCATGGCCGCCAGCTGCTCGGTCAGCTCGTAGGGAATATGGCCGTCTGGCAGGATTCCGCTGCCGCCAGTGGCAAGACGGAACAGGCTTTCCGTGCTGTTGTCGTAGATTTTCACGAAAGCCGCAAAGATGGCGGCAACCAGGACGGCACCGCGCGCATGCGGCTGCTCGGCGCCGTCAAGGGCGTCGCGCCGGGGCGGTGTACCGACAGCATCGCGCAGGGCCTTGCGCTCACCGATGGCCTGGCCGAATTCGCGCGCAAGTTCGCCCAGAGCGCCCGGCAGGTCGAGGCGCCCGCGCGACCGGGCGATCTTGTCGCGCAGCACATCTGGCATAGTGAAGTGCTGGAACAGAGCCACCACATCGGCGAAAGCCTCGTGGAAGGCGATCATGTCCAGACCAGATGGCTCCTTGTAACGCGGGTGCAGACCATCGAGCAGTGCATGGGTGGTTTCATGCACAATGATATCATGCGACAGGCAGGTGAAGACCACGCCGCCGGGCAGGTTGTCGCCGACATCGGCAGCGGTGGCCATGAAATATCCGAACAGCAGAGCGCGTTTCTCGGGGCTATAGAAGGCATTGGCCTCGTGCAGGGCATGCGGATAGATCCGCAGGCGGCGCACGAAATGATAGCGTCTTTGCGCGCCGGTGCCGTCGAGCCGTTCGGCCCAGAATGCGGGACGCCCGAGTGCGTGCTCGAAATGGCCGATGGTTTTCATGGCCACCGCATAGACCATCTGCTGGTGAAACTGCGGATTGCCGATGCTGGGCGGCAGGCCGTTCTGCACCAGCAGTTCCGGCCGGTTGAGATCGACCGGCGCATAGGCCGCATTCTTCGAAGGATCTATATCGACCACATCCAGATATTCGCCACGGGGGCCCTCTCCCAGATCCGGCTCCCAGGGCACGTCGATCTCGGTGTGGTTGAGCCTGTAGCTGTCTAGCCGCGTGCCGGCCGAGGGATCTGAGGCATAGACCTGCAGCTTACGCTTCTGCGGCTTCGGCACGCGCGGCGACAGGTTGTGCAATGCGCGCCGGCTCGCGTTCGGCAACTCCGCGGACGGCGGCGGCGCTTTCGCTTCGTCGACGGGGACGGTAATGCCGCTCCGGCGCAGCTCGGAAGCCAGGTGCTCCTTCAGCGTCTGTGAAGCGGAGGGTTCGTCGAGCAGGGCCTCGAACAGCCTCTGCCGCGTGATATTCCTGCCATTCTCGATTTCGATCAGCAGCTGTTCCACCGCATGAGACCGCTGGCTGATCTGCAGGGCTTCCAGCTCCAGCATCCGTTGCGCCTGCGTGGGCGCCGACACGCCCAGGCCGGTAAGACCCCGGATCAAGGCGAAGGCGGCAGAATCCTCTTCCTGCCGATGCAACTGCTGTTGCGGCTGAGGCTGCTGCTGCAAAGCGCCTTCGGCGCGCAACAGGCCATGGCCGAAATATTTCAGGAGTGCACGGTCATTCGGCTGCCCGGCCGCATCGAACAGGGCCTGACGGGTCGCCTCGACACGCATCCAGCCTTCCGGATAGGCCTCCAGAGCGGCGTGGTGGTGCTGCATCCACAGCGCCGCCGCCGCCGCCACCTGCGGAGTGGCCGAGGAGGTGCCGTTGCCATCCCAATCGACCAGGTCAGGGCAACCGATTTTCGCCCAGGGTACATTCGGCGTGTAGGCGGCCATCGCCGTATCCATCTTATCCCGCGGGCCATAGCAGCCTGCCATTTTGCGGATCGGCAGATCGGCCCAGGGCCGGCCATCGGCCATGACGCCGCAGGCAGCCACCACGCGCTTGAATCGCGCGGGATATACGATGTAACGCGTCGGCAGGTTGCCGTAATTGTTACCTGCCGCCGAGACCATGAAGATGCCGCGTTCATACAGCGCATTGACCGCATCGGCCCAGGCGCCCGATGCCAGCCCACCCATGCTCATCGTCACCACGCTGACGCGCTTGTCCGGATCGTCCCAGAGGCCGTGGACGTAGTCGAGCGCCTTGGCGATCGCGCTGTTGCGGAACAGCAGCACCGAACTGGCGACCCGGATCGGCACGACCTCGAGCTGATGTGCACCGCCCAAGGGCTTGTTTGTCGTATCGAAACTGCTGCCCGCCAGCAGCGCCAGGGTTGCCGTGCCATGGCCGCGATTGGTCAGCGGGCCATTGCCGGTCTGGTCGCTGGCATCGCCTGCACTCTCGCCGGAGACGAAATTGCGCTGCAGGTCCCGGCGCAGGTTTTTCGGCAGCGTGCGATGCTGCGGGTCGAAGCCGGTGTCGAGATGCGCGATGCGCACCTGCTGCCCCGGCAGCGACGGCTGGCTGACGCCGGCCCGTGCCAGCTGGAGCTGCGAATGGCCGTCGTTGAGGAACCAGTCATGCGACGGCTCCGTGGCGTAGACATCGGAATCCTGTTCGACGGGCTTGCCGCAGACATTGGCCAGGCCCAGAAGATCGCGGCCAGGCGGAATCGACAGCCATTCCTGCTCAAGATCGGGTTCGGCCAAGGTCACGACCGACTGGCCGGCAAAGCCCAGCCCTTCGTTCATCAGCTGATGACAGATGTCCCAGGCATTGTCAGTCCCACTGGCGGCTGCAGCCTCGAACCAGACCGGCCGGGCCGCCGCGCCGAGCGCTGCGCCTGCCTTCGGCTTTTCGATATTCGGCAACAGGCGTTCAAGCTTGATTTCCGCCCTTTTCCCTCCGGCCAGTGCCAGCTGTCCTGCAGTGGCCTGTGGATGCGCCTTTACAAGCAAACGCAGCTGATGATCGCTCATCGGCTCTCCCCCTTTGCTGTGCACGACTCTTTATAGTCGTGCAATCTAGCACTACGCCTCCATAGGTAGAAAGATCGGAAAAATTAAACCTCAGCTACGGGTTGCTTGCTGAGAGGGATATTCAGTCCATTTGACGTCACACAATGTTCATGTGATGGTCATTTCAACGAAATAAGCGGCTGTCAGTGTTTATTTGAACATGAAGAGCCGCACGGGACAGGAAACGACCATGGCTGCCGGATCACCGGCCGATGACCGCGCGCGCCTCATCATGGAGGCGGTGCGCCGGGACGGCTACCAGACCATCGATGCGCTGGCCGCGCTCTGCGGCGTGAAGCCCTATACCACCCGCCGCGACGTGATCGGTCTGTGCGACCGCGGGCTGCTGCGCCGGAAACATGGCGGCGTCGAACTGCCGCCCGAGGGCGAAAATCTCGCCTATCCCGCGCGCCAGGTGCTGAACATCGAAGCCAAGCGCCGTATTGCCGAACTGGTGGCGCGTGCCGTACCCGATGCCGCCACGCTGTTCTTCGGCATCGGCACCACGCCGGAGCAATGCGCGCTGGCGCTGACCGAGCATCCCGGCCTGCGGGTGATGACCAACAACCTCAACGTGGCGATGGCGCTCGCCCGTAATCCCTCCTGCGAGATCACCATTGCCGGCGGGCGGGTGCGCAATCTCGACCGGGACGTGGTGGCCGCCGAGGCGCATGGCTTTTTCAGCAACTTCGCCGTCGATATCGGCATCTACGGCGTCGGCGCCGTGGCCGAGGATGGCACGCTGCTGGATTTCGGACCCGACGAAGTGGCGATGCGCCGCAACCTCGCGCAGCACTGCCGCCAGCGCTTCCTGGTGCTCGACCATTCCAAATTCGGCCGCGACGCCACCGTGCGCGGTGGCCATATCACCGAGGCCACCGCGGTCTTCACCGACCGGCCGGTGCCGCCCGCCATCGCCGGCCAGCTCAAGGAAGCCGGCGTCCGTCTCGTCGTCTGGTCCGACGACGCCAGTGAATCTGCATCCAACAACGGGAGAGGCTGATTATGTTGAAACGCGTCCTTCTTGCCAGCGCATTGGGCATCGCCGCACTGATCGGCGTTGCCGATGCAAACGCGCAGCAGCGCGCCATCTGCTACAACTGCCCGCCGGAATGGGCCGACTGGGGCTCGCAGCTCAAGGCGATCCAGGCCAGGCTCGGCATCCAGGTGCCGCCGGACAACAAGAATTCCGGCCAGGCCATCGCCGCCCTGATCGCCGAGAAGGCCAACCCGGTCGCCGACGTCACCTATCTCGGCGGCATCGCCGCCGATCCGGCCAAGGATGCCGGCGTGCTGACGCCCTACAAGCCGAAGAACTGGGAGAAGATTCCCGCCGACCTGAAGGATCCGGACGGCTACTGGTTCACCATCCATTCGGGCACGCTCGGCCTGTTCGTCAACAAGCAGGCGCTGGGCAACAAGCCGGTGCCGCAGAGCTGGGCCGACCTGCTCAAGCCCGAATACAAGGGCCTGGTCGGCTATCTCGATCCCACCTCGGCGGCCGTCGGCCAGCTCGGCGTGATGGCGGTGAACCTGGCGCTCGGCGGCAGCTACGACAACCTCGATCCGGCGATCAAGTATTACAAGCAGCTCGCCAAGAACGAACCGATCGTGCCGAAGCAGACGTCTTATGCCCGCGTGATCTCGGGCGAAATCCCGATCCTGCTCGATTACGACTTCAACGCCTATCGCGGCAAATACACCGACAAGGCGCCGGTCGAGTTCGTGATCCCGAAGGAAGGCAGCGTGGTGTTCCCCTATGTGATGGGTCTGGCCAACAAGGGTCCGAATGCGGAAAACGGCAAGAAGGTGCTGGACTTCGTGCTGTCGGATGAAAGCCAGGCCATGTGGGGCAACGCCTATCTGCGTCCGGTCTTCGCCCAGCATCTGTCGAAGGAATCCAAGGCGAAGTTCCTGCCCGATGCCGATTACGCCCGCGCCAAGCCGATCGACCTGAAGAAGCTGGCTGCCGCGCAGGCCAAGATCGTCGAGCGTTACCGGAACGATGTGAACTGATGTGAAGACGGCAGGGCGGTGGCGACACCGTCCTGCCGATTATCCGGAGGAAACGGCACGCAATGCGCCGGGAAACCCAAAGACTGATTCTGCTGCTGCTGCCGGCGGGGATTTTCTTCACCGGCTTTTTCCTCATTCCGATGGCCGATCTGTTCATGATCGGCGGCAGCGGCAAGACCGGCTGGGCCGCCTATGCCGCGATCCTGACCGACCGGAATTACTTCAACAGCCTGATTTCCACCCTGGCGGTGGCGGCCGCCACCACAGTGGCGACGCTGATCATCAGCGGTATTTCCGGCGTGTTCCTGCAGCGCCACAAATTCCCCGGCAATGCCGCGCTGGTGGCGATGCTGACCTTTCCGCTGGCGTTTCCCGGGGTTGTCATCGGCTTCATGGTGATCATGCTGGCCGGCCGCCAGGGCCTGATCGGCCAGATCACCCAGGCCGTGACCGGCGAGAAAGTGGTGTTCGCCTATTCGATGGCCGGCCTGTTCATGGGCTATGTCTATTTCTCGGTGCCGCGCACCATCCTGACCGTGATGGCCGCCGCCGAAAAGCTCGACCCGAAACTGGAAGAAGCCGCCCGCTCGCTCGGCGCCTCGCCGCTGCGTGTCGTGCGCGATGTCATCATCCCGGGCCTGAAACCGGCCTTCATCTCGGCCGGCGCGATCTGCTTCGCCACCGCGGTCGGCGCCTTCGGCACGGCATTCACGCTGGCCACCCGCATCAACGTGCTGCCGATGGTGATCTATACCGAGTTCACCCTGTCGGCCAATATCGCCATGGCGGCCGCGCTCAGCTTCGTGCTCGGCGCCGTCACCTGGATCGTGCTGGCGCTGGCGCGCACCGCCGCCGGTTCCACCGTCGCGGCCGCAGGGTAAGCGCCATGAAAAACAGATGGCTCTTCACCCTGCAGCTCGGCTTCACGCTGATCGTCTGCGCTTTCCTGATCGTGCCGGTGATCCTCTCCATCCTCGCCGGCCTGACGGTGAATTACCTGGTCGGTCTGGAAAGCGGCCTGACGCTGCGCTGGGTCTTCGAGGTCTGGGACGGCTATCGCGACACCATCTTCCTGTCCATCGGCCTGTCGCTGGCCTGCCTGGCCGTCACGCTGGTGATCGGGATTCCCACCGCCTATGTGCTGGCCAAACGCCAGACCGCG
Source organism: Ferrovibrio sp. (assembly GCF_025869515.1). Lineage (GTDB taxonomy): Bacteria > Pseudomonadota > Alphaproteobacteria > Ferrovibrionales > Ferrovibrionaceae > Ferrovibrio. The sequence goes on from NZ_JAOZVR010000077.1 coordinate 97,729, forward strand.
CTCGGCCGCGTGATCGAGGAAATGCTGGTGATGCCGGTGGCCGTGCCGGGTCTGGCCACCGCGCTGGCGCTGATCGTCACCTATGGCAGCCTGTCGGGTTTCCGCACCTCCTGGGCCTTCATCCTGGTCGGCCATGTGCTGTTCACCCTGCCCTTCATGGTGCGCAGCGTGCTGGCGGTGCTGAGCGCCATCGACCTGAAGACGCTGGAGGAAGGTGCGGCATCGCTGGGCGCCGGTTTCATCGACCGCTTCCGCCATATCGTGCTGCCGAACTGTCGCGCCGGCATTCTCGCCGGCTCGCTGATGGTGGTGACGCTGTCGATGGGCGAATTCAACATGACGTGGCTGCTGCACACACCGTTCACCAAGACGCTGCCGGTCGGCCTGGCCGATGCCTATGCCTCCCTGCGCCTTGAAATCGGCAGCGCCTATACGCTGGTGTTTTTCCTGATGATCGTGCCGCTGCTGCTGGCCCTGCAGGCCTTCGCGCAGCCGCGCCTGAAAAAATTCGTTGCCGAGGATGATGCAACATGAACAAGCCGCTTTCGATTACCCTGGAAAACTGCGCCAAGACCTTTACCGACGGCACCCGCGCGCTGGAGCCGCTGAACCTGTCGATCAGGGAAGGTGAGACCATCGTCTTCCTGGGGCCGTCGGGCTGCGGCAAGACCACCACGTTGCGCATCATCGCCGGACTGGAAGAACCCGACGCGGGCGGCAAGGTTCTGTTCGACGGCGAGGACGTTACGACCCTGCCGATCGAGAAGCGCAATGTCGGCATGGTGTTCCAGTCCTATGCGCTGTTTCCCAACATGAGCGTGGCGGAGAATATCGGCTACGGCCTGAAGATCCGCAGAGAGTCGCAGGCGGCGCTCCGCACCCGCGTCAGCGAGATGCTGGGCATGATGCGGATCGAGGCGCTGGCGGACCGCCGCATCGACCAGCTGTCGGGCGGCCAGCGCCAGCGCGTGGCACTGGCCCGTGCGCTGGCCGTGCGGCCGCGTGCCCTGCTGCTCGACGAACCGCTCACCGCCCTGGACGCCAAGCTGCGCGACACCCTGCGGCTGGAAATCGACACCCTGCTGCGCCGGCTCAACATCACCGCGATCTACGTGACGCATGACCAGTCCGAAGCGATGGCGCTGGGCGACCGCATCGTGGTGATGGAACATGGCCGCGTGGCGCAGATCGGCAGCCCGCGCGACATCTACCAGAAGCCGGCGACCCGGTTCGTGGCCGATTTCATCGGCACCATGAACCGCCTGAACGGCGCCGTGCGCAACGGCGTGTTCACCTGCCGCGCCGGCGACATGCCCTGGGCCACGGCGCCGGCCGATGCCAGCGAAATCCTGTTCCGGCCCGAGGATATCCAAGTGACCGAAAGCGCCGAAGGCAGCACCCTGCGCGGCACCGTGGCGGCCGCCTTCTACCTCGGCGACCGCACCCGGCTGTTCGTCGAGGTCGGCGAGAAACAGCCGCTGGTGGTGGAAAGCGCGGCGCGGCGCGATTTCAGCCATGGCGAGACCGTCGGCCTGGCGATCGACCCGCGCGGCGTGCTGATTTTGTGAGTTTGTAACCTCGTCACCCCGGGCCCAAGAAGGCTCTCTTTGGCCGGGGTCTCGTTTTTCCTGTATCACAAAAAAATGGGATTCCCGCTTTCGCGGGAATGACGGAAGGAAGAAGGAGTGCCCCATGCTGATCGCCCAGATCACCGACACCCATATCAAGCTGCCCGGCAAGCTGGCCTACCGGAAGGTCGACACGGCGGCGATGCTGGAACGCTGCGTCGCCGAACTGCAGGCGCTGAAGCAGCAGCCTGACCTGATCCTGCTGACCGGCGATCTGGTCGATCTCGGCCGGCCCGAGGAATACGACCATCTGAAGGCAATCCTGAGCCCGCTGCAGCAGCGCATCATCGCCATACCCGGCAATCACGACGAACGCGATGCGATGCGCGAGGCCTTTGCCCATGGCGGCTATCTGCCGCGGGAACGCGGCAGTTTTCTGCAATTCGCCATCGACGATGACTATCCGCTGCGCATCATCGGACTGGATACGCTGATCCCGGGCCAGGGCGGCGGCGAGCTTTGCGCGGAGCGCCTGCGCTGGCTGGATGCCACGCTGACACAGCAACCGGACCTGCCCACCCTGGTGATGATGCATCATCCGCCCTTCATCACCGGCATCGGTCATATGGACAGGATCGGCCTGAAGGGCGCCGCCGAGTTCGAAGCCATCGTGGCACGGCATCCGCAGATCAGACTGATCCTGTGCGGCCATCTGCATCGCACCATCCGCGCCGATATCGGCGGCCGCACCGCGCTGACCTGCCCGAGTCCGGCACATCAGGTGGCGCTGGATATCGATGCCGATGCGCCCAGCCGCTTCACCATGGAGCCGCCCGGTTTCATGCTGCACTGGTGGAACGGCGGCCGGCTGATCAGCCATACGGCCGCCATCGGCGATTACGACGGCCCGCATCCCTTCCACGGGCCGGACGGCAGGCTCATAGACTGAGCAGGCTGGGACTGATCAGCCTTCGCCGGCGCCTTTCCAGAAGGGCTTGATCGCGGCGAAGCTGTCCCAGGCCTCGCCGAGCTGGGCCGGCTGCAGCTGCTGGCGACCGGCAAACCAGGCGGCAATCGCTGCCGCCGCCGGATCCTCTCCGGCAGCGGGCAGCAGGTCGCGCACCAGGCGCGCGCCCACATCGGCATCGTTGAGCATGCCGAGACAATCCTGCAGATGCGCCAGAGCCGCGATGAAACGGCGCGATGTCTTGCGGCGGGCAAAGAGCAGCCGGAAGAATTCTGCGGTGTAACGCAGCTTCTTGGCCTGGATGCGCAACTCGTGCAGGGCGGGGATATCGAGTTCGGCATGCCGCCGGCCGAGCGCCTTCACCTTCTTGTGCCGCTTGCGCAACAGCGCGGCGGCAAACCGCATGGCAGGCCCGGTCGCCGCATCGGTATCCGCAAGCACGGCCGGATCGCCACTCTCGATGGCGGCGACGAAACGCGCCAGTGCCAGGCGCAAAGCGGCCAGCCGCGGCGCGTTCAGGGCGGACTCGAGCGCCACCTGGGCGGCAGCGCGGTGATCTTCCAGGATGGTGGCAAGATGCTGCAGCCGTTTCGGCGGATCGGCCTGGCTGCGCAGCGGATTGAGCGTTTCGGTGATAAAGACATCGAGATCGCGTTTGCGCCCGAGCGGCGCGCCTAGCCAGCGCAGGTCGTCGAGCAGCGGCTGCAGCGCATTATTGTCCAGGATTGGCGCAAACAGCCCGATGGCGGAGCGCAGGCGGCGGAGCGCCACGCGCATCTGGTGCACGCCTTCCTGATCGCGGTCGCGCAGCACCGGCAGCAGATTGGCATCGAACTGCGCCAGGCAATGCCGCAGGACGATGGCGAAGGCCGCCGCAACGCTGACGTCATCGGGCAGCGCAAAGTCGAGGATGGCGGACCGCACCGGCGGCGGCTCGATCATGCCGAGATGGCAGGCCGCCTGCACCAGCGGCGCGGTACCGGTCCAGCGCAGCGGCAGATCGCGCACCAGCGCCGCGGCCAGCGCATCCATCGCCATGGCGGCGTCGGGCGCGGCCTGCAGGGTGAGGGCTTCATAGGTCGCGCGCTGATCGGCAGCCCTGAGCTGTACCTTGTAGCTCTGCAGCATGACCGCATGGCCATCCTGCGTGAGGTTATGAACCTGTCCGCTCAGCGTGCCCTCGGCCAGCGTGTCGAGATCGTCGATCGCATCGAGCGACGGCACTGTATCCAGCGCCACGCCGGCGATCGGCAGCGTGACAATGCGGCGGCCCTGCGGATCCGCGATGGCAAGGCACAGCCAGCCGGCGGCGGCAAAACTGCGGTCCGGCGTATCGAGCAGGGAGAGACTGGATTTCAGCACCCGGCTGCGTTTGCCGGCGGATTTGCGCTCGGCAAATACAGCATGCCGGCGCACCAGCGCCAGCCCGCCCGGGGCAAGGCCGAAACGCAGCAGCGCGGGCGGTTCGCTCATGGCGGCGGACTCTATCGGAGCGCAAGGAAATAAGTCAAACAGGACAGGCGTTTACGATTGTTACAGTTCTGCGAAACCGCATGAATCAAAATGGGCGCCAAAGCCGGTGGCCGCCCTAATTCTGCCGCTTTCACCCGTTTGAATGGCAACACTTGCAGGCGGCCATAGTTGCAGCCTGTAGGGCCGCCCGGCACCCCGCCATCCCCCCGGCATCGCCGGGCGGCCCTCCCCCCTTTCACCGACATTTCCCCTTTTTCGTCAGGATTCCCCATGACTGTCCGCGCCATGCGCGGCCTGGGGCAGAGTTTTTGCGGCACCCGACCCCGTGCTGCGCCGTTGATAAGGGCCATCTTTTACAAGCCTGAACAGCGAGTTTTCCGCATGAGCAGCATCAGAAAATCCAAACCGAAACCGGCCAGCCGTGCCCTGCAGCAGTCCGCCCCGCGCCGCCGCGCCGCCGGCGGCCAGGCCAAAAACCAGACCGGGTCTAAAAACCAGACCGGACCGAAACTGCAGCTGCGCAATGCCACACCGCAGGACATTCCCGGCATCCATGCGCTGACCGCCAAGGTCTATGCCGCGCTGGGATCGGATGGCGCCTACACGGCGGCGCAGCTGCGCGGCCATCAGCACCACTTCCCGCAGGGCCAGTTCGTCGCGGTCTACGAGGACACCATCGTCGGCTACTGCGCCACCTTCCGCATCGCCGAGAAGCTGGCCCTGAAGCCGCATGACTGGGAAGGCATCACCGGGCGCGGCTATGCGGCGCGGCACGATGCGCAGGGCGACTGGCTGTACGGCCTGGAGGTCTGCGTCGATCCCGATTACCGCGGCCTGAGACTGGGCCAGCGGCTGTATAACGCGCGCAAGCAGCTCTGCGAGCATCTGCATCTGAAAGGCATCGTCTTCGGCGGCCGCATGCCCGGCCTGAGCCGGCGCTGGATGCAGCTGCGCTCGGCGGAAAAGTATCTTGAACTGGTGCGTGCCGGCACGCTGCGCGATCCGGTGGTGAATTTCCAGCTGCGCAATGCCTTCGAGCCGCTTGGTGTGCTGCGCGGCTATCTCGGCACCGACCATGAATCGCGCGGCTATGCCACGCATATGGTCTGGCGCAATCCGGCCTATGGCGATGCGGCCGACCTGCAGCTTGCCGCGCCGCTGCCGCGCGCCCGCACCGCGCGCGTCGCCGCCGTGCAGTATCAGCAGCGCGCGGTGAACTCATTCGAGGATTTTGCCAGGCAGGTGGAGTATTTCGTCGATGTGGTGGCCGACTATAAGGCCGACTTCGTGCTGTTCCCCGAACTGTTCACCCTGCAGCTGCTCTCGATCGAGAACCGCAATGCACCGGCCGCCGAGGCGGTGGCGGCGCTGACCCGTTACACCGACCGCATCAAGACCCTGCTGGGAGAACTGGCGGTCAGCTACAACATCAACATCGTCGGCGGTTCGCATCCGACGCGCGATCCGGTCGACGGCCATGTCTACAACATCAGTTACATCTGCCTGCGCGACGGCGCGGTGCACGAGCAGCGCAAAATCCACCCGACGCCGAACGAGCGCTACTGGTGGAACATCACCGGCGGCAGCAGCTCGAATGTGATCGAGACCGATTTCGGCCCGATCGGCGTGATGATCTGCTACGACGCGGAATTCCCCGAACTGGCGCGCCATCTGGTCGACCAGGGCGCGCAGATCCTGTTCGTACCCTTCTGCACCGACGAGCGGCAGAGCTATCAGCGCGTGCGCTACTGCGCCCAGGCGCGCGCCATCGAGAACCAGTGCTACGTGGTGATGGCCGGCAATGTCGGCAACCTGCCGAGCGTGGAGAATATGGATATCCAGTATGCTCAGAGCTGCGTGCTGACGCCCTGCGACTTCGCCTTCGCCCGCGACGGCATCGCCGCCGATACCACGCCGAATGTGGAGATGGTGGCAATTGCCGATGTGCAGCTCGACAGCCTGGCGGCCGCCCGCCAGCACGGCACGGTACAAAACCTGAAGGACCGCCGCTTCGATCTCTACAGCGTGACCTGGAAGGACATCACGCCGGCGCCGCTGGCCGATGCGGCCGACTAAGGCATGCCGAGCATCTTTTTCAGCGCCTCGGCCAGTGCGGCCTTGCGCACCGGCTTGGGCAGGATTTCGGAAATGCCGAAATAGCGGGTGTGGTGCAGCTGCTCTTCGCCGGCCGAGCCGGACATGAACAGGATCGGCATACCGGGTTTCTTGGCCAGCACGCGGTCGGCCAGCTCGATGCCGTTCATGCCACCCGGCATCTGGATATCGGTGAGCAGCAGGTCGATCGGCAGGCCGCGGCGCAGTTCCTCGAGCGCATCGGCGGCCGTGGCCGCCGGCAGCACGGCGAAGCCCAGGCTGCCGAGCAGGGCCGTCATGGTGGCCCGCACATCGGCATTGTCGTCGACGCAGAGGACCAGGCGGCGGCCGGGTTCGTTTTCCGGCCGACGCGCTGACAGCAGGTCGCCTTCGAGCGCCGGCAGGTAGAGGCGGAATTCGGTGCCGGCACCCGGCATGCTGTCGAGCTCGACATAACCACCCGACTGCAGGATGAAGCCGTAGACCATGCTGAGGCCCAGACCGCTGCCCTTGCCCACGTCCTTGGTGGTGTAGAAGGGCTCGAAGACGCGGGCCGCCACATCGGGCGACATGCCGCAGCCGGTATCGCGCACGCCGACCATCACATAGGTGCCGACCGGCGCTACCCGGGTCGGCATCACGCGCGGCTCGGTCAGATGCGTGATGGCGGTGCGGATCACCAGCGTGCCGTTGCCCTGCATGGCATCGCGCGCGTTCAGCGCGATGTTGAGAATGGCGTTTTCCAGCTGGTAGGGATCGACCTCGACCATATAGACATCGAGCTCCAGCGCCGGCTGGATCGAGATGCTGTCGCCGAGCGTCCGCCGCAGCATGTCGAGGATGCCCTGGACCAGCTCGTTGACGTCGATCCTGGCCGGCTTCAGCGTCTGCTGGCGGCCGAAGGCGAGCAGGCGGCGGGTCAGTTCGGCGCCGCGTTCGGCATTGCGCAGTGCCTGCTCGATCAGGCGGTGGCTTTCCTGGTCGCTCACCCGGTCGGTCAGCAGTTCCAGGTTGCCGACGATCACCGCCAGCAGGTTGTTGAAGTCATGCGCAACGCCGCCGGTGAGCTGGCCCAGCGCCTCCATCTTCTGCGCCTGGCGCAGCTGGTCGCGCAGGTCCTCGGCCTGGCGCCGCTCGCTCATGTCGCGCGTGATGTTGACAAACCCGCGTAATTCCCCGTCGGTATCGCGCAGGGCGCTGATCACGACGCTGGCCCAGAATTTCGAGCCGTCCTTGCGCACCCGCCATTCTTCGCTGACGTAGCGGCCCTTGTCGGCGGCGATCAGCAGGGCATTGGCCGGACTGTCGTTGAGGCGCGCTTCCTCAGCATAATAAACATCGCGGGTCTTGCCGATGGCTTCCTCGGGCATGACGCCGGTGAGGTTCTGCGCCCCGGTATTCCAGGTCAGCACCATGCCCTCGGCATCCATCAGGAAGATGGCATAGTCGGTGATGGAATCGACCAGCAGGCGGAAGCGCGCCTCGCTTTCGCGCTGCTGCTGCAGGCTGAGGCGATATTTTGTCAGGTCGTGGATGACGCCGACGAACATCGGCTTGCCGTCCTCGCTGAAACTGCCGACCGCCAGCGCAAACGGGAAGACGATGCCGTCCTTGCGGCGCCCCATCACCTCGCGGCCGATGCCGATAATGCGTTTCTCGCCGGTGGTCAGGTGATGCCGCAGATAGCCGTCATGCGCCGACCGATCCGGCTCGGGCATCAGCATCGAGACATTGCGGCCCAGTACCTCTTCCGGCGCATAGCCGAACAGCGCTTCGCAGGCCGGGTTGAACAGCTTCACGATGCCCTGCGCATCGATCAGGATCATGCCGTCGATGGCGGTCTCCACCACCTTGCGGAAGCGTTCCTCGCTGCGGCGGTATTTGGTCAGGTCGTGGATGACACCGACGAACATCTGGCGCCCGTCGCGGCTGTAGGCGCCGACCGCCAGTTCGAAGGGAAACACCGTGCCGTCCTTGCGCCGGCCCGTCACCTCGCGGCCGATGCCGATGATGCGTTTCTCGCCGGTGCTGCGGTAGCGGTGGATATAGCCGTCATGCGCGGAGCGGTCGGGCTCGGGCATCAGCATCGAGACATTGCGCCCCAGCACCTCCGCCGGGGTGTAGCCGAACAGTCTTTCGCAGGCGGCGTTGAACAGGGCGATGCGGCCATCCGCCTCGATCAGGATCAGCCCGTCAATCGCGGTATCGACGACGGCCTGTAACAGATCATCGTTCATGTTTTGTTACCTGAACCTGCAGAAAACGCCGCCAAACTGCAATTTCAAATATATGCTGCATTCCCGGTATACGCGGATAGAATGATACCAAGCTGACGACTTTTCAATAATGAAATTTCGCGTCGCTACCAGTCCGTCGCCGAAAGTGTGCCCATGGCCCATATTCTCGTCATCGACGACAATCCGGAATTCCGCGACATCCTGCGCGCCCATCTGGACGCGATCGGCCACCGGGTCACCCTGGCCGGCAATGGCGATCAGGGCCTGGCGGCGCTGGAGAGCAACGCCGATCTCGACATGGTGCTGACCGATATCCTGATGCCGCAGCGCGACGGGGTGGAGGTGCTGCGCGAATGCAAGAAACGCTGGCCCGACCTGCCGGTGATCGCGATTTCGGGCGGCGGCTGGATCGGCGCCGGCGAACTGCTCGGCATGGCCGAACGGCTCGGCGCCGACCGCGTGCTGCAGAAGCCGGTGCGACGCGACGACCTGATCCGCGCCGTGGACGAAGCGCTGCGCGCCAATCTGAAGCGGCGCGCCTGACCCCCAAGCGCGGTGCCGGTCGTGTCAGGCCGGCAGCAGCAGGTAGCGCTGCGCCACCACGACCAGCAGCCAGAGCGCCGTCACGCCCAGCACGCTCAGGGTCAGCACGATGCCGACCATGCGGCCGAAGCTGAGTCCCGGGCTGCCGAGATAGCCCCAGGCATGCAGCACGCGGCCGACGAACAGCCCGGCGCCGAGCAGATGCAGCGCCCAGACCGGCTGGCGCGACATTTCGAGCATGAACAGCAGCAGCAGGGTGAGCGGCACATATTCGACGAAGTTGGCCTGCACCCGCATGGCCCGGGCGAGATCGGCATGACCGCCATCGCCGGTATTGACCCGGTGCCGCTGGCGCAGGCGCACCACCGCCAGGGCCAGCACCAGCAGGAGCAGACCGCAGAGCGCCGCATAGAGCGGCGTGACGGCAAAGGGCGGCAACATGGCGGGGCCTGTCTTCCTGTTGTTACTTTGCAGCGCGATCCAGCATCACTCGGCAGCGCCCTTGGCGGCGGAGGCCGTGTGCTGCTGGCGGATCAGCTTGACGATCTCGCTGGCGGCCTGCGGGATATTGGTGCCGGGACCGTAGATGCCGGCGACGCCGGCCTGGCGCAGGAAATCGTAATCCTGCGGCGGGATGACGCCGCCGGTGATGACCAGGATATCGCCGGCGCCCTGTTTCCGAAGGGCATCAATCAGCTGGGGAACAAGAGTCTTGTGCCCGGCGGCCTGGCTTGAGATGCCGACCACATGCACGTCGTTCTCGATGGCGTCTTTCGCGGCTTCCTCGGGCGTCTGGAACAGCGGACCGACATCGACATCGAAGCCGAGATCGGCAAAGGCTGTGGCGATCACCTTGGCGCCGCGGTCATGGCCATCCTGGCCGAGCTTGACCACCAGCATGCGCGGGCGGCGGCCCTCTTCGGCGGCAAATGCCTCGATATCCTTCTGGATCTTCATGAAGCCCTCGTCATTCGCGTAGGCGGCGCCATAGACGCCGGCAATCGAGCGCACGGTGGCCTGGTGGCGGGTGAAGACGCGCTCCATCGCATCCGACATCTCGCCGACGGTGACACGCGCCCGCGCCGCCTGCACGCAGAGTTCGAGCAGATTCTCTTTCCCCGCCGCGCCGGCCTCCAGCGCCTTGATGGCCGCAGCCGCTTTTTCTTTATCGCGGGTGTTGCGGATGGTCTTGAGCCGCGCCACCTGGTTGTCGCGCACGCGGGTGTTGTCGACTTCCAGCGTGTCCGGCACATCGTTCTGCGACGTGCGATATTTGTTGACGCCGACGATGACATCCTCGCCACGGTCGACGCGGGCCTGGCGGCGGGCGGCGGCTTCCTCGATCTTCAGCTTGGGCATGCCGGACTCGACCGCCTTGGTCATGCCGCCCATCGATTCCACTTCCTCGATCAGCGCCCAGGCATGCGACGCCAGCGCATGGGTCAGCGCCTCGACGTAATAGGAGCCGGCGAGCGGATCGACCACCTTGGTGACATACGTCTCGTCCTGGATGATCAGCTGGGTGTTGCGCGCGATGCGGGCGGAGAATTCGGTCGGCAACGCGATGGCCTCGTCGAGCGCGTTGGTGTGCAGCGACTGGGTGCCGCCGAGCACGGCGGCCATCGCCTCGATGGCGGTGCGCACCACGTTGTTATAGGGGTCCTGTTCGGTGAGCGAGACCCCAGACGTTTGACAATGCGTGCGCAGCATCAGCGACCCGGTCTTCTTCGGGTTGAAGTCCTTCATGATGCGCGTCCACAGCAGGCGGGCGGCGCGCAGCTTGGCGATCTCCATGAAGAAATTCATGCCGATGGCGAAGAAGAACGACAGCCGCCCGGCGAAGGCATCGACATCGAGGCCGCTGGCAATCGCGGTGCGGACATATTCCTTGCCGTCGGCCAGCGTAAACGCCAGCTCCTGCACGGCGGTGGCGCCGGCTTCCTGCATATGGTAGCCGGAAATCGAGATCGAATTGAACTTCGGCATCTTCGCCGCCGTGTAGCCGATGATATCGGCGATGATGCGCATGCTGGGCGCCGGCGGATAGATATAGGTGTTGCGCACCATGAACTCTTTCAGGATGTCGTTCTGGATGGTGCCTGAAAGCTGTTCGGTGCTGACGCCCTGTTCCTCGCCGGCGACGATATAGCAGGCCAGCACCGGCAGCACGGCGCCGTTCATGGTCATCGACACGCTCATCTTGTCCAACGGAATCCCGTCGAACAGGATTTTCATATCCTCGACGGAATCGATGGCGACGCCGGCCTTGCCGACATCGCCGACGACGCGCGGATGATCAGAGTCATAGCCGCGATGGGTGGCGAGATCGAAAGCCACCGACACGCCCTGCTGGCCGGCGGCGAGATTCTTGCGATAGAAGGCGTTGGATTCTTCGGCGGTGGAGAAGCCGGCATATTGCCGGATGGTCCAGGGCCGGTTGGCATACATGGTGCCGCGCACGCCGCGCGTGAAGGGGGCGACGCCGGGCAGCGTATCCAGCCCTTCCAGGCCTTCGAGATCGGCGGCGGTGTAGAGCGGCTTGACCGGGATGCCTTCGGGCGTGAGCCAGACCAGATCGGCCAGCGGCTTGTCGCCCAGTTCCTTCTGCGCGAGTTTCGCCCAGGCCTCGGGCCAGGAAATACTATTGGGACTCTCTTTGTCGCTGCCGGTCATTCTCTTACGTCCACCCATACGCGTTTCGCCGCAAACTCATGCTGCGGTGCAAAAGCCAGTATGCCGGGCTTTGGCCGACTGTCAAATTCAGCCCGGTGAAAGCGCCCCCGGGAGGGGGAAGCCGCCGCCCGGGCGGGGTCGATCCGGTGTCGAGTCAGTCCCATTCGGTGCCGAAAGCGTCCCATTCGATGCCAAGAGCGTCCCATTCGGTGCCGAGAGCGTCCCATTGCGTGTCGAATGAAGCCCATTGAGTGCTGAATGAGGTCCGTTTGATGCTCATTCGGGTTCGTTGAGGTTCGTTGGCGCCCGTTCGAGGTTCGTTTGGGTTCGTTTCGCTTCGTTTGGGTCCGTTTGCGCTCGTTGCGGTTCGCAGAACGGTTAAATCATTGAAATATATGATAAAATGAAAAACAATCCATCAGATTTGGAACATTATAGCAACAACATCCTGAATTGTCGACGAATGTGAGACCAGGCTACCGCATCATCGGATGCGTCCGCCTCGCTGCGGTGCCGCGTTTTAGCGAATACAGCCGGATGCTGTTTCCGACATTCCCCGGCGCAAGACCACCGGCTTGATTACCCCTTGCTGGTCGCGGTCACCATGGAGACTTCGGCGTGATCTCGATTGGAGTCTTGTCGGTGCCGCCGAAAGCAGCGAAGCAATCCCGCAGCAATCGGAAACCAGCGATCATCTTTGTGCTACGACATACCTAAGTATGTTTTTGCAGACGAGCCGCATTTTGACTCGACGGATAAAATAAAGTCTGCCCTGATTTCGTGGGGACTTCGGGGGGAAGGCAGATGGATATTCCACAGCCAGTCGTGAATGCGGCCGCGGTTGCGGGCCGTTTTTCTCGCACGACACTGAAATATTCAATCATTGCAAGCCTGTCGGTTCTCGCGATCCTGCTCGTGCTGGTGACGCTGGCTGAACTCAGCAGCCGCGACTGGCTGGTCGATGAGATCAAGCTGCGCATCGAGAGACTCAATATCGACTATACCGAGCGCAAGAAACCTCTGCAGGCGCAACAAACCGCAGAATCAAAAACCGAACTGCTGGTTCTGGATAAAGAACATCAAGTCCTGATGTCAGGCCTTGGTATCATTCAACGACGCACGCAAATCCTGATCAATGTCGGTGCCAATCGAATTTCGCGGACTGTGCCGGGCATGTCCGACATTCTGGAAATCTATACCAACGCGCATAACGTTGCGGAAAAACGCTACCGCAGCCTGATCAACGATAATGACTGGAGAAAGCCGACGATCTGGACACTGCCCGCCGCAGTCGATCACATGGTCACTGCGACCTCGTACAGGCTAGACGACGTGCCACAGAATAACGAAACCAACTTCATCTTCTATCTGAAGCGGGAGATCACCGACTTCTGGAGCAATTTTCCAGAACGACTGTCATCCAACAGCCTGCTGCTGCTGCTGGCGCTCAGCATGGGGTTTGTTGGCAGCGGCCTTGCCGTTCTTCTGAAAACCGAGGGCAGCATTCTGCAGCATCTGATGGAGGGTACTATTTTCGGTCTGCTGTCCTTCTTTTTGATCAAGGGCGGCAAGATGATCATCGTTCTCGACACCCAGACGAGCGGAAACCCGTACAATCATTATACGGTGGCCGCCCTGGCGTTTCTCAGCGGCATGTTCCACGACCGTGTGCGGTCCATACTGTCCGACCTCGTGAAGCTCAAACCGGCGGCATCGCCGGCACCACCGGCAGCCGTGGCCCCGGCAGCGCCGCCCGCTGTTCCGCCGGCCAATCCGAATCCCGTCCCCGGATAAGCTGTTCCGGTCTTGTAACGCCCCGCAATCACCCCAACAGCAACTCCATCCCCGGATCGCCCTTCTGCATGGCGCGCTGATACGCCGGCCGCGCGGCGACGCGCTGCAGCCAGGCGAGAATGTTCGGATACGGCGTGAGATCGTAGGGCGCGTAATGGCGCATGGTGGTGAGGGTGAAGACCGGCATGATATCGGCGGCGGTGAACGCCGCGCCGGCCAGCCAGGGCACATCCCGCAGCCGCGTATCCAGCATGGCCAGCATCATCCCGAGCCGCGTGACGCCGATCTGCACCGCCGGATGCTCGGCCGGCGCCTCCAGCCGGCGCGCGATCAGCACGCGCATCACGGCGGGCTGGAAACTGCCATTGGCGAAATGGAACCAGTAGAGATAGTCGGCGAAGGCGGCATCCTCCGGCCCGGGCCGCAGCGCCCCCTTGCCGTAGCGGCCGAGGATGTAGTCCACCACCGCGCCGGATTCGGCCAGCACCAGATCGCCGCCGGTGACGCTGTTATCCGTGATCACCGGCGCCAGGCCCATCGGATGCAGCGCCTTGTATTCCGCCGGCGCCTGGAAGTTGGGCTGGCGCTGATAGAGTTTCAGGTCGTAAGGAATGCCAAGCTCCTCGCAGAGCCAGACGATGCGTTCGGACTGCGACTTGCCGAGATGGTGGACGGTGAGCATGCGGGCTCCGGGACTGAAAACAGGACGCGCCATTCTATTCCATGGCCCCTCGGTATCGGCAATGGGCCATAGGCCGCCGCGCCAAAGCATGGCAGCATAACGGCAGCAACACATCGCAAGGCCAGATAGCGGACCGGAACGCCATGGGCAGGACGCCAGTGAAGAAACCAGTGAAGAAAGCTGTGAAGAAGACCGCGCCGCAGCAGCCGGCATCCGGAACGCGCCTGCGCGTGATGCTGGCGCCGGGCGTGTTCCTCGGCCCGGGCAAGGGCGACCTGCTGGAGCATATCGCCGAGACCGGCTCGATCTCGGCGGCCGGCCGCCGCATGGGCATGAGCTACAAACGCGCCTGGATGCTGGTGGAAACGCTGAACGGCTATTTCAGGGCGCCGCTGGTGTTTGCTGCGACCGGCGGCAAGGCCGGCGGCGGCGCGACGCTGACGCCGCTGGGCCGCCAGGTGCTGGCGCATTATCGGGCGATGACCGCCGCCGCCGAGAAAGCCTGCGCCAAAGATATCGCGGCGCTGCGCAGGCTGCGCGGGCGGTAGCACCTGGATTCCGGGATAATCTCACTGTCTGTCAAAAAAACTCGTGGATGGCCGGGTCAAGCCCGGCCATGACGGTTTTTGTTTATTGACCCGCTTTTACACAAATCGTCATCCCCGGGCCTGACCCGGGGATCCACGTCTTCCTTGTGCCGCGTCCGGACTTTCCGTTATAGTCACGCGGACATAACGGAGACCGTCATGCGCCGCCCTGCTATCCTGCTGGCCATTCTGCTCGCCGCCATGCCGCTGACGGCGAAGGCGCAGGATCTGCTGGTCTTCGCTGCCGCCTCGATGAAAACCGCGCTGGACGAGATCAATGCGGCGCAGACCGTGCTGCCGCCGGCGCAGGTGAAGATTTCCTATGCCGCGTCTTCGGCGCTGGCCCGGCAGATCGAGGCCGGCGCCCCGGCCGACCTGTTCGTCTCGGCCGATCTCGACTGGATGGATTATCTCGACCAGCGCAAACTGCTGAAGCCGGGCACGCGCAGCATCCTGCTGGGCAACCGCATCGTTCTGATCGCGCCGGCGGACAGCAAAGCCAGTGTGAAGATCGCGCCGGCTTTCGATCTGGCCGGTCTGCTGGGCCGGGACGGCAAGCTGGCGATGGCCGATGTGGCTGCGGTGCCGGCCGGCAAATACGGCAGGGCGGCGCTGGAGGCGCTGCAGGTCTGGCCGTCTGTCCAGGCCCGCGTGGCGCAGGCGGAAAACGTGCGCGCCGCACTGGCGCTGGTGGCGCGCGGCGAGGCGCCGCTCGGCATCGTCTATGCCACCGACGCGGCGGCCGATGCGAAAGCCGTGCGCGTGCTGGATGCCTTCCCGGCCAACACGCATCCGCCGATCCTCTATCCGGCGGCGCAGCTCAATGACTCGAAGCATCCGCAGGCGGCGGCCTGGCTGGCAGCCCTGCGCAGCCCGGCGGCAAAGGCGGTGTTCGAGAAGAACGGCTTCACGATGATCGCACCGCATGCGGCGACGAATTGATTAAAACACATCCCGCCACCCCTGGACCCGGGAATGCTTCCTGGCCAGGGGTCCATCCCGTCTGTCCGTACACCGGCGCATGCAGATGGACCCTCGGAATAAATCCGAGGGTGACGGTCTATAGTATTGCCACATAGTATTGCCACGCGATGACCCTCACCCCCGAAGAACTCACCGCGGTTCTGCTCAGCCTGAAGGTGGCCTTCGTCGCCACGCTGGGCAGCCTGCCGTTCGGCGTGGCCATCGCCTGGCTGCTGGCGCGCAAGGACTTTCCCGGCAAGGCGCTGCTCGATGCGCTGGTGCATCTGCCGCTGATCATTCCGCCGGTGGTGACCGGCTATCTGCTGCTGCTGCTGTTCGGCCGGCGCGGCCTGTTCGGCGGTTTCCTGGCCGAGACCTTCGGCATCGTCTTCGCCTTCCGCTGGACCGGCGCGGCGCTGGCCTGCGCGGTGATGGGCTTTCCGCTGCTGGTGCGCGCCATCCGGCTCTCCATGGAAGCCGTCGATCCGAAACTCGAAGCCGCGGCGAAAACGCTGGGCGCGCCTCCGGCACTGGTTTTCCTCACCGTCACACTGCCCTTGAGCCTGCCCGGCCTGCTGGCCGGCCTGGTGCTGAGTTTCGCCCGCGCCTTCGGCGAATTCGGCGCGACGATCACCTTCGTCTCCAACATCCCGGGCGAGACGCAGACGCTGCCGACCGCGATCTACAGCTTCATCCAGGTGCCGGGCGGCGATGCCATGGCGCTGCGGCTCACGGTGATTTCGATTGCCGTTGCCGCCGTGGCACTGGTCTGCAGCGAACTGCTGGCCCGGCGCATGTCGAAACGGCTGCTCGGATGACACTTGAGGTCGATCTCGCGCATGACTTCGGCGGCTTCCGCCTGGACGCGCGCTTTGCCTGCGCGCCGGGGCTGACGGCCCTGTTCGGCCGCTCGGGTGCGGGCAAGACCACGCTGGTCAATGCCATCGCCGGGCTGCTGCGGCCCGACCGCGCGCGCATCGCCATCAACGGCCGCGCGCTGGTCGATACGCAAGCCGGCATTTTCATGCCGCCGCATCGCCGCCGCATCGGCTATGTCTTCCAGGACGGCCGGCTGCTGCCGCATTTTTCCGTGCGCGCCAACCTGCTCTACGGCCGGTTTTTCGCCGGAGCCGCATCCGGGCGCGCCGATGCCATCGGCTTCGACCATGTCGTCGACCTGCTCGGCATCCGGCATCTGCTGGCGCGCCGGCCGGGCACGCTGTCGGGCGGCGAGAAACAGCGCGTCGCCATCGGCCGCGCGCTGCTGTCGCGGCCGGAACTGCTGCTGATGGACGAGCCGCTGGCGGCGCTGGATGCCGCGCGCAAGGAAGAAATCCTGCCCTATCTGGAACGCCTGCGCGACGAGCTGAAACTGCCGATCGTCTATGTCAGCCATGCGATCCCGGAAGTCACAAGGCTGGCCGATACGGTGGTGCTGCTGTCGGAGGGACAGGTGCAGGCGGTGGGCAGCGTGCCGGCGCTGACCGGGCGGCTCGATCTGTTTCCGCTCACCGGGCGCTACGAGGCCGGTGCGGTGCTGACCGCCACGCTGGTGCGGCAGGAGGAGGACTGGGGCCTCAGCCTGCTGCGCTGCAACGCCGGCGACATTCTCGTGCCGCGCCTGGAGCGGCCCATCGGCAGCAGCCTGCGCATCCGCATCCGCGCCCGCGACGTCACCCTGGCGCTGACGCCGCCCGCCGAGACCAGCGCGCTGAACATCCTGGCGGGCACGGTGAGCGAACTGAAAACCGGAGACGGCCCGCAGATCGAGGTGCGGCTCGACTGCAACGGCGATGCCCTGCTGGCGCGCATCACCCGGCTGTCGGCCGCGCGGCTGGCGCTGGCGCCGGGCAAGCCGGTCTATGCCATGATCAAGACCGTGGCGCTGGATGGCGGCAGCCTGGGCCGGCCCCGATAGCGCCGAGGCCCGGCAGTTGAGGTGACTGCGCCACGCGCGGTAGACTGGCGGCAAAACCGGAGCCTCCGTCCATGTCCGCGCCCCCGGGGCCTTACGTCGATCCCGGCCTAGACAGCTGGGTCAGGCCCTTTGCCGAAGCCCTGATCGGCCAGACCGTATTCCACCGCTGGGCCGGGCTGGTGCTGCTGTCGCTGGGGCCGGGCCAGACCGAGGTGGGCTTCACCGCGCAGGGCGATATGCTGTGCACGACGGCGCGCATCACCAAAACCATCCAGAACAAGGCGAGTTGAAGCCGTGACCGAGATCAGGACATCCGAGAAGGGCCGCATCCTCTGCGTGCTGGGCCCGACCAATACCGGCAAGACGCATCTGGCGGTCGAGCGGCTGCTGAGCCATCGCAGCGGTATCATCGGTCTGCCGCTGCGGTTGCTGGCGCGCGAAATCTACGACCGCGCCGTGGCGATCAAGGGCGACCGCCATGTCGCGCTGGTGACCGGCGAGGAAAAAATCCTGCCCAAGGGCGCGCAGTGGTTCGTCTGCACGGTGGAAGCCATGCCGCTGGACCGCGCTTACGATTTCCTCGCCATCGACGAGGTGCAGCTGGCCGCCGATGCCGAACGCGGCCATGTCTTCACCGACCGGCTGCTGCATGCGCGCGGCACCGAAGAGACCATGTTCCTCGGCGCCGACACCATGCGCGGCCTGATCCGCCGCCTGGTGCCGCATGCCGAGTTCATCGCGCGGCCGCGCCTGTCGCAACTGACCTATGCCGGCGCCAAGAAACTGTCGCGCCTGCCGAAACGCTCGGCCGTGGTGGCGTTTTCGGCCAGCGACGTCTATGCCATCGCCGAGCAGATCCGGCGCCAGCGCGGCGGTGCCGCCGTGGTGCTGGGCGCGCTCAGCCCGCGTGCCCGCAACGCCCAGGTGGCGCTGTTCCAGAACCGCGATGTCGATGTGATGGTGGCGACCGATGCCATCGGCATGGGGCTGAACCTGGATATCGAACACATGGCCTTTGCCGAACTGTCGAAATTCGACGGCATCGGCATGCGGCCGCTGCTGCCCGCCGAAGTGGCCCAGATCGCCGGCCGCGCCGGCCGGCATCTGCGCAACGGCACCTTCGGCACCACCGGCGACTGCCCGGCGCTCGACCCCGACCTGATCGAGCGCATCGAGAATCACCGCTTCGAGCCGATCGTTGCGGCGCGCTGGCGCAACAACGACCTGGATTTCCGCAGCGTGGAAGCACTGGTGCGCACGCTCGACCTGCCGCCGCCGCGCGAGGGCCTGACGCGCGGCCGCGATGCCGACGACCTGCTGTCGCTGCAGGCGCTGCGCGAGGATGCGGCGGTGCAGGAGCGCGCCGGTTCGAAGGACCGCGTCGAACTGCTGTGGCAGGTCTGCGCGATTCCGGATTTCGCCAAGGACCTGCATGACAGCCATGCCCGCCTGCTGGCGCAGCTGTATGTGCATCTGTGCGACCGCAACGGCAAGCTGCCGGCCGACTGGGTGGCCGGGCAGCTGCGCAACATCGACCGTACCGACGGCGATATCGACACGCTGTCGCAGAGGCTTGCTCATATCAGGACATGGACAACCGTCGCCCATCGTGGCGGCTGGCTGGATGACGCGGCCGGCTGGCAGAGCAAGACGCGGTCGATCGAGGACCGCCTGTCGGATGCGCTGCATGAAAAGCTGACCGAGCGCTTCGTCGACCGCCGCACCAGCGTGCTGACCCGCGGGCTGCAGGAAGACATCGGCAGCCTGGACGTGAAACTGGGCGAGGACGATGCGCTGACCGTGGAAGGCGAGATCATCGGCCATCTGCACGGGCTGCGTTTCCGCCCGGTGGGCCATGACAGCGTGGAGCAGCGCCGCATCCTGCGTTCGGCCGCCCTGCGCGTGCTGGGCCCGGCGCTGGCGGATCGCGCCACCGCGCTGCTGGCGCTGCCCGACGAGGCTTTCGCGCTGTCGCCCGAGGGCGGCCTGCTGCGCATCACGCCCGAGAAGGACGCCGTGATGCTGGCGGTGCTGGGCAAGGGCAGCGAGGTGCTGGAGCCGAAGGTAAACCTGCTGGCCGACGACCAGCTGCCGGCGGACACCCGCAAGGCGGTGGAGGACAGGCTGGCCGGCTGGCTCAAGCGCCATCTGCGCCAGCATCTGGGCGACCTGTATCGCCTGCGCGATGCCGAGCTGAAAGGCGCGGCGCGCGGCCTGGCTTTCCAGCTGGCGGAGAATCTCGGCGCGCTGAAACGCGACGACGTGTCGGACCTGGTGCGCAACATGGGCCAGGCCGAGCGGCATCCGCTGCGCAAGATGGGCGTCAGCTTCGGCGAGACGCATATCCTGGTGCCGAAACTGCTGAAGCCGAAACCGACGCAGCTGAAGACGCTGCTATGGGCGATTGCCAATGGCAAGGAACCGGAAGCGCCGCCGACGCCGGGCCTGACCTCGGTGCCGCTGCTGGAATGGCGCGACGATGCCTGGTGGCTGGCGGCGGGCTTCCTGCGCGCCGGCCGGCAGGCCTATCGCCTCGACGTGGTGCAGCGCATCGCCGAGGGTGCGCGCCAGGCCGAACTGGCGGCGCGCAAGCCGCAGGACCGGCCGAAGCCGCAGGCGCCTGCGACGGCCGCGCCAGCCGGAACGCCGGCGCCCGAAACGCCAGTGCCCGAAACGCCGGCGCCCGAAACACCGACGCTTGAGGCTGCGCTGGAGGATGTCGAGATCGCCGAGACGGCCGCCGCGCCCGGTGAGCCACTCGGTGAGCCACTCGGCGAACCGCTGGGCGAACTGATCGAACAGCCGGTGGAAGCGCCGGTCGAGATGCCGCCCCCGGCGCTGGCCATGGATGCGCCGGCAGGCGCGGTCGAACCCGCGGCCACCGCGGCGCCGAAACCGAAAAAACGTATGGGTCCCTTCGGCAGCTTCATGGCCGATACCGCCTGGATGAACCTGGCCGGCTGCGGGCCCGAGGAATTGCAGCGCCTGCTCTGGGCGCTGGGCTACAAGACCATCACGGCGCGCGATCCGGACACCAAAACGGATGTGACGCTTTACTTACGCTCGCACAAGGCCATTGTCGCCAAACGCGAACGCGAGCAGCAGAAGCGCAAGGAAGACGAAGCCAAGATGGCGGACAGCCCTTTCGCGGCGCTGCTGGCCTTAAAGCAGCAGCAGAAGCAGGGCGGCGGCAACCGGCGCTGACGCCGGCTGCGGCGGTCGCCGCGGCTGGCGTTACATCCGCAGGCGCGTGCCGGTCTCGGCCATGCGCAAAGCGGTGAGCAGGTGCCGCATGGCGGCGTCGATCTCGCTCATGGCGACGGCATCGAGCACCCAGTCGCGCTGCTGCTCGATCAGGTCGGCCTGCGTCGCCTGCAGTTCCAGCACCAGCAGGCCGAGGAATTGCAGCTTTTCCGCCACCGGCAGTTTCGCCAGCGGCGCGTGATGGCCGATGGAATACGGCCCGAGCAGGTCGCGCACATGCTGGCCGATGCCGCGCTCCTCGCTGATGCTTTGCAGGTCGCCGGCCGTCATCGGCGCGATGGCATGCAGGTTGGCCTGGGCGGCAACCAGGCAGAGCAGACCGTGATAGGCGTTTTCGATCGCCGCGATCCAGTCTTCCAGCGGCGCGATATCGGCACTCATCGCCGGGGTGACGGTGGCGGCACCGATGAAGCTGGCGCCATCGTGCAGATGCTGGCGGGCGAGGTCGGTGTAGGACTGCGGCATCGGACGGCTCCTGACTGCCGATGCCCTGGACGGGGAGGCCCCGATAAAGACCTGACGGGGAGGAACCGGCGAACCGCAGTCTGCCATCGCGCCGGACAGGCGGGCAGTTACTTTTCGGATATGGCCGGCGGCAGGCTGAAAAGCCGCGGCCGGGCAAAGGTTTGCGATTTATCGCCGGAGGCGGTGGTTGCGGCGGCGGGGCCGGCTGACTATCTTCCCGGCACAGCGTCTCCGTAGCTCAGCTGGATAGAGCGGCTGCGTCCTAAGCAGCGGGTCGGGAGTTCGAATCTCTCCGGGGACGCCACTTTCTCACCTCTCCTCGGCATCGAACGCCGCCGGCGGCTGGCCGGCCAGATGGGTGTCCCACATCTGCGCCTAAGCCGATTGTGTTGGCCGCGCGATATCTCCAAACCACGTTTGTCCTGAAACACGCATCGCCCGGGCGCGCCTGAGAGCTTCGCCCTACGACGTCTTGGGAAGATAAAGCCAGCCGGCAAACCGGGCTACTTCAGCAGGTTGGTGACGGCCGCCTTTATGCCGGCCATGAAGATATCGATCTTGGCATTCGTCACGGCGACGGGATCGGGCGGCACGGCGGTGCCGTAGATATACTGGCGGATCCCGTCGTAGACGATCGAACCGTGCAGCCCCCAGTAGAGTTCGAGTTCGGCCGGACTGACCGGCCTGGCGGCGACCGAGGGCAGGCCGAGTTCCCGCCGCACCTCGGCGCACAGCACCAGCAGAATCCGTTCGCGCACCAGTTTGAGATAGCGCTGGTTGAAACCGACATTGCGCATGCCGGCCTGAAAGAAGATGCGCATCCAGTCGTGGTTCACGATGGCCGGATAATATTCGGCATAGAACCGCTTCAGCCGCGCCGCCACCGGCTGGCGCCGATCCTCGATCCAGTCCTGCCATTCCGGATTCCAGCGCGTGAGGTAGATTTCCTTGTACACGCGGTCGACCAGATCCTGTTTGGTCGGAAAATAGCGGTACAGCAAAGGCTGGGTGATGCCGAGCCGCCTGGCCAGTTCGCGCGTCTGCCCGTCGAAACCCACTTCGGCAAAGAACCGGATCGCCTCCAGCACGATCTGCTTCTCCCGCTCGTCGGGGAGCAGGCGCGATCGCTTTGAAGCGGTTCCGGTTTTCGGCTTTTTCCGTTTGTCGGGCTTCGTCATTTTGCAGCGCACCTTCCGAATTCTTGTTTATCAAATGATAAATAGTGTTGACTTGCCTTCACACGCTCGCCTAACGTCCCGCCATCGGCCGCAGAGCCGGGCAGCCTGGAATTCATACACAATGCAGGCTGAGGGAGGAAACCGGTGAAAGCACCGCCGTTCGGCTACGTGAAGGCGCGCGAGCTCGGGCAGGTCTTCGACCTGCTCGACCAGCATGGCGATGACGCCAAGATCCTTGCCGGCGGCCAGAGCCTGATTCCCTCGCTCAACCTGCGCCTGTCGCGCCCCGCCGTGCTGATCGACATCAATGCCATTGCCGACCTGCAGGGCATCCGGGAAACCGCCGACAGCGTGATCGTCGGCGCCCTGACCCGGCATGTCGTCCTGGAAACATCGCCCGTCATCGCCAGGCATGTGCCGCTGGTGGCCCAGGCGATGCCGCAGATCGCCCATCCCGCCATCCGCAACCGCGGCACCATCGGCGGCAGCCTGGCCTTCGCCGATCCGGCCGCCGAACTGCCCGCCTGTGCGCTGGCGCTGGAGGCCACCTTCATTCTGCGCAACCGCAGCGACGAGCGCCGCGTGCCGGCCTCGGGCTTTTTCCATGGCCTGTTCGAGACCGACCTGCGGCCCGGCGAAGTGCTGGCCGCCATCGAATTTCCCAAGGCGATGGCCGGCCACCGCTTCGCTTTTGCCGAACTGGCGCGCCGCCACGGCGATTACGCGATGATCGGCATGGCGGCGGCGGCGCCGCAGCCCGGCACGCTCCGGCTGGCCTATTTCGGCGTGGCCGACCGGCCTGTCCTGGCCTCCGCCGCCGCCGCCTGCCTGCTGCGGGACGGACCGCAGGGCCTGGAGGCCGCCTGTGCCGCGCTGGCCGGCGACCTTTCGCCGAGCGGCGATCTCAATGCCGGGCCGCAGACCAAGCTGCATCTGGCGGCCGTGCTGCTGCGCCGGGCCATACCCTCCCTGTTTGCCCCAGCCTAGAGAGTCCGATGGACCAGCATGACATCAGCGTGATCGTGAACGGGCAGAAAATCCGGCGCCGCGTCTCCGCGCGTCAGCACCTGATCGATTTCCTGCGCAACGATCTGAGCCTGACCGGCTCGCATCTGGGCTGCGAGCATGGCGTCTGCGGCGCCTGCACCATCCAGGTCGACGGCGTCGCCGTGCGCGGCTGCCTGATGCTGGCCGTGCAGGCCGACGGCGCCACGGTCGACACCATCGAGGGCTTGACCGACAGTGGCGCGATCGCCGACCTGCAGGATGCCTTCCACCGGTATAACGCGCTGCAATGCGGCTTCTGCACGCCCGGCATGCTGTCCACCGCCGCCGAGCTGGTCGCGCAGCATCCCGATGCCGACCGCGAGGAGATCCGCGCGCATATCTCGGGCAATTACTGCCGCTGCACCGGCTATCACTCCATCGTCGACGCCATCGCCTCGGTGCTCGACGACCGCCGGAAGGCGCGGGCGAACGGAGGCGCGGCATGAGCGGCAGGCCCGTCGTCACGCCCTTCGACCGGCCCAACAGCTATATCGGCCGCGCCGTTCCGCGCCCCAATGCGAAGAAGCTGCTGCAGGGCCGCGGCACTTTCGTCGACGACATCGTGCTGCCGCGCATGGCGCATGTCGTCTTCGTGCGCAGCCCGCATGCCCATGCCCGCATCGTCGGGATCGACCGGACGGCGGCGCAGGAGATGCCCGGCGTGATCGCCGTCGTCACCGGCGCCGAGCTTGCGAAGGTGATCACGCCCTGGATCGGCGTGCTGACCCATCTGAAGGGACTGAAATCGGCGCCGCAGCATGCCATCGCCATCGACCGCGCCTGCTGGCAGGGCGAGGCCGTGGCCGCTGTGGTCGCCGAAACCCGCGCCGAAGCCGAAGATGCCGCCGAGACGGTCGTCGTCGACTGGGAGGAACTGCCGCCCGTCGTCGACATGGAAACCGCGCTCGATGCCGCTACGCCGGTGATCCATCCGGAGCTGGGCGACAATCTCGCCTTCCGGCGCGAACTGGTGACCGGCGATGTCGACGGCGCCTTCGCCGCGGCCGACCATGTTTTCGAAGAGGTATTCCATACCGGCCGCCATACCGGCGTCTGCCTGGAGCCGCGCGCCGTGCTGGCGGATTATCAGCCGGCCGATGGCAAGCTGGTGGCCTATCAGGCGACCCAGGCGCCGCATATGATCCAGAACCTGCTGGCCAAGCATCTGGACCTGAACGAGTCCGATGTGCGGGTGATCTGCAAGGATGTCGGCGGCTCCTTCGGCATCAAGGTGCATATCTATCCCGACGAGATGGCCACCGCGGCACTGTCGGTGCTGCTGAAACGGCCGGTGAAATTCATCGCCGACCGGCTCGAGTCTTTCGTGACCGACATCCATGCCCGCGATCACCGCATCAAGGGCAGGATCGCCGTGAAGAGCGACGGCGAAATCCTCGCCTTCGAGATCGACGACCGCACCGGCATCGGACCCTATTCCGTCTATCCCCGCACCAGCGCGGTCGAGGCCAACCAGGTGGTCAACTTGGTCGGCGGGCCCTACAAGCACAAGGCCTATCGCGCCTCCACGGAGGTCGTGTTCCAGAACAAGAACGTGACCTGCCAGTATCGCGCGGTCGGGCATCCGATCGCCTGCGCCGTCACCGAAGGCCTGGTCGATCTGGCCGCACGCAAGCTGGGCATCGATCCGGCCGACATCCGCCGCCGTAACCTGATCCCCGACGATGCCTATCCTTACACGGGCCTCGCCGGCCTGCCCTATGAAAGCCTGTCGCATCACGCCTCGCTGGAAAAACTGCTGGCGCTGATGGATTACGACGGCTTGCGCGCCGAGCAGGCCGAGCTGCGCAAGCGCGGCATCTATCGCGGCATCGGGCTGGCCAGCTTCATCGAGGTCACCAATCCCTCATCGGCCTTCTACGGCATCGGCGGCGCGCGCATCTCGTCGCAGGATGGCTGCAGCATCCGGCTCGATCCGACCGGCACCATCATCTGCGCCACCGGCGTCACCGAGCAGGGCCAGGGCACCGAGGCGATCATCGCGCAGATCGCGGCGACCGCCGTCGGCGTCACCATGGAAAAGGTCCGCGTCATCACCGGCGATACCGATGCCACGCCCTATGGCGGCGGCACCTGGGCCTCGCGCGGCGCCGGCATCGGCGGCGAAGCAGCCCTGCAGGCCGGCAAGGCGTTGCGGCAGAATATCCTCAGCGTCGCGGCCGCCATGCTGCAGGCCGCGCCCGAAAGCCTCGACATCCGCAACGGCGTGGTGGTCGATGCCGACACCGGCAACGAGCGCCTGCCGCTGGAAGAGATCGGCCGCGTCGTCTATTTCCGGCCGGATACGCTGCCGAAAGGCCTGCAGCCCGAATTCGTAGTGACGCGGCATTACGTGCAGAAGGACTATCCCTTCGTTTTCACCAACGGCATCCAGGGCTCGTATCTGGAGATCGATACCGAGACCGGCTTCGTCACGCTGTTGAAGCATTGGTGCGTCGAGGATTGCGGCACCATCATCAATCCGCAGCTGGTCGACGAGCAGATCCGCGGCGGCGTGGTGCAGGGTCTGGGCGGCGCGCTGTTCGAACACTGCATCTACGACGACCGCGGCCAGCTGGTGAACGGCTCGATGATCGACTACCTGGTGCCGATGGCTGGCGAGATGCCGGACATCGTCGTCGGCCATGTCGTCTCGCCGACCGCCAGTTCCGAACTCGGCGCCAAGGGCGCGGGCGAAGCCGGCACCGCCGGCGCGCCGGGCGCCGTGATGAATGCGATCAACGACGCGCTGCTGCCGCTGAATGTCAGCCTGGCGGCACAGCCCTTTACACCCGAATCCATCCTCACGGCGCTCGGCAGGGTTGGCGCCAGGGTCGGATAAGTCTGAAGCGTACGGCTTAAACGGCAGCTGATAACTGCCGCAACATAAACCTGGTGGAGGAAACCATGACGAACACGCGTAATTCCAAGCGTCGCTCCGGCATGAGCCGGCGCGAAATTCTCGCCGCCGGCGCAGGTGGCGTTGCCCTTGCCGGCTTTACCCCCTCGCTATTCTCGATCGCCAGGGCGCAGGCCGGCACGATCAAGATCGGCTTCCCGGTGCCGCTGACCGGCCCGTTCGGCGCCGAGGCGCAGGATCAGGTGCGTGCCGCCGAAATCGCCATCAAGGAGTTCAACGACGCCGGCGGCTTCCAGGGCCGCCTGGCCGAACTGCTGGTGCGCGACGACAAGCTCAATCCCGGCGAAGCCGCCACCCGCACGCTGGAACTGATCGAGAAGGACAAGGTGAACTACGTCGTCGGTTCGCTGTCGGCCGCCGTGCAGCTCTCGATCAACAACGTGACCAAAGAGCGCGGCGTGATCTTCAACTCGATCAGCCAGTCGGATGCGATCAACGAGGTGAAGGACTGGAGCAAGTTCACCTTCCACGAGGCGCTTAATCCGCATATGACCGCCGGCGCGGTTGGCCGCTACGCCTTCTCCAAGTTCGGCAAGAAGGTCGTCTATCTGACTGCCGACTATGCCTATGGCCATGAAATGGTGCGCGGCTTCGAGTCGGCCGGCAAACCCCTCGGCGTGCAGACGCTGGCCGATATCCGCCACCCGATCGGCGCCAACGATTATTCCGCCTTCCTGCCGCGCATCCAGTCGCTGCGTCCCGACGTGCTCTGCATCTGCAACTTCGGCCGCGACCAGGTGAACGCCGTGAAGCAGGCCACCGAATTCGGCCTGAAGGAAAAGATCAAGATCGTCGCTCCCGTCCTGCTCTATACCGCCCGCGTCGCCGGCGGTCCGGAAATCTTCGAGGGTGTGGTCGGCGGCACGTCGTATTACTGGCGTCTGGAAGACACCATTCCGACCGCCAAGGCGTTCAACGATAAATTCCGCGCCGCCAATGGCGGGGCGGTACCCTCCGATTACGGTGCGCTCGGCTATGCCGGTGTCCGCACCGTGCTCACCGCCGCCAAGGCCGCCGGCAGCACCGACACCGACAAGGTGGTGGAGGCCATGCGGAACCTGAAATACGACTTCTACAAGGGCCCGCAGTATTACCGTGGCTGCGACCACCAGTCGGTCCAGTCGGTTCTGGTCATCGAATCGAAGAGCAAGGACATGAAGGACAAGAACGACGTGTTCAACATCGTCGGGGTCGAGACTCCCGATGAGAAGAACCTGCGCTCCTGCGCCGATCTTGGCCACAAGGCTTAATTGAGTACCGAGCGCTACGCCGCGACGAAGGAATGGTAATGTCTGGTCTCACCCTAGATTTACTGCTGTTGCAAATCGTCACCGGCGTGGCGCTCGGCTCGGTCTTTGTTCTTCTGGCCATCGGCCTGTCGCTTATTTTCGGCATGCTGACCATCGTCAACTTCGCCCATGGCGCCTTCTACATGGTCGGCGCCTATATGGGCGTCTTCCTCTACGGCCTGACCAAGAACTTCTGGCTCTGCCTCGTCCTCGTGCCGCTGGGAGTCGGATCGATCGGCCTGGTGGTGGAACGCTTCCTGATCCGGCCGCTCTATGGCCGCAACATCGACGACCCCCTGCTGCTCACCTTCGGCCTGGGCTATGTCTTTATCGAATCGATCCGCATTCTCTTCGGCCTGAACGGCATTCCCTTCAGCACGCCGGCCGGCCTGCGCGGCGCGGTGGATATCGGCATCGGCCATTTCCCGCTCTACCGCCTGTTCCTGATCGGCGCGACGGGCGTGCTGGTGCTTGGCCTGTGGCTGTTCATCGAGAAAACCAAGTTCGGCCTGATCATCCGCGCCGGTGCGCGCGATCCGGAAATCCTGAAGGTGCTCGGCATCGACGTATCGAAAATCTGGCTGCTGGTCTTCGGCATCGGCACCGGCATCGCCGGCCTGTCCGGCATCCTCGCCGCGCCGCTGCAGGCGGTGACACCCGAAATGGGCATCCCGGTTCTGGCCGAAGCCTTCG
Source organism: Ferrovibrio sp. (assembly GCF_025869515.1). GTDB lineage: Bacteria > Pseudomonadota > Alphaproteobacteria > Ferrovibrionales > Ferrovibrionaceae > Ferrovibrio. The sequence goes on from NZ_JAOZVR010000077.1 coordinate 126,081, forward strand.
TGGTCACCGTTGTCGGTGGCATGGGCTCGCTGATCGGTGCGGTCACCGCCGGGTTGATGGTCGGCATCGTGGTCGCCATGACCTCGCTGTTCATGCCGGAAATGGCCAAGGTCTCGATTTTCCTGCTGATGGCGCTGGTGCTTCTGGTGCGCCCGCAGGGACTGTTCGGCCGCGCCGGGCTGATGGGCTGAACCATGACCGCCACTGCCAGCGCCTCCCTCATCGCCTTCGGCAAGCGCCATCGCGCCGCGCTTGCCATTGCCGTTCTGCTGATCTTCCCCTGGCTGATGCCTTATGAAGCCCTGGCGGTGAACATCCTCGTGCTCGGCCTTTATGCCGTCGGGTTCAACCTGCTGTTCGGCTATACCGGACTGCTCTCCTTCGGCCATGCCGCCTTTCTCGGTTCCGGCGCCTATGGCTGCGGCATTGCGCTGGTGCATTTCGGCGTGCCGTGGTTCGGTGCGATTCTGATCGGCGTGCTGGTTTCGGTGTTCTTCGCCGCGATCATGGGTTTCCTGGCGATCCGCACGCGCGGCATCTACTTCGCGATGGTGACGCTCGCGTTGTCGCAATGCGTCTATTACCTCTTCTACCAGGCGGTGAGCTTGACCGGCGGCGAGAATGGCCTGCGCGGCATCAACCTGTCGGAAATCGGCATCCTCGGCTTCAGCGTCAATTTCCTGAACCCGACCACCAAGTATTACGTGATTCTGGCTTTCGTCGCCTTCGCGCTGTGGCTCTTCTCCCGCCTGCTTGCCTCCCCCTTCGGTGCGGTGCTGGAAGCGATTCGCGAGAATGAAAGCCGCGCACGTGCCTGCGGCTATGACGTGGCGCGGGTCAAGTTCATCGCCTTCGTGATCTCGGGCGCTTTCTGCGGCCTGGCCGGTGCGCTAAAGGCCCTGCATCTCTCCATCGTGCCGATCGAGACACTGCATTACCTGACGTCTGGACAAGTCGTCATGATGGCGCTCCTCGGTGGCATGAACACCTTCTTCGGGCCCTTCGTCGGCGCCGCCGCCTTCCTGCTGCTGGAAGACGTGCTGACAACGATGACCAGCCACTGGCAGCTGGTGCTCGGCGCCGTCTTCGTCATCTTCGTGCTATTCTTCCCCAAGGGCATCTGGGGCTCGGTTCTGGCCTGGGTGGTGCGGAAATGAGCGAGATCATTCTGGCGACCCGCAATGTCGGCAAAAGCTTCGGCGGCTTCGTTGCCCTGAAGGATATTTCCATCGAATTCGAGCGCGGCAAGCTGACCGCGATCATCGGCCCGAACGGCGCCGGCAAGAGTACCTATTTCAATATTTTGTCCGGCGCCTTCGCGCCGACGACCGGCCAGCTGCTGTTCCAGGGCCGCGATATCTCCAACCTGCCGCAACATCAGTTCGCCAGCCAGGGCATCGCCAAGTCGTTCCAGATCACCAACGTTTTCCCGAAACTCTCGGCCTTCGAGAATGTGCGCGTGGCCGTGCAGGCGCGCCAGGTCGGGCTCAATCCGTGGCGCAATCGCGACAGCTATGCCGACGTGAACCGGCGCGCCCGCGAATTGCTGGCTCTCGTCGGCCTGGAAAAACAGGCTGAGCAGACGGCGCAGGATATGGCGCATGGCGAACAGCGCGCGCTGGAAATCGCCATGGCGCTGGCGGCCGAGCCGGTGCTGCTGCTGCTGGATGAGCCGACGGCTGGCATGTCGCCCGAGGAAACCCGGGTGATGATGGACCTGATCCAGCGCCTGAGCCGCGACCGCACCATCATCCTCGTCGAACACAAGATGAAGCTGGTGATGGGCATCTGCGAACGCATCATCGTGCTGCATCATGGCGAACTGCTGGCCGATGGACCGCCGCAGGCGGTTCAGAGCAACGCCGAGGTCAAAAGAGTCTATCTCGGCCAGGGACGTCACTGATGCTGAAGCTCGCCAACCTGTCAGCCTGGTACGGCCACAGCCACATCCTGCAGGGCATCTCGCTGGAGGTGAACCGCGGCGAGATCGTCACCCTGATCGGTCGCAACGGCGCCGGCAAGACCACGACCCTGCGCAGCATCATGGGGCTGGTATCCAAGCGGCAGGGCAGCGTGGTGTTCGACGGTGAGGAAATCCTGGCCGAGCCGGCGCACAAGCGCTTTCATCGCGGCCTGGCCTATGTGCCGGAAGAGCGCCGCATCATTCCCGGCCTCACTGTGCTGGAAAACCTGCGCCTCGGCATCATCGGCAGCGCCAGCCGGTCGAAGGAAAGCGAGCGGATCGACGTGATCGCCGAGACTTTCCCCCGCCTCAAGCAGCGCCTGAGCCAGGAAGCCATCACCATGTCCGGCGGCGAACAGCAGATGCTGGCCATCGCCCGCGCCATGATGGCAGAGCCGCAGATGATCCTGCTCGATGAACCCTCGGAAGGCATCATGCCGATCCTGGTGGATGAGATGTTCGAACTGTTCCGCACCATGAAGGCCGCCGGTACCACAATCATGCTGGTGGAACAGAATGTCGAACTGGCGCTCGGGATTTCCGACCGCGCCTATATCATGGACCAGGGCGAGATCGTCTACCACGACACTGCCACCGCCCTGCTGGCCGATACGGCGATGCAGGAACGTTATTGCGCCGTCTGAACACGGGAGGATACGGCTATGGGCATCAACAAGCTGGCTCATTACTCGATCCGCACAACAGACCTTGAGGCGTCGCGGGTCTTCTATACGGAGATTCTCGGCTTTCGCGTCGGCTACCGCCCCGATTTCAAATTCCCCGGCATCTGGCTCTACATGAGCGACGATGACGACAAGGAATACGGCACCGTCCATATCATCGGCATCGATCCGAATGACCCGCAGGGCCTGATCGACTATCTCGGCGACAAACCGCTCGACAGCCTGCAGGGTACCGGCACGGTCGACCATATCGCCTTCACCGCCACCGATCTGGCGTCGATGCGCCAGACTCTCAATGGCCGCCACCTGGACTTCTTCGAACGCACGGTGCCATCGCTCGGCCTGCACCAGCTGTTCCTGACCGATCCGTCCGGGGTGACCATCGAACTGAACTATCCGGCCGCCGAAGCCGGAGCGTGATCCTGTGCGACGCGCACTGATTGCCGGCGGCTCGCTGGGCGGCCTGCTCGCCGCCAACATGCTGCATCGCGCCGGCTGGGACGTGCTGGTGCTGGAACGCGCGAACGCGACTCTCTCGGGCCGCGGGGCCGGCATCGTCACCCATGCCGAACTTTTCGACTGTCTCGAAGTCGCCGGCCTTACCATCGATGACAAGATTGGCGTGCCGGTGCCCGGCCGCGTCACGCTGGGCCGCGACGGCACCCCGGTGCAGGAAAGCGCCCTGCCGCAGATTCTCACCGCCTGGGGGCGGCTGTATCATCTGCTCAAGGCCGCCCTGCCGGCCAGCCTTTATCGCTTCGGCGCCGGCCTGCGCGCTTTTGAGCAGGATGAAGCCGGCGTCTGCGTCACGCTCGCGGATGCCTCGCAGCTGCACGGCGATATCCTGATCGGCGCGGACGGCATCCGATCGACCATCCGCCAGCAGCTGCTGCCGCAGGTTCGTCCGAGCTATGCCGGCTATGTCGCCTGGCGCGGCCTTACCGACGAAGCCCTGCTGTCCGAGGCTACGCATCGCGCGATCTTCGAGCGCTTCGCTTTCTGCCTGCCGCCCGGCGAGCAGATGCTGGGCTATCCTGTCGCCGGAACCGGCGACAATCTGGCGCCCGGGCGCCGGCGCTTCAACTTCGTCTGGTATCGACCGGCCGACGAACAGACCCAGTTGCCCGATCTGCTGACCGACGAACAGGGCCGCCGGCACGACGACGGTATTCCGCCGCATCTGATCCGCGCCGATGTGCAGACAGCCATGCTGCGGGCCGCCGACGACGTGCTGGCGCCGCAATTCGCCGAAATCGTGCATAAGGCACATCGACCCTTCTTCCAGCCAATCTACGATCTGGACTCACCGCAGCTGGCGTTTGGTCGCGTCGCCTTGCTCGGCGACGCCGCTTTCGTCGCCCGGCCGCATTGCGGCATGGGCGTGACCAAAGCGGCGGCCGATGCACGTGCGCTGATGCAGGCGCTGGCGCAGATGCCGGACAATCCCGTGCAGGCACTCAAGACCTATGACAGCAGGCGGCAGCCGATCGGGCATTTCCTGGTCGGCCATGCGCGCAGTCTCGGCGCCTATATGCAGGCACAGATCCTGACGCCCGAAGAACGCCAGATGGCGGAACGCTATCGCTCGGTCGAGGCGGTGATGCGCGAAACCGCCGTCTCGCCGGTCATTCACTAAGGACACAAGCATGCAAATGGCAGGTGACGTCAGCATTGCCGCAGATCGGCAACATGTCTGGACTGCGCTCAATGACCCAGACGTATTGCGGCAATGCATTCCCGGCTGCGCGTCTGTGACCCGCGAGGCGGACAATGTGCTGCTGGCCAAGGTGACCGCCAGGATCGGTCCGATCAAGGCCGGTTTTTCCGGCAAGGTGCTGCTGTCCGAGCTTGATCCGCCGAATTCCTATGTCATCTCCGGCGAAGGCAGCGGCGGTGCGGCCGGCTTCGCCAAGGGCAGCGCCGCCGTGAAGCTGACCACGGTCGGCAGCGCAACTCAGCTGCAGTACCAGGTCGATGCGGCCGTCGGCGGCAAGCTGGCGCAGATCGGTGCACGCCTGATCGATTCCACGGCGCGCAAGATGGCGGAAGACTTCTTTGCCAAATTCGTCGAGATTGCCGAAAGCACGTCGGCCGCAGCTCCGGCCACAGAAACAGTGGCGCCGGCTGCACCACCCTCTGCACCGCAATCGGCACAATCCGGCACCCGGCTGCTGGTTGTCGCCGCGCTCGTCCTGCTGGCTGCAGCGGCAGCGTATTACCTGTCGCTCTGACCGGCCTCCGGCAGGAACCGCGCGCGCGCTTCACGGAAACGGCGGACGAGAAATTCGCGGCAGGTGGCGATGCGGCGCACGGCTGCCGATTCCGGATGACTGAGCAGATAGTAGCTGCGGCGGAATGACACCGCGGGCAGAACGCGCAGCAGCCCCGCCTCGGCGTTCACCGCGAAGTCATGCAGGATGCCGATGCCGGTTCCGGCCCGTACCGCTTCCAGCTGGCCGACCACGCTGGCGCAGCGGAATTTGCGGCCCGGCGATTTCTCCAGCAGCGCGCCGTAATCCAGCGCCGAGGAATAGGCCATGTCCTCGACGCCCGTGACCAGCACATGCGCGGCCAGGTCTGCTGTTTCTGCCGGCACGCCTTCACGCGTCAGATAGTCGCGCGAGGCATAGAGCCCGAGCGAATAATCGGCGAGACGCGACACCACCAGACGACCATCGGCCGGCTGGTCGAGCACGATGGCCAGATCCGCCTCGCGACGCGACAGCGAGAAAATCCGCGGCAGCGGCACCAGTTCCACCACCAGCCCGGGATGCAGGGTGACCAGTGTGCCGAGTTCGGCGGCCAGGAAGCAGTTGCCCAGTCCGTCCGGCGCACCGATCCGCACGGTGCCGGCAACTTCGGCGGCGACATCGCGCAGCTCTTCGGAAATCCCGAGTACGGCGGTCTCCAGCCGCTCGGCCACCTCCAGCAGCCGCTCGCCCGCCGCGGTCGGCAACGACCCGGCCGGGCGACGGATTAACAGCTGCGTCCCGAGCGAGTCTTCCAGCGCATCCAGCCGCCGCGACACGGTGGCGTGGTTGAGCCCGAGCTTTTTGCCGGCCGACAGCAGCTGGCCCTCACGGGCAACCGCCAGAAAGACCCTCAGATGATCCCAATCCATCGATTTTCAGCCTGTGGCTTCTATTTCTGCACAGTTATTACTACGAATTTTGTATTGCTGTGCATTTCTTGATGCTGGAACACTTCAGGCATTCGGTCAAACCCTTCAGGAGCCGCCAGATGTCCGACCTCATTCCCCACTTCATCAATGGCCGCCTGGTGCAGGGCCAGGGCCGTACCGCGCCGGTATTCAATCCGGCGACGGGGGTGCAGTCGGGCGAAGTCTGCCTCGCCTCGGCAGCCGAAGTGCGCGCTGCCGTAAAGGTCGCCGCCGAAGCCGCTCCGGCCTGGGCTGCCACCCCGCCGCTGAAGCGTGCCCGCATCCTCAACAGCTTCCTGCGTATCCTGGAGGAGCGCACCGATGCGCTGGCCGCCGTCATCACCGCCGAGCATGGCAAGGTGCTGTCGGATGCCAAGGGTGAGATCCAGCGCGGCATGGAAGTGGTGGAGTTCGCCACCGCGGCACCCCAGTTGCTGAAGGGCGAAGTGAGCGAGAATGTCGGCACCAAGGTCGACAGCTATTCGCTGCGCCAGCCGCTGGGCGTGGTCGCCGGCATCACGCCGTTCAACTTCCCGGCCATGGTGCCGATGTGGATGTTTCCCGTCGCGCTTGCCTGCGGCAACTGCTTCATCCTCAAGCCTTCGGAGCGCGATCCTTCTGCATCGTTGCTGATGGCGCAGTGGCTGAAGGAAGCCGGGCTGCCCGATGGCGTGTTCACTGTGGTGCAGGGCGACAAGGAAGCCGTCGACGCATTGCTGCATGACCCCGATATCCAGGCGATCAGCTTTGTCGGCTCGACGCCGATTGCCCGCTATATCTACGAGACTGCGGCGCGCACGGGGAAGCGCTGCCAGGCTTTGGGCGGCGCCAAGAACCATATGATCGTCATGCCGGATGCCGATCTGGACCAGGCCGTGGATGCGCTGATGGGCGCGGCCTATGGCTCGGCCGGCGAACGCTGCATGGCCATTTCCGTGGCCGTGCCGGTTGGCGAAGCCACCGCCAATGCGCTGATGGCCAAGCTGGAGCCGAAGGTGCGCGCCCTGCGCGTCGGCCCCGGCACCGATCCGGACGCCGAGATGGGGCCGCTGGTAACCCGCCAGCATCTCGACAAGGTGCGCGGCTATATCGATGCCGGCGAGGCCGAGGGCGCCCGGCTGGTGGTGGATGGTCGTGGCCTCAAGCTGCAGGGTTACGAGAACGGCAATTTCATCGGCGGCACGCTGTTCGATCACGTGACCCCCGAGATGACGATCTACAAGGAAGAGATCTTCGGTCCCGTGCTGGCCGTGGCGCGCGCCGACAGCTACGCCACTGCCGCCAAATGGATCAACGAGCACGCATACGGCAACGGCACCGCGATCTTCACCCGTGACGGCGACGCGGCACGCGAATTCGCGCACCAGATCAAGGTCGGCATGGTGGGCATCAACGTGCCCATTCCGGTGCCGATGGCCTTCCATTCCTTCGGTGGCTGGAAATCGTCGCTGTTCGGCGACCTGCATATGCATGGCCCGGAGGGCGTGCGCTTTTATTCGCGCCTGAAGACCATCACCAGCCGCTGGCCGACCGGCATCCGCGCCGGCGCCGAGTTCGTCATGCCGACGATGGGATGACTGGTCTTTGCCCTATATCTCCACCCTATCCTTCGGCCGGATGCCGCGTTTCTGGGCGGCGATGCGGAAAGGCGCGTTGGGCGCGCCATAGCCGTTATACTTGCGGCGCTGCACGACCTCGAAGAAAAACCCCTCGCCGTAATTCGGGCTGTAGAGCTGGAAATATTCGCCCTCGGCATCGCGGTCGTAGAGAATGTTATGCGCGCGCAAGGCGTCCAGCAGGTCGGGCCCCAGGCCGAAGCGCGCCTCGATATCGTCATAGTAGTTCTGCGAGATCGTCAGCGGCGTGAAGCCGTTGCGCTTCATCGCCGCGACCGTTTTGAAGATATCGCTGCTGGAAAACGCGAGATGCTGCACGGCCGAACCGAAGCTTTCGGCGATGAAGCGGCCCGCCAGCGTGCGGTGGTTTTCGGCGCCGTTCAGCGTCAGGCGCAGGCTGCCGTCGGCATTCTCGATCACCTGGCTGCGCACCAGCCCGGCCGGATCGACGATATCCACCATCGGCGTCTTATGCGTGGCGAAAATCGAGGTGTAGAACAGAATCCAGGTCAGCATTTCCTCGTAGTTCATGGTCTGCGCCACATGGTCGATCGCCGTCAGCCCCGCATCCGCGGTGCCGGTGTCATCCTTGACCGGCTCGAAATCGATTTCCCACAGGCGGCCGAGATCGCTCTTGGTGTCGATGAAATGCATGACGCCGCCGCCGACGCCGCGGATCGCGGGAATCTTCAACTCGCCGGGGCCGACCGCCTGCTCGAAGGGTTCGGCGCCGAGCGCGCGGGCACGGGCAACGGTGGCGCCGGCGTCTTCCACCCGCAGGCCGACAGCGCAGACGCCGGCGCCGTGCATCAGATAGGCGCTGTGGGCGAAGCCCTCGCGCTCGGTGTTGATCAGCAGATTGATCTCGCCCTGGCGCCACAGCGTGACGTCTTTCGATCTGTGTTTCGCCGCCCTGGCAAAGCCGAAGCTGCGGAACAGTGTGCCGAGTTCGGCGGCCTCGTGTTCGTTGGCGGCGAATTCGATGAATTCGACGCCGTCGGAGCGGATGCGGTCGGGGATTTCGGGCACCGCGATCCGCGTGCCCGGCTCCTCGCGGCGCACGCGGTCCATCAGCGCGACCAGCGAGCGTTTGCCATCGATGGCGATGGCCTTGGGCGAGCCGCCGCGGAACTGGTCGTTGAAGATTTCCAACGACAGCGGGCCGTCATAGCCCGTCGCCGCCACCGCGCGCATGAAATCCACCACCGGCAGGTCGCCCTGGCCCGGCATGTTGCGGTAATGCCGGCTCCAATGCAGCAGGTCCATCCCGATCAGCGGCGCATCGGCCAGCTGCACGATGAAGATCTTGTCCTTCGGAATGGCGCGGATCGAGGCGACGTCGATCTTGCGCGCCAGCGTGTGGAAGGAATCGAGGATCAGGCCGATACTGGGATGGTCGGCGCGACGCACGATTTCCCAGGCATCGCGGTGGTCGCTGATATGGCGGCCCCAGGCCAGCGCCTCGTAGCCGACGCGCAGGCCGCGTTTCGCCGCGCGGTCGCCCAGGTCGCGGAAATCCTCGGCGGCGCGGTCGATGCCGCCGAGCGACAGCGGCGAGACGTTGGAGCAGACCAGCATCAGGTCGGTGCCGAGCTCCTGCATGATGTCGAATTTGCGTTCGGCGCGATCGAAGGTGCGGCTGCGCTGCGGCTCGGGCATGCCCTCGAAATCGCGGAATGGCTGGAACAACGTGATCTGCAGCCCGGCATCGCGCACCATGCGGCCGACCTCGCGCGGGCTGCCGTCGAAGGCGAGGAAATCGTTTTCGAAAATCTCCACGCCGTCGAACCCCGCCGCGGCGATGGCCTGCAGCTTTTCCGTGAGCGTGCCGCTGATGGTGACGGTCGCTATCGATGTTTTCATGGCGATGCCTGCGAAGGCGATGTCTTCATGGCCGGGGTTTTCATGGTTGCAGCCTCCCGCATTCCATCATGCGCACTATGGGCGGACTAGTTCGTACATTGTCGGGTCCGGGCGAATCCTGTGGTCATAACGCCCGGCAGTCCTGGATGATCCGGCCCGGTTGGCGCCGGGGACCGCCGCCTTAACCCGGCGCTTTCAGCACGTTGCGCAGCACCATCTCGACGACCTGGGCGCGCAGCGCCGCCACGGCCTTTTTCGAGGTGAGGTCGACGCGGAAAATCTGCGAAAACGTCGCCCGGTTCGAGACATTGAAGAAACACAGCGCGCTGATCTGCCAGTGCAGCTCGATGGCGGTGAGGCCCTTGCGGAACACGCCCTGCTGCAGGCCGCGCTGGTAGATGCGCTCCAGTTCGCCGATCGCCGACACGTTCAGCTCCTGGATCGTCTTGGAGCGCGCCAGGTAATCGCCGTGATGGATATTCTCGATCATCACCAGACGGATGAAGGCTTCGTTGGAATGATGGTGGTCGAAGGTGAATTCGACCAGCTTGCGCAATGCATCGGCCGGCCGCAGATGCTCGATATCGAGCTGCGCCTCGGTGGTGCGCACCCTGCGGTAGGCGTCTTCCAGCACGGCGAGATAGAGGCCGTCCTTGTCGCCGAAATAGTAGTAGATCATCCGCTTGCTGGAGCCGGTCTTGGCGGCGATCTCGTCGACGCGCGCGCCCGACAGGCCGTTCTGCGCGAATTCGCGGGTGGCGACGGCGATGATGTCCTGCCTGGTCGCCTCCGGACTGCGCGTTTTCGCCCCGGCGGCGCGGCGGGCCGGCCTGGTCTTTGTCGAAGCCGGTTTTGTCGATTTTGTCATGGGCCGGGATTTTCTTGCCGGCGCAAAGTCCGCGCGCCGGTCCGTGGCGGGTGTGATCGGCTGCATACTGCCCTCGGATCGCGTCATTGCAAATACCTAACACGGCACAAACAAAGAGATTTTTCCCGTGCCGCGGCGCCTGGCGCCGCCGCCTGCCGCATCGGTGTTTGACTATACTAACTATTTCGTACATTGTGCAGCCGGAAATTCGGGAGGCCCTGTGCGTAGAGAGCACGATACCTGCGTGACGGCCCTGCGGGGGGTGGTCACCGCCCATCCGCTGGCCGCCCGCGCATCGGTGCTGGTGGGCCTGATCGGCCGCGGCATCCAGCTGTCGCGCACGCCGGTGATGCATGAGCGCGAGGCCGCCCGGCTCGGCCTGACCTGTGCCTATATCCTGATCGATTTCGACGCGCTGCAGCTGCCGGACGCGGCCTTGCCCGGCATTCTCTCGGCCGGCGCGGCGCTGGGCTTCCAGGGTTTCAACGTCACGCATCCGTTCAAGCAGCAGATCATGCCACGGCTGGATGCGCTGTCGCCCGAAGCCGCCGCGATCGGCGCGGTGAATACCGTGGTGTATGAGGCCGGCCGCACCACCGGTCACAACACCGACTGCTGGGGCTTTGCCGAAAGCTTCCGCGCCGGCCTGCCCGATGTGCCGCTGCGCCAGGTGGTACAGTTCGGCGCCGGCGGCGCCGGGGCCGCGGTGGCCTACGCGCTGATGCAGCTGGGCGCCGGCCAGCTGGACATCATCGATACCGATCCGGCCCGTGCACAGGCCCTTGCCGCCCATATGGAGAAAGACTGGGGCGACCGCGTGCGCGCAACGGATAAGGTGGCCGATGTCCTGGGCTGGACCGACGGCATCGCCAACACGACGCCGGTGGGCATGGCGAAATATCCCGGCATGGCGTTTCCGGCCGAACACCTGCGGCCCCATCACTGGGTGGCCGAGATCATCTATTTCCCGGAAGAAACCGAAATGCTGCGCGTGGCGCGCGGCCTCGGCTGCCGCACGCTGGCCGGCACTGGCATGGCGATCGGCCAGGCGGTGCGCGCCTTCGAACTCTTCACCGGCCGCAAGTCGGACATGGCGGCGATGGCCGGCCATTTCGCCGCCGCTGCCTGAACAGAGGAATTACAGTAACCGCAACTGAGTCACTGCAATCAAAATCGGGAGGAAACAAAAATGACCATACAGACCACACGTCGCCGGTTTCTCGCCGGCACCGGCATGGCCGCCGCAGCCGCATCGCTGAGCCTGCCGGCCTTCGCTCAAACCAAGCCCAAGCTGCGCTTCTCGGCGGTGTTTTCCGAGCAGGATATCCGCGCGGAAATGATGAAGCAGTTCGCCGGATCGATTGCCGGCGATTTCACCTTCGAAGGCTATTACGGCGGCAACCTGTTCAAGCAGGGCACCGAACTGGTGGCGATCCAGCGCGGCAACCTGGAAATGGGCAATATCGCGCCGCAGGACATCTCGAAGCAGATTCCGGCCTGGTCGATCCTGACCGCGGCCTATCTGTTCCGCGATGCCGACCACCTGACCAAGTTCTTCGCCAGCGCGCCTGGCGCGGAGATGAAGAAGATGGCCGACGACCAGCTGGGCATCCACATTCTCGGCCCGACCTATTTCGGCGCACGGCAAGTTGGTTTGAAGCCGAACAAGAAGATCAACACCCCGGCCGATCTGGCCGGCATCAAGCTGCGCATGCCGCCGGGCGAGGCCTGGCAGTTCCTGGGCGAATCGCTGGGCGCCAACCCGACGGCGATGGCCTATGCCGAGGTCTATACCGGCCTGCAGACCGGCGCCATCGACGGCCAGGACAATCCGCTGCCCAATGTCGAGAACATGAAGTTCTACGAGGTGATGTCGCAGATCGTGCTGACCTCGCATCTGGTCGGCTTCGACCTGCTGACGGTGTCGAGCAAGGTGTGGAAGGGCATGTCGGCCGACCAGCAGAAGCGTTTCCAGGCTGCGGCGAATTCGGCCATCGACTTCTCGGCCAAGAAGCATCAGGCGCGCGAGAAGGAACTGCTCGACCTGTTCAAGAGCAAGGGCCTGCAAATCTATACCCCGGATCAGGCCGCCTTCCGCAAATTCGCCCAGCAGAAATACCTGACCTCGGCCCTGGCCAAGGACTGGCCGAAGGGCATGGTCGACAAGATCAACGCGCTCTGAAACGATTGGCGGAAGCCCCGCAGCGCCGGGGCTTCCGCCACACCACCAGTTTGAAGTCCGGGGACGTCCGTGCATCAGGGATTTACGACCATAGCCGGATGGCTGTACCGCCGCGGCGAAAATATCCTGGCCGCCATGCTGGCCGCGATGTTCGCCGTCTTCATCCTGCAGATCGTTTTCCGCTACCTGCTCAACCTGCCGATCGGCTGGACCAATGAAGTCAGCCAGGTGCTCTGGGTCTGGCTGGTGCTGTTCGGCGCCGCTTTCGTGCTGCGCGAAGAGGAAGAGATCCGTTTCGACCTGATCTATGCCTCGGCAGGGCCGAAGCTGCGCCGCGCGATGATGCTGCTCTCAGCGGCGGCCCTCATTCTGCTGTATGGCACTTCGCTGCCGGCAGTCGCCGACTACGTGACTTTCATGAAGGTCGAGAAATCGGCCTATCTGAAAATCCGCTTCGACTGGCTGTTCTCGATTTACGTCGCCTTCGTGGTGGCGGTGCTGATCCGTTACCTCTGGCTTGGCTGGCAGGCGATGCGCGGTACCCTGCCGGACAATGTCGATCCCACCAAGGCGGCCTCCGGCGTATGACTTTCGCAAGCCCGTTTTCGCTTTCCATCGTCGCCATGACGGCGCTGGCCTTCCTCGGCCTGCCGATCGGCCATGCCATGATCGCCGGCTCGATCCTGTATCTGTGGATCGCCGGCCTCGACATGGGCACGGCTGCCGAGCAGCTGCTGAACGGCATGTATACCAACTATATCATCCTCGCCGTGCCGCTGTTCATCCTGGCCGCCGAGCTGATGAATATCGGCTCGATGACCGAGCGGCTGCTGCGTTTCTGCAATGCCATCGTCGGCCGCTTCCGCGGCGGCCTGGCGCAGGTGAACGTGCTTCAAAGCATCATCTTCGCCGGCATGTCTGGCTCGGCCATCGCCGATGCCGCCGGCACCGGCAAGATGATGCAGACCATGATGACGGCCGACGGCAAATACCGCGCCAGCTATGCCGCGGCGCTGACCGCCGCCACCGCCGTGATCGGACCGATCATTCCGCCCTCGATCCCGATGATCCTCTATGCCCTGGTTTCCGATGCCTCGATCGGCTACCTGTTCCTCGGCGGCGTGATCCCCGGCCTGCTGATGGCCGGTGCGCAGATGATCATTGTCGCCATCGGTGCAAGACGCGAGAATTTCCCGGTCGAGAAGCCGACGCCGCTGCGCGACCTGCCGGGCATCACCTGGCGCGCACTGCCCACGCTGATGATGCCGGTGGTGCTGCTGGGCGGCATCTATAGTGGCGTCACAACACCGACAGAAGCCGCTGCCGTGGCCGCCGCCTATGCGCTGGTGATCTCGGTGCTGCTCTATCGCAGCGTCAGCTTCCGCGACTTCTACACCTCGATGCTGGCGAGCGCGCGCACCTCCGCATCCATCGGCATGCTGATCGCCGGCGCCCTGGTGTTCAACTATGTCGTGACGGTGGAGAATATCCCGAACAGCATACAGGCGCTGCTGACGGCCTGGGACCTGTCGCCGCTCGGCTTCCTGATCCTGGTCAACATCCTGCTGCTGGTGATGGGCTGCCTGCTGGAGGGCACCACCATCCTGCTGGTGCTGGTGCCGGTGCTGATCCCGACCGCCAAGGCACTGGGCGTCGACCTGGTGCATTTTGGCATCGTCGTGGTGGTCAACATCATGCTCGGCCTGATCACGCCGCCCTATGGCCTGCTGCTGTTCGTGATGACGCGCATTGCCAATGTGCCGGTGCGCGACATCGTGCGCGAGGTGCTGCCCTTCCTCTGGGCGATGATTATCGCGCTCGGCCTGATCACTTTCTTCCCCGGCCTCGTGCTGTGGCTGCCGCGCCTCCTGGGCTACCAGGGCTGAGAAAAGGAAATCTCCGATGACGACCCGCAAGCCGATTCTCATCCTCAACGGGCCCAACCTCAACATGCTGGGCATCCGCGAGCCGCATATCTACGGCTCGACCACGCTGGAGCAGATCCGCCAGAACTGCGAAGCCTTCGCCGCCGCCAACGGCGCCGCCATCGATTTCCGCCAGTCCAACCACGAAGGCGTGCTGGTGGATGCCATCCAGGAGGCGCGGACTGCCGCCGACGCCATCATCTTCAATCCGGCGGGTTATTCCTTCACCTCGGTGGCGCTTTTCGATGCGCTGAAGACCTTCGAGGGACCGATCGTCGAGGTGCATATCTCGAATATCCATGCGCGCGACGAGATGCATCGGCACTCGAAACTCTCGGCGGCGGCCAAGGGCGTGATCTGCGGCCTTGGCCCTGACGGCTATATCCTCGCGCTGCAGGCCGTGCTGCAGATCCTTGGCAGGTTGCCGGCGCGATCCGGCGACGCCTGAGGACAGCGATCATGCAGGGTGCCGGTTTTCTGGCGATCTGGAGCGATGTCGAGGCCGCGCAGGAAACCGACTACCTGCACTGGCTGACCAGAGAGCACACGGCAGAGCGGCTGGGTGTCGATGGCTTCATGGCCGTCCGCGTGTTCAAGGCAATTGACGACCGCATCAATCGCTTCCTGATCATTTATGAGCTGGACATGCCGGACGCCCTGTCCGGACCGTCCTATCTGGCCCGTCTGAATGCGCCGACCCCATGGTCGCAGCGCATCATGCCGATCCTGCAGAATTTCATGCGCGGCGGCGGGCGACGGCGGCTGTCGGCGGGCAGCGGACGCGGCGGATATGTTGCGGCCCTGCCGCTGGCGACGATGCTGCCGGATGCCGGAGCAACCGCCGCCGGCCTGGTCGCCTGCGACCGCATCGCTGCAGTGCATCTGCTGGAAACCGACCAGGCAAAGACCGCGATCCAGACAAATGAAAAAAGCCTGCGGCCAAAGGACCGGTCGTTCGACGGCCTGCTGCTGGTCGAAGGCCTGGACCAGGAGGCGATCCGGCAGGCTTTTGCCAGCTGCGCGGCTGTTCTGCCGGCCGGCGTCACGGCCCAGGCGCTGCCGCTTTACACGCAGGTCTTCGCGCTGGACCGCGGCGGTTGACGCCGGCGACCGCTGCTAGGGCCGGTCTTCCCCCGTGAACGCCGCCGGCGGCTGGCCGGCCAGCCGCCGTTCCCACATCTGCGTATAGGCCGCTTCCAGATTGCGGCTGAAGCGCGCGATGTCGAACAGCGGCGAGGTGAGCCGGTTGGCGGCCAGCCGCTGCCGCAATGCCGCGAGCCGCGCCGGATCGCGTGCCAGCGCGAGCGCCAGGGCTTCGTAGTCTTCCAGATTGTCGGTGATCAGTTCAGGCAGGCCGACGGCGGTGAGCAGGCTGCCCGCCACGCGGCCGATGAAGGTGCTGCCGGCACAGGTGAGCACCGGAAGCCCGGCCCAGAGCGCATCGCTTGCCGTGGTATGCGCGTTCACCGGCAGGGTATCGAGGAACAGGTCGGCCAGCGCCTGGCGCGCCAGATGCGCGGGCTGCGGCAGCGGCAGCGCGAACACCAGGCGGGCGGGATCGATGCCGCGCGCCTGCGCCTCGCGCCGCAGATTCTCGGCCGCATCCGGTTCCACCTGCAGCTGCCACAGCACGCTGCCCGGCACCTGGGCCAGCAGGCGCATCCAGATATCGAAGACGCGCGGCGTCAGCTTGTAGGGATTGTTGAAACTGGAAAAGACGAACCCCTGCTCCGGCAAGCCGAACGCGGCGCGAGAAAGCTGCAGGCTGGCGATCGGACGCTTGGTGTCGTTGGGCTGGTAGGAATGCGGCAGCGCGACAACCTTCTCGTCGAACCAGGCATGCTGTTCCGGCGGAATGAGGAAGCGGTCGGCGATGATGTAGTCGATGAAGGGCGCCCCCATGGTGCCGGGATAGCCGAGATAGTTGACCTGGATCGGTGCCGGCCGCGACGCCATGATCTCGGGTCGCGCATTCTGGGTATAGCCCTTGAGGTCGACCAGGATATCGATGTCGTCGGCATAGATGCGGCGGGCCGATTCGTCATGCGGCAGCAGGCGCAGATCGACGAAATGGTCGAAGCCCGCCACCAGCCGGCGGCGCACATCGCTGTCGGAATCCGGGCCGATCGAATAGGCCGTAATCTCGAAACGGCTGCGGTCATGGCGTTCGAACAGCTCGGCCATCAGGTAGGCCGTGGCATGCGGAAGGTAATCGGCCGACAGGTAGCCGATGCGGATCTTCTCACGCCGCCGCGGCGCCGGATGCGGCGGCAGGCTGACGGTGGCCCGGCCGACCTGCGCGGCGTAGCCGCGCGCATTGATCAGCTGTTCTTCCGGCGTCGAGTCCAGCGTGATCAGGGAAAAGGCCGAGACTCGCGTCGGGCCTTCGCGCACCAGGCGCCGCACCTTGCCGTCGACCTTGTCGTCGAAATCGCGCCAGTCGCAGATATGCCGCTTTTCGAAGGAGAGCTTGCCCCAGGAACCGGTATGTTCGGGTGCGATGACCGTCGCCTGTTCGAACAGGGCGATCGCCTCGCGCCGCCGCCCGTTTTCCGCCAGCAGCGTGCCGAGATTGGCCAGCGCATCGACGAAATCCGGCCGCATGCGCAGGGCCTCGCGATAGGCGGCCTCGGCACCGGCAAGATCCTGCACATGTTTCAGCGCATTGCCGAGATTGCTCCAGGCCTCGAAATACTGCGGGGCGATCGCCAGGGTCTCGCGGTAGCGGGCGATGGCCTCGGCATGACGGCCCATCTCGAACAGGCAGATGCCGAGATTCATCAGCGCCTGCGGGAAGCGCGGATTGATCGCCAGACCCTTTTCCTGGATGGCGACCGCCTCGGCCAGCCGGCCGGTCTGGCGATAGACCATGCCGAGATGGTAATAGGAATGCAGATAGTCCGGCTGGACGCGGATCGCTTCCTCGTAACAGGCGATCGCCTCGGCGAACGCGCCACGGCCGCGCAGGATATTGCCCAGATTGTTATGGGCCGCGGCATTGGGCTGCAGCCTGATGGCCTTCTGATAGGAGGCCACCGCGTCGTCCAGCTTGCCCTGGTCGCGCAGGATATTGCCGAGATTGTTATGCGCCTCGGTGCTGCGCGGATCGACGCTGAGCGCGCGCCGGATCAGCCTGGCGGCCTCTTCCAGCTCGCCGCGGCCATACAGCAAAGCGCCCAGATTCTGCGCGGCCAGCGCTTCACGGGGACGTTTCAGCAATATTTTCCGGTAGAGTTTTTCCGCGTCTTCCAGCCGGCCGGCCTGATGGGCCTCTACCGCCTGGACCAGAACCTTGTCGACAGCCATGCCTTGCCCTGCAATCCCCGTGACCCGGAGCATACAGAGGCGCCGCCCGGGCCACAATCGCGCCGCCACAATTTGACCGCACTTGGCTGGCCCAGTACGGTTTCCGCCCAGCTTTCCATAACCGACAAGAGCGCAGCCATGACGGATTCCGCCGCGCCTGCCGCAGCCCCCGCAGCCGCACCCCCCGCCCACACCACCGTGTGCATCAGCGGCGGCGGTCCCGCCGGCATGATGCTGGGCCTGCTGCTGGCGCGCGCCGGCATCCGCGTCACCGTGCTGGAAAAGCACAAGGATTTCTTCCGCGACTTCCGTGGCGACACCATCCATACCTCGACGCTGGAACTGATGCGCGAACTCGGCCTGCTGGAGGCCTTCCTGCGCCTGCCGCACCAGAAAGCCTATCGCCTGGGTGGCCGCTTCGGCAGCGACGATGTCACCATCGGCGAATTCAAATACCTGCCGACGCCGTGCAAATTCGTCGCCTTCATGCCGCAATGGGATTTCCTTGATTTCCTGCAGCGCCAGGCGGCATGCTATCCGGCCTTCGATTTGCGGATGCAGACCAAGGCGACCGGCCTGCTGCGCAGTCAGAATGCGGCTTCCCCGGGCCGGGTCAGCGGCGTGGCGTATCGCACTGCCGATGGCAGCAAGGGCGAACTCACCGCCGATCTGGTGGTGGCCTGCGACGGTCGCGATTCGACCCTGCGGCACCAGAGCGGCCTGCCCGTGGTCGATCTCGGCGCACCGCTGGATGTGCTGTGGTTCCGCCTGCCGCGCATGGCCAACGATCCACATGACCTGCTCGGCCGCATCGACCGCGGCCAGGCTCTGGTGCTGATCGACCGCGGCGACTACTGGCAATGCGCCTATCTGATTCCCAAGGGCGGGCTGGCCGGCCTGCAGGCCCGCGGCCTGCCCAGCCTGCGCGCCGCGATAGCGCATATCGCGCCCTTTGCCGGCGCGCGGCTGGAGGCGGCACTGCCGGACTGGGATGCGCTGAAACTGCTGTCGGTGCAGGTCAACCGGCTGCATCGCTGGCATGCCCCGGGCCTGCTCTGCATCGGCGATGCCGCCCATGCGATGTCGCCGGTCGGCGGCGTCGGCATCAACCTCGCCATCCAGGATGCGGTGGCCACCGCCAATATCCTGTATCCCGCGCTGCTGCAGGCGCAGGACCAGGGCGTGCCGATCATCGACGCCATGCTGGAAGAAGTGCAGGCACGGCGCGAAAAACCGACCCGGCTGCTCCAGGCCTTCCAGCTGCGCGTGCAGGATTTCCTCTACAGCCGCGTCTTTGCCGCCGGCGCCGCGCCGGTGCGGGCGCCGGTGCTGCTGCGTCTGGTCAGCCGCATCCCGCTGCTGCGCGGCCTGCTGCCCCGGCTGGTGGCACTGGGGCCGCGGCGCGAGCATATCGTCACGCCTGAAATGCGGGCCGCCTCATGACGCGCACAGCCATGCGCCGCACGGCGACACTCATCGCTGCCGTTACAGCCGGCCTGCTGCTGCTTGCGCTCGCCGGCATCGCCGCGCTGCTGGCCTGGCCGCGCCCGGCGGCGGAAATGCTGGTGAGCCGGCTGCTCGACCGCCGCGTCGCCATCGCCGAGCTGTCGATCGGCTGGCAGGACCCGGTGCTGCTGCGGCTGCGCGGGCTGCAGATCGCCAATATACCGGACGGCAGCAGCGCCGATATGGTGGCGATCGAAGCGCTGGAGGCCGCCATCGACCGCACCGCGCTGCTGCAGGGCCGGCTGGTCTACGAACGCCTGCATGTGGAGCGCCCGCGCGTGGCGCTGGAACGCGACAGCCATGGCCGCGGCAACTGGCAGTTCGGGGCGGCCGAGCCTGGCGATGACGCGGCGGAGACGCCATCCGACAGCCGGCTGGTGCTGATCCCCAAGACGCGCCAGCAATTCCCCAGCCTGCTGGATTTCCGCCTCACCGGCGGCGAAGTGCGCTTCCGCACCTCCTCGGGCAAATGGCTGCGCCTGCCGCTGGACGACCTGGCGATCCAGGCGGCCGACGAGACTGCGCCGGTCAGCATTGTCCTCGATGGCGGCTATAACGAGACCGACGCGCAGCTGACCGCCAGCACCGCCTCCTTCAACGCCTTCCGCGATGCCACAAAGCCGTTCGATGCCGGCTTCAGCATCGTGGCCGCCGGCGTGAAGCTGGATTTCAAGGGCGTGATCGGCGAGCCGCTCGATTTCGATGCTGTAGAAGGCCGCCTGGCGCTGGAAGCGCGGCGACTGGACGATGTGATCCGGATTTTCGACAGCCCGAGCGGCATCGCCGCCCCGGTGAAGCTGATCGGCGGTTTGAGCCGCGCTGGCGATGCCTGGCGGCTGGACGACATCCACGGCGATATCGGCGGCAACCGTTTCGAAGGCCGCATCGCGCTGGATGAAGGCGGACGCGGCGAAGCCGACGATCTGCAGATCCGGCTTGATTTCGACCGGCTCGACCTGCCCGGCATCCTGCCGCAGGGCAGCGATGACTGGCGCAGGCTGCGGCTGCGCCCGGCCACGGCCGAAGATACCGCGCATCTCGATATCCAGCTCAGCGCCGGCACACTGCTCTATGGCGAGCATCGCCTGCAGCAGGCCGCCGCCGCCGTGGAAGTGGCGGCCGGCCATATCCGCCTGCAGGGCGCGACGGCCAGGCTGGGCGAAACCGGGCAGTTGAAACTGGCCGGTGCGCTGCGGGCGCAGGGCGAGACCGGCGGTACGCTGCTGGCCAGTCTGCAGCTGCAAAAGGCCGAGGCCGGCGCGGTGCTGCAGATCGTTGGCCTGCGCGATGGCGCCGCGCTGCTGGCCGGCGCCGTGGATGGCGCCGCAGACATCGGCATGACCGGCGCCACGCTCGGCGAAGCGGTGAAGACCGCGCGCGGCCATGCCGTGCTGACGATGCAGCAGGGCCGTATCGCACGCAGTCTGGTGGAAGCAGCCTCCGCCGATCTGCGCGCCCTGTTCCGCAGCCGCGACGACGGCACGGCGCTGCGCTGCCTGCTGGCCGCCGCCACGCTGAAGGACGGCACGCTGGTGCTGGCGCCGGTGATCCTGCGCAGCGACGGCGGCACCGTGCGCGCTGCCGGGCAGATCGACCTGGTGCAGCAGCAGGTGGAAGTGACGCTGCGGTCGGATCCGCAAACCACCGGCTTCCTGGCGCTGGATATTCCCCTGCGCATCCACGGCCCGCTGGCCGATCCGTCGGCCCAGCCGTTGCGCGGCGCCGCCCTGCCCGACCTGCCGCCGCCGGTCCTGCCGCCGGCCCAGGCCGCGCTGGCGCAGGGCAATCCCTGCCGGAATTAGGCGCTGCGGCGGTATCCGGCGCGGAAACCGCCGCAGGAACCGGCAGTTTTGCCACATCGTTTAGACCGGTGCTTCACCAGAGGTGCCGTCATGCCGAAATCGCCGCATTCCGCCCCAAAATCAAATTCCCTGTCCATGTGGTTCACCCGCTTTGCCGGCCGCGCCGCGCATATCGCCGGCACGCCATGGATCTTTGCGCTGGCCGTTGGCTGCATCCTGGTCTGGGCGGCATTCGGGCCGCTGCTGGGCTTTTCCGAAGTCTGGCAGCTGACGGTGAATACCGGGACCACCATCGTCACCTTCCTGATGGTGTTCCTGATCCAGAACACGCAGAACCGCGACTCTGCGGCCATGCAGATCAAGCTGGATGAGCTGATCCGCGCCACGAAGGGTGCGGAGAATGCCATGCTCGATCTTGAGGAGCTGACCGAGGAGGAGCTGGAGCAGTTCCGCGCCACCTATGAGAAACTGGCGCGCGAGGCGCGCAGGCCCAAAGGCCGGACAGCCGCGGCCTGACGCCATGCTGCACCCCCAGACACC
Source organism: Ferrovibrio sp. (assembly GCF_025869515.1). Classification (GTDB taxonomy): domain Bacteria; phylum Pseudomonadota; class Alphaproteobacteria; order Ferrovibrionales; family Ferrovibrionaceae; genus Ferrovibrio. The sequence continues at coordinate 147,495 of NZ_JAOZVR010000077.1, forward strand.
GGAAGCCGCCGCCATCGAAGCCGGCCTGCACTATGTCAGCGATGCCATGCCGGGCATCCGGCGGCGGCGCAGCGGCCGCGGCTTTTCCTATGCTGCAGCCGACGGCGCGGCGGTGCGCGACGCTGCCGTGCTGCGGCGTATCCGCGCGCTCGTCATCCCGCCGGCCTGGACAGATGTGTGGATTTGCCCCCGCGCCAGCGGCCATATCCAGGCCACCGGGCGCGATGCCCGTGGCCGCAAGCAGTATATCTACCATCCGGATTTCCGCGCTTTACGCGAAAGCGGCAAATACGACGCCCTGCCGGGCTTCGCCCGCCTGCTGCCGGCGATCCGCGCCCGCGTCGCCGCCGACATGGCGCAGCCCGGCCTGCCGCGCGACAAGGTGCTGGCCACCATCGTGCATCTGCTGGAAACCACGCTGATCCGCATCGGCAACGCGGATTACGCGGCGCGGAACGGCAGCCATGGCCTGACCACGCTGCACCGCCGGCATGTGAAGCTGGAGCGCGGCACACTGCGTTTCCGTTTCACCGGCAAGAGCGGCAAGAGCTGGGACCTGCAGCTGCAGGATCGCCGCGTGCTGAAGGTGGTTCGCGCCTGCCAGGACCTGCCGGGCCAGGAGCTGTTCCGCTATCGCGACGATGACGGTGCCGTGCTCGGCGTCAGCTCGGCCGATGTGAACCGGTATTTACGCATGATCAGCGGCAGCGACATCACGGCAAAGGATTTCCGCACCTGGGCCGGCACGGTGCTGGCGGCCCTTGCCCTGCAGACTTTTGCCGCGCCGTCGAGCCAGCGCGAGGCGAAGCGAAACCTGAAAGCGGCACTGACCGAGGTGAGCGGCAAGCTTGGCAATACGGTGGCGATCTGCCGCAAATGTTACATCCACCCGCTGGTGATCGCGCGCTATCTGGCCGGCCAGCATCGCCTGCGCATGCCGCGGGCTGTGGATAAAGACGGGTTGCGCCCGGAGCTGCGTCCGGAGGAAATCGCGGTTCTGCGCCACATCACGCGCAAGCCGCGCGCGCCGGTTGCAGTCCGGCCACAAACGAAAACAATCAGGCGTCTAAAATGCGAAACTGTGATGACAAACGGAACGCAGCTGTAAGCGGGGCGTTATATAACTAGCTCAAGATATGTCCTGCCCGATTCGGTCGCCGCAACACGCACGGGCTGGCCGCCGGATCAGGACAAAAAGGAGTGCCCCCCATGCAGACCAATCTCCAGATTCTCGACTGGACCGTCGACGCCGCCGCCATGATCGCGGAGAACGACGACTATGTGGTGTCGCTGTATGACGGCGTGGATGGCGATTACGATGTCGCCTTCATCCGCGCCAAGCAGGCCTCGCGCTATTCTGCTCCGGCAGCGGACCTGGCGGCCGAACGCGTCGCCATGCGCGAGGCGCGTGTCGCCTTCACGCTGGCGATGCGGCAGCAGCGGAGCTGAGCGTTTCCCGTAACGCAAATTCTTCCGCCAGCAATTCGTAGGAGCGCCGCTTGACCTCGCGGCTGTGCGTCCAGGTCAGGATGACGATCTCGTCCAGCTGCTGCTCCTGCGCCAGTTTGCGCAGCTTGGCCGCCACCTGCGCGGCCGACCCCGCATAGGAATTCGCCCACAGGGTTTCGACCTCGGCTTCCTCGTCGCGGCTGAACGGCGGCAGGTCGTCGGGTGACAGCAACGGGCCGAGCCGTCCGCGGTTGCGATCGATGCGCCAGCGCGCCCGGCTGCGGAACCAGTGCCGCGCCTCGTCTTCGGTTTCCGCCGCCAGCGCCCAGACGCAGAGATTGGCCTTCGGCTCACTCAGAAATGGCGAGGGCTTGAAGCTGCGGCGATAGAGATCGAGCGCCTGGCCGGCGCCGCGCCCGTCGGTGATGAAATGCGCGAAGGAATACGGCAGGCCGAAATGCGCCGCCAGCTGCGCGCCGTAATCCGAACTGCCCAGCATCCAGACATCCGGCGCCGAGGACTCGCTCATCGGATGCGCCGTCACCGTGCGGAAGCTGTGGCCCTCGGGCAGCTCCAGCCCGTTGACCCAGTGCAGCAGGTCGCGTACCTGGGCCGGGAAGGTATCGGCGCCGTCGTTATGCGGGTTGAGCGCATAGGCGGTGCGGCCGTCGGAGCCTGGCGCGCGGCCGACACCGAGATCGATGCGGCCCGGCGCCAGCGCATCGAGCACGCGGAACTGCTCGGCCACATGCAAGGCGGAATAATGCGGCAGCATCACGCCGGCCGAGCCGAGCCGGATGCGCGCGGTCGATACCGCCAGGGCGGCAAGCAGCACTTCGGGCGACGAGCCGGCGATGGAGGCATGGTTGTGATGCTCGGCGATCCAGAAGCGGCTGTAGCCGAGCGCCTCGGCATGCTTCGCGAGGCTGACGGTATCGCGGATCGCCTGGTCTTCCGGCGTGCCATGCGAAACGGTGGACTGGTCGAGAACGGAAAGGCTGATCGGCTGGGTCATACCCGGCATCTAGGACAGATGCCGGGCCTTGGCAACCCGCCGGTACATCTGCCTTCCACTTACCCGTTCAGACTCGCCCACATCTGCTGGTCGCGCTCGGCCGTCCAGATGCGCGGATGGTCCAGGCCCATCGCCTCGTCATAGGCGCGCGCCACGTTGAAGGGCTGGCAATGTTCGAAGATGGCGAAGTTGCCGAAACGCGGCCGCATCGCGTCGTTGCAGCGGTCGAAGGCTTCCTTCAGCGCCAGGCCTTTGGCGGCCGATTCCGACACCGAGCCGTAGAGCGTGGTGAGGAAATCGCGGGTCAGCGCCAGGCCATCGGCCACTTCCTTGGGATTGCGCAGGGCATCGCCGCGGCCGGGCACGATCGCCTTGGGGCTGAAACCGCCGATCGCGTCCAGCGTCTTCGGCCAGTCGCTGAAATGGGCGTCGCCGCAATAGCAGGCCGAGTGGTATTCGACCAGGTCGCCGGAGAACATCACGCCGGCATCGGGCACCCAGGCGACCGTGTCGCCCGCCGTGTGGCCGCGGCCCAGATGCATGATCTCGACGCGGCGCTTGCCCATGTAGAGGGTGAACTTGGTCGGGAAGGTCATGGTCGGCCAGGTCAGGCCGGGGATGCTTTCGGCGGCGCGGAACAGGCGCGGGAAGCGGCCGTATTCGGAATCCCAGTCTTCCTTGCCGCGCTCGACGATCAGGCTGCGGGTCGCTTCCGAGGCCAGCACCTGTTCGGGCTTATAGGCCGAGGCGCCGAGCACGCGCACAGCATGGTAATGCGACAGCAGCACATACTTGATCGGCTTGTCGGTCACCTTGCGGATATGCTCGATCACCTGGCCGGCCATTTTCGGCGTGGCCTGGGTGTCGATCACCATCACGCCGTCGTCACCGATAATCACGCCGGTATTGGGATCGCCCTCTGCGGTGAAGGCATAAAGGCCGTCACCCAGCTGGGTGAAGGAGACCTTCTTGTCTTCCGTGTCGCCGGTGGAGGCAAAAGCTTTCGGGGCGGGATTTGACATCGGGGGACTCCTTGTTTGCCGGGTTACTTGCCGAGCAGGGTTTCGGGCAGCCAGAGCGCCAGCTGCGGGAAAATGATGCAGAGCAGCAGCGCGATCAGCTGGATGATCACGAAGGGCACGATACCACGATAGATGATGCGGGTGCCGATTTCGGCCGGCGCCACACCGCGGATATAGAACAGCGCATAGCCGAAGGGCGGCGTCAGGAAGGAGGTCTGCAGGTTGACCGCGAACAGGATGGCGAACCACAGCAGAATCTGCTCCTTGTCCAGCCCGCCGAAATCCAGTCCGGCCATGATCGGCGCGATGATCGGCATGACGATAAAGGTGATCTCGACCCAGTCGAGGAACATGCCGAGCACGAAGACGAAGGCCATGATGACGAACATGACCCAGTAGGGATTGGTGCCGGCTTCGTCCACACCGAGCGCGTCGGCGATCATGGTATCGCCGCCCAGCTTGCGGAAGATCACGCTGAAGATGGTGGCGCCGATCATCACGAACATGATCATCGCCGTGGTGCGGGTGGTTTCGTTCAGCACGGCGAGGAACTGCTTCCAGCTGAGCTGGCGCGAGGCCAGCGCCAGCAGGAAGGCGCCCAGTGCACCGAGTGCAGCAGCTTCGGTGGGCGTGGCGACGCCGGCGATGATCGAGCCCAGCACCACCAGGATCAGGATCATCGGCGCCAGCAGGTCGCGGGCCAGCCGTGTCATCGCCTGGCCGAATGGCAGGCGGTCGCGCGCCGGCAACGGCGGCATGGTCTCAGGCTTAAAGATCGCCAGGAAGATCAGATAGACGATGTAGAGCCCGCCGAGCATCAGGCCGGGGATCATGGCGCCGGCGAACAGGTCGCCGACGGAAATCCGCATCGTGTCGCCCAGCACCACCAGCATGATGCTGGGCGGGATGAGAATCCCCAGCGTGCCGGTGGAGGCGATGATGCCGGTGGCAAGCCTGGGGTCGTAGCGGCTTTCCAGCATCACCGGCAGGGCGAGCACGCCCATCAGCACCACCGAGGCGCCGATGATGCCGGTGGAGGCCGCCATGACGATGCCGATGATCGCCACGGCGAAGGCATAGCCGCCGGGCAGCGGGCCGAGCAGGCCGGCGAGCGAACGCAGCAGCCGTTCGGCGATGCCGGATTTTTCCAGCATCAGCCCCATGAAGACGAAGAGCGGCACGGCAATGAGAAGCCAGTTGCTCAGGATGCCGGAGAAGGTGCGCGACACGCCGGTGGAGAGGAAGATGATCGGCACGTCGGCAGCAAAGGTGAAGATCACGCCGATGCCGGCCAGCACGATCGCCACCGGATAGCCGGTGAAGATGCCGAGCAGCAGCGCGACGCACATCAGCAGGGGCCAGAAATACTCCATCGTCTTATTCCCTGGCTTCGGCGACGGCGCCGCGGGTGAGGACCAGCTGGATGAGCAGGCGGAGCGTGCGGGCGAGGCCGAGCAGGCCGAGCAGGCCGAAGCCGAGCGGCATCACCGCCTTGATGATCCAGGTGTTGTTGAGCCCGCCATAGGGCGAGCCTTCGTTCGATGTGTAGGCCGACATCATGAATTTCCAGGCGAACCAGGTCATCACCGCGGCAAAGGGCAGCAGGAAGACGACGTCGCCGAGGATCACGACGATCCGGCGCGTGCGCTCGGTGAAGGTGTTGGCGATGAAATCGACGCTGACATGACCGTCGGTATGCATGGCGTAAACGCCGCCGAGCATGACCATGACGGCAAACAGGTGCCACTGCAGGTCGGTCAGGCCGTTCATGGTGATTTTCGTGCCGAACAACGGCACGTCGCTGCCCCAGTCGAACAGCACGTTGAAACGCAGCTGCGCCATCAGCACGCTGAGACAGACGCTGACTACCAGCAGCGGCGTGGCCCAGCCAATCGCGCGCCCGAACCAGGCGCAGGCTCCTTCGATCCGTTTCAGCAGCGCAATCACGCGTTCCCCCCCATCAAGGCTGGCGCCGCCGGCAGAGTCCCACTGCCCGGCGGCGCGCCCTTACGCTTTTACTTTGAGTCTCAGTTACGCGGAATCGCCTGCAGGTCGTTCCAGCGACCGACACGCTTGGTATAGGCGCTCAGCGACTTGTAGGCCTCGGCGAACAGCGCGTCCTTCTGCGCCTCTTCCTCCATCACTTCGGTGGACGCCTTGTGCAGCGCGGCCAGCACCGCATCGGGGAAGCGCTGGATCTTCACGCCGGCCGCCTCGATCTTCTCGATCGCGTCGATCTGCGCGTTGATCTGGTCGAAGGTATTGAAGGTGATGTTGGCATAGCAGGCCTCGACCATCGCCTTCTGGTGCTTCTCGGGCAGCGACTTCCACACATTCATGTTGACGATGATGGTGTCCCAGCTCGCCGGCTGGTGCCAGCCCGGGAAGTAGTAATGCTTGGCGATCTTCTGCAGGCCGAGACCGAGATCGAGCTGCGGCGCGGAGAATTCCGCCGCCTCGATGCGGCCGCGTTCCAGCGAGACGAAGATTTCACCGGCCGGCACCAGCTGCACATTGGCGCCGAGCTTGGCCATCGCCTTGGCGCCCAGGCCGGCGATGCGCATGTTGAGACCCTTCAGGTCGGCGACCGTCTTGATCTCCTTGTTGAACCAGCCGCCGGCTTCCGGCACGACGAGGTGGCAGGGGATGATCTTGACGTTATGCGGATCGTAGGCCTTCTGGATGATCTCCAGACCGCCGCCCTGGAACATCCAGCCGAGGAACAGCTCCGGGTTGGGGCCGAAAGGCATCGAGCCGACCAGGTTGGCGACCGGAATCTTGCCGGCCCAGTAACCGACCCAGTCGAAGCCCATCGGGATCGAGCCGTTGGACACCGCGCCGAACACCTCGAAGGGCGGCACGAATTCGCCGGCGCCATGCACCTTGATCTTGACCTCGTTGTTGGTCATCAGGGCGACGCGTTCGGCCCATTTCACCGGGCTCGGGCCGATCGAGGGCACCTGCAGGCCGAAGACGCTCTGCAGATCGAAACTCTTGGCCTGGGCCAGAACCGGTTGCGGCGCGGCCAGGCCGAAGCCCAGCGCTGCGACCGCAGCCGCCTTGAGAATAAGCTGACGCATGAATCCCTCCCTTCGGGGTTTTGCGAACCGACCGAATGTCCCGTCCTTGAGCGGACGGGGCGTTTCCTCCAATGACGGCGGTGCAGGCAGGCCGGGTAAACGGATCACTTGCAATCGCGTCGGGTCGACTATATGAAATAACGAATGAATTCGCAATAAGCGAATTATGGGAATGGAAACGGATCAACCGGAGGGGCAAATGGCCCAGCTTCTTCAAGGCGATATCGCCGTGGTCACCGGCGCGGCCCAGGGCAATGGCCGGGCCATCGCGCTCGGCCTGGCCGCTGAAGGCGCCCGCCTGGCGCTCGGCGACGTGAATGCCGCCGGCGCGGCCGCGGTGGCCGACGAGATCAAACGCGCGGGCGGCAAGGCCTTTGCCACCGGGCTGGATGTCAGCGATCCGGCCCAGTGTGCGGCCTTCGCCGTTGCCGTGGAGGCCGAACTGGGCGCGCCCTGTTCGGTGCTGGTAAACAATGCCGGCATCATCCGCCGCGTGGCGATCGACGATCCCGATTACGACACGCACTGGGACCAGACGCTGCGCGTGAATGTCACCGGCATGAAGACCATGATCCGCGCCCTGCTGCCGCAACTGCGGAAGACGAAGGGCCGCGTGATCAATCTCGGCTCGATCAATTCCTTTGCCACCGGCCCGCGCAGCAGCACCTACACCGCCAGCAAGGGCGCGGTGCTGCAGCTGACGCGCGCCCTGGCCGCCGAACTGGCGCCGGAGGGCATCCGCGTCAACGGCATCGCGCCGGGCGTGATCGCCACGCCGATGACCGAGACCACGCGCGGCGATCCCGCCGCCATCGGGCGCTTCATGACGCATACGCCGATGGGCCGCGTCGGCCAGCCGGAAGAACTGGTCGGCCCGGTGCTGTTCCTGGCTTCCACCATGTCGAGCTACGTCACCGGCGCCATGCTGCCGGTCGATGGCGGCTTTCTCACGCTCTGAAGGACGGCAGCATGAAGACGTATGATTGCGACCTGCTGGTGATCGGCTCCGGCGCCGGTGGCATGGCGGCGGCCATCACGGCGAAACTGCATGGCCTGAACGTGCTGGTGGTGGAGAAAGAGTCCGTCTATGGCGGCACCACGGCGCGCAGCGGCGGCTGGCTGTGGATTCCGGCCAATCCGCTGGCGGCGCGCGAAGGCATCACGGATACCAGGGAACAGGCGCGGCAGTATCTGCAGGCCGAGGCCGGCAACCATTTCGACGCCGCGCGCGTCGATGCCTTTCTCGACAACGGCCCGAAGATGGTCGAGTTCTTCGAGGGCAAGACCGACGTGCAGTTCGTGCTGGGACCGCAGTTTTCCGATTATCACCCGGACCAGCCGGGCGGCAGCACCGGTGGCCGCTCGATCTGCGCCGCGCCCTATGACGGCCGCGAACTGGGCGAGCATATCAGGACGCTGCGCCCGCCGCTGAAGGAGATCACCTTCGTCGGCATGATGATCGGTTCGGGCAAGGAGCTGCTGCATTTCTTCAACGTCACGCGCAGCGTGGTCTCCGCCGCCTATGTGGCGAAGCTGCTGGCGAAATACCTGCGCGACCTGGCCTTGCACGGCCGCGGCATGCGGCTGACCAACGGCAATGCACTGGCCGGACGGCTGGCCAAATCGGCCTTCGACCTCGGCATCCCGCTCTGGCTCAATGCCCCGGCCGGCGAATTGCTGCGCGACGGCGATGCCGTCACCGGCGCCGTGATCAACACGCAGGATGGCGCGGTGCAGGTAAATGCCGCGAAGGGCGTGGTGCTGGCCACCGGCGGCTTCCCGCATGACATCGCGCGCCGCGCCAGGCTCTATCCGCATGCGCCGACCGGCCAGGAACACTGGTCGCCGACGCCGGAGAGCAATACCGGCGATGGCATCAAGCTCGCTCAGGCGCTCGGCGCCACCACCGCCGACGAGCTGCCCAATGCGGCAGCCTGGGTGCCGGTCAGCCGCGTGCCGCGCGGCGATGGCAGCTTCGGCACCTTCCCGCATTTCATCGACCGCGCCAAACCCGGCGTGATCGCGGTGACGCGCGCCGGCACGCGGTTTGTGAACGAGGGCAACTGCTATCACGATTTCTGCCAGGCGCTGGTGCAGGTCACCAAGGGCCAGGATGGCGAGATCTGCGCCTGGCTGATTGCCGATCATCCGACGCTGCGGCGCTATGGCCTAGGCCATGTGAAGCCCTTCCCGGTGCCGCTGACGCACCAGCTGCGCAACGGCTATCTCAAGCGCGGCCGCACCCTGACCGAACTGGCCGAGGCCTGCGGCATCGCACCCGCCGCCTTCGCGCAGACCGTGGCGGCGTATAACCGCCATGCCGCACAGGGCGAGGATCCGCAGTTCCACAAGGGCAGCACGGCCTATAACCGCTATCTCGGCGATCCCACCGTGACGCCGAATCCCTGCCTAGCGCCGATCCAGAACGGGCCGTTTTACGCCGTCCAGGTCGTGATCGGCGATCTGGGCAGCTTCGCCGGGCTGAAGACCGACGCGCAGGCCCGCGTGCTGGATGGCGCCACCGGCCGGCCGGTGCCCGGGCTGTATGCGGCCGGCAACGACATGGCCAGCATCATGGGCGGCAACTATCCCGGCGGCGGCATCACGCTCGGCCCGGCGATGACCTTCGGCTATGTCGCCGGCCGTCATGCCGCAGGTGTGACCGATACCGGCGCGTGACAGGTCGCGTGCCGGCGGCTATGCAATAGGCATGGGGGACAAGATCGATCCGGCTTCGGCCAATGCGCCCGGGAGCGTGTCGCTCTACGATGGCGAAGACAGCGACGCACCGGCGCTGAAGGGCCGCGGCGTGCAGTCGGTGGAAATCGGCGGCCGGCTGCTGGCGCTGCTGGCGCAAAGCGGCCAGCCGATGATGCTGCGCGATCTGGCGCAACAGGCCGAACTGACGCCGGGCCAGGCGCATGCCTATATGACCAGCCTGCGCAAACTCGACATCGTCGAGCAGGATGCGGCCTCGGGCCGCTATCGCCTCGGGCCGTTTGCGCTGAAGCTCGGCCTGGCACGGCTGCGCGGCAGCGATCCCTATCGCCTGGCCGCCGAGCAGGTCGCGGCGCTCGCCGAGCAGCTCAACCTGATGGTGGCGATCACGGTCTGGGGCACGCATGGTCCGACCATCGTGCTGGTGCAGGAATCCTCGAACTACATCCATGCCAATGTGCGGCCCGGCGGCATGTTCACCGTCACCGGCACGGCAACCGGCAAGATCTTTGCCGCCTGGCTGCCGCCCCGGCTGGTCGAGCCGGTCATCGCCGCCGAATTGCAGGCGGCACAGAAAGGCTGGAGCGATGTCGGCGCACTGGCCGGCGAGGCGCTGGCCCGCGAGATCGACAAGGTGCGCCGCGACGGCATTGCCGCCACCACCGACCTGCCGGTGCCGGGTATCAGCGCGCTGAGCGCACCGGTGTTCAATCACAGCGGCCATCTGCAGCTGGCGATCACCGTGATCGGCCCGACGCCGAAGATCGATGTGTCGCTGCAGGGCCCGCATGCCGAAGCCCTGCGTGCCTTCGCGCAAAGACTGTCGGAGCAGCTCGGCTATACCGCACCCTGGTAGCGGGCCCTGATAACGGGCCCTGGCCGCCGCCTTAGTAACGCGCGCCAGAATTGCTGGCGATATTGCCGCGATGACTGGCGGAATCGTAGCCCATCGTGCGGGCCACGGCCTGCCGGGCCCGCGCCAGCCGGCTTTTCACCGTGCCTATATTCACCCGCTGCAAACGCGCCACCTGCTTGTACGACAGTCCTTGGGCACCGATCAGGATCATCGCCTGGCGCTGCGCCGGCGACAGGTCCTGCATGGCATGCGACACCTCGCGCAATTCGATCTTGCCCGGCTGCGCCGCCGGCACGCGCAGCATGGCGGTCAGCACGCCATCGGGATCGGGCACTTCGCGGCGGCGCTGGCGCAGATGATTGAAATAGGTGTTGCGCAGGATGCGATAAAGCCAGGCCCGCATATTGGTGCCGCGCGCGAAGCTGCCGCGATTGGCCCAGGCCTTGGTCAGGGTTTCCTGCATCATATCCTCGGCCAGACTCGGATTGCGGCAGAGTACATTCGACCAGCGCCGCAGCAGCGGCATTTCACGCAGCAGGTGCGACCGGAAATAACGCTCGAAATTCATGACGCCTCACTGGATGTACGCAACTGACATCCAGCCGAACGGCCCCTTTCCGGCAGGGTTCCGCTCGCAAGCCCGCTTGTCACAGCGGACCTGCACATTCCTGACATGAGGACGGCGGATCGCGGTTTTCCGCCCCGACCCGCCGTATTTCAGGATCAGAGAGAGAATTTAATGCTGGCCGCCCTTGCGGCCCGCAGCGGCAGCCCTTTCGCGGTCATGGGCGAAATTCCCGCCGCTTTCCTGACCGCCCTTGCGGCCGGCGGCGGCGGCCAGTTCGCGATTCTGCGAAAAGCTGCGTTTCTCGTCGGGAACCGAGCGGCCGCCCTTGCGCGCGATCTCGCGCTGGCGTTCCGGATCCATCGCCGCAAACCCACGACCTGACGACCGTACAGGCGTTGGAGAGTCGGTCCGGGTCTCAGGATGCGGCGGCGGCGGGTGATGCGGTGGCGAATTCTGATTTTCTGCCATGTCGGTCCTCCTTTACGCGTCTGTTGCAATAGTCCCAACACGACCGGCGGCGCCCTGTTCCGCTGCGCGGCCCACAAAAAAAATTGGCGGATGCCGAAACATCCGCCGAGTTGGGGGGAAGGACCTACAGAGGAAAAAGGTACGCGGTACTAAACGGGGGAACCGTCCTAAGCCATCGGAGGACGGCGACCGGTGATCAGATGCGCGATCAGGCTGATCACGAAGACCACCAGGAAGACGAAGAACAGAATCTGGGCGATGCTGGCCGAGGCTGCGGCAATGCCGCCGAACCCGAACAGGCCGGCGATCAGCGCCAGAATGAAAAAGATCAGGGCCCAATAGAGCATGATGGCTCTCCTTTCTATTGGCCGGTCCGGCGAGCTTTGGGCTGCCCCGATCACGGGGGAGGGACGTTCGCAAGCGACCCAAAGCGCGTCATGACTGGCCGTGCAGTCGAGAAAGAAACGCGCCATCCGCACTTAGGTTCGATCACGGACCGCTAGAAAACCGCGAGAAAGCTGTGACCGGGGAATGTCACAGCCCTGGCCGGCAGCGCCGGCAGGGGCGGATTTGCGATAGATTCCAGCCGGATCGGCCGGATGGCCAGGTTAACCCTGAAGTGGCCTAGCCTTTCAGGATCACCTCGACCACGCGCTGCACTTCGGCAGCTTCGGCCAGGGTGGCGAGGTCCTGGATGCCGCCGCGGGTCAGTGCCGCCACCTTGTCGAGCTGGCGCTGCAGCACCAGCGGTCGCATCTTTTCATTGGGCAGGGCATCCGGCGCTTGCTGCCAGCTGCCGTCCGGCGCCTGCTTCTCGGCCACCGACCAGTCGCGCAGGCGGATCGCACCCTGCGGGCCGCTGATGCGGAACAGGTTGTGGTCGGGCTTGTCGGTGATGCCCACGCCGCCGCTCAGAGTCACCGGCAGGCTGCCGGCCGTCAGTGTGACGGCGATGCTGCGTTCGGACTTGCCGGCTTCGGGATAGGCGACGCTGTGGCTCTGCAGGGTGAGCGGGCCGAACAGCCGACGCGCCAGAAACAGGAAATGCGATCCGACCTCACGGGTGAAGCCGCCCTGGGCACGGGCATCGAGCCAGCTGGCCGCATCGACCTGCCAGGGGCGCGGCCAGGCAGCGAAGCCGATCTCGATATCGATGCGCTGCACCTCACCCGTGACGCCGTCTTTCATCCAGGCGCGCAGCTGGTCGACGGCGAAGGAGGAGGCGAAGGGAAAATTGATGCCGGCGCGGGCGCCGCTTTTGGCTGCTTCGCCGACGAAGGCTTCCGCATCCGCGACATCGACAGCCAGCGGCTTCTCGCAGAAGACGGCGCGACCCCTGGCAAAGGCGTCGCGCGCATAGGCCAGATGCGAGGCCGGCGGCGAGGCGATGTAGAGGCAGTCGCAGGCCTCGATCACTGCTGCGGCCGACTCAATCTGCACCACCTGTGGCAGCTCGGCTTTCAGCCGCGCCATCGCCGGTGCCGAGGGATCCCACACGCCGGCGACGGTGAGCACGGCCGGATCGTGATCGAGCGCAGCGCGCAGCAGGCGCTCGCCCATGATGCCGTAGCCGATGATGCCGAGCCGGACGGGTGCGGAAGCCATGAAAGCGCTTTCTTCAGGAAACAGTATCTGCGGGCCGCATTATATGCGGCGGTCGATCGGGGCAGGCAAGTGCCACTCCGACTGCTTCCGCCCCGGGGAACCGGCGACCACGGCCAACCGCCCCAGCCGCACCGGACCAGGCTGCGACAATAAGGCCGGTTGTAAAGCCCGCCGGGCCGCACTAAGTCAACGTCCATGGCCGGTGCCGGAGGCGCTTCCTCACCGCACTGGCGGCCCGCAGCGAGCATATGACAGCGAGCATATGACAGCGCTGCTCGATGGTCCCGACCCCGTTCCCAATCCCCGATCGAGGACTGCACGGCAGAGACTATGCCGCCGCCCTGAATGTTTCGGAGACTCCTGTGGATGCTGCTGCGTAACAGTACGAGTAGAGTATGCGTAAGAGTACAGTGCGTAACAGTATGAGTAAGATTAGAGTAGCGTAACGAGTACAGCATCCAGCGGGATGAAGGCGGGCGCGCAAGCGTCCGCCTTTTCCTTTGCGTGCGACCCACGCGCGTCACCCGGACCCTGAGCTGGACTTCCGTTTATTCTTCAAATGACCAGGAAATGGAATCCAGGGTCTTCGCCCGGGATGACGGCTGAACAGCAGCCGTCACTTCACCCGGAAGGGCAGGTTGGCCGTGGCGGCCGCGCCCTTGCCGTCGCGCGCGGTGACGAACAGGCGGTAGTTGCCCGGCTGCAGGCCGGCGATGCTGGCGCCTTTCGGGCCCGGCTCGCGGATCGCCTGCGGAAACACCGGCGGCGGCTGTTCGGCATCGCCGAAGGTTTTCAGATCGGTGCTTTCCGCCATCACCTGCCAGACCACGCCGAAGGGATCGTTATCGGGATCCTCCACGGCGATTTCGGCGCGCACGGTCTGATCGCGATTCCATTCATTGCCCTGCGGGAAACGGAACAGCGCGATGCGCGGCGCGCGATTGCCCTGCGGCGTGTTGCCGCCCCAGGCGGCCGCCATCGCCTCGGCGGTGCGCGTATATTCGCCGCCCGACAGCAGCAGGCTGTGCCAGGTCGGCGTCACTTCCTGCTTCTGGCCCCAGTAGAACACGATATAGCCCTGCACCTCGGGCTGCAGCGCGCTGAACCAGCGCGACAGCATGGCGGCCTTCTCGTCGCTGCTCGGTTCGATCGCCGCGCCCCAGGATGTGCGCGCCGCCTGCCATTGGCCGATCGGTCCCATCTCGGTGATGATCAGCGGACCGCGCCAGCCCTGCGCCCGCACGCGGCCGGGCAGCGAGGGCAGGGATTCGCCATAGGAATTGACCCCAAGCACCTGGATGCTGGGAGCATGGCGGCGCAGGCGCTGGATCTTGTCGTTGCCGGCCTCGGCCAGCACCGCGAGCGTGGGGTGGTGGGGATCGAGACGGCGCACCAGCCGGGCGGCTTCCTCGATGCCGGTCCAGGCCTGGCTGTCGTCGGCCAGCTCGGCTTCCACCTCGTTACCCAGACCCCACATCAGCAAAGCGGGATGGTTCTTGTGGCGGTTCACGAACTCGGTGAGCTTCTGCAGCTGCGGTCCGACCTGGGCGAGGTCGCGGTAGCTGAAGCCGCGGCGCGGATGCTCGAGCCAGAAACCGGCAATCACCTTGAGCCCGGCCTTCTGCGCCTCGTCGAGCACGAAGCCGGTTTCGTCGCCATAGGTGCGCACCGTGGTGGCACCGAGCTGCTTGAGCAGGCCGAAACGCGTCTGCCCGGCGGCGCCGACCACGGCAAACGGCTTGCCGTCGACCAGAATGGCATCGCGGTCGACCGACACATTGGCGGCAGTGGCGGGACGCGACACGACAAGCGGCGCAATGAAAAACAGGGCAAGCAGGATGCGGAGCATGGCGAGACTCATGCCGGGAAGCCCCGACGCTTGCAAGCGCTTTGAGGCCGCTAAACCAATCACTGTGTGGATAAGCTTGGTTCTGTACCCGGTCAGTCGGCGGGGGCACCGATGGCGCCAGCCGGACCGGGCTTTTCCGCCATCCCCGCCGCTGTCCGGGCCTGACTGGGGCCGGCGCGCAACGGTGTCTCGCGCAGGAAGACAATAATGCCGAGCGCCAGCGCCGCAACACCGGCGCCGAGCCAGAACACGGTATGGAAGGCATCGGTCATCGCCGCGCCGACGGCCTCGCGCAGCATGGCCGGCGCCGAGGCCAGCGCCGCCGGGCCGGCGCGCAGCAGCTGCACCGCCGGTTGTGCACCGAGCGCGGCATGTCCCGGCAAGGCGGCAAGCAGCTGATCGAGGCGGGCAATCAGCACGGCGCTGAACAGCGCCACGCCGAACGAACCGCCCATCGAACGGAAGAACGAGACCGAGGCGGTGCCGACGCCGAGATCGCGCTGCTCGACCGAATTCTGCACCGAGATCAGCATCACCGGCATGAACAGACCGATGCCGTAGCCCGACATGCCCATATATATCCCGGTCAGCCAGAGCGGCGTGGCAGCGGTAATCGTGCCGAGCAGCAGCAAGGCGGCCAGCACGAAGACCAGGCCGAGCACGGGGAAATGCTTGTAGCGGCCGGTGCGCGCCACCAGCTGGCCGGCGGTGATCGCACCCATGACGCTGGTGCAGGTGAGCGGGATCAGCATCAGTCCGGAATCGCCGGCCGACATCTGGTAGATCATCTGCAGGAACAGCGGCATGAAGACGAGGCCGCCGATCATCACCATGGCGAGCAGCAGGCTGGACGTCATCGCGATCATGTAATTGGCATTGCCGAACAGTCGCGGCGGCAGGATCGCTTCCGGCGCGCGGCGCTCCTGCACGACGGCAAGGCCGAACAGCACAATGGCCGCCGCGCCCAGACCGACGATTACCGGCGAGGTCCAGGCGAAGTCGTTGCCGCCCATCGTGGTGACCAGCAGCACGCAGCAGACCGCCGAGACAATCAGCACGGCCCCGGCATAATCGATCCTGTGACGCACCCGTTTCACATGCAGGCGTTTCAGCGTCTTCTGCGCCACCACCAGCGCGGCCAGGCCGAACGGCAGGTTGATCCAGAAAATCCAGTGCCAGGAGAGATGCTCGGTGAACAGGCCGCCCAGCACCGGGCCGGCCACGCTGGCGACGGCAAAGGTGCTGGCGATATAGGCCTGGTAACGGCCACGTTCGCGCGGCGTCACGACATCGGCGATGGTGGCATGCGCCATCGCCAGCAGCCCGCCGCCGCCCAGGCCCTGCAGCGCCCTGTATATAATGAGTTCGGTCATCGTCTGGGCCAGGCCGCAGAGCAGCGAGGTGACCAGGAAAATGCCGATGGCGATCTGCAGCATCAGCTTGCGGCCATAGAGATCCGACAGCTTGCCGTAGATCGGCGTCGCCGCCGTCGAGGTCAGCAGATAGGCCGACACCACCCAGCTGAGATGCTCGGCGCTTTTCAGGTCGGCCGTGATGCCCGGCAGCGCGGTGGCGACGATGGTCTGTTCCAGGGCGGCGAGAAACATGCCCAGCATGAGGCCGAGGAAAATGACGATCTTTTCCTGGTGACTGAACGCCGGCGGGCCGGCATCCGGTGACGGTTCGGTGACGGACAGGGAGGGGGCTGGCATCTGACTCTGCAGGCAGGGCGACGCGCCAGGGGCAGGCTGCGAATGGCTGCGGCGCCATAAAAGATCGTATACGTTGTACCTAGAGCGCTGCGGCAGGACTGGCAAGCCGCCATTTCGCCGCAGCGGCGCAAACCAACAGCGGAATTGGTTCGCGGCCCTGCTCTGGTCCGGCCGTCCCGCTTCGGCTAGCTTCCCGCGGTATCGCTGCACCGGAGTTGAACCATGCTGTTCCTGGAACGCCTGATCGAGCGCACGCTGTTTGCCAGCCGCTGGGTGATGGCGCCCTTCTATCTCGGCCTGGCGGTCGCCCTGGTGCTGCTGCTGGTCAAGTTCCTGCAGGAGCTGTTTCACACCGTGCCGGTCGTGTTCAGCATGAGCGAATCCCAGCTGGTGCTCTCGATCCTGTCGCTGATCGACCTGTCGCTGGCCGGCAACCTGCTGCTGCTGGTGATCTTCTCCGGCTACGAGAATTTCGTCTCCAAGATCGACAATGCCGATCACAAAGACCGCCCGGAATGGATGGGCAAGATCGACTATTCCGGCATGAAGCTGAAACTGGTGGCCAGCATCGTCGCCATTTCCGCCATCCAGCTGCTGCGCGCCTTCATGAATATCGGGGAGCGCGACAACATCGAACTGGCCTGGCTGGTCGGCATCCACCTCACCTTCGTGGTGTCCGGCGTGCTGCTGGCCCTGATGGACCGGCTGATCGAGTCTGCCGAGGGCCACGGCAAGGATCCCCATATCCCGAACGACACCGAGGTCAGGGACGGCACGGTGATCGACCATGACCAGGACGGCAGCAAGAGTGGCGGCAAGAAAAGCTGACCCGCTGATCCGCGGATGGCGGCCGCGCCGGCTGACGCTGCTGCCGCTCATCCTGCTGCTGCTGAGCAGTTGCGCCGGCGATCCCTTCGCCGATTACGCGCCGCTCGACGGCGTCATCCAGCATCCCTATCCCTATGCGCCGCCGCAGACGGCCCGCGATGGCGCAACCCTGACCGCCTATGATCCGGCGCGTTCGTTTTTTCCGCTGGCGCTGAGCGGTGCGCTGGTCGATTACAGCCGCGGCCCATACAGCAATCCCGCGCGCGGCTTCACAGCCGCCCTGATGGCCGATTTCAACGCCGTGACCGCCGATCCGGAACAGCCGCTGGCGGCACAGCTGGCCGCCGCCGATGGCGCGCGCCTGCTGCTGCTGCGCGCCCGGCCGGATTCCTGGGGCGAGCTGCAGCATGCCGCCCTGCTCGATGCCAGCGAAACCGTGGTGATCGCCATGGCACGCGGCACCGATGGCGCCGATGCCTTTGCCCGCCGTGTGCGGCAACAGGCGCAAGGCCGGCGCCCGGTCTGGGCCCTGCTGCCGGCCAGCGCGCGCACCGGCAACGGCGAAACCCTGCCCGATGCCGCTGAAGCCCGGGCCATGGCCTTCACGGCCATAGTCGCCGGCGCGACCGGCCTGATCTGGCTCGGCGAGGATAACTACGCGGCGCGCAATGCCGGCCGGCTTGGCATCGCGCCGGTGCCGCAGATGGATTACGGCATCCAGGCCGGCAGCAGCATCGCGCCGCTGAAAGCCACGCCCGGCGATGTGGCGGCATCGCGCCGCCTGTGGGATGCGGTGATGCAGCTCAACCGCCGCATCGCCCGCATCGTACCGGCGCTGCTGCAGGCCGATGCGCCTGACCGCTATACGGTTGCCGTCCGCATGGAAGACCCGCCGCGCCCGCCGGTGCAGCTGCGCAGCCTGCTGAAAGCATACGATGGCGGCCTGCTGCTGATCGTGGTGAATGGCGGCGAACAGCCTGAGGATTTCCGGATCGGTTTCAGTCGCGCGATCCGCAGCCTGGCGCGGCTGGATGATGCGGAGACCGTGCAGATGGATGATGCGCGCGGGCTGTTCCGCGACCGTATCGCGCCGCGCGGCGTGCGGATTTACCGCATCACCCTGGCAGGATAACCGCCGCCAGAGCCTGCACCGCATCCTGATCCTTGCCGGTCACCACGCAGCTCTGCGCCGGACGGTCGCCGCCGGTAACGGTGACGGCCACGCCGCGTTTCGGACAAATGCCGAGACAGCGCACGCGGGCCACGCGCACGTCTTTCCTGTGCCCGGCCGCTTTCACGGCATCCTTCAGCCTGTGCGCGAGATCCACCCCGTGACCGCCGTCACATTCGGAGCAGACCAGCACCAGCGCCGTCGACCAGGGCTGCGCGACGGTTTCGAGAACGGGTTTTTCTGCAGACATGAGGGAAGCCGGAAAAAAGAACGGAATTGCGCGGCTTCTGACATAGGGCGCAGCCCGGCCCTGCACAAGGCCGAAGATTTTCAACACGGCTCGCGCCGCCGGGTTCCGCAGTGTTGCCCAACTGCCACGGCCAAGCTTGTCGTGCAGGCGCCCCCTCATGATGCGGCACCCTGCCATGATTCTGCCGTTTATGACGTCCTAGCTACAATGATCGCCCGGCTGCACGAAGACAGCATGAAAGGGCGGCACCCCGCCTCGTCACACTTGGTACAGGAGTACAGCCATGACCCGCTTTGCCACCGCCGCACTTGCGGCTGCCCTGCTTTCCACCACCGCCCTCGCACTGCCCGGCCTGAGCAACTCAGCCTGGGCGCAGGAGAACCGGCTCAAGACCGGTTCCTATGCCGGCATCACCGGCGGTTATCTGATGACCCCCGATATCGACCGCGATGGCGGCGGGCATCTGGAACGCGATAACGGTTATTCCTTCGCCGGCCAGTATGGCTATCGCTTTCCCAACAACCTGCGTCTCGAAGGCGAACTCGGCTTCGGCCAGATCGACAACGACCGCTACCATGCCAATGGCGGCAGCGCCGGCGTGGGCGGCGAGACCGATCAGTATTCGCTGACCGGCGCGGCCTATTACGACATCGCCACCGGCACGCCGCTGACGCCGTATCTCGGCGGCGGCGCCGGCATCGTGCATCAGCGCCATGACCGCCCGACCGCGACCAGCAATGGTTCGACGCTGGGCGGCAATGACGGCAACGACACCGACTTCACCGCCTTCGGCGAAGTCGGTGTCGGCTACCAGGTCGCCGACGGCCTGGAGATCGTGCCGAGCTATCGCTACCAGTGGATCAACGACGGCGCCCAGGGCCTGGACGACAGCACCCAGCATGTCGCCCGGCTCGGCTTCCGCAGCTGGTTCTGATCGCAGCAGCCCCGCCGCAGAGTCTGCAAAAGGGGCGACGCGCGCGGCCGCGTACCGTTGGGGGGCAGCGGCCACCTGCAAGACGGCGGAGAGCGATCTCCGCCGTATTTTTTT
>NZ_JAOZVR010000078.1 GCF_025869515.1 Ferrovibrio sp.
CCTTCCGCTTCGGCCAGAAATCCGCCTCGCTCGGCATTCCCATGGGCATCATCTACCTGGCGCCCTTCACCGGCTTTCTGCTGGTGGTTCTTCGTCTGCTACAGGCCATCGTGCTTGACGTGCGCGGCATCCGGGAGGGAGCCGCCCCATGATCACGCTCATTCTTTTCGGTCTTCTCGCCGTCCTGCTGCTGTTTTCCGTCCCGATCGCCATATCGCTGGGTATCGCCTCGACACTGGCGCTCATCGTATCGGGAAAGGTTTCCGGCTCTTATGTCCCTCAGGGCCTCGTGACCTCGATCGACAGCTTCCCGCTGATGGCCGTTCCATTCTTCATTCTTGCCGGCGATCTCATGGGGCAGGGCGGCCTGTCGCAGCGACTCATCAATGTCGGGCGCATGTTCTTCGGCCGCTATACGGGCGGCATGGCGATCATCGCGGTCGTCACCTGCATCTTCTTCGCCGCGATCTCCGGCTCCGGTCCGGCGACCGTCGCCGCCGTCGGCACGATCCTGCTCCCGGCCATGGCGAAGGACGGCTACAAGCCGAGCTTTTCCTCGGGCCTCATCTCCTGTTCCGGTTCGCTCGGCGTTATCATTCCGCCGTCGATCCCGATGGTCATCTATGCCACCTCGGCCAATGTATCGGTGTCCAAGATGTTCATGGGCGGCGTAGTGCCGGGCCTGCTGATCGGCTTTGCCCTCATCGGCTATGCCTGGTGGCAGTCGAAGCGCGATGGCCAGAAGCCGGGCGACTACCGTCCCTCCGGCCGCGAGATGCTGGCCGTCCTCAATGATGCCAAGTGGGCGCTCATGGTGCCGGTCATCATCCTGGGCGGTATCTATGGCGGCATCTTCACTCCCACGGAAGCTGCGGCCGTCGGCGTCATCTACGGCTTCGTGGTCGGCACCTTCGTCTACAAGGAGCTGAGCCTCAAGGATCTCTACAAGATCTTCGCCGGCTCCGGCCTGACCTCGGCCACCATCATGCTGATCGTCGGCACGGCCACCATCTTCGGCCGCGCGCTCGCCATCGAGGGCGTGCCGGTGATGCTGGCGACCGCCATCACCTCCGCCGTCGATCAGGCATGGCTGCTGCTGCTCGCCATCAACGTGATCCTGCTGATCGTCGGCACCTTCATGGAAACCATCGCCGCCATCATCATCCTGACACCGATCCTGTTGCCGCTGGTCACCGCACTCGGGGTGAGCGCTGAGCATTTCGGCATCGTCATGATTGTCAATCTGGCGATTGGCATGGTGACGCCACCCGTCGGCGTCAATCTGTTTGTCGCCTCGCGCATCTCCGGCCTCTCGCTTGAGACGGTGGTGAAGGGCGCGATCACTCCCATGCTTGTGATGATCGCGGTGCTGCTGGTCATCACCTATGTGCCCGCACTTTCGCTGGCGCTGCCGGCCCTCTTCGGAATGTAATGTAAAGGATACGCAAGATGAGCAAGAAACTCAGGGCGGTCATCATCGGGCCGGGCAATATCGGCACCGACCTGCTGATGAAGATGCAGCGCTCGCGATGGGTGGAGCCGGTCTGGATGGTCGGCATCGATCCCGCTTCGGAAGGCCTGAAGCGGGCGGCCGAAATGGGTATAAAGACCTGTGCGACCGGCGTCGACGGCGTGCTGGAGCATGTGCTGGCCGACGATATCCGCGTCGCCTTCGATGCAACTTCCGCCTATGCCCATGCGGAAAACTCCCGCAAGCTCAACGAGCTCGGCGTTATCATGGTGGACCTGACGCCTGCTGCCATCGGCCCGTTCTGCATTCCGCCGGTCAACCTGGCCGATCATGCCAAGCGTCTCGAGATGAACGTCAACATGGTCACCTGCGGCGGTCAGGCCACCATTCCGATGGTGGCTGCGGTCTCCCGCGTGCAGCCGGTGGAGTATGGCGAGATCATCGCCGCCGTTTCCTCCCGTTCGGTCGGCCCGGGCACCCGCAAGAACATCGACGAGTTCACCCGCACCACGGCCCATGCCATCGAGAAGGTCGGCGGCGCAAAGCGCGGCAAGGCGATCATCATCGTCAATCCGGCGGAACCGCCGCTTCTCATGCGCGACACCGTGCATGTGCTGACGGAAGGAGAACCGGATCAAGCGGCGATCGCCGAGAGCGTGAAGGCCATGGCCGCCGAAGTGCAGAAATACGTGCCCGGCTACAAGGTCGTGAACGGCCCCGTCTTCGACGGCAAGCGCGTGTCGATCTACCTCGAGGTCGAAGGTCTCGGCGACTTCCTGCCGAAATATGCCGGCAACCTCGACATCATGACGGCGGCAGCCCTGCGCACCGCCGAACTTTTCGCCGAAGAGGCCGTCAAGGGCGTCTTCACCCTGCCGGCACGCGGCTGAGGAGATTGAAATGAGCATCGAAGGACGCAAGATCACCCTTCACGAGATGAGCCTGCGCGACGGCATGCATGCCAAGCGCCACCAGATCTCCATCGAGCAGATGGTCGAGATCGCCAAGGCCGCCGACGAAGCCCGCATGCCGTGGATCGAGGTAACCCATGGCGACGGGTTGGGCGGCGCTTCCGTGAACTACGGCTTCTCGGCGGCAACCGACGAGGAATATCTCTCCGCCGTCATCCCGCACATGAAGCAGGCCAAGGTTTCGGCGCTTCTCCTGCCCGGCATCGGCACCGTGGACACGCTGAAGCGCGCCATGGATTGCGGTATCTCCGGCGTACGCGTCGCTACCCACTGCACCGAGGCCGACTGCGCCGAACAGCACATCACCTATGCCGCCAAGACGGGTCTCGACACCGTCGGCTTCCTGATGATGTCGCACCGTGCCAGTCCGGAAAAGCTGGTTGAGCAGGCGCTTCTCATGGAAAGCTATGGTGCCAACTGCGTCTATTGCACCGACTCGGCCGGCCACATGCTGCCCGATGACGTGACCGCCCGCATCACCGCCATCCGCGCGGCGCTGAAGCCGGAAACGGAACTCGGCTTCCACGGTCACCACAACCTCGGCATGGGCATCGCCAATTCGGCGGCAGCCGTTGCCGCAGGCGCAAACCGCATTGACGGCGCAATCGCAGGCCTTGGTGCCGGTGCCGGCAATGCCGCGACCGAACTGCTGGTCGCTGTGTTCGAGCGCATGGGTGCTGTCACCGGCGTCGATCTCTTCAAGATCATGGACGCCGCCGAGGATCTGGTCGTGCCGATGATGGATCGTCCGATCCGCGTCGACCGCGGCTCCTTGGTTCTCGGATATGCCGGCGTCTATTCGTCCTTCCTGCTGTTTGCCGAGCGCGCGGAAAAGCGCTACGGCGTTCCGGCCCGCGACCTGCTTCTGGAACTCGGCCGCCGCGGCATGGTCGGCGGCCAGGAAGACATGATCGAGGACCTGGCGCTGACGATGTCGCGCGCCGCAAAGGCCTGAGCCCCAGGGCCACCAGATATCGCACTTCGCAGCGGTGATGCCGTTGCGAAGTCCCGATCAGGGAATTAAGCGTTCCATCTGCCGCAGTCGCCGGCAATGCACGAAGGCCCGAGAGTATCGAGAGGCTTTCGACTTCAGGGAAATGGAGCAGGATATTGAACCCGACCACGATCCAGTTGATCGCTGCAGTGTTGTTTGCGGTCGCGATCCTGCACACCTTCTCGGTCAAGCTGTTCGAGCGGCTTGCCCACAGCGATCCGCGCCATGGCGGCGTCTGGCATCTTCTGGCCGAGGTCGAGGTCGTCTTCGGCTTCTGGGCGATGGTGATGATGCTCTTCATGTTCGCCATCGAGGGTTCGGAAACCGCGACCCATTATCTCGATGGGCGAAATTTCGCCGAACCGATGTTCGTCTTCGCCATCATGGTGATCGCCGCCACCCGGCCAGTGCTGCAGTTCAGCCAGGCGGTGGTCAAGGCCATCGCCTCCATCCTGCCGGTACGCCCGCAGATCGCCGCCTTCTTCACCGTGCTGTTCGTCGTACCGCTTCTCGGTTCCTTCATCACCGAGCCGGCCGCGATGACCGTTGGCGCGATGATCCTTTCCGCCGGCGCCTTTGCGCGCGGTATCTCGCCCCGGCTGAAATATGCAGCCCTTGCCGTCCTCTTCGTCAACGTGTCCATCGGCGGCACGCTGACGCCCTTCGCCGCGCCGCCGATCCTGATGGTTGCTGGCAAGTGGAACTGGGACATGCCGTTCATGCTGGAAACCTTCGGCTGGCGCTCGGCGCTTGCCACGGCGGTCAATGCCGGACTGCTCTCCTTCCTCTTTCGCAAGGAGCTTGCCGCCTTGCCGTCCGGCTCGGAAACGGTCGTCAACCGGGTGCCGATACCGCTGATCGTGGTGCATCTCGCCTTCCTTGCGCTGGTAGTGGCGTTTTCACACCATCCGGCGGTCTTCCTTGCGCTCTTCCTGTTTTTCCTCGGCGTTACTCAGGCCTACCGCGCCCATCAGGACCGCCTGATGCTGCGTGAAGGACTGCTGGTCGCTTTCTTCCTCGCCGGGCTTGTGGTGCTGGGCGGGCAGCAACAATGGTGGCTGCAGCCGCTGCTGACAAGCATGAATTCCGATGCGATCTACTTCGGTGCGACGGCCTTGACCGCGGTCACCGACAATGCGGCGCTCACCTATCTTGGCTCGCTGGTGGATGGTCTGACGGACGAGTTCAAATATGCCCTCGTTGCAGGCGCCGTCACTGGCGGCGGCCTGACCGTGATCGCTAATGCACCCAATCCGGCCGGTCTTACAATCCTGAAAGGTCATTTCGAGGACGAGACGGTCAATCCCCTTGGCCTGCTGGTTGCAGCGATACCGCCGACCGTGATCGCCATCGCTGCCTTTTGGATTATCTGAAACGAGATCGGGTCTGCTCTTTCTCTTGCTCGTGGGTATGCAGCATTTCCACCGGAGAGAAGAGCGGAGCGCGCTTATACCGGCACTTGAAGCAACCTCGATCACGCCATTCCGCCGGTCTTGCAGTGGCGCCTTTCGTCGTTGCCGCGGTATCTTGCGGCCGCCGACGTCGAACGCGTCATTGCATCGTGCGATCAACTCGCTAGAGGCCGCCTGCGGGATCGAGCAATCCTGCTTCTATTGGCTCGTCTGGGACTGCGGGCCGGAGACGTGGCCTGCCTTAGGCTCGACGATATCGAATGGACGTCTGGTATGCTGCGCCTGAGCGGCAAGGCGCGCCGGCAAGTTCGGCTGCCATTACCGCAGGACGTCGGTGATGCACTTCTCGCATACATCGAGCAGGAACGGCCATGCGTGCCTCAAGAGGCGGTCTTTCTTACAATGATTGCACCCTACCGATCATTTGCGCAGTCCTGTCATGTCTCCACGATCGTAACGCTGGCGCTAAAACGTGCGGGCATTTCCGATCCCCCGTCGTCTGGAGCGTGCCTGCCGCGCCACTCGGCGGCAACCTCGATGCTCCGCTCGGGGGCCACACTCGAAGCTATTGGTACGGTGTGGGAAGCAGAAATCCAGCTACGGTTGTCCTCAATTCGTCAATATCCATCTTGAATAGTTCGTTCGTTCGAACCAATGTGTAAGAAATGTAACTGGAGTGACATCAACGCCGACAGTTCGCGCCCGGTTTAGCGCAACGGAAAGATGAGAGGGACGCACTATGAGAACGCAAGCCCGTTTAATTCAGCACCCACCGTCGCAGGAGAATTTCGGCCTGCCACGGAACAAAAGACACTCCCATGTGGCTTCTCGCAGAAATTAACAGCGAATCAGGAGGTTACAAACCGTGCTACGCGTGTCTCGGACCCAGAGGAACTGACGGCTGAAACGTCGCTTCTCAAGCCATCTCAAGCGAATTCGAGACCTCCTCGTACTTTATCGAGCCAGTCGAACTTGCCGATCGAAGGACTGTAGAATCGACTATGACGAACAGAACACAATTGGGCACCGCCATCTCTCCCGACGGCAAATCCATTCCGTCCCGTGACTCAAAGGCGACCCACATGCCAAGAGGACAACCATTCATGGACGGGCAGCTTCAGTCTCTCATCGATGCGCTTGATGTCGCTAGCGACGAACGAATGGTGCGCACCGCGCTCAAGTGCTTCGCAAGCGCATACGGGTTCGAACGGTTCGCCTATCTTCGGACCGCTGGCGGAGAAATGAAGACTTTCAACTCGTATCTTCCCGAATGGCAGGAGGTTTACTTTGTAAATCGCTATTCGCGCATCGATCCGGTCATCACCACTGCAAAACGGCGGAAGGAGATGTTCGCTTGGTCCGTAGACGACTGGTCCTTCCACGACCAGACCAGGGAGCAGAAACTATTCCGTTCGCAGGCGATCGACTTCGGGGTCCGTTCCGGGATAACCATACCCATCGAGGGCAGTT
>NZ_JAOZVR010000079.1:0-5229 GCF_025869515.1 Ferrovibrio sp.
TGGAGGCGTCAATGCACTAACAATCCGCACGGACCACTCGGTGGGGGCCGGTCAACACCGGTGCGGAGGCAACGGCGGTCTATCTCGCACACAACCTGCCTGAGCCGCGGTATGACGAGGCACTCGAGCAGCTCATGCGGACGCAAGGCGTCGAGCATCTTACTTGGCGACCCGGTGATTGTCTGCAGATTGCGCAGAGTGGTTCGACCCCAATAAAGGTGGCGGGAACATCAACTGCCCACTGAGACTCCGCACCAGGGGGCTTGGATGGCGATTGTCGATAAGATGATGGCCGCAGAATGGCTTATGCAGGCTGCGGTCGAGATGCTGAATCGAAACGATGATGTGCTTAGCGGTGCATGTCATGGCTTCATCGGCGCTGGGCCTCCTCCGTGAGTTGGTGGCATGGCAGGGCGACGGTTATGCCCCTCGAGTGCTCTAGGATAGCCGCAAGCCGAGCTGAAGGAACTCCCAACGGGATGTCAGAGGCCGCCGAGATAGAAGCGATCGTCGACAAGATTGTTGAAGGTACCGAGGCGCGGGGTGTGAAGTTGGCGGCTGATATCGCGATCACAACGCCGAAGAAGGACGTCCGAGCTTGGTCCTGTCAGTAGTTTTGTGCGCGAGGTCATATAGATGGAAAAGAAAGGACTATCGAGCACTATCAGGTTGAACCGCGAACTCCACCGCCAGGGTTCATCCATGCCGACCCAGGTCTCCTCGTCGATGCGCGCGCGCCGTCTTCACTGCAGAAAAGCTCTTGCGACCAGGAGGCCATCCACGCATGGAGTCATAGTGAGGAAAGCAGGAGACAACGTAGCGAATTTGTTATCAGTAGCTAGATTGAGCTTTCATGGTTCCCATCACAATGGCAGCGGGTCGATAATATGGTCTTATATCTAGGCATCGACGCGGGCGGCACCGCAAGTAAAGCGAGGCTTGTCGATGCGAACGGCCTGCGATTGGGTGCGGGGAAGGCCGGCCCCGCCAATACGCGCATCGGGCTCGACGCGCTGCACAGATCCTTGCTCGACGCCTGCACCCAGGCGCTCAAGGATGGTGGTGTCGCCGACAGCGATTATGGGAGCGTCCGGGTCGGCATGGGAATTGCGGGCATCAATCGGATGGGGATGAAGCAGCAAATCCAGGCGCTCGATTTTCCCTTTGCCAATGTTCAGTTAACCAGCGACTCGATCATCGCCAATCTGGGTGCACATATGGGCGGCGATGGTGCGATCTTGATCCTCGGTACCGGAAGCGTCGGGTTGATCAAGCGCGGTGAGGACAGTTTAAGCATCGGCGGCTACGGCTTTCCCATTTCAGACGAAGGAAGCGGTGCGGCGTTGGGTCTCAGTGCAATCCGCCATGCCCTGCGCACGCTCGACGGACGGACACGGCCGACACAGCTCAGTCAGGCGGTGACCAAGCAGTTCGACCATGCTATCCCGAATGTCATCGCTTGGATGGACGATGCAGCGCCGGCCGATTATGCCGCCTTTGCCCCACTGGTGATGGAATATGCGGAGATAGGTGACGAGATTGCGCTGTCGATCGTTCGCGACGCCGCGCAGCATATCGAGCGCTTCATCGAGACGATATTCGCTAAGGGCGCGAGCCGTTGCGTGCTGATGGGTGGACTCGCACCGCGGATCAAGCCATGGCTGCGCGCCCGTGTCGTCGAGAAGCTGAGTGCGCCGCTTGGCGACGCGCTCGACGGCGCCCTGATTCTCGCCGGCCTGCCCATCGGGTCTTTAGCATCTGGCCGGTGATGGCGTGCCGCCATCGAGAATCAACTGCCCCGGAACCGAGCAAGATATGCGCGATGTGGTGGGCACACCTCAAACTCCGTCACGGCATTCCAACAGGATCGCGCCGTGACACCGACGCTGTGCTGGCAGCGATGTCAGTGACGAATTCATATCGATCGCCTCGATACGCAGACCTGGTAAATTCAACCGGCGTACCCTTCGTATCACGGGTCAGGCGCTCAATGCGCAATATCTCCGAGCTCTGCGCAATCGAGAGCATCCCGGCTTCGGTCGGAGTGGCCAAGGCAGCCCGAATACGCTGCGTGCCGGACACAGGAAATACCCCCGAACTCTGAAGCGCTGCGTAGAGCGAGTCACCCACGGCATCCAAATCCGGGAGGAACTCCGCGGGAACGACAGCATGTTCTATCGCCAGCGGTTCGCCATTCGCAAGGCGCACACGCGCGAGCCTTGCGACCTTGGTGGCGATCGGAATCTCCAAGGCGGCCGCCTCCTCGTCGGTGGCGTTGGCGTAGCTACGCATCATCCAGACGACACCAGGATCATCACCTCTCGATCGTGCATCTTCAGAAAAGCTCGTTAGCATTGCACCCCGCGCCTCGATACGATCGCTGACATATGTTCCCGAACCATGCCGACGAAAGAGCAATCCCTCTTCAATGAGCTTCTGGATACCCTTCCGGATCGTGACCCGGGACATGCCCATTCGTTCCGAGAGCTCGCGTTCGGATGGAAGCGGTTCGCCCGGTTCCACCCCTCCGCTTTCGATATGCTCGCGAAGATTGCGCGCCAGCTGAAGATAGAGAGGCGCGTTGCTCTCCTTCAATCCGGCAAGCTTGTCTCGCATTTCCAGTCCTTTCCGCCTCATTATCAAGAAAGCAAGCGATGAGAGGGTAATCGCGCTCGCATTTTCTGTTCCTGTAGGCCTTAGCGATGAACGCCCATTACCATTTTTAGGTCGTTCGCTTCAACCATCTGGCACGATATTGGTATGCACATCGATCCGAATGAAGCTCGCGTCGTCGGAGATTTTTGCACGCGGATGATTAAGAAGCGACGCCTCGACTTGTTCGAGATCTCGAAGTTGGGAATGCCATTCTTCGAATTGATCGCGACTGTTGATCGAAAGTAGATCGGATGTCCCGAGGTAGCCGAACATATCGGCGAGGCGCAGAAAACCATCGCTTGCTAGCGCGACTGCCCAGTCGCCGGCCGGCAGTTCGGCACGATTTGCGTGCTCGATTGCCTCCATTTGAAGACCCAGCACCCAATAGCCGCCATCGACATTCATGAAGGCTCGATTTTGGACGAGTTGTGGCCGCAATTCCTCGAAAAGTTCGGCCGCCGAAATCTCAGGTCGCTCGGCGAGGATCGATCGGGCCAACGCCTTGGTGCGGTGTTCGAAAGGGCCTATATTGCCGCCGTCTCCATGTTCGGCGAATTCTTCTCCGCCTAGGGACCGGTAGGCGATCCTGCAGTCTCCGAGTGTTGCCAGTTCAACCTTTTCGGGCAGGGCGCGGACAAAAGCTATCGCCGCGCTTGGCAGTTCATGGCGCCCCGCGGGCGGTCGCCGCGCCAGCGTCGAATAGGACGACCGGCAGTGACGTATGACGGCCGCGAACAAATCCTCGAAAGGCATCGTCGGCTTGCTAGCCAGTAGATCGCGGAGTTCCCTATCGACCCGCTGCGCGAACCATTGTGCATCGCTGACAGCTGAGACGAGGTTCTCCCCAATGCCTGATGCGCCATCGATAACCCAGGCCGCGAAGTCCGTATATCCGACCACATCCTCATTCGCTGCCGCTCCGGATCGAGTCTCCGCCAAACGGACGTTGAACATCTCGGCTCCATTAAATAGACGCGCGACCGGCCTTCTGCGCGCCGGCCGATATCGCAGCTTGATGATGTGGTATCATAGTGGTAGCAGGTGCGCAACATCGACTACGGTTAGGGGAACGAGAGATGCGCATTCTTGGTTTCATGAGCGGGACATCGCTCGATGGCGTTGATGCGGCCATTTTGAGTTCCGATGGCGAAGCAATCGACGACTTCGGCCCGACGCACCTCACCTCATTCTCGACCGCAGAGCGCGCCATCGTCAAAGAAGCCACCGAACAGTTTGTGGCGACCGGTACGGCCGAACCGAGACTGTTGGCGGAGGCTGACGATATCATTGTCAGCGCGCATGTACGCTGCGCGCGCGAACTTCTCTCCAAACCGGGGGCCGGTACGATCGAATTGATCGGTTACCACGGCCAAACCGTCCTTCACCGGCCCGACCGCGGGTTGACGATCCAGATTGGCGACCCTGCAAGAATCGCCAATACGCTCGGCGTTGACGTTGTCGCGGACGTTCGCCATGCGGATATGGCCGTTGGCGGAGAGGGCGCGCCTCTTGTTCCCATCTATCACGCCGCACTTGCCCGGAAGATCGGAAAGTCAGGTCCGATCGCCTTTCTCAATGTAGGCGGCGTCGCGAATTTCACGTTCATCGGCAGCGACGAAGAAATCATTGCGCTCGATACCGGGCCAGGTAATGGGATGCTCGATCTAACGGTCCAGAAGCGCGGCCTTGGCCGATATGACGATGGCGGAGCGCTGGCTGCGAGCGGAGAGGTCAATCAGGCAGTGCTGAGCCATTTACTGGCGCATCCGTATTTCGAACGTGAAGGTCCAAAATCATTGGATCGCTATGACTTTCCGCTCGATATTGTGGATGATCTCTCGGCCGCAGACGCGGCGGCGACGTTGGTCGCGTTTACCGCCAATTCCGTGGCGCTGGGCGCACGCCAACTCCCCGAACGACCGGAACTATGGATCATTTGTGGTGGCGGGCGACATAACCCCGTCATAATGGAAGCTTTGCGAGAAGTGCTTGGCACCTGTGAAAGCGCTGACGATTTCGGGTTGCGCGGAGACTTTATCGAAGCCGAAGCCATCGGATTTATCGCGGCGCGCTCGGTTCGGGGGTTGCCGGTGACCTTCCCGAACACAACAGGCGCGCCCAGCTCCACCACGGCCGGAAAGCTCTACAAGGCTCAGACGGCGACCGTCGCCTGACCGGGGTCAAGGTCGAGGCTTGCTCGCTGTGCGATCAGTGTGGCAGGTGCAATGATCGACCGCACGGCGGTAGGGAGCATGTCGAAATGATCGATGTGCAAATCCGCGCCAAGCTGGCTGGCGCACACGTCGGAAAATCCGAAGCCGACAGCAATCGACGGCATCGCCGCCGCTCTCGCGGTCGCGACATCGACAGCCGAATCTCCAACATAAATGGCCTTGGCCCCTTTGGCCTGCGCAATTGCAGTGAGCAACGGGAGTGGATCCGGTTTTCGAACAGGCAATGTCTCGCCGCCGACTATGGCGTCGAACACATCGACCCAGCCGAGCGCCTCGACCAGATGGTTCGCAAGTCCCTCCGGCTTGTTGGTACAAATCGCGAGCCTGAAGCCCTCGATCC
>NZ_JAOZVR010000079.1:5239-6276 GCF_025869515.1 Ferrovibrio sp.
CGCGACTTCCAACCCCGGAGAGGGTGCCGAAAACGTACAAATATTGTCGGCATAGTGTTCCAGGAATATGGGAATGGCTCGTGTGATCAGCTCCTCCGGCGCATCTCCGCTAAGTGTCAGTCCTGCATCCAGCAGCGCGCGCGCGCCGTGGCCGGCAAGGGGGCGCACGAGCATCGGTTCGACAGCAGGCCGGCCAAGGACTTCCAGCGAATAATTGAGCGCCGCAATGAGATCGGGGGCCGTGTCGACAAGCGTCCCGTCAAGGTCAAATACTACTGTATCAATTTTCGGGCCCCGCATCGTCATGCAGATGCCCGGCCACGGATCGCAATACAAGGGCCAATAATGCGACCCGCCTTCCATTCCGGCCATTATGGCGCATCGCATCGTTCCCGGCGGGCGATAATCACGGCCCGCGCGATGTCGCCACTTTCACGCCGGATTGCGCCGCTGCCAAAATTGGTTACAATCTGGTATTAGGCGCATCGGATCGACGGGCGAAAGCAGTCGAACGGCGCGACGGAACGGAGGATTCTGCATGCCGTCTGAAACAAGGTATCGAATCTACATCAACAACCGCCCGCACGAAATCGGGGCCGCTCCGCTTCTCGCCACGCAAGTCGCTGCAATGGCCGGGGTCCCGCTGGATAACGTCGTCATCGAACTCGAGACGCCAACCGGGCTAAAAGAAATCGCCCTCGACGGGACATTGGCCGCGGTCGACGGATTGAGCTTTCTCGTGACACGCCAATTCATCATGGGCGGCGCGGCATGACAAATGCGAACGGCGGCGCGCTGCTGCGCCTTGCACAACCCGAGCTCGGAAGGTTGATCGCGACCGTTCTAGATGCGCCCGATCCCTTGGAGGGCGGCGCATTCGCCTTGTTCGGCATGCGCGAAACGGCGACGTCAATGGTTTTCACACTTGCTGAATTAATCACTCCGGAGGCCGGCGAGATCGGTTGGGGGGAAGGCAATGTCCGAATCAACCATCCCTATTTGCGGCGTGTTGCGAAGCTCGCGCAAACCGGGCAACT
>NZ_JAOZVR010000080.1 GCF_025869515.1 Ferrovibrio sp.
CGTGCCGCTGACGGCACTGTGAATAACCCGGTTACACAGTTCGTTTGACAGACTCTCGTCGTCTGGGTCCTGTTTCGTGCCCGTTGTTTCGTGGGCGCTATTCAAGCCTTATCGAACACTGATCCAGATTTCCCATGTTGCAACCAGGGCCAGTAGGGCTGATGCCATCCGTGTTTGTTACCCAAGGAGTATTCGTCATTCCGCCAGGAGTCTGGATAATAGTACGATTGTACGATGTTCGTCGAACATATCCCCCTCTCAAGGCTCGCATTGAGACATATGTCATGCAAGTCGGAACCGTGCCCGGGCCAGGCGGTGGTATTGTTGGAGGAGGGTCTCCAAAGCCGCCTTGGGTTGTATTGCCGCTTGAGGTGCTTTCTACGTAGGCAATCCCGCGCTCGGCGTAGAACTCGACCAGATCGGTAATGGGCGTGGTTTCAGTGAACTCGACAGTCTTTCCGTCGCGCTCGATTTCTCCTCGCATCACGATCACCCCGGAAATCGCTTTCGTGTCATGTTTCGAGGTCGATGACGAAAGCGTTTGCGCATTTGTTGTGAATGGAATGACAGCAAGGGAAATCAATATAAGCATCAACGTCGTCTTCATGATGTAGATTTCCTTTATCCATTTTGGATTGTCCTGAGACGAGCCTACATTAACAAGTATTCGTGCATTGCGAAAATAAAATCATGTTTGAATAAATGATGATCAGGATACCCGCCGATGAACCGAATCAATGGGAGTCAAGAGAGTGCTTGACGTGACTGCTTCGGTCTGCCACAAGGGCGCATCGCCGCGTGCTGTCCGGGCAAGGATCCGATCGATGAAAGCCATGCTCCTGCTGTGTGCCCTTGGCGGCCTCATGGCATGCAATGCGCGAGCCGAGGTCAGCGAGGCAGCCAGTGATCATTTCCTGATTGGATTCTCGGCCCGCGTCGAGGCACCGCCGGCCAAGGTCTATGTCGCCCTGGGCGAGGTTGCGCGCTGGTGGAGTGCCGAGCACACCTGGTCGGGTACGGCGGCCAATCTCAGCCTCAAGGCCGAGGCGGGTGGCTGCTTCTGCGAACGCTGGGCCGCTGGCAGTGCCGAACACGGTCGCGTCGTCATGGCCTTGAAGAATGAACTGCTGCGCCTGGATGCCGCGCTCGGCCCGCTGCAGGAACGCGCCGTCAACGGCGTGCTGAGCTTCAGCCTGCAGCCGATGGATGACGGGGCCACCCGCCTCGATGTCGATTACCGGGTCAATGCATCGAGTGGCAGCGGCCTCGAGCAGATTGCGCCCGCGGTCGACAACGTGCTCGCCATGCAGATCGATCGGCTGCTGCGTTACATCGACACCGGCAGCGCCGACGAAACACCCGCAGCAGAGGCCGCGGAGGCCGCGGAACCGCCCAGTCGCCGTGCCGCGCGCGCCGAACTGATCGAGGAATGGTCACGCCAGGCCGCCGCTGCACGCGCGGCCAAGGGCAATGAAAAACCGCGTTCGGGCAAGCCGGCAGTACCGCCGAAGCCGTGAAGTCGCCGTCGACACCCGCACAGCGACGAGGAGTGCAATGGACTGGTTCATCCTGATTGTGGCGGGATTGTTTGAAATCGGCTGGGCCATCGGCTTGAAATACACCGAGGGCTTCACCCGCTTGTGGCCATCGGTCGGCACCGTGCTGGCGATGGCGATCAGTCTTGGCCTGCTGGGAATCGCCATGAAGTCGCTGCCGCTGGGCACCGCCTATGCGGTGTGGGTCGGTGTCGGCGCCGTCGGCACGGCGCTGCTTGGCATCGTCCTCTTTGGCGAAGCGGCCAACGTCGGGCGGCTGCTCAGCCTGGCCCTGATCCTGGGCGGCATCATCGGCTTGAAATTGTCTTCGCAGGCTTGAGCCTTGCGCGTCGGCACGGCCGGCGCTCTGCCGCGGCAGGTTGTACGATGCGCACGAGTCCACTGGAGGTTCACGCATGAGCAACGTGAAACACATTCCCGACGGCTATCACACCGTCACTGCCTACCTGACCGTTGACGATGCTGCCAGGGCCATCGAATTCTATGTGCAGGCCTTTGCCGCCACCGAGCTATACCGCTTGCCGATGGGCGAGAGCATCGGTCACGCGGAAATCATGATCGGCGATAGCCACATCATGCTCTCCGACGAATACGCCGGGATGAACATCCTCGGGCCCAAAGCGCGCGGCGGCCCGACAGCGGCCTTCATGATCTATGTCGAGGATGTCGACGCTGCGTTTGCCAAGGCGATCGCAGCCGGGGCCAGGCCGGATCGCGCGGTCGAGAACCAGTTCTGGGGCGACCGAATGGGCTCGGTGATTGATCCGTTCGGCCACAAGTGGTCGCTGGCGACGCATGTCGAGGATGTCGCGCCCGAGGAAATGCAGAAACGCATGGCTGCCTGGAGCGCGGCGCAAGGAGGCTGAGCGATCGTGCCTGCGCGTTGACGGGCAAACGGTCCGATGATGCGGATTTCCATGGGCCTTGGGCCGATCCGCGCGCTGCGTGCGAGCACGCCCCGCGGCGCAGCATGGGTTCGTCCCCCGGCGGGGAGCTGCGCAATGGCAAAGGAAAGGAAACCAATCCGCCATGAACTCACGGCTACATCACAATTCATGTCCGGCTTGCTGATATCGTGGGTAGCCGTCGCTCCTGGACAGCCTGCCCCGACCGCCGAGCCTGACCCACCTGGGAGATCCCGTCATGACCCCACGTTTCGTTGCGCTGTCGGGCCTGCGTGCCCGCTGGATATCCGGGTTCGGTTTGCTCGCCTGGACTTCGCTCGCCATCGCGGGTACGCCGAATTCAATGAACGTCGTCAACAACGGCATGAGCTCGTGGACGATCGATGGACAAACCAATCCCCCGTTGACCCTGTTGCGCGGCCAGACCTATGAATTTGTCATGCAGAGCGTCAGCGCCGTGCACCCGTTCAACATCAACACGACCAATTCGACGGGGTCAGCCAATCTTTACAACGATGGCGTCACCAACAACGGCGCAAGCGGCACGCAGACCTTGACCTTTGTCGTGCCAGGCAATGCCCCGGACAGCCTGCACTACAACTGTGGCAACCATGCCGCCATGAACGGGCCAATCACGATAGTGACCGACCTGGTTTTTGCGGATGGATTCGATCCGCTTGCGGCCGGCGCGCCCTAGCGATGTGCCGCCATCGCGGCACCCGCCTGGACGGCCCCGGTCTCATGCCTTGAGATGCGCCTGGGTGTAGGCTTCCTGTCCGTTGCCGTATCCGTGTGCCGATGTCCGCCAGCCCCATCCTCGATTCGTTCCATCCGGCTGTCGCAGCCTGGTTTGCGCGCACGTTCGATGCGCCGACGCCGGCGCAGACGGATGCCTGGCCGGCAATTCGCGAGGGCCGGCATACCCTGATCGCCGCACCGACCGGCTCGGGCAAGACCCTGGCCGCGTTTCTCGCCGCGATTGACGGGCTGGTTCGCGAGGGTCTTGATTTTGGCTTGGCCGAAGGGACCACGGTGGTCTATGTTTCGCCCTTGAAAGCGCTGTCCAACGACATCGCCATCAACCTCGAAGCACCGCTGGTCGGCATCCGCGCCGAGCTTGAGCGGCGCGGCCACATCAACATCGATATCCGCACCGGCGTGCGTACGGGTGACACGCCGGCGGCTGATCGCCAGCGCATGCTGAAATCGCCGCCGCATATCCTGGTGACGACGCCTGAGTCGCTCTATGTCCTGCTCGGTTCCGCATCGGGGCGGCTGATGCTGGCCGGCACGCGCACGGTCATCGTCGATGAAATCCACGCGATTGCCGATGACAAGCGCGGCGTTCATCTGGCCCTGACCCTTGAACGCCTTGAGGCGCTCTGCCAGCGGCGCCTGGTCCGCATCGGCTTGTCGGCGACGCAAAAGCCGATCGAGGAGGTCGCGCGCTTTCTCGTTGGTGCCAGCCATGTCGATGCCGAGGGCAGGCCGGAATGCGCCATCATCGATTCCGGTCATGTGCGCGCGCGCGACCTGGCCATCGAGATGCCACCCGTGCCGCTCGAAGCGGTGATGTCGAATGAGGTCTGGGAAAGCGTCTACAACCGCCTGGCCGAACTTGTCGAGGCGCATCGCACGACCCTGGTCTTCGTCAACACGCGGCGCATGGCCGAGCGTGCGGCGCGTCATCTTGGCGAGCGCCTTGGCAAGGAGCAGGTCGCCGCGCACCACGGCAGCCTCGCCAGGGAGTTGCGCCTGGATGCCGAGCAACGGCTCAAGCGCGGTGAGCTCAAGGTGCTGGTGGCGACCGCCTCGCTGGAACTCGGCATCGATATCGGCGATGTCGACCTGGTCTGCCAGCTTGGCTCGCCGCATGCGATTGCGGCTTTCCTGCAGCGCGTCGGGCGCTCCGGACATGCCGTTGGCGCGACGCCGAAAGGCAGGCTGTTTCCGCAATCGCGCGATGACCTGGTCGAATGCGCGGCCCTGCTGGATTGCATCCGCCGCGGCGAACTCGATGCGCTGAAGATACCGCTGGCACCGATCGATGTGCTGGCCCAGCAGATTGTCGCCGAAGTCGCCTGCGGCGAATGGGACGAGGCGGCGCTGTACGACTGGCTGCGCCGCGCCTGGCCGTATCGCCATCTCGCGCGCAAGGATTTCGATGCCGTCGTGCGCATGCTTGCCGATGGATTCACGACGCGGCGCGGCTCACGCTCCGGCTATCTGCATCGCGATGCCGTGCATGGCAAGGTCAAGGCTCGACGCAATGCGCGGCTGACCGCGCTGACCTCGGGCGGCACGATTCCCGATACCGCCGACTATGCGGTCGTGGTCGAGCCCGAGGCGATCACGGTCGGCAGCGTGCACGAGGATTTCGCCGTCGAAAGCATGGCTGGCGACATCTTCCAGCTTGGCAACACCAGTTACCGGATCCTGCGCATCGAGCGCAGCACGGTGCGGGTCGAGAATGCGCACGGCTTGCCACCGAGCATTCCGTTCTGGATTGCCGAGGCACCCGGACGCAGCGACGAGCTGTCGATTGGCGTGTCGCGACTGCGCAGTGAGATCGAGGCGCGGCTCGCTGGCGAGCCCGCACCACCGCACAGCACCGCGCACGGATCCACTACTGTAGGAAGCGGCTTCAGCCGCGATGCATCTGCTTTATCTTCCCCGCAAGAAGAATTTGAAGCATCGCGGCTGAAGCCGCTTCCTACGAAAATCCAAGGCGGCATCGCTGCGGCATGTCGCTGGCTGGTCGAAGAGGTGGGCATCGACGCGGTCGCCGCGCAGCAGCTGGTCGACTATCTGGCGCGGGCACGCAATGCGCTGGGCGTGCTGCCGACGCGCACGCAGATCGTCATGGAACGATTCTTCGACGAATCCGGCGGCACGCAGTTGATCGTGCACTCGCCATTCGGCAGCCGCATCAACAAGGCCTGGGGCCTGGCTCTGCGCAAACGCTTTTGCCGCGCCTTCAATTTTGAATTGCAGGCGGCGGCGACCGAGGATGCCATCATCCTGTCGCTGTCGACCAGCCACAGCTTTCCGCTGATCGAGGTATCGCGTTACCTGCATTCGGCGACGGCGCAGGACATCCTCGTCCAGGCCCTGCTCGATGCGCCGCTGTTTGGCGTGCGCTGGCGCTGGGCGGCGACCACGGCGCTGGCCCTGCCGCGCTTTGCCGGCGGCCAGAAGGTGGCAGCGCAACTGCAGCGCATGAAATCCGAGGATCTGCTCGCCACGGTGTTTCCGGATCAGGTTGCCTGTCTCGAAAACATCGTCGGCGAGCGGCAGATTCCCGATCACCCCCTGGTCGCGCAGACGCTCAACGATTGCCTGCACGAGGCGATGGATGTCGATGGCTGGCTCGATGTGCTGCGCGGTCTTGAGAGCGGCAGCATCGGCATCCTCGCGCGCGATCTGCCCGAGCCTTCGCCGCTTGCCGCGGAAATCCTCGGCGCGCGGCCGTATGCCTTCCTCGATGATGCGCCGTTGGAGGAACGCCGCACCCAGGCCGTGCAGATGCGCCGCTGGAGCGAACCCGAATCGAAGGATGATCTCGGCGCACTCGATCTTTCGGCGATTGAAGCCGTGCGTGAGGAGGCCTGGCCGGACCCGCGCGATGCCGAGGAGATGCACGAAACGCTGCTCGGCATTGGCCTGGTCAGCGCGGAGGAAGTGGCCTGCCAGCCGCAATGGGCGGATTGGTTGGCACGGCTTGCCGCACAGCGGCGCGCCACCCGATTCACTGTAGGAAGCGGCTTCAGCCGCGATGCTTCTGCTTTGGAGGAAACA
>NZ_JAOZVR010000081.1 GCF_025869515.1 Ferrovibrio sp.
GTGCGATAAAAAAAGGGCGCCGTTGCCGGCGCCCTTTTCGATAGTTATCCGTTCAGATCAGGCTGCGATCAGCGCCGGGCTATGCTCCGGCAGCGCAGCGGGGGTGCCGCGAACCAGAAGATCAAGATTCAGCAGCGACACCATGCGATCCGGGCGCGCCAATAGGGCGGTCAGAAAAGCATGCTCCTCGTCCATGCCCGTCTCCGGCACCGGCTGCAGCTCGCTGTCCGACGCAGACAGGATATCCGATACCGCATCAACCAGCAGACCATAGAAGCCGGCCGCAGCCTCCACCACGATCACCACATGGATCGCGCTCGGCACGCTCGCCTCGGCACCCAGGCGGATCCGCAGATCGTAGATCGGCACGACCTGACCGCGCAGATTGATCACGCCTCGAACCGCCGCAGGGCAATTCGGCAACGGATTTTCCGGCGTCCAACCGCGGATTTCGCGCACAGCCAGAATATCGATCCCGTAATCCTGACCGGCGACCGCGAAGGTGAGATATTCGCGGACTGTGGCGCTGGCACTGGAGCCGGCGCCAGCGCCGGCCCGTTCAGTTACAACGAGCGTGTTCATTAAAATTCCTCCCAGGCTTCGTTCTGCGGCTTCACGGCAGCATTGCCCTGGGTGGAGTCGGTCTTCATAACCCGGACCGGCTTCTGCGCCGGCCGGTTGCTGGCCGCCACCTTCAGCGCCGGGCGAGCGGCAGCTGCCGGGCGAACAACGACCGCGGGCCGGACGGCCGCGCTCTGGCCACTCACCTTGTAACGCTGCACCAGCGTGGCAAGCTCCTCGGCCTGGTTGGACAGCGACTGTGCCGAAGCAGAAGTCTCTTCCACCAGTGCGCCGTTGCGCTGGGTCATCTCGTCCATCTGGCCGACCGCGCTATTGATCTGCTCCAGACCGGTAGCCTGCTCGCGGCTCGCGGCCGCGATCTCGGCCACGATATCGCTCACCTTCTTGATCGCCGAAACGATCTCGGTCAGCGACGAACCCGCCTGATTGACCAGGGTCGCGCCGGTCTTGACCTGGCTGTTCGAGGTCTGGATCAGCGCCTTGATATCTTTCGAGGCATTGGCCGAACGCTGCGCCAGGGCACGCACCTCCTGGGCGACCACCGCGAAGCCCTTGCCGGCTTCACCGGCACGCGCGGCTTCGACGGAAGCATTGAGCGCCAGCAGGTTGGTCTGGAAGGCGATCTCGTCGATCAGGCCGATGATGTCGGAGATTTTGCGCGCACTCTCCTCGATCTGGTTCACGGCGCTCACCGCATTGGCGACCACACTGCCGCCCTTCTCTGCCGTATCCCGCGCCGCAGAGGCCAGCTGGTTGGCGGCCTGGGCATTGTCGGCATTCTGCTTCACCGTGGTGGTGACTTCATGCATCGAAGCCGCGGTTTCCTCGATGGAGGCGGCCTGCGATTCCGTGCGGCTGGCCAGATCCTGGCTGCCGGTGGAGATTTCCGCCGAGGCGGCCGCGATCGTATCGGAGGCCTCGCGGATGCCGCCGATGATATCGGTCATTGCTTCCACCAGATCGTTGACGCCGGTGCAGAGCGAGCGGATTTCACCGGACTTGCCGTCGAGATCGATGCGTTGCGTCAGGTCGTTGGTTTTGGTGGCATCCACCACCTGCTGCACCTGCTGCACGGCGAGCTGGGTCATCTGCGCCAGTTTGGTCTGCGCCGTGATGTCGGTAGCGTATTTCACCACTTTGTAGGGCCGGCCATTGGCATCCATGATCGGATTGTAGCTGGCCTGGATCCAGACTTCCTTGCCGCCCTTGCCGATCCGCTTGTACTGGTTGGCGTCGTATTCGCCCCGTCCCAGCTTGTCCCAGAAGGCGCGGTATTCGACGCTTTCGCGATAGGCAGGCTCGACAAACATGCTGTGATGCTTGCCTTTCACGTCGTCGAGCGAATAGCCGAGGGTGGTGAGGAAATTCTCGTTGGCATGCAGGATGCGGCCATCGAGCGTGAACTCGATCACGGCCTGCGCCTTGTTGATCGCACCGAGTTGGCCCTCGTAGTTGGCCATCAGTAGCTTCTGTTCGGTGATGTCGGTGGCGAATTTCACCACCTTGTAGGGCTTCCCGCTCTTATTGTAGATCGGGTTGTAGCTGGCCTGGATCCAGACTTCCTTGCCGCCCTTGCCGATCCGCTTGTACTGCGCGGCATCGTATTCGCCGCGGCCAAGCTTGGCCCAGAAGGCCCTGTAGTCGGCGCTCTCGCGATAGGCCGGTTCGACGAAGATGCTGTGATGCTGTCCCTTGACCTCATCCAGCGTATAGCCGAGGGCCTTCAGGAAATTCTCGTTGGCATGAAGAATCTTGCCATCGAGCGTGAATTCAATCACGGCCTGGGCTTTGTTGATCGCGTCAAACTGCGCCTTCAGGTCGTCGTGCTCTTTTCCAAATCCGAACATGGCCTCGCCTCTTGCTGGTATCGACCGATCACCTCGGTCAGGTCGGCAGCCATAAGAATATAAAAATTGTATCCTGACACATTACCATTCAGTCACCTTTTGCCAGATTACCGGCAATTTACGTGCACGAAAAAAACACCTTTCTCCGTTTTCAGAAACGCGCCCGACATCCCAGTCCGCAACTGCAGTGCGTAATACAGGCCGCATGGCACGGACTTTTCCCCTTCCGCAGCGCTTCGCTGGCAATCTGCGCGGTTCAGAGGTCCCCCTGCGAAATGCGGGTCGGTTTTGCGGGGTGGCGCGACTAGGCGATCTGCGCGCCGCGCATCACGCCAAAGCGTCGCATGCCGAAGGCGAAGATCAGCCCGCCGGCATACATCAGCACGCCATAGAGCCCACCCGGTATGGCAAGCGCATCATCCTGCAGCACGCTGCTGGCGATCACGATGGCGAGCGTGGCATTCTG
This sequence comes from Ferrovibrio sp., assembly GCF_025869515.1. GTDB lineage: Bacteria > Pseudomonadota > Alphaproteobacteria > Ferrovibrionales > Ferrovibrionaceae > Ferrovibrio. The sequence continues at coordinate 2,896 of NZ_JAOZVR010000081.1, forward strand.
GATCGCCGTCTCGATACCGAGCGTGATCGACTGCCGCCGCGACAGCCTTGCCAGCCAGGCGACCAGGAAGCCGCAGGCCAGCATGAGCAGGTTGAGCCCGATGGCAAAGCCCGCCAGGCTGCCGAGATTGTCGCGCAGCAGCGTCCAGTTCCTGGCCACGGCCCCCAGCACGATCAGGATGAACAGGATCGCCGCCAGCCGTGTCGCCCGCGGTTCCCAGCGCAGAGCCGCAGCGGGCCAGCGGTGACGTACCAGCATGCCAAGTCCGACCGGCACGCCGAGCATGAGGAATATCTGCCCCATCATCAGCCCGACAGGCACCGTCACGGTTTGCGCGCTGCCGGAAAAATGCTGCATCGACCAGATCACGATCAGCGGCAGGGTGAAGATCGTCGCCACGCTGGCCACGGCCGTGAAGCTGACCGCCAGCGCCACATCGCCGCGCGCGATATAGGTGAGCAGGTTGGATGTGGTCCCGGTCGGACAGGCGGCCAGGATCATGAATCCGATGGCGAAGGTACCGCTCAGACCGACCGCCTTGATCAGCAGGAAGCAGATCACCGGCAGCAGCACGAAGTGGCAGAGAATGCCGACCAGCAGCGCGCGCGGCTGGCGCACGATCCGGACGAAGTCGGCGAACGTCAGGCCGAGGCCGAGCGAGAACATGATGAAAGCCAGAATGCCCGGCAGCAGGATGCCGGTGACGATATCGCCGTCCATGATGTTACCCTCCCCGGCAGCTCTGCATGGCCACCTGTGGTCACGATACGGCATGCCGCGCATGGTTTCCATGACCGTCGCAGGATGCAATCGCGTGGTCGCAATGCTACGGCCGGCACCGTAGCATTGGCCGCAGACCCTTCCCGCACGGCATGCCATGGTGCGGTCGCATCCCCGATACGCTGGACATCCCGCCCATGACCGTCGCCACTGCTGTTTCCCCGCCCCGCCCGCTGATCGTTGAATTCCTGCTGCTCGCCGTGCTGGCTACGCTCTGGGGTGCCTCCTACACCTTCATCAAGCTGGGCGTCGCCACCATTCCGCCAATCACGCTGATCGCTGCACGCACGATGATTGCCGGCGGCCTGCTGCTGTGCATCCTGCGCCTGCGCGGTATCGGCCTGCCGCGCGATGCTGCCACCTGGCGCCATCTGGCCATCCAGGCCTGCATCAACTCGGTGCTGCCCTTCACCCTGATCGCCTGGGCCGAGATCCGCATCGAGGCCGGACTGGCGACGATCCTGAATGCCACCACGCCGATCTTCGCCTTCCTGATCACCTGGGCGATCACGCGGCATGAAGCCGTCACGGCCCGCAAGCTGTTTGGCACGGTGATGGGGCTGGGTGGCGTCTGCATGATCATCGGCGTCGGCGTATTTACCGATCTGGGCAGCGACCTGTGGGGACAACTGGCGATGCTGCTGGCTTCGCTGTCCTACGGTGTCGCCGCCATCTACGGCCACAATTTCAGGCATCTCGATTCGATGGTGCCGGCGACCGGCTCGATGCTCTGCGGCGCCGCCATGCTGGTGCCGCTCAGTCTGATCGTCGACCGGCCCTGGACGCTGTCGCCCTCACAAAACTCGCTGCTGGCACTGCTGGCCCTGGCGGTGTTTTCCACCGCGCTGGCCTTCGTGATCTATTTCCGGCTGGTGCGCACGCTGGGTTCGGTCGGCACCACGTCACAGGCCTACCTGCGCATCCCGATCGGCGTCGGCATCGGCGTGGTCTTCCTGGGCGAAAGCCTGGCCGGCTCGGCCTGGCTCGGCCTGATCTTCGTGGTGATCGGCGTGGCCGCGATGTCGCTGCCGGCCCGCAAAGCGGTATAACCGTCAGATTTTGATCTTCAGGCGTCGACCTTATCCGACCGGTACAAGGCGCCGAGGATTTTGGTCACCTCGCCGCCTTCCATCAGCGGCAGCGCCAGCTTGTCGACCTGCAGGTATTCGCGCGCCGAAGGGCTGATGCGCGAGGCATAGACCGGCGCGCCGATCCGTACCACCTGGCGATATTCGTCCAGCGGCTTGTCGCCGATCTGGCCGATGGCATCACTGACGCCCTTGCCGGTGAGATCGAAGCCGAACAGGCTGACCAGTTCGGTGCCGTAAAGGCGATAGCGGTATTCATTATTGCCCACGCAGTCGAGCAGCATGAGATGGCCGAACCATGGCCGCAGATCTTCGAAGGAGAAGTCGCTGCGCGGCGGCGCCTGGCGGGTGCCGCGCTTGGCATTCCAAAGATCGTAGAGGGCGCGCAGCTTGGGATTGGCAATATCAATATCTGTCATGTCGTCATGATAGGTGAAAAGCCGGCGTTTGAACTGCATGAACATCGGAGCACCTCGGTTGCTCGCTGGATCGGATGGCTGGCATCGGTTCAGGACAGCAGAGTGGATCGCGTACGACTGCGCCCAGTGGTTTTTCGGTTAGATCACAGCCTGGGGGCGAAAATTTTGATAACCACCCACCTTGTCAGCGAGCCTTGGCCACCGGCGGCAATGCGATGCCCGCAAGACCGCGGCTGCGGGATCCACCCCGAATCGCCCGGTTTCCGGTCGGCAGCAGGGGTAGCCCTGCCGCCCGGAAGCCGCTAAATAACCTGCCTTACCCTCTGGCCATCTCCGGCCCTGGGCCTGTCAACGGCACGGATACGTCCGCAGCAATGAGCATCCAGAAAGCAGATGTCGCCATTATCGGCGCCGGCCCGGTCGGCCTGTTTGCCGTCTTCGAATGCGGCATGGTCGGCCTCTCCTGCCATGTGATCGATGCACTGGATGCCATCGGCGGCCAATGCAGCGCGCTTTACCCGGAAAAACCGATCTATGACATTCCCGGCTTCCCGCGGATCAGCGGCGCCGGCCTGGTCGAGCAGCTGGAAAACCAGGCGGCGCCGTTCAAGCCGGCCTATCATCTGGGCCAGCGTGTGGAAAAGGTCGAGCCGCCGAATGGCACCGGCGGCGGCTTCCGCCTGACGACCTCGAAAGGCACCGTGATCGAGGCCGGGGCGGTGATCATCGCTGCCGGCGCCGGCGCCTTCGGTCCCAACCGCCCGCCGCTCGACAATATCGAAGCATTTGAAGGCCAGCCCGGCGGCAGCGGCGTGCATTACCTGGTGCGCCGGGCCGAGGATTTCCGCGCCCGCCGTATCGTCATTGCCGGCGGCGGCGACAGCGCGGTGGACTGGGCCCTGATGCTGCATGGCATTGCTGCGCAGATCTGGTTCGTACACCGGCGCGACCAGTTCCGCGCCGCACCCGACAGCGTGACCAAGCTGCGTGCGTTGAATGGCCATGGCCTCGATATCGTGGTGCCCTACCAGCTGGATGCGCTGGAGGGCGGCCACGGCGTGCTGACCGGGGTGACGGTGAAATCGCTGGACGGCGACAGCCGGCACCTGCCGGCCGATGCCCTGCTCGCCTTCTTCGGCCTGAAAAGCGATCTCGGCCCCATCGCGCAATGGGGCATCGAGCTGGAACGCCACCACCTGCCGGTCGATCCCGCCACCTGCCAGACCTCGGTACCCGGCATTTTCGCCATCGGCGACGTGGCGGCCTATCGCGGCAAGCTCAAGCTGATCCTGACCGGTTTCGCCGAGGCCGCCTCGGCCGCGCATGCCATCTACCCACTGCTGCATGGCGGACAGCCGCTGCATTTCGAGTATTCGACCTCGAAAGGCGCGCCCGGGAGTACGGCGAAAGCCTAGACAATACGGCTGGTGCGGTTGCCCCAGTAGCGGTCCTTGATCAGCCGCTTGTACAGCTTGCCGGTCGCATGGCGCGGCAGGGCTTCCTCAAAATCGACCGAGCGCGGGCATTTGATGCCGGCGAGATGCTGGCGGCAGTAGGCCAGCAGTTCCTCGGCCAGCGCCGGCCCGGCCTCCTTCATGTCGACCGGCTGCACCACGGCCTTCACCTCTTCGCCGAAATCCTCATTGGGCACCCCGATCACCGCGACATCGGCGACCTTTGGGTGCTCAATCAGCACATTCTCGGCTTCCTGCGGATAGATATTCACGCCGCCGGAAATGATCATGAAGGCCTTGCGGTCCGTGAGGTAGAGATAGCCCTCGGCATCGACATAGCCGACGTCGCCGAGTGTGCTCCAGCCCTTGTCGTTGAAAGCCTGTTTGGTCTTGCCGTCGTCGTTGTGATAGGCGAACGGCTGGCCATTGGCGAAGTAGACCAGTCCGGATTCGCCGACGCCAAGCTCGCGACCGCTTTCGTCATCGACGATGTGGAGTTCACCGATGATGGCGCGGCCGACCGAACCCTTATGCGTCAGCCAGTCCTGGCTGGTGATGAAGGTCATGCCGTTGCCTTCGGAGGCGGCATAATATTCGAACAGCACAGGACCCCACCAGTCGATCATCTGCTGCTTGGTCGCCGCCGAGACCGGGCCGGCGCCATGAATCGCGACGCGATGCGAGGACAGGTCGTAGCGGCTGCGGATTTCGGATGGCAGTTTCAGCATGCGCACGAACATGGTCGGCACCCAGTTGCTGTGGGTGACCTTGTACTGATCGATCAGGCGGAGCGAGCCCTCGGCATCAAAATGCTGCATGATCACCAGCGTGCCGCCCACCCTGGATACCAGCATACAGTAGCGCAGTGGCGCGGCATGATAGAGCGGTGCCGGCGACAGATAGACCATGTCGGGTCCGTAGCCATAGAGGCTGTAGCCGTTATCGACGAAATAGCTGCGCGTGCCGACAGGATCACCATTGATCGGCCGCTTGATGCCCTTGGGCTTGCCGGTGGTGCCCGAGGAATACAGCATGTCGCGGCCCTGCATCTCGTCGGCGACCGGCGTCGCCGGCATGGCCGCCACCGCATCCTCCCAGCTTTCGTAGCCTTCTGCCGTGCCGCCGATCATGTAGAAGCGCTCGACCAGCTTGCACTGCGCGCGCAGCTCGACCGCCATCTCGGCGAAATCCGCAGTGATCACCAGCACGCGAGCGCCGGCATCGCTGACCACATAGGCAACCTCCGGCGCGCTCAGCCGCGTGCTGATCGGCGTGTAATACAGTCCGGCGCGGTCGGCGCCGAAACAGACCTCGAAGAATTCCGACCGGTTTTCGATCACCAGGGCCATATGGCTGCGCGGACCGAGTCCCAGTTTGCGGAACAAATGGGCCGCACGATTCGATGCCGCTTCCAGCTGGCCGAAAGTGGTGACCACGCCGGTCTCGGCCATGACGATGGCCGGCTTGTCGGGCGTGGCGCGCGCATGCTCGGTGATATAGACGAGGTTCGACAATTCAGCCTTCCTTCTGCAGCACAGCACGCAGCTCGGTCTTCAGCACCTTGCCGTAATTGTTTTTCGGCAGGGCCGGCACGAAACGATACTGTTTCGGCCGCTTGAAACGGGCGATATGATCAAGGCAGAGCGAATCGAGTGCCGTCTCGTTCAACATGCAGCCTTTGCGCGGCACCACGAAGGCGATCACTTCCTCGCCCCAGTCGGCATGCGGCTTACCCACCACCGACACCTCGTCGACATCGGGATGACGCAGCAGCACCTCCTCGACCTCGCGCGGATAGATGTTGCTGCCGCCGGAAATGATCATGTCCTTCGAGCGATCCTTCAGGGTGAGGTAGCCATCGTCGTCGAAACTGCCTACATCGCCGGTATGCAGCCAGCCGCCGCGCAGGGTCTGCGCCGTCGCTTCCGGATTGCGCCAGTAGCCGGCCATGACCACCGGGCCACGACAGATCACTTCACCCACCTCGCCATTGGGCAGCGGATTGTCCTCGGCATCAACCACCCGCACTTCCACATCGGTACGCACCGCACCGGCCGAACCGAGGCGGGCCAGATAGTGCGGATGCCCGTCATCGACATGCATGCCCTTGTCCATGCCGGTGATGGTCATCGGCGCCTCACCCTGGCCGTAGATCTGTGCCAGTTTCGGACCCAGCACGCGCATGGCATCCTGCAGGTCGGCGACATACATCGGGCCGCCGCCATAGACGATGGTCTTCAGGTTCGACGTATCGGCCGTGGCGACCTGCGGGGCATGGATCAGGCGATGCACCATGGTCGGCGCGAAGAAGAAGCTGCAACCCGGCCAGTGCGCGATCAGCTCCAGCGTCTCGGCCGGATCGAAGCCGCCGGATTCCGGAATCACCTGGTTGGCGCCGCGCGCCACATGCGGCAGGCCGTAGAGGCCGGAACCATGGCTGATCGGCGCACAATGGATGATACAGTCCTGCGGATCGACGCGGTCGACATCGGCGAAATAATTCATCACCGCCGCCCAGAGATTGCGATGGGTCAGCATCGCGCCCTTGGGCCGGCCGGTGGTGCCCGAGGTGTAGAACAGCCAGGCCAGATCGTCGGGGGCCACCTCGGCCATCGGGATCGGCGGCGCCTCATACAGGGCGGCAAAATCCGGCTCTTCCATGACGATCAGGCGCTGCAGCGCCGGCAGGTCCTGCGCCAGCGGTCTGAGATCATCGGCCAGAGCCGCCGAGGCAATGGCCAGCCTGGCCCCGGCATTGTCGAGAATCCAGGCGACTTCGCGGGCATGCAGCTTGGCATTCACCGGCACGGCCACGATGCCGGCATGCCACAGAGCGAACAGCAATTCCCAGTATTCAGGACAGTTCTTCAGCAGCAGGGCCACACGGTCGCCGCGCTGCAGCTGGCCGGCCGCAACCAGCCCGGCTGCCAGTTGCGGTACGCGCCGGCCCACCTGCGCATAGCTGAGCCGAACCGACGTGCCGACCGACAGGGCCGGCCGCTCACCCCAGATTTTGGCTGCACGATGCAGCAGATGCGCCAAATTCATGATCGCCCCGGATTGTTTCCTCGGGAACGATGTTACGCAGAGCGCCGCCGGGCCGACAACGCCTTCGATTTCACCCATAAAAAAAGCGGCGCCGAAAATTGGCGCCGCGGTGTCGGGGTGGACTGTCTGCGCCGGTCAGGCGTGATATTCGGTCACCACCAGGCCTTCATCGGCCGAGAAGCGGTTCTGGTATTTCGGCGCAATGCGCTCGACCGGCAGCAGGATGAAGACATCGGTGGTGCCGAACTGCTGGTCGATCACTGCGCCGTCGCCGATATAGGCGCCGAGTCGCAGATAGCCCTTGATCAGCGGCGGCAGGGCATGCAGCGCAGCACGCGGATTGACCTGGTCGGCCGTCGTCAGGTTCATCGACACGAAGCGCTCTGACAGCGCCCGCACCCGCCATTCCGGCGGCGGCAGGTGGTTATGGTGGAGATAGCTGAGCGCCAGGGCATGCTGCTGCGGGTCGGTGCCCGGGAAGGAGGCGCAGCCGAACATGAAGCTGATGCTATGATCGGCGACATAGGTGGAAATGCCCCGCCACAGCAGCTGGATCGTCGCATTGGTGCGGTAGTCGCGATGCACGCAGGAGCGGCCGAGTTCGAGCAGGCCGCCGCTGGCACCGACAAAATCGAGCATCGGCTGCAGATCGTATTCCGAGGACGAGTAGAAACCGCCATGCAGTTCGGCCATCTGGCGCCGCAGCAGACGGTAGGTGCCGACCACCTGCTTGCCTTCGGGACGGCGGCGGTCGAAGACCATGAGATGGTCGCAGAGCCGGTCGAACTGGTCGAAATCGAGACCAAGACGGGCCATTTCCGGCGAAGGCTCCGCCGCCATTTCCTCGTAGAAGACCTGGTAGCGCAGCCGCTGTGCCGCAGCGATATCTTCCGGGCTGCGGGTCAGACGCACTTCGAACCGGCCATCGGCAGACGTGCACTGCCAGCCGCTGCGCGAGGGGCGGGGCTGTGTGAGGGCCGACGGGACGGAGGAGAGAGGCAGCTGCATGTTCATACTCCGACTATCGCTATACACGATGATGCAATAGTGTCAAATCTATGACAGATATATTAAAACGGGTATGCACGGGAAATATGTTGCGGTCGCATCGGGACTGCAACCCCAAAATGTAGCATCCCGCAACAGACACGCGACGGGGCCCCTCTGGCTGCGGATCAATCCTCGGCTGCAATGCCTGCGCTGCCGGGCCGGCGCGAATCCAGGCGGGTCTCCGCGCCGCGCCGGGTCAGCCAGGCCAGCAGGGCAAGGCCCGGCAGGGCCGCCAGGGTGGTCAGCATGAAAAACGCCGGCCAGCCGAAGGCCCCGGCCAGAAAACCGGCATAGGATGACAGCAGCGTGCGGGCCACCGCGGTGAGCGACGACAGCAGGGCATATTGCGTGGCCGTGTAGGCGACATCGCACAGCGCCGAAAGATAGGCGACCAGCACCGCCGTCCCCATGCCGCCGGCGAGATTCTCCATTCCCACCGTCAGCGCCAGGAACCACAGGTCATGGCCACGCATGGCCAGCACGGCAAACAGCAGGTTGGACACCATCTGCAGCAGGCCGCAGATCCACAGTGAGCGGTACAGCCCAACCGCCTGCATCAGCCAGCCGCCAATGAACAGCCCCAGCATGGTGGCGCCGAAGCCATACAGCTTGCCGATCTCGGCAATCTCGGTCTTGGTGAAACCGATATCGAGATAGAAGCTGGTGGCGAGCACGCCGGCGAGGCTGTCGCCCAGCTTGAACAGCATGACGAAAAGCAGGATGCCGACCCAGCCCCTGCGTGACATGAACTGCAGGAAGGGTCCGGCCACACTGGCGTAAAGCCAGGCCATCACGCCCGCAACCGGTCCGGACAGGTGCGGCCGCGCCGCCAGCCAGGCCTGAGCTTCGGCAAAGCGCCGCTCGGCATCGCCGCGCGGCTGCGCCTGCGGCTCGCCAACCATGAGCACGGTGATGGCGCCGATCACCAGCAGGGCCGCCATGGCCAGATAAACCAGCGGCCAGGCAAATTGATCGGCGAGATAGAGCGCGCCAGCTGAGGACACCAGCATGCCAAGGCGATAACCGAACACGATGGAGGCCGCACCGGCTGCCAACTGGCGCTGATCCAGGATTTCGACACGCCAGGCATCGATGACGATATCCTGGGTCGCCGAGGCGAAAGCGACCGCTACGGCGCAGAGCGCGGTGAGGACCAGCGCCTGGCCCGGATTGCTGAAGGCCAGCGCGACGATGGCGGCCATCAGCAGCGCCTGCGCGAAGATCAGCCAGCCACGGCGGCGGCCAAGCCAGCGCGTCAGGATCGGCAACGGCAGGCGGTCGACCAGCGGTGCCCAGAGGAATTTCAGCGTGTAGGGTACGCCGACCAGAGCGAACAATCCGATGGATTGCAGCGAGACGCCGGATTCCTTCAACCAGGCCTGCAAGGTCTGCCCGGTCAGTGCCAGCGGCAGGCCGGAAGCAAAGCCCAACACCAGAATTGCCAGCACCCGGCGGTCGCGATAGACCGCCAGTGCCGCCAGCCAGGAGGAAACCCGTACGCTCAGCGGCACCGCTCAGGGCCGCTTGGCATAGCCGAGCGGCTGCAGCACCTCGGAGATCTCACCCAGGATGGCGGGATCGTCGATGGTGGCTGGCATGCGGTAGTCCTGCGCGTCGGCGATTTTCTGCATGGTGCCGCGCAGTATCTTGCCCGAACGCGTCTTCGGCAACCGTTTCACCACCGCCGCCTGCTTGAAGGCCGCCACCGGGCCGATTCGGTCGCGAACCAGCTGCACCAGCTCGCGCAGGATCTGCTCCTCGGGCTTGGACACGCCGGCCTTGAGCACAACGAAGCCGAGCGGCACCTGCCCCTTCAGGGCATCGGCGACACCCACCACGGCGCATTCCGCCACGTCGGGATGCGAGGCGAGTACTTCCTCCATGCCGCCGGTGGACAGCCGATGACCGGCGACATTGATGATGTCGTCGGTGCGGCTCATGATGAAGATATAGCCATCCTCGTCGATGAAGCCGGCATCGCCGGTGTTGTAATAGCCGGGGAAGCGCGCGAGGTAGCTTTTCTGGAAGCCCTCATCGTTGTTCCACAGCGTCGGCAGGCAGCCCGGCGGCATCGGTAGCTTGATGACGATATTGCCGATATCGCCGGCTGCGACCGGATGGCCGTCGTCATCCAGCACCTGCACGTCATAGCCCGGCACGATGCGGGTCGGGGAGCCATGCTTGACCGGCAGCACCTCGATTCCCATGCAGTTCGACGCGACCGGCCAGCCGGTTTCGGTCTGCCACCAGTGATCGATCACCGGTTTGTGCAGATTGTCCTCCGCCCATTTCACCGTATCGGGATCGGCGCGCTCGCCGGCCAGAAACAGGGTGCGGAAATGGCTGAGGTCGTATTTCTTCAGCAATTCGGCCCTGGGGTCTTCTTTCTTGATCGCGCGGAACGCGGTGGGTGCTGTGAACAGCGCCACCACCTTGTGCTGCTCGATCACGCGCCAGTAGGCGCCGGCATCCGGCGTGCCGACCGGCTTGCCCTCGTAAAGCAGCGTGGTGCAGCCATACAGCAGCGGCGCATAGACGATATAGGAATGGCCGACCACCCAGCCGACATCGGAAGCCGCCCAGTAAACCTCGCCGGGATTGATGCCGTAGACATTCTTCATCGACCAGTGCAACGCCACCATATGGCCGCCATTCTGGCGCACCACACCCTTGGGGATGCCGGTGGTGCCGGAGGTATACAGCACGTAAAGCGGATCGGTGGCCTGCACCGGCACGCAACCGGCAGGCGCCGCCCTGGCAATCTCCGCGTCGAAATCGAAATCGCGCCCTTCGGTCATCGGACCGGCATACATCGGGCGCTGGAACACCAGACAGGCCGATGGCTTATGCGTCGCCATATCGATGGCCTGGTCGAGCAACGGTTTGTATTCGACCACGCGGCCGGCTTCCAGGCCGCAGGAACTGGCGATGATGAGTGTCGGCTTGGCATCGTCGATGCGCGTCGCCAGCTCGCGGGGCGCGAAACCGCCGAACACCACCGAATGGATGGCACCGATACGGGCGCAGGCCAGCATCGCCATCGCCGCTTCCGGCGTCATCGCCATATAGATGATGACGCGGTCGCCCTTCTTGACGCCATGCGCCTGCAGCGCACCCGCCAGCTTCGCCACCCTGTCGCGCAGCTCCAGCGTGGTGAAACGCCGGATCGTGTTGGTGACCGGCGAGTCGTAGATCAGCGCGATGCGCTCGCCATGGCCATCCTCGATATGGCGGTCCAGCGCGTTGTAGCAGGTGTTGCATTCCGCGCCGGGGAACCAGCGGTAAAAGGGCGGGTTCGAGGCATCGAGCACCCGATCCCAGGGCTTGTACCAGCGCAGCGCCTTTGCCGCCTCGGCCCAAAAACCCTCGGGATCAGACTTTGCTGCTGCGTAAACCTGTTCGTAGCGGCCGGACATCCGCGCCTCCCTGTTTTTGTTCTTGGCACGATCTATAGCAGGTCGCACCCATAACAGGCCACGGGGGCGGGCTAAGACCCTGGTCTAAGCCGGGCAGGCCGGTAGCGAGACGCTACGCTGCTGCCAGCTCACTCCGCAGCCTGGGCCGCGCGGCTGCCGCCGACCAGCTCGGACTTGGCCGCATCGTATTCCCGCTTCAGCCGGGCAACCAGATCCGCCACGCTCGGCACATCCTCGATCAGGCCGACACCCTGCCCGGCGCCCCAGATATCGCGCCAGGCTTTCGACTTCGAGCTGCCGCCGGAGCCAAAGCTCATCGTGCTCTTGTCGGCTTCCGGCAGGTTATCGGGATCCATGCCGGCAGCGATGATGCTCTTTTTCAGGTAATTGCCATGCACGCCGGTGAACAGCGAGGAATAGACGATGTCGCCGGCCGCAGAGTCGACCAGCATCTGCTTGTAGCCCGGCACTGCATTGGCTTCCTGCGTGGCGATGAAACGTGTGCCCATATAGGCGAAGTCGGCCCCCATCGCCTGCGCGGCAAGGATATGGCGGCCGTGCGCGATCGAGCCCGACAGCGCCAGCGGCCCGTCGAAAAACTGGCGCACTTCCGACACCAGCGCGAAGGGGCTGAGCGTGCCGGCATGACCGCCGGCGCCGGCGCAGACCAGGATCAGGCCATCGACGCCGGCCTCCAGCGCCTTCTTGGCATGGCGGATGTTGATCACGTCATGCAGCACGATGCCGCCATAGGAATGGATGGCATCCACCACTTCGTTCGGCGCGCGCAAGCTGGTGATAACGATCGGCACCTTGTATTTGACGCACATCTCGACGTCATGCTGCAGCCGGTCGTTCGACTGATGCACGATCTGGTTGACGGCAAATGGCGCCACCGGCTTGTCGGGATGGCTGGCGCGATACTCGTCCAGCTCGGCGGTGATGCGCTGCAGCCACTGTTCCAGCACTTCGGCCGGTCGTGCATTCAGGGCAGGAAACGAGCCGACGATGCCAGCCTTGCACTGGGCGATCACCAGTTCGGGGCCGGAGACGATGAACATCGGCGAGCCGATGACCGGCAGCGAAAGGCGGCCCTGAACGACGGCGGGAAGGGTCATGGGTTTCCTCCAAGGAAATTCGTTGGCCGGATGATCCGTCAGGGCCCGGGTGCCGTCAATCCGGCCGGTTGTGAATCCCTCACGTTGACGTTACGGCAGTCATCCGCTTTGCCCGCACGCCCGTACAAGTCGGCAACCAAGCGGAAGCCATGCTCACAGCCCTGATCCTCCTCGGCGCCGCCCTGTTCGGGCTGGGCGCCACCAGCGAACATCTGACAGCGCAGGCGGAACAGGATTTTCCGCCCAGCGGCCGTTTCATCGAGGCCGGCGGCATCCGTCAGCATGTCATCGAGAGCGGCAGCGGCGCACCGCTGGTGATGATCCATGGCGCCTACGGCTTTGCCGAGGATTTCGCCGTCAGTCTGATGCCGCAGACAGCAAAGCAGTTCCGCTCCATCGCCATCGACCGGCCCGGGCATGGCTATACCGAGCAGGGGAACCCCGACGACACCGCAACGCCGGACGGCCAGGCGCGCTCCCTGCATGCCGCACTGGACAGGCTCGGCGTAAAGAAGCCGATCCTGCTCGGCTTTTCCTATGGCGGCGCCGTCGCACTGACCTACGCCCTGCAATATCCCGGCGAGGTCGCAGCCCTCGTCCTGGTCAGCCCGGCCACACATCCCTGGCGCAGTCGTGCGGTCATGCCATTTGGCATCGCCGATGCGCCGCTCATCGGCCCCGTACTGAAACACACCATTGTCACGCCAGTCGGAGCACTGCTGAAAGACGGCGCCGTGGACTCCGTCTTCGCACCCGAACCGGTGCCGGAAGCTTTCGGCCGCACGCCGGTCGCGCTCGGGCTGCGGCCCGACGACTACGCCGCCACCGCGCGCGAAGTCCGCGCACTCGATGCGTTCCTGCGGGAACAGGTGCCGCGTTATGCGTCGCTGCGCCTGCCCGTGGCGATCGTGGTCAACGATGCCGACCGTTCGGTATCGTCGCATATTCACGGCCGTGCCCTGGCCGCAGCCGTATCGGGTGCTGAACTGATTGTCACCGATGGCGGCGGGCATCCGCTGCATTTCTCGCGCCCGGACTCGGTGCTCGCCGCCATCGAGCTGGTGGCGGCACAGGCAGGGTTTTAAGACGGGCCGGACTTTAAGTCACGCGCAGATCGATATGGGTTGCCGGCCGGATCGCAGCCAGCAGGGCAAGCAGGTCAGGCAAAGCGAGAGCGACGCAGCCTTCCGTATCGCTGAAATCCGGGCGGGCGACATGCATAAAAATCGCACTGCCCAACCCCGGCACCGGCGGGGCATCGTTATGCCCCAGCACCACGATCACGTCGTAGACGTGATCCTCGCGCCAAAGCGTCTCGTGGCTGGCCGCATACGGCAGCGTGACAAAACGATTATAGGCGGGATCGAGCGGATCGTCGCACCAGCCGTCCTGCGGCGTCAGCGCCTGCACCGGCAGGCGCGTATCGGGTGCCGCCAGCCGGTCCGGGCGATAGAAAACCTGCCGCAGGGCATAACGGCCGAGCGGCGTGACGCCATCGCCTTCGCGCTTGTCGGATTCCGGCAGCACACCGCCCTTGCCCAATGCGCAGCGGAAACGCAGGCCGCCGAATTGCAGGGTGCCGTCCGGAGTAACGAGAATATCGCTCATGGCGCGATGAAGCGGCATTCACACCAGCGATGCAAGAGCCGGCTCAATCGTTACTGCACGATGCCGGCGCGGCGGTTTTTCTGGTCCTGCATCTCGAAATATTTCTGATAGGCGTCGCTGGCGCGATTGGCCCATTCGTTCTGCTGATCGACACCTTGCAGCATGGTTGCGCTGGCGGCCGTGGCAGCCTGCGGCGTAGTGGCAAAATTGTTGCCCTTGGTAACGCCGAATTTTGACGTCACCGCCGTCGGTGTCACGGGCGATGTTCCGACAGCGCGGGTCGGCACGCCGCCACCGCCCATCGGGAAGGCCGGGAACCAGGTCCGCCCATCGGCACCACGAATGGCATTATCCGGCATCGGGTTGCCAGTCCCGGGCATCGCATTGGTCTGCATCGGCCCGGCCGCACGGGCCTGCGGCTGCTGGCCCGGAATAGGGTTCGCCTGGGCGCCATTGACGACCGCCGAACGGGCATCGGCCTGCTGGGCGGCCGCCGTCTGCTTCAGGGCCTGGAACAGGTCGGCAGGCAATTCGATCGGGCCATCGGATTTCCCGGCGGATTGCGCGGTCTGCCGACCTTGGGCAGCCGTGGCTTCGGCAGGCTTGCGGCCGCGACCGTTATCCATCGTTACGCCAAGCTTCATGTCCTGGCCCGGGGTCTGGGCAGTTTTGGCCCGGGCGGCCTGCATCTGCGCCCCCTGGGCCTGCAGTGCGGCCAGTTCGGCCGGCGCGACCGCTTCGGAACGCGCGGCGGCTTCGGCCACCATGGTGGCCGGTTCGTCCTTGCCGGCCGGCCCTATGTCTATGCCCAACGCCGCCAGCGCATGTTCGCCCGGATCCTTGCCGGTGGTTTCCTCGATGATGCCGCTGACCACGGAGGCGGCCAGGCCGATCGGGCCGCCGAACAGACCGCCGCCGGCCAGGCGAGCCCCCGGATCGATCTTGTCGCCGGTGATCGCCCGATAGACCGTCGAGACGATCGGGATGTGCTGCAGCGGATTGATGATGTCGAGGAAGTCGCTAAAGGTGAACCCGTCCTTGCCGAAGAGCGGATGGTTTTCCTGCACATCATCGCCGGGCACACCATCCCCAACCGCCCCCGCCGTCCTGGCCGGACGGGGCGCCATTTCGGCAATGCCGTGGACGCTGTAGGTGGTTGCTGGAATCGGGCTCGACATGACGGTCCTTTCTCGGGACACATCTTTGCAAGCCACAGGCCAAGAAACTGATTAATAAAATCATATAGTTAAAGGCACAATCCAGGCTACCCGGCAATTCCTGCCGGGTCTTTACAGCCGGGTGTCAGAGGTAGTGCCCGGAGCGTTTGCGCTTGGCCGCCAGATAGGCCTCGTTATGGGCATTGGACGGGAATTTATGCGGCACCCGCTCGGCCACCTCGATGCCGCAGGCTGCCAGCCCCTTTACCTTCTCGGGGTTGTTGGTCAGCAGCCGGACGCGGTTGAAGCCCAGCCGCTGCAGCATGCGCGCGGCCGGCAGGAACCAGCGTTCGTCGGCATCGAAGCCAAGCCGCTGGTTGGCATCCACCGTATCGAAACCCTGGTCCTGCAGCTGATAGGCGCGCAGCTTGTTGACCAGCCCGATGCCGCGGCCTTCCTGGGCCAGATACAGCAGCACGCCGCCGCCGGCCTCGTTGATGGTGCGGATGGCGCCACGCAGCTGCTCGCCGCAATCGCAGCGCAGGCTGCCCAGCAGGTCGCCGGTGAAGCATTCCGAATGCAGCCGGGTCAGCACCGGCCCTGCGGGATCGGGCGAACCGATCACCAGGGCGAAATGCTCCTGCCGGCCATCGGCCGGACGAAAGGCAAAAAGCTGCGCATTCTCCGCATCGGCCACCGGCAGGCGCGCCTGGCTTACCGGCAGCAGGGTTTCCGCGGCGGCCGTGTCATAGGCGGCGATGGCTGCGCCGGACACTTCCAGAATGCCGGGCGGAACAGCGGCATCGGCCGGCAAGTCGATGTGAACCGCAGCCGGCAGCAGATAGGCGGTCTTGGCCAGTTTCACCGCCAGCCGGGCGGTTTCCGGCGGCGCTGCCTTGACGCGCGTGAACGGCCCGCGCAGCGGTGCGGCCAGATCGCGGCTGGCATCGGCGAGATCGCGGATCAGCGAGGCACGCTCCTCGGCTGGAACCGGCAGGTCATGCAGGGGTAACAGAAGCGTGTCATGCCCGGTGGGGCCGATATGCAGCACGGCGGCACGCGAGGCCGGCAATACAAGGGCCGTCGTATTGTCCCACTGCCGCAAATCGGCGAGGGTTGCTTCGGTCAGGGTTTCGGCCGCCAGCACCAGAATGCGTCCAGTCTGGCTGCCGGTCAGCAGGACCGGACGCCCACGACGCAATTCGTGGCCGGCACGGTCGACGGCGATGGCGGCGCCAATGGCATCGGCGGAAGGGGAAAGACCAGTCATGACCGATCCGATGTACGACTCTGGCGGCACCCCGGCAAGCCACCGGACCGAGGATGGGCCTCATGGTGACGCCGGGCACACCGACCCGCTGCCGCCGGGGAATGCGGAATTTGCTCCCTGGACCACGCCCAGCCTGCAGTCCCGGCTGATCGCCCGCGGCCTGCGCCGGCTGATCAAGCCGCGCCGGGTCAATCGCGCCGACGTGTCGCTGATCCGCGCGCTGATGGGGGCCTTCACCCGCAGCCGGCCGCTGCCCGGTATCACGATCGAGCGGGTCAAAACGCCGGTGCATGGCGAATGGCTGCGGCCGCGTCAGCCGCGTCGCGGCCGCGCGCTGTTCTATCTGCATGGCGGCGGCTACATGGCCGGCAATCCGCGTACCCATCGCGCCATCACTGCGCGGCTTGCCCATCGACTCGGCGTGTCGGTTTTCGCACTGGATTACCCCCTGGCGCCCGAGCATCCCTATCCGGCGGCCCTGCAGGATGCGCTGGCGGCCTGGCAATGGCTGCTGGCCGAGGGCTGGCGGGCCGACCGGTTGTGGCTGGCCGGCGATTCGGCCGGCGGCGGCCTGGCGCTGGCGTTCATGCTGGCCTGCAAACGGCAGGGCCTGCCGCTGCCGGCGGCAGCGGCACTGTTCTCGCCCTGGACCGACCTGACCTGCAGCAGCCGTGCGATCGCCGAGAATGCCGAGCGCTGCGCCTGGTTCACCGCGGCGCATCTGCGCTTTGCCGCCGGTCTTTATGCCGGCCGCCACGACCGCACCGACCCGCTGCTCTCACCGCTCTTTGGCGACCTGTCAGGGCTGCCGCCGCTGCTGCTGCATGCCAGCGACAGCGAATTGCTGCGCGACGACACGCTGCGGCTGGCCGCGTTGGCACGCACCGCCGGCACACCGGTGCGCCTGCGGCTGTGGCACGGCCTGCCGCACGCCTGGCCGAATTTCGCCGGGCTGATGCCGGAAGGCGATGCCTGCCTGGAGGATGCCGCCAGCGCCCTGCTCGCCCTCTCTGCCGGCTAAGCCATTCTGCCGCTTGAGCCCGGACCCGTAGCAAGGCAGACTCAGCCCCAACGCCGCGCAGCCGCGGCAGGACCGGGGAGACCTGCTTGCAGGAAAAGGAACTGCGCCTTGCGCTGGTATGTTTCGGCGGCGTCTCGCTCGCCATCTACATGCATGGCGTCACCAAGGAAATCCTCAAACTGGTGCGGGCCTCGCAGGCCTATCACGCGCTGCCCAAGGGCGCGGCGCGCGATGCCGCGCGTTTCGCCGACCATGTGCATCCGAGTGACACCGAGTATGACAGCGAGCATGCCTATTTCGAGCTGCTGCATGAAATCGGCAAGCATGTCGACCTGCGCGTCGTCGTCGATGTGATCGCCGGCGCCTCGGCCGGCGGCATCAACGGCCTGATCCTGGGGCGCGCGCTGGCGCATGACCTGCGCATCGACCATTTCCGCAACCTGTGGCTTCGCGAGGCCGATGTCGAACGCCTGCTCGATACCGAGAAGCGCGCCGGCCAGTGGAGCAAAGCCTATATGCGGCCGCTGTTGTGGCTGGCGGCGCGCTCGCGTTTCGGCCGGCTGCTGCTCGGCGATTCCGAAGTGCTCAGCAAGATATCGCTGTTCACCCGCTCGCGCTGGTTTCAGCCGCCCTTCGATGGCCAGCATCTGCTGCGCCAGCTGCTGGCCGGGCTTGAGGCGATGGGCGATCCGGCCGAACCCGGCAAATCGCTGGTGCCGACCAACCTGGCCCTCGACCTCCTTGTAACTCTGACTGATTTCTACGGCTTCCTGCAGCACATCCCGATTCACGATCCGCCCTATGTGCGCGACCGCGAACATCGGCACACCCTGCGCTTCGGCTATCGCCGCTGGCCGAGCGGCGAGGAGCAATCCGATTTCACGCGTGCCGATGCACCGGCGCTGGCTTTTGCCGGCCGTGCCACTTCGGCCTTCCCGGGCGCCTTCCCGCCGGCGCAGATCGGCGAGGTCGACCGCCTGCTGGCCGAGCAGGGCCGGCAATGGGAAAACCGCGGTGCTTTCATCGCACGCAATTTCGCCGATTACCTGCGCGCCGACCTCGACCCCGAACTGACATCCTTCGTCGATGGCGGCGTGCTGGCCAACAAGCCCTTCGCCGCCGCGATGAAGGCGATCCGTGGCCGGCCGGCCTATCGCGAAGTTGATCGTCGCCTGGTCTATATCGATCCGCAGCCGTTGCGGCCCGCGCCGCCGCCGACCGGGCGCATTCCCGGTTTCTTCCGCGTGCTGAAAGGCGCGCTGAGCGACATTCCGCGCAACGAGCCGATTGCCGACGAACTGATCGGCGTCAGCCGCTTCAACGAACGCGTACGCCATCTGCGCGGCGTGATCGACGCAACCCAGCCGCAGATCGCGCAGCTGGTGGAAGAAAGCGCGCCGCAGCATCTGGATGCGCCGCTGAGCGAAATGGAAGTGCGGCTCTGGCGCATGCAGGTAAGCGAGCGCGCGGTGCGCGAGGCCGGCTTTGCCTATCAGGGCTATGTGCGCCTCAAACTGGGCGCCGTGCTGGATTTCGTCACCCGGCTGGTCTGCGATGCCTGCGGTTTCGGCGAACGCTCGACGGAAGCGCAATGGACCCGCCAGGCCTTGCTGCACTGGGCCGAGACGCGCGGTGTGTGCTACACGAACAAACAGTTCGAACGCGCCCGCTCCGGCGCCAGCATCGACGAACTGCCCGGCTGGGTGCGCTTTCTGCTGCGCTTCGACGTCGCTTTCCGCCAGCGCCGCGTGCGCTTCCTGGTGCAGCAGCTCAACCAGCTTTACGGCAAACTGACCGAACCCGAGCATCGCGGCCTGAAAGCCGAAGAACTCGACAAGCTCAAGCGCGCACTTTACGAGGCACAGGAAACCCTGCGCCATTTCGGCAGCGCGAACTGCCTGACACCGGCAACAGTCGAGCGTATCAAGACGCTGTTCTTCCGTCGCGTAGCACTGCAGCAGGCCGAGCAACTGGCGCAGGATGCGCAATCCTTTGCCAGCGGCAATCTCGGCGCCATCGATGCCGCCGTGGATGCGATGGCCGCCGATATCGATCTTAACCGCCGGACTGATCAGCTGGATGCGATGTTTGCCGATCTGGCACCGCAGGACTGGAGCAGCAAGGCACGACAGACTCTGTTGGTCAGCTATATCGGTTTCCCGTTCTGGGACGTGCTGACCTTCACCATCACCAACTGGCGCGATCTCGGCGAATTCAACGAAATCCGCATCGACCGCATCAGCCCGGAAGATGCCGTGGCAATCCGGCGCGGCAACACCCTGAAGGGCGTCAATCTCGGCCGCTTCGGCGGATTCTTCAGCCGCGCCCATCGCGAAAACGATTACCTCTGGGGCAGGCTGCACGCGGCTGACCGACTGATCGACATCGTCTACGATGCCGCCAGCGGTCCGGGCCAGCCGATCCCGCTCGACCGTACCGCGATCAAGCTGAAGGCCTTCCGCCTGATCCTCGATCGCGAGGCGGCCAACCTGGCCGTCAGCCAGACGCTGATCGCCGATCTCCGCCTGGAACTGGACACCATCGCCGCCGGAAAAGCCGCCTGAATCGCTGTTTCCGCGCCTTGTCCGGAAACGGATTTGGCGTATGCTCGGCCGCCTCTTTTCAGCCAAGCGAGCCAGCCGTGACCCGTTCGATCCGTTCCGCCTTTTTTGTCGCTGCCGCCTTTGCGGTTGCCAGCCCGGCCGCCCTGGCGCAGCCGGCCAAGACCGCCGGTGATCCGGTGGTGGCCCGCGTCAACGGCCAGCCGATCACGCGTTCGGCCGTGATGGAATTCTACAACCAGCTGCCGCCGCAGATGGCGCAGATTCCGCTGGAGCAGATTCTGCCCGGCATCATCAATGAACTGGCTGCACGCCGGCTGCTGAGCGATGCCGCCGAGAAGGCCAAGCTGGGTGATGACGCTGCCGTGAAGAAACAGCTGCAGTCGGCGCGCGAGCAGGTTCTGCAACAGGCCTATCTCGACCGCAAGGTGAAAGAAGACGTCACCGAAGCGAAAATGAAGACCCGCTACGACGAGCTGATCAAACAGCAGCCGCCGCAGGAAGAGGTGCATGCGCGCCATATCCTGGTGGCCAACGAAGCCGATGCGAAAGCCGCTCTGGACGAAGTGAAGAAGGGTGCTGATTTCACTGAAGTGTCGAAGAAGCGCTCGACCGGGCCGACGGCGGCGACCGGCGGCGATCTCGGCTTCTTCACCAAGGACAAGATGGTGCCGGAATTCGCCGAGGCCGCCTTCAACCTGCAGCCCGGCCAGGTCACCGAAACGCCGGTGAAGACCCAGTTCGGCTGGCATGTCATCAAGGTCGAGGCGCGCCGCAAATCCGATCCGCCGAAGTTCGAGGACGTGCGCGGCCAGGTCTATGACATGATGGCGGGCGAAGCCGTCGAGAAACTGGTGGCCGATCTGCGCAAGAGTGCCAAGATCGAGCAACTCGACTGGCCACAGGACGGCGGCAGCAAGCTGCCGACCATCGCCCCCGCCGAACCCAAGAAGAAATAACTTTAAGACTCCAGGAGCTTTCCGATGGCTGCGCATCCGGTTTCGCCGCTGGCCCCGTCCGCCTATCCCGAACTGCCGGCCGTGGCTGGCGCGCGGTTTGCCGCTGCCCTTTCCGGCATGCGCTACAAGGGCCGCGACGATCTGTTGCTGATCGAATTCGCCACGGGAACCAAGGTGGCCGGCCTGTTCACGCGCTCCTCCATGCCGGGTGCACCGGTGGAATGGTGCCGCAAGATTCTGCCAAACGGCGCGGCCCGGGCCCTGGTGGTCAATGCCGGCATCGCCAATGTGTTTACCGGCAAGGCCGGAGCGCAGGCAACGAAGGCCACCGCCGATGGCGCTGCCAGGGCGGTCGGCTGCAAGGCCAGCGAAGTCTATCTCGCCTCCACCGGCGTGATCGGCCAGATTCTGCCGGCCGAAAAGATCGTGGCGCAGATGTCGAAGCTGAAGGCTGGACTGAAAGCCGAAGGCTGGATGACCGCCGCCAGGGCGATCATGACCACCGACACCTTCCCCAAGCTGGCCACCGCAAGCTGCAAGATCGACGGCAAGACCGTGACGATCAACGGCTTCTGCAAGGGCTCGGGGATGATCGCGCCGGACATGGCAACCATGCTGGCCTTCATCGTTACCGACGCAAAGCTGCCGGCCGATACGCTGCAGGCCCTGCTGAAGGGCGCCAACAACCAGAGCTTCAACTGCCTGACGGTGGATGGCGATACCTCCACCTCGGATACCGTGCTGCTGTTTGCCACCGGTCAGGCCGGCAATGCACCGCATGCCAAGGCCTCCGACAAGCGGCTGGCCGATTTCCGCCGCGCGCTGGCAGCCGTGATGAGCGACCTCGCCCAGCAGATCGCCCGCGATGGCGAAGGCGCGCAGAAGCTGGTGACCATCGACGTGACCGGCGCCAGGAGCGATGCCTCGGCCCGTATCATGGCCCGCGCGATTGCCAATTCGCCGCTGGTGAAGACCGCGATTGCCGGCGCCGATGCCAACTGGGGCCGCATCATCATGGCGGTCGGCAAGTCGGCCGAGCCGGCCAACCGCGACAAGCTGGTGATCAAGATCGGCGGCAAGGCCGTGACCAAGAACGGCATGGTGCGGCCCGATCACGACGATGCCGCCGCCACCAGGCATTTCCAGGGCCGCGATGTGCGCATCGAGGTGGATGTCGCCGTCGGCAAGGGCGCGGCGCGCGTCTGGACCTGCGACCTGACGCACGGCTATATCGACATCAATGCCGACTATCGCAGCTGACGATCCACTCTGTCCCGGCGATGCAACCGCCTTGCTGGCACCCAAGCCGGTGGTGCTGGTGGTGGCCGTCGCGCTGGTGGATACCGACGGCCGCGTGTTGCTGACCCAGCGCCCGCCGGGCAAGAAACTGGCCGGCATGTGGGAATTTCCCGGCGGCAAGGTCGAAGCGAACGAAACGCCGGAAGCGGCCCTGATCCGCGAACTGCATGAGGAACTGCATCTCGATATCAGCGCGGCCTGCCTGGCGCCGTTTGCCTTCGCCAGCCATGCCTACGACGATTTCCACCTGCTGATGCCGCTCTATGTCTGCCGCCGCTGGGCCGGCCAGCCGCAGCCGCGCGAAGGTCAGGCGATGAAATGGGTGCGCCCGGTTAAAATGACCGGACTCCCGATGCCGCCGGCGGACGTGCCGCTGGTGGCCATGCTGCGCGACCTGCTGGGCTAGCCCGAAATCTTGTCCAGAATCTCGGACTTGTACTGCGCCGCGAATTCTTCCGATGGCGCGATCGGCTTGATCACATCGACCAGTACGCCGCTCGGATCGGCGAGGATGAAATGACGCTGGCCGAAGACCTCGTCCCGCAGCGTCAGGCGGATATCCAGCCCGGACTTCCGGGCCTTTTCATAAGCCGCATCCACATCCTCGACCTCGAAATTGAGCAGCATGCCCTGGGCCGGCTTGCGATAGCCCTCCGGAATCGTCGGATGACTGTGGTCGAGTATGGCAAGATGGACGCGCGAATCGCTCCGGCTGGTCAGATGCACATACCAGTCGCTCTCGAAGGCCGCGGCGAAATCGAAATGGGCCTCGTAAAACGCCCGGGTTTCGGCCAGCGCGGCGGTGCAGATCACGGGGTAGTAACTGGTGAGCTTCATGACGGCTCCTCGGCGGATCGGATGGACGATGTGTAAACCGGCTCGACAACCGGCCCTGGACTGAATATAAACATACAGGCTGTATGTATGCAAGAGAAACGCCAAAGCAAGGCTGAAAAACATGCGGCCACGCGGGCAGCCCTGCTGGCCACCGCGCGGGCGCTGTTTGCCGAAAAGGGCTATGCCGCCACCGGCACCGAAGAGGTGGTGGCGCAAGCCGCTGTCACGCGCGGCGCGCTCTACTATCATTTCGCGGACAAACAGGCGCTGTTTGCCGCCGTGGTCGAACAGGTGGCACAGGAAGTGCTGAGCGCCATCGAACGGGCGGCGGCCAGGGCGAAGTCGCCGGTCGATGGGCTGGTCAGGGGCACGCAGGCTTTCATGGATGCCTGCCTCGAACCGGCCGCCAGGCAGATTTACCTGACCGATGCGCCATCGGTGCTTGGCTGGCAGCACTGGCGCGAAATCGACGCGCGCTATGGCATGGGCTCGCTGCGGCAGGGGATCGATGCCGCATTGGCCGAATTGCCGCGCGGCCAGCGCCTTTCTGCCGAGGCCCTCACCTACCTGCTGAGCGGGGCGATGAACGAAGCGGCGCTGTGGCTGGCAGAGGCGAAGGATGAAGCGGTGGCGCGCAAAGCCGCCGATACCGCGCTGAAACGCATCCTGGAACTGCTGTTCACACCGGAAAGCTAGTTCGGGCCGGCTAATGCGCCTTGGGCGGTCCGCCGACCGGATGGGCCACGGTGCCGAGCGCATCGGAAAGGCGATGCGTGGCCTGGCCCGGGCGCAGCGGCTTCTGCTGGCTTTCATGCGGCGACCAGCCGGTCAGCGTGATGACCTCGAAGCTCGCCGGGATGCGTCCGTCGGTGCCGGCAAAACGCTGCTGATACAGTTCGGCCATGCGGAACAGCGTGGCCCGCCGGGTGAAATGCTTGCGCCGGTCGCGCACGGCATTGGTCTCGCCCATGCCGCGCAGGTCGCGCATCAGGCGGAAGGCATCGGCATAGGTGACCGGGATCACCTCGCTGTCGGCGACCGGCAGGGCAAAGCCGGCGCGCTGCAGCAGGGCGGCGCCATCCAGGGTTTCTGCCATCGGCGAAATGCGCGGGCTGGCACCGCCTTCCAGCTCGGCTTCAGCCGCCAGCCATGACTGGCGCATCTCGGTCAGGGTCGAACCGCCCAGCATGGTGCCGAGGAAAAGCCCGTCCGGCTTCAGCGCATGGCGGATCTGCAGCAGCGCGCCGGGCAGGTCGTTCACCCAGTGCAGATTGAGCAGGGCGATCACCAGATCGAATTTCGCCGCACCGAAAGGCAGGAACTCCTCGTCGCCGATCACATGACTGCCGCGACCGGCAAGCGAATCCATGGTGATCAGGGTTTCAATCTGGCCGCGCCTGCCCAGATGCGGTTGCAGCCAAGCCGCATCGCAGCCCTGCACCAGTGCAATGGGAAAGCCGCGCCGCACATCGTCCAGGCGGTCGAGCAGCCGCTCGGCCACCGCCGCACGCAGAAAGTCGTAGTCGCCGGCCTGTGTGGCAGGGCGCTGGCGCTGACGCCGCTTGGCGGCGCGGTCGAAGACCTGCATAGTGTCGCTCATCGCCGCATTTTGCCACGGGCTCTCGCACCTCGCCATGCCGGTACAGACCAAAATTAAGAAGGCCGTCGCCAAGGCCGTTAAAGCCGCTGTGGCCAGAACCCGCACGGCCAAGCCGAAACCCGCGCGCCGGACGCGGAAGCGCAAGCCGCTCAACCTCGCCCTGCAGGGCGGCGGCACGCATGGCGCCTTCACCTGGGGCGTGCTGGACCGGCTGCTGGAAGAAGACTGTTTCGAGATCGAAGGCATCAGCGGCACCTCGGCCGGCGCGATGAATGCCGCCGTGATGGCCTATGGCCTGCATAAAGGCGGACCGGCGATGGCCCGTGCCAGCCTGCAGGACTTCTGGAAACGGGTGGCGGATGCAGCCGCGCTGTCGCCCTTCCGCCCCACCCTGCTGGACCAGTGGTTCAAGTTCGGCGGGATCGACTATTCACCGAGCTACCATCTGCTCGAGATGACCACCAAGCTGGCATCGCCCTACCAGACCAACCCGCGCAACAACAATCCGCTGCGCGACATCCTGGAAAAGACCATCGACTGCGACAGCCTGCATGAATGCATCTCGCTGAAGCTGTTTGTCTGCGCCACCGATGTGCTGGAGGGCAAGATCAAGGTCTTCCAGAACCAGGAGCTCAGTATCGACGCCCTGCTCGCCTCGGCCTGCCTGCCGCAACTGTTCCAGGCGGTGAAAATCGGCAAGAGCCATTACTGGGACGGCGGCTTCATGGGCAATCCGCCGATCTTCCCTATCATCTACAACTGCGACTGCCGCGACGTGCTGATCGTGCAGATCAACCCGATGAAGATTCCCGCCGTGCCGAAGACGCCGCAGACGATCCTCGACCGCGCCAATACGCTGAGCTTCAATTCCAGCCTGGTGCGCGAGATGCGGGCGATTTCTTTCGTCACCCGCATGATCGAAGCCGGCTTCGATGATGGCGGCCGGCTCAGGCGCATGATGATTCACACCATCGACGCAGAGAAGGAACTCGCCGCCTACGGTGCGACCAGCAAATACAATGTCGAATGGGGCTTCCTGCAAAAACTCCATGCACTGGGCCGTCGTCAGGCCGGCAGCTTCTTGCGCCAGCACTACGACGACATCGGCAGGGTTTCGACCACGGATATCGCGGCGAAATTCCTCTAGCCTGTTGCTCCAGCTATTCCGCCGCCTGGGCCGGCTGGATCACGCGCATCACCGCCCGCGCCCGCTTGGCCACCTTCTGCGGCGTGAAGCCAGGCTTGTAGAGCGAACCGCCAAGGCCGAAGCCGGCTGCGCCGGCCTCCAGCCAGGGATCCATATTGTCGGCATTGATACTGCCGACCGGGATCACCGGCATGGTGCTGGGCAATACGGCACGCAGGCTTTTCAGCACAGCCGGAGAAGCGGCCTCGGCCGGAAACAGTTTCAGCCCGTCGGCGCCGGCCTGGATCATCGCAAAGGCTTCGGTCGGCGTGAAGAAGCCGGGAATGGCGATCATGTCGAGCACCTTGGCCTTCTGCACCACATCGCCGCAGGCATGCGGCGAGACCACCAGCTGTGCGCCGGCCTGGCAGATGCGCTTGACCATGGTGCAATCGACCACCGTGCCGGCCCCGATCAGGGCCTGGTCGCCATAGCGCTTGGCCAGATTCTTGATACTGGCCAGCGGATCGGGGGAGTTGAGCGGCACCTCGATGATGCGGATGCCGGTTTCGATCAGGGCTGCCCCGATATCGACCACCTCGTCGGGCTTTACGCCGCGCAGAATGGCAATCGCGGGGCAGGCCTGCAGCCAGGCTGACAGGTCCTTCATGGCGTCCTCCTCGCCGCCAGCTGGCCGAGACGGTATAGCCCGGCTGCTGCGGCATCTTCCGGCGCCACATCGGCATCCATGCCGAGGAAGGCGAAAGCCTTCCGGTAACGCATCGCCAGCACGCCGGTTCCGACGATGACGACCCGTCCGGCCCAGGCGGTAACCCGCAGCTCATGGCCGATCAGGATACCTGAAAGATAGTGCGTCGCAGCCGTCCCGGAAAGCTCGTTGAACAGCCTTCGCGTGCGCACACTGAAGATGTGATGCAGCAGACCGCCCGGCCGGCCGGATAAGGCAAGGCCAGCCTCGAAGGCAGCGGTATCCAAATCCGCGCCGGTTTCAGGTTCCAGCATCGCCGCGATCAGACCGTGGTTTTTCAGCAGGGCGAAAACCTCACCGGTCATCGCCGTGGCAAAACCAACGATGCGTCCGGCTCGCAGTTGCACATGCTTGGAATGGGTACCGGGCAGGCAGATGCTGGCATCGCCAGCCAGGTCGAGACCGAAAATCTGCGTTTCTTCGCCGCGCATCACATCGGGAATGCCCTCCGCGTTGCGGCAGGACAGGCCTGGCACGATATGAGCGATCCGACCATCGCCGAGCTCGACCGGGCAGAGCTTGTCCGCCAGGTCGCCCGGACCGACGGGACATTCGGCATAGGCGGCCTCGCGCCAGCCCTGCCGGCTGCCGACCATGCCTGACAGCAGAACCGCCGCTTCGGGTTCGGCCTGCAGCCAGTCGCCGATCTGTTGCTGCAGCACGGCGGCATAATCGGTCGGCGTCAGGCTGGCAATGCCGGAAGCGGCAACGCGGCGCTCAAGTACCGCGCCGTCAGATGCAATGCGATAGGCGCGGAAGCCGCTGCTGCCCCAGTCTATGCCGATCATCGGGCGCGGCGCCGCTGATCAGCCGACGAGACGGTGGCCCGTACCGGCATCGAAGAGATGCACGCGGTCCAGCTGCGGCATCAGGTGCATGGTTTCGCCGGAATGGAAGCCGTGCCGCTCGGTGAATACGCCGCAGATCTGCGCGCCGCTCAGGTCAGCATAGACGAAGGTGCTGGCACCAGTCGGCTCGACCACATCCACCCTGACCGGCAGACCGCCGTCATTGCCCAGAGCCAGATGTTCCGGCCGGAAGCCGTAGACCACGGCCTGCCCGTCCTTGCCGCCGGCATTGCCGCCCAGTGGCAGGTCGATACCGGCATCGGTGGCGACCCAGTTGCGACCACCGTCGCGGCGCAGCGTGCCGCGCAGCAGATTGATCGCCGGCGAGCCGATGAAGCCGGCGACAAACAGGTTGGCGGGCCGGTCGTAGAGATCGAGCGGCGTGCCGACCTGCTCGACGATGCCGTCATGCATCACCACGATACGGTCGGCCATGGTCATCGCCTCGATCTGGTCGTGAGTGACGTAGATCGAGGTGGTTTTGAGTTTCTGGTGCAGCGCCTTGATCTCGGTGCGCATCTGCACGCGCAGTTTCGCGTCCAGGTTCGACAACGGCTCGTCGAACAGGAAGACCTGCGGGTTACGCACGATGGCGCGTCCCATGGCGACACGTTGGCGCTGACCGCCCGACAGTTGCTTGGGATAACGGTCCAGCAGGCTGCTCAGGCTGAGGATTTCTGCCGCCCGGCGCACCTGCTCCACGATCACGCTCGTTCCGGCACCGCGCAGTTTCAGGGAAAAGCCCATATTCTCACGTACCGTCATATGCGGATAGAGCGCATAATTCTGGAACACCATGGCGATATCGCGGTCCTTCGACGGGACTTCGTTGACCACGCGTTCGCCGATGCGGATGATGCCGCCGGAAATTTCCTCCAGGCCGGCGATCATGCGCAGAAGAGTGGACTTGCCGCAGCCGGACGGGCCGACCAGCACGACGAACTCGCCGTCCGGGATCACAATATCGATGCCGTGGACCACTTCCAGCGCGCCATAGCGTTTGCGCACCGCTTCCACACTCACGCTCGCCATTTCAAACTCCCTGTAACTCTTCTTTTGTAGTGTCGAGTAAAGACCTACGACTTCACTGCCCCCGCAGTGAGACCGGACACCATGTAACGCCGGAACACATAATAGATCGCCGCCGGCGGCAGCGCATAAACCGCACCGGTCGCCATCAGCACGTTGAATGGCGCATCGTCGGTGGTGAGGAAATGGCCAAGCGCCACGGCCAGCGTAATGTCCTTGTCTGCCGACAGCAGCAGGAAAGCATAGAGATATTCGTTCCAGGCCAGCAGCAGGGCATAGGTGCCGATCGCCACCAGCGACGGCGCCATCAACGGCAGGTAGATCAGACGGAATATCTGCAGCGGGCTGGCACCGTCGATGCGGGCCGCCTCATCCAGTTCATAAGGCAGCTTGTCGGCATACTGCTTCAGCACCCAGATGGCATAGGGCGAAGCGAAGGTCACCATGGTGAGGATCAGCGACCATTGCGTATTGAGCAGGCCATAGACACCCATCACCTTGTACATCGGAATCGCCAGGAAGGCCGGCGGGATCAGGTAAGTCGCCAGTGCCATGTTCGAAACCAGCCGGCCGCCGCGCACCCGCAGCCGACTGATCGCAAAGGTGGCGGTCGAGGCAATGGCCAGGGTAATGGCGCAGACCATCACCGCAACAAAGGCACTGTTCCACAATTGCTGCCAGAAATGCTCAAGATAGTAGTGCCCCTGCTTTACCACGGTCTCATAGTTTTCCAGCGTCGGGCGCGACGGCCAGAGCGCACCGGCGAAGGTTTCCACCCGCGGCGTGATCGACATGACGAACAGGTGATAGATCGGGATCAGCGTCCAGATGAAGATGACGATCCCGAGCAGCATCAGCCGTGCTTCGTTGAAGATTTTACGGAGACTCATGGCTGCTCGCCCTTCCTCATGCGCCGCAGCATCAACACCAGCAGCGGCAGCATGACCGGCAGCGCCACCACCACGGTGGTCACGCCCACTTCGACCTCGGACATGCCGAAGGCGTAGCGGATACCCAGCGTGGCCAGAGTCTGCGTCGAGTCGGCGGGTCCACCACCGGTCAGCAGGTAGATCGAGTTGAAATCGCCCAGACTCATGATGGTCGAGAGCAGGGTGCAGGTGATGTAAAGATTCCGCATGCTGGGGAAAGTGACATAGCGGAATTTCTGCAGCCCACTGGCGCCGTCGACATCGGCCGATTCATAGAGATCCTTCGGAATGGCCAGGCGACCGGCCAGCAGGATCAGGGTCCAGAACGGCAGGTATTTCCAGATATGGACCAGGCTGATCATGCCCAGACCGCTCCAGCGGTCGAGCAGCCAGTTCGGCCCGTCTTCCAGCGTGAGGCGGAAGATCAGTGAATTCAGCATGCCCCATTCGGCATTGAGCATCCAGCGGAAGGACAGGATGGTAGGGATCGAGGGAATCGCCCAGGGCAGAATGAAGATCACGCTGAGCCAGCGAATCCAGCGCTTCTCGTGGACGAAGAAGCCTGACAGCAGCAGAGCGAGGAACAGCTTGATATTCACCGCCACGCCGAGAAAGACCACGGTATTGACGATGGTGCGCGTGAAGACCGGATCGGTCCACAGACGCACATAGCTTTTGGGGTTGGAGCCGAGGATCAGTCCGTAGCCGACCGGATAGATCACCAGGGTGAGAAACAGCACGATATACGGCACGAGGAAAATGAGGCCCCAGACCGCCTCTTGCGAGAGACGACCTGGGGCCTTTTCCCCGGCTTGCACGTCGAGAACAGCAACCACGACGATCAGCCGCTGCTCAGACTCAGCCTTCGACCAGCTGCTTGATGCGGGCGAACATCTCGTCGACCGCCTGCTCGGGCGAAATCTTGTCCTGGACGACGCGCGACATGGCACGGCCCCACACGTTCTCAGCGTTCACCGTGGTGAACTTGTAGTTATAGACGAACTGGAACGGCACGGTCGGCTGCTTCACGAACTGCTGGTACACATTCTTGCGATGCTGGTCTTCCTGCCAGAAGGGGCGTTCCGCCGCTTCCTTGGTCACCGGGAACCAGCGGCCGAGCGAACCCTCGGTATAAGGGATCAGATTCTCAGGCTGGGCCAGGAAGGCGAGGAATTCCTTGGCGCGCTTCTTGTTCGGCGAGTCGGCGAAGGCCACTGCCAGCTTGATCGACACCAGGTTGGGCAGCGGCTTGCCATCGGGCTTGGCCGGCCAGTTGGTGGTGCGGATCAGGTCGTAGTAGTTGATCTTCGCCTGGTCGCGATCCTTCTGCTCCTTGGCATTCATCATGTCGTCCATGTGTTTGCCGGGCAGCGAGATGGTCGCGTTATGCGTCATCGGCGTGGTCTTGTTGTGGAAGGCGACGTTGTTGTCGACATCCTTCCACGACAGCGAACCGGGCGGGGTGCAACCCTTGATCACAATATCCGTATAGTCCTTCAGGGCCGCAGCCATGTTGGCCTTGATCTTCGGATCGTTGATCAGAAGCTTGCCGTCCTTGTCGACCGGCGATGCATCATAGGCATTCACGTAGGAGAGGAAGCTGAAGAAGGTATCCGAGGCTTCCACCGACGAGGGGTGGCCGATGCCATAGACGCGCTTGCCCTTGGCGCGCAGCGCGGGCTGCACCTTGTCACACCAGAATGACCAGTAGCCTTTCCAGTCCTTCGGAATGTCGGTTTCCTTGAAACCGGCCTCCTCCACCATGTCCTTCCAGTAGTTGGCATGCATGGTCTGCTGGTAGATCGGCATGCCGTAATAGGCGCGCTTGCCGCCCGGACCCTGCAGGAACGCCGTATCGAGCACGCCGGCCAGGAACTTGTCCTTGTTCGGCGTGATGATGTCCGACAGGTCTTCCAGCTTGCCTTCATAGGCCCACTTGCCGGCGGTGCGGAAATCGAAGGTCCAGCCGAAGGCGGCATCCGGCGGTGTCTTGGCTTCGACCGCCGAGACCGCCTTGGTGATGATGTCCTCGACCCCGAACAGGCTGAGTTCGACAGTGACGCCGGTCTTCTGCTTGAAGCGTTCGATCACGGCATTCAGCGCGATGTCTTCCGCCGGGTAGAACCCCTTGTTGAACCAGACGGTGAGCTTTTCCTGCGCCAGTGCAGGTGTCGCACCGGCCAGAACCGCTCCGCCCAGAATCGCAGTGGCGACGATCCGCCCCGCGGTTTTACGCATGGCTGACTTCATTTTTTAATTCCTCCCTGCCTGACCCGTTGTGGGTTTTTCTATCGGTTTTCAATGCGACGCGGCATATGTCCGTAGCATCTCATATATCAGTTTAGCCAGCCGGAACCGCCCTGCCAAGCCCCCAGTGCGGGACAATTCTTAGACACTCGTCTGATGTAGATACATCAGACTTGGCGCTTTATTCCCTCAGTGGTTATGCCGCGGCACACCGAAGGTTTCGGCAATGCGCTGATAGTCTGTGGCAAAGTCGAGGCAGCCGCCTGTGGACAACTGGCCGACATACTTGCGCTGCAGTTCCTGCCACGGCGTCTGGTTGACCAGCTTGGGCGGTACCCAGGCCTTGCGGCGACGTTCCAGCTCTTCTTTCGGAATTAAAATGTCGGCGCTCCGCTTGTTCAGGTCGATGCGAATCCTGTCGCCGGTCTGCAGCATCGCCAGGCCGCCGCCAATCGCGGATTCCGGCGAAGCATTCAGGATCGACGGGCTGCCCGACGTTCCGCTCTGCCGGCCGTCGCCGATGCAGGGCAGCAGGTTGATCCCCTGTTTCACCAAACGGTCGGGCGGCAGCATGTTCACCACCTCGGCCGCTCCGGGATATCCAATGGGCCCGGTGCCGCGGATCACCAGGATACTGTTCTCGTCGATTGGCAGTTTCGGATCGTTGATCCGCGCGTGATAATCCTCCGGCCCCTCGAAGACGATGGCCGTGCCCTCGAAGGCATTCGGATCGCCCGGCCGTTCCAGATACTTCTTGCGGAATTCCGCCGAGACGACCGAGGTCTTCATCACGGCTGAGTCGAACAGCGTGCCGGAGAGCACGGCGAAGCCGGCTTCCGGCAGCATCGGCTGCTTGTAGGGCTTGATGACGTTGCGGTCCTCGCAGACGGCGCCTTTCACATTCTCGCCCATCGTCCTGCCGTTCACGGTGAGCGCATCGGCATGCAGCTTGCCGGCTTCCAGCAGCTCGCGCATCACCACCGGCACGCCGCCGGCATGATGGAAGCCCTCGCCGAGATATTCCCCGGCCGGCATCAGGTTGACCAGCAGCGGAATATCGTAACCCACCTTGTCCCAGTCCTTCACGTCCAGTTCGACGCCGATATGGCGCGCGATGGCATTCAGATGCGGCGGGCAGTTGGTGGAAGCGCCGAGTGCGCTGGCGGCCACGATGGCATTCTCGAAGGCCTTGCGCGTCATGATCTTCGACGGGCGCAGGTCTTCATGCACGATCTCGACGGCGCGACGGCCGGTCTCGTAGGCCATCTGCGCGCGCTCGCGATACGGTGCCGGGATCGAGGCACAGCCGGGCAGCGACATGCCGAGCGCCTCGGCCATGCTGTTCATCGACAGCGCCGTGCCCATGGTATTGCAGTGGCCCGGGCTCGGCGCAGACGACGCCACCATCTCCA
This sequence comes from Ferrovibrio sp., assembly GCF_025869515.1. GTDB lineage: Bacteria > Pseudomonadota > Alphaproteobacteria > Ferrovibrionales > Ferrovibrionaceae > Ferrovibrio. The sequence continues at coordinate 35,941 of NZ_JAOZVR010000081.1, forward strand.
GGAACTGGTCGTAATTGATGCGGCCGGCCGCCAGCTCCTGGCGTGCGAACCACACCACCGTCCCGGACCCTGCGCGCATGCCCTTGTACCAGCCATCCAGCATCGGGCCGCCCGACAGCACGATGGCGGGAATATCCACGGTGGCCGCCGCCATCAGCATACCCGGCGTGGTCTTGTCGCAGCCGGTCGTCAGCACCACGCCGTCGAGCGGATAGGAATAGAGCAGCTCGGCGAGCGTCATATAGAGCAGGTTGCGGTCGAGCGCGGCGGTCGGTCGCTTGCCCGTTTCCTGGATCGGATGGGTGGGAAATTCCATCGGGATGCCGCCGGCATCGCGGATGCCATCGCGGATGCGCGTCGCCAGATCGAGATGATGGCGATTGCAGGGCGACAGGTCGCTGCCTGACTGGGCGATGCCGATGATCGGCTTGCCGCCGCGCAGCTCGGCCAGCGTGAGGCCGAAATTCAGATAGCGTTCGAGATACAGCGCGGTCATGCCGGGATCGTGCGGATTGTCGAACCATTCGCGGCTGCGCAGCTTTTTCTTCTCGGTCATTCAGGCCTCCCTCGAAACCATAAATTACTCAGGTCGTCTTGATCTGGCGCTCCCGGTGCAGGACGAACAGTCCGCTCGCCACGATGATCGCCGCACCCAGCAGCATCAGCGGCGTCGGCAGATCGGCGAAAAACAGCCAGCCTAGCAGGATCGCCCAGAGCAGTGATGTATACGTATAGGGTGCCACCACGGCGGCCGGCGCCAGCCGCAGCCCCTGGTTCATGCACATATGCGCCGCCGTGGCGACCACGCCGATCAGCGCCAGATAACTGATGCCGGTCATATCAACGGCCGGCCAGCCCCAGGGCAGCGTCAGCAGTCCGGCGGCGCCGACCGCCAGCGTATGATAGATGATCAGTGACAGCGCACCGGTCTGCCGCAGCTGCCGCGTGACGATCATCATCAGGGCATAGGCGGTGGAACCAGCCAGCGCGATCAGCGCCGCTGCGGTGAACACGCCGCCTTCCGGCTGCAGCACCAGCAGCACACCGATGAACCCCACCGCCACTGCGAGGCCGCGACGCCAGCCGACCGCCTCCCCCAGCAGCGGGATCGCCAGCACGGTGACGATCAGCGGCGTGGCCTGATAGACCGACATCACATCGGCAAGCGGCAGATGCCGCACCGCCAGATAGAAGCAGGCCACTTCGGCCACGATCAACGCCAGGCGAACCGCATGCCGGCCCGGCTGGGCCAGTACAAAAACCTCGCTCCAGCCGGCGCGATGCACCAGCGGCAGCAGGATCACCAGGGCGGCGGCCGAGCGGATGAACAGCAGCTGGCCGACGGCCACACTGGCCACCATCCATTTACCCAGGGCATCGTTGAAGGTGAACAGCGCCGTGCCCAGCAGCATGAAGGCGATGCCGCGCCAATGGCCGGTATCCACGCCATGACTCAAGGCACGCTCGGCCATGCCTAGCCGCTCCGCCTGTCCCGCCCGCGAGCCTGTTCATGCAGGATGATCTGGTAGTCGCGCGAGGCGGCGCGGATATGCACACCCAGCAGGTTGAGCGCCTTGGTACGTTCCTTGGCGCGCAGCAGCTTGACGATATTCTGGTGCTCCGCCAGCGAATCCCCGACCGTACGTTCCTTCGAGGTGACGCGGGCGCGCAGGGCCTGAATTTTCATTTCCAGCTGCTGATGGGCCTGGGTCAGGAAGCGGTTGCCGGCCCGGTTCAGGATATGCAGGTGATATTCGGTATCGAGCCGGCGATAGGCTGGGATATCGCCATCGGCCACCGCCTTGGCCATGCGTTTGACATTCTGCTCCAGGGCATCGATCAGCCCGGCCTCGTCATGGGCCAGCGCATCGCGGAGTGCCGCCGATTCCAGGATCACGCGATACTGGCACATCTCGGCCGCCTCTTCGGGCTCCAGGGAGAAGACGAAGCTGCCGCGCTGCGGCTGGATATCGACCAGGCCTTCCAGCTTGAGCTGCAGCAAAGCCTCGCGCACCGGTGTCTTGGAAATGCCAAGCTGGGCCGCCAGCACGTTTTCCGACAGCGCCTCGCCCAGCATCAGCTCGCCATGGGTGATCCGCCGCCGGACATGATCCTTCACCAGTTCGGTGAGGGATTTCGGGCGCTCCAGCCGCGTGGTACGGGCTGTGCTTGCTTTTGCCATAAGGGACGGACCTTCTTCACTGTCTGCCGACAGCGTAGCAGTGTGGTCCGGGTCGCTTCAAGTCGGATAGTATCTGATATGTCAGTTGGCTTGCCCTCTCCGCGCCTCTCGGCTAGGAAAGACGGGTATGGAGGCGCTTCAAATGGCTTTCGACATTCTTTGTCTCGGCGAAGCCATGGTCGAATTCAACCAGACCGGCGGAGCCGATAGCGACCAGTATCTCCGCGGCTATGGCGGCGACACCTCGAACTGCGCCATTGCTGCAGCGCGGCAGGATGCTGTTGTCGCCTATTGCACCCTGGTCGGTCAAGACCCGTTCGGCGATCTGCTGCTCGATCTGTGGCGGCAGGAGCGGGTCGATATCAGCACCATCGGCCGCCGCTCCGATGCGCCGACGGCGGTCTATTTCGTCACCCATGGCGAGAAGGGCCATACCTTCACCTACTTCCGCAAGGATTCGGCCGCCAGTCGCATGACGCCGGCCGATCTGCCCGGCGACGCGCTGGAAAACACCAAGCTGCTGCATGTCTCCGGCATCACGCTGGCGGTCAGTGCCTCTTTGCGCGATACCGCGATGGCGGCAATTACCCGCATGCGCAAGGCTGGCCGCAAGGTCTCTTTCGACACCAATCTGCGGCTCAAGCTCTGGCCGCTGGAAACCGCGCGCGAAGCCATCCATGCCGCGCTCCGGCTCAGCGACATCGCGCTGCCCAGCCTGGAAGATGCCACGGCGCTCAGCGGCCTGAGTGATCCGCTGGCCATTCTCGATTTCTACCGTGGCATGGGGATTCCGCTGGTGGTGCTGAAATGCGGCGCCGAGGGCGTACTGGTCGCCAATGCCGAGGGCCGCTGGCGTCTGACCGGCCATCGCGTGCCGACCGTCGATGCAACCGGCGCCGGCGACTGTTTCGACGGCGCCTTCCTGGCCGAACTCGCGCGCGGCATGTCGCCGCTGGATGCCGTCACCTATGCCAATGCGGCGGCGGCGCTGACCACGATCGGCTACGGCGCGGTGGCCCCGATTCCGCGCCGTGCCGCCGTGGAAGCCTTCTTCACATCGGTGGGGCGCATCGCGCCCCAGCCTGTGTAGCTTCAGCCCTTGTAATTGCGCGCGGTCTGGTGCTGCTCGCCCAGGCCGGCGATGCCGAGGTGGATCTTGTCGCCATCCTTCAGGTAAAGCGGCGGCTTCTGGCCCATGCCGACGCCCGGCGGCGTGCCGGTCGAGATCACATCGCCGGGATGCAGCGACATGAACTGGCTCAGGTAGCTGATCAGATAGCGTACGCCATACACCATGGTCTTGGTCGAGCCATCCTGGAACCGCTTGCCATTGATGTCGCAGAACATCGAAAGATTCTGCGGATCCGGTATTTCGTCGGCCGTCACCAGCCAGGGACCGATGGGGCCGAAACTGTCGGCGCTCTTGCCCTTGGTCCACTGGCCATGGCGCTCGGTCTGGAAGGCACGCTCCGACACATCGTTGATCAGGCAGTAGCCGGCGACATGCTTCATCGCATCGGCCTCGCTGACATAGCGGGCCACCGAGCCGATCACCACGCCAAGCTCGACCTCCCAGTCGGTCTTCTGCGAAGTCTTCGGGATGATCACATCGTCATTCGGTCCGGTAATCGCCGACGTCGCCTTCATGAAGATGATCGGCTCGGGCGGCACGGTGGCGCCGGTTTCGGCGGCATGGTCGGAATAGTTCAGGCCGATGCAGATGAACTTGCCGACATGGCCCACGCAGGGACCGATGCGCGGATTGCCCGCGACCGCCGGCAATGCCATCGGATCGAGCGATTTGAGCTTGGCCAGGCCCGACGGACCGAGCGTGGCACCGGCAATGTCGGGCACTACCGTGGACAGATCACGGATCGCGCCCGCGGCATCGAGCAGGCCGGGTTTCTCCTGGCCCACCGGGCCGTATCGCAGCAGTTTCATTGTTCTCTCCTCAAGCCAGAAATCAGATCGACCAGCCGCCGTCGATGACGTGGATGGTGCCGGTGGTGAAGGCCGATTCATCGGCGGCGAGATACACCGCGAGCGCCGCGATTTCCTCCGGCGTGCCGAGCCGGCCGAGCGGCTGGCGCGCCACGAAGCCGGCGCGCGCCTGCTCGACACCGCCGGCCGCCGCAGCCTGGCTGGCGATGCGGTCGTCCAGCGACGGCGTCTGGATGGTGCCAGGGCAGATCGCATTGGCGCGGATGCCATGCTTGATGAAATCGGCGGCGATCGATTTTGTCAGGCCGATCACGGCCGCCTTGGTGGTGCCGTAGACGAAACGGTTCGGCGCGCCCTTCACCGAGGAACAGGCCGACGACATATTGACGATCGAGCCGCCCTTGCCGGCGGCAATCATCGCCGGCAGCAAAGCCCTGGTCAGGCGATACATGGCGCGCACATTGAGGTCGAAAGAGAAATCCCAGTCCTTCTCTTCCGTTTCCAGGATGGTGCCGTGATGCACGAAGCCGGCGCAGTTGAACAGGATGTCGACGGCGCCGACCTCCCTGGCGAAGCCGGCAATCGCCCCGGTGTCCAGCACATCCAGCCTGCGGGTGCGGATATTCGGCAGGCTGCCGAGCTCCTTCAGCTTGGCCTCGTTCACATCGGTGGCGATCACCGTGGCGCCTTCGCGCGCGAACGCGATGGCCGAGGCCCGGCCGATCCCCTGGGCCGCCGCCGTCACCACTGCCGTCTTGCCTTCCAAACGCATGCCTGTCTCCCGCGTGTTATGCGACCGCCGGCAGGCAGGCCGGGCCGATCGGTTCGAAACTCTTGTAAGTGAGGATGAATTCCTGGTGGCCGAGGCCTTCCGACCTGGTCGCCTCACCTGCCCCGACCCGCTTGATCAGGTCGAAGATTTCCCGGCCGACGGTATCCAGGTCGGCGCTGCCTTCGAGAATCCGGCCGGCATTCACATCCATGTCGTCGGCCATGCGCGCGAAAGTTCTGGGATTGGCGCAGACCTTGATCACCGGGGCAAGCGCCGAACCGACCACCGAGCCGCGCCCGGTCGAAAACAGGATCACATGCGCGCCGCAGGCAATCAGCTCGGCGATTTCGGCATTGTCGCTGATATTGGGGAAACCGAAACGCACCTCGCCATCGGGCACGACGTCGAGAAGATAGAGCCCTCCGCGCGGGGGGATGTCCCCCGGCTTGATGATGCCGCTGATCGGCGAGGCGCCGCTTTTGGCATAGGCGCCAAGCGACTTTTCCTCGATCGTGGTCAGGCCGCCATCGGCATTGCCCGGTGCGAAGCTGGGATAACCCAGCGTTTCGTAATACCGCGCTGCCTTGGCGACACAGGCCTTCAGTTCATGGCCGAGTTCCGGCGTGACGGCGCGTTCGGCCATCCAGCCTTCCATGCCGATCAGTTCGCCGGTTTCCTCGAAGATCGCCGCCGCCTTTTCCTGCACCAGGAAATCGAAGGCGCGGCCCATCGCCGGATTGGCGGTCAGGCCCGAGGTCGCATCCGAGCCGCCGCAGATGGTGCCGACCACCAGGTCCGACACCGCCATCGGTTCGGTCGGCTGGGCCGCCAGCGACTTGAGCTGCGTCTCGACCCATTGGCGGCCCTTCTCGATGGTCGAGCGGGTACCGCCATTCTCCTGGATCGCCAGCAGCTCGACCGGGCGACCGCTGTCCCTGATCGTGCGTTCCAGCAGTTTCTTGTTGAAGCCCTCACAACCCAATGAGACCAGCAGCACGGCGCCGACATTGGGATGCGTGCAGAGCCGCTGCATCATTTTCAGCGCATAGGCATTGGGATAGCAGCCGGGAAAGCCGATCACGTGGGCGCCCTGCTCGCGATAGGGCCAGGCGATTTCCTTGGAAACGTGGTGGGCGCATTCGACCAGATAGGCCACGGCCACATAATTGCGGATACCCTTGCGCCCGTCGGAGCGCAGCCAGCCACGCATCGCCAGATCAGTCATGGCGCCGCCTCCACCGCTACTGTATTGGGCATGTAGTCGCTGGCGACATTGTGGTTATGCACGTAGTCGCCGAGCGCAATATCCGCTGTGGCGCGGCCGATCGGTGCGCCGTATTTGACGATCCGCTCGCCTGCAGCGATGTCGCGCAGCGCGATCTTGTGGCCGAAGCCCAGGGCGCGCTGCAGCATCACCGGCCGCCCCACCACCTGCAAGGTCGTGCCGGCCGCAATCTCCAGACGGGCGACGGCGATATTGTCGCCCGGCGCCAGCACCAGCAGCCTGGGATCGGTGTCAGAACTTGCCATACCGCTCGTAGGCCTCCTGCGGATCCATGCCGGCCATGATGTTGCGGCGGACTTCACCTTCAGTGCCCATCACCTCCTCGGTGCGGGTGATCACGTCGGCGGCCTTCGCCGCCGGAATGATCACGATACCGTCGCGGTCGGCGATCACATAGTCGCCGCTGCAGACCGTGACGGTGCCGATGGTGACCGGAGCACCGAAGCTGTCCGGCACCCAGCGCGAGACGATGTCGGAGGGCGTGTAAAAGCTGCACCAGACCGGGAAACCTATTTCGTCGATCATCGCCGCATCGCGGCAGCCGCCATCGACGATATAGCCGCGCACGCCCTTGAGCTGCAGCGCCGAGGCCGAGAGTTCGCCCATCAGCGCCACTTCCCTGTTGTTCGGCTGGCAGACCACCACCTTGCCGCCCGGCGCCTTCGACAGCACGCCGGTCCATTGCAGCAGTGTCTCATGGGCCGATTTGGTGCGGTCGATATGCCCGCTCACCGTCCAGACCTCGCCGGCCAGGGTATGTTTGATATTGAGCGGCCGGATGTCATAGGGCAGCAGGCAGTTATCGTGACCCTGCGCCCGCAGCACATCATGGACGGCGGAAGCGTAGCAGCGGCTCAAACGCTCCGCCAGCGGATCGGCCGGCAGGGTCTCGGACATTGTCACTCCCATCTGATATATCAGTTGCGCTAACTTTAGCCAGATTCCCGAGCCCTGACTAGTCGCGGCCAGATGACGGCTGAAGACAGATCGTGATTGAAGGTTGACGCCCGGCGGGCGGATAATCCGCCGCAGTGTTCGGGGACAGGCAGGATGCATCGGAGGACACAGCCATGATCAAGAAAATCGCCCTTGCCGTAGCCATCGTTGTCATCGCCATTGCCGGCGCGGCCTATTACTTCGCCTCCAATATCGACAGCCTGGTCAAGGCGGTGGTCGAGCGGTATGGCTCGGAAGCCACACAAACCAGCGTGACGCTCAAAGCCGTCAAGCTGTCGATCACGGACGGCAGCGGCGAACTCAGCGCGCTGACGGTGAAAAACCCCAAAGGGTTCAGTTCCGCGGATGCCATCACCCTTGGCGATATCAGGATGGCGCTCGATATCTCGACCCTGCAATCCAATACCATCGTCATCAAGGACGTCACCATCCTGCAGCCGGCGGTGCTGTATGAATATGCCGGCGGCGGCGGCAATCTCGAAACCATCCAGAAGAATGTGCAATCCTATGCGGCCAAATTCAGCGGCGGCAAGACCACCCCTGACCAGAGCGCGGGTGGCAGTGCCGGCGCCGACAAGACGGCCAGCAAACAGCCTGAGAAAAAAGTCATCATCGAGAATCTGGTGATCCGCGACGGCAAGATCGCCATGACCCACCAGGCGCTGCAGGGCCGCACCCTCTCTGCGCCCCTGCCCACCATCCAGCTCAAGGATATCGGCAAGGACAAGGGCGGCGCCACGCCGGCCGAGGTGGCCGAAAAGGTGATCGGGACGATCAGCGCGCAGGCCTCGCGCGTCGCCACTGCCGAATTGCAGAAACAGGTCGGCACCCTGCTCAAGGATCAGGCCGGCGGCCTGCTCGGTGGCACGGGCGGCGGCAGCACGACGGGGGGCAGCAGCCCGACCGACAAGCTGAAAGGCCTGCTCGGCAAATAACCCTGAGCCGGCGCGGAACGCATACGAGCTATCGCCAAATATTATAGCGGCAGGGGTCGTAGATATCGGATTGCCGGGCTAGCATGCCCGCCGGCTTTTCTGGCCCGCTTTCCGGTGTCTTCGCCCCCATGATCAATCCCGTCATACGCAATGCCCTGGCCGGTTTCGGTGCATTGCTGCTTGGCCTCGGTCTGGCCCGTTTCGGCTATACGCCGCTGATCCCGGTGCTGATCCAGGATGGCTGGCTCAGTGCCGGCGCGGCGGCCTATCTCGGCGCCACCAACCTGTTCGGCTATGTCGCGGGCAGCCTGCTTGCCACCACCCTGGCCAGAATCGTGCCGGCGCCGCGACTCATCCGCGCCTCCATGCTGCTGTCGGCCGTCAGCCTGATGGCCTGCGCCCTGCCCTGGGGCTTTGTCTGGTTCGCGCCCTGGCGGTTTCTTGCCGGTTTTACCGGCGGCCTGCTGATGGTCGGCGCGATCCCCTTGATCCTGTCGCGCGCGCCGCTGGCCCAGCGCGGCCGCAGCAACGGCATCATCTTCACCGGCGTCGGCACCGGCATCATCACCGCCGGCATGCTGGTGCCCGCGCTCGCCAGCTTCGGCCCGGCGCCGACCTGGATCGGCATGGGCCTGCTGGCGCTGGTTATCGCGAGGCTGACCTGGAAACAGTGGGATGGCGATACCGCCCTGCCACCGCCGCCGCAGGGCGAGGCGCCGGCCCGCGCCTTCACCCTGCCGGTCGCCCTGCTGCTGGTTGCCTACACGCTGGACGCCGCCGGTTTCGTACCGCACACCGTTTTCCTGGCCGACTATGTCGCGCGCGGCCTGGATCGCGGCGTTGCCGCCGGCGGTTTCTACTGGGTGCTGTTCGGCGTCGGCGCCATCAGCGGTCCGCTGCTGGTCGGTTTCGCCGCCGAACGGTTCGGCTTCTACCGCAGCATCGTTGTCGTGCTCACCATCAAGAGTTTCGCCATTGCCATTCCGCTGGTTTCGCAGCATCCGGTTGCGCTGGCGGTTTCTGCCGTCACCGTCGGCGCGATGACGCCGGGCATCTCGGCACTGGCGTCCGGACGCGTGGTCGAACTGGTGGGCTTTGCCGCGCACCGCAAGGTCTGGGGCTGGCTCACCGCCGGCTTCGCCGGGGCCTCGGCCGGCGTGGGCTACCTGTTCTCCTACCTGTTCGACCGCACGCATTCCTACGATCTGCTGTTCGCGCTCGGCGCCGGCGGCGTGTTTGCCGCCATGCTGCTGACGATTTTCGCCAGAAAACCCCGGAACCCCACCTGATTTCAGGGTTTGTATATTTCACAGGCCGGGTCTTGATTTTTATATTAGCATTATCTAATTTAGCGATACCTAATTAATCCGCGAGGACACCATGCGCAAAGCCGATCTGGCCAGGCTGAAAGCCAGTGCCGCCGAGGCGAGCCGCTTCCTGAGTGCGCTGGCCAACGAAAAGCGCCTGCTCACGCTGTGCCAGCTGGTCGGCGAAGAGCGCTCGGTCGGCAGCCTCGCCGAGGCGGTCGGCCTCAGCCAGTCCGCGCTGTCGCAGCACCTGACGCGCCTGCGCGAGGACGGCCTGGTCGCCACGCGTCGCGACAGCCAGACGATCTACTACCGGCTCGCCGATCCCCGCATCGAAACGATGATCGGCCTGCTGTACGAGCAATTCTGCAAACCCGCCCGCTGACACCCCCGGAGTAACCTCATGTCAATCCTGCCCAAAATCGCCCCCGCCGACCTGCAGCAGCGTCTGCAGGCTGGCGAAATCGTCCTGATCGACATCCGCGAGCCATCCGAATATGCACGCGAGCATATCCGCGGCGCCCGTCTGGTGCCGCTGGCCGCCATCGACAGCCACGACTTCGATGCCGAGCGCAGCAAGGTCGCCGTTTTCACCTGCCGCAGCGGCAACCGCACGGCGATGAATGCCTCGCGCCTGCTGGCCAAGGGTTTCCGTGAAGCTTACGTGCTCGAGGGGGGTCTCGATGCCTGGAAGCGCGCCGGCCTGCCGGTCCACTTCAATGCCGAGGCGCCGCTCGACCTGCAGCGCCAGGTGCAGATCACCGCCGGCGGCATGGCCCTGCTTGGCGCCGTGCTGGCCTGGCTGGTCTCGCCCTGGTTCATCGCACTCAGCGGCTTTGTCGGCGCCGGCTTGCTGATGGCCGGCGTGACCGGCTTCTGCGGTATGGCCCGCCTGCTGGCGGCGATGCCCTGGAACCGCAAATTCCTCTCTGCCTAATGGAGCAAGTGATGAAGCCCCAGGTCCATGCGTTTTTTGATGAACCGACCTTCACGGTCAGCTATGTCGTCGCAGACCCGGCCAGCAAGGCCTGCGCCATCGTCGACTCCGTGCTCGACTTCGATCCGGCATCCGGACGCACGCGCAAGGCTTCGGCCGATGCCATCGTTGCCTTCATCCGGCAGCAGGGCCTGAAAACGGAATGGATTCTGGAAACCCATGTCCATGCCGATCACCTTTCGGCAGCGCCCTATCTGAAACAGCAGCTCGGCGGCAAGCTCGGCATCGGCTTCAACATCACCGTGGTGCAGAACACCTTCGGCAAGGTCTTCAATGCCGGCACTGAATTCGCCCGCGACGGCAGTCAGTTCGACCATCTTTTCAAGGACGGCGAATCCTTCCGGATCGGCACTGTCGAAGCCCGCGCCATGCATACGCCGGGCCATACGCCGGCCTGCATGACCTATGTGATCGGCGATGCCGCCTTCGTCGGCGATACGCTGTTCATGCCTGATTACGGCACCGCGCGTTGCGATTTTCCCGGCGGAGATCCGCGTCAGCTCTACCGCTCGATCCGCAAGATCTTTGCGCTGCCGGCCGAGACGCGGCTGTTCATGTGCCACGACTACAAGGCGCCGGGCCGCGACGACTATCGCTGGGAGACCAGCGTGGCCGAGGAGCGCGCCAGCAACATCCATGTTCATGACGGCACGGACGAAGACAGTTTCGTTGCCATGCGCAGGGCGCGCGATGCCACGCTCGACATGCCGCGGCTGATCCTGCCTTCAGTACAGGTGAATATGCGCGCCGGCGAACTGCCGCCGCCGGAAGCGAACGGCCTGCGCTATCTGAAACTGCCCGTCGACGCGCTGTAGTCATGCTCACCCTCACCGCAGCACAATCTGCCTGGGCAGTTGCTTCCGGCGGGGCCGTCGGTTTCGCGCTTGCGCTGGTCGGCGGCGGTGGCTCGATCCTGGCCGTGCCGGCCCTGCTCTATCTGGTTGGCATCGCCGATACACATCTGGCGATCGGCACCAGCGCGCTGGCAGTGGCACTCAATGCCTTTGCCAATCTGGCCATGCATGCGCGCCGCCAGAGCGTGAAATGGCGTTGTGCCGCCGTTTACGCCGTGAGTGGCGTGCTGGGAGCTGCTGCCGGATCGACTCTCGGCAAGCTGGTCGACGGCCGCCATCTGCTGCTGCTGTTTGCCGCTGCCATGGTGGCGGTCGGCCTTGCCATGCTGCGGCCCAAGGCAGCCGGCGGCGATCCGGACGTGCAGCTGAACCGGCGCATTTTCCCCAAGCTGGTGGTGCTTGGACTGCTGACCGGTCTGGTCAGCGGCTTCTTCGGCATCGGCGGCGGGTTTCTGGTGGTGCCTGGCCTCATGGCCGGCAGCGGCATGCCGATGTTCAATGCGGTGGCGGCCTCGCTCGTCTCGGTCGGCAGCTTCGGTCTGACCACGGCGGCGAATTATGCGCTGAGCGGCCAGGTACACTGGATCGCGGCCGGCTGGTTTATCCTCGGCGGACTGTTCGGCGGTATGGCCGGCCTGCGGATGGCTTCCTATGCCGCAACCCGCAAGGGGCTGCTCAACCGTATCTTCGCCGGGCTGATCTTCGTCGTCGCCGCCTATGTCGGCTGGCGCGCCCTCTGATCAATCGCCGACATCAGCCGCCATACAGCCAGTCATTGCCGGCATAGGCCTGCGCCTTGGTGCGGCTGCCGAGCGCCATGTTGCGCAATTCGCGCACCGGCCCGGTGGCGTGATAGAAGTCGCCATAGACCCGCGCCATCACCTGTACCCGCGCGGTGCGCAGGTAGCGCTCCTGCTGATAGGCCAGGAAAGCGGCATTGGGATCGTCGCGCCGCGCTGCCAGTTTGTCGGCCAGGCAGACCGCGTCTTCGATCGCCATGCAGGCGCCCTGCGCCAGATACTGCAGCATCGGATGCGCGGCATCGCCCAGCAGCGCGATGCGGCCCCTGGTCCAGTTCGCCACCGGCTCGCGGTCGCACAGCACCCACATGCGCCAGGAGTCGATCTTGTCGAGCAGCTTGTGCACCTGCGGCTGCTGGTTCTGGAAACGCTCGTTCAGCTCCGCCACATCGCCGAAGCTGTTCCAGCCTTCTTCGTAACGGTTGGAATGGAACACCGCGACCAGGTTGAACAGCGTGCCGCGGCGCAGCGGATAATGTACCAGATGCGTCTTCGGCCCGGCCCAGAGCACCACGTTGTTTTCAAACTGGTCCGGCGGCACCTCGCCGGCCGGCAGCACGGCGCGATAGGCGATATGGCCCGAGACGCGCGGCTTGCCGTCGCCGACGATCTGCTCGCGCACCTGCGACCACAGGCCGTCGCAGGCCACCAGGCTGCTGCCTTCGATCGTTTCGCCATCGGCCAGCGTGACCGAGACGCTGTCGCCGGCATCCTGCCAGCCCGTCACCCTGGCGCTGGTGCGCAGCGTGATCGGCGTCTGCGCCAGGCAGGCCTGCAGCAGCGTGTTGTGCAGGTCGGCGCGATGCGTCACCGCATAGGGCATGCCCCAATGTGCGCGCGCCTGCTCGCCCATCGGCAGGCGTGTGACCTCTTCGCCGGTCAGGGCATCGCGCATGATGAGGTTTTCCGGAAACACCGCATCGGCCTCGATGGCGGCGCGGATACCCAGCGTCTCGAAGCGGCGGAAGACATTGGGGCCGAGCTGGATGCCGGCGCCGACCTCGCGGAATTCGGCCGACTGCTCGAGCAGCACCGAGGGCAGCCCCTTCAGCGCCAGCGCCAGCGCCGTCGCCAGACCGCCGATGCCGCCCCCGATGATGATGACCGGGCGATCCTGAACTGCCGCCATTCTGTCTTCCTCCCGAATATAATCCTTACACGGACTAATTGTCGATGACTATAACTCCGTTCCCGCCCGCAATCCAGCAAACTATTGCCGAATCTCCTTTTTCGCGAATCGACACGAGGATTTGACACCCTGGGGACGAGGTCGAATGATCGACTTTAGTCGAAGACAGGCCGCCCGATTCCAAATCACAACACAACGCTGCCGCCTCCGACGCTCGCACTCGCAGATGAAATGCAAAGGGGAAAACAATGGCACAGTCAGACGACGGCTTCCTGTCGCGATGGACCTTGAAGACCGGCGGCGTGATCGCCCCGGACGAACGCCTGCCGATGGGGCAGACGATTGCGGTCGGCCTGCAGCATGTGGTGGCGATGTTCGGCGCCACCGTGCTGGCGCCGCTGCTGATGGGCTTCGATCCGAATGTCTCGATCCTGTTTTCCGGCATCAGCACGCTGATCTTCTTCGCCGTCACCGGCGGCAGGCTGCCGAGCTATCTCGGGTCCAGCTTCTCTTTCATTGCCGTGGTGATCGCCGCCTCGGCTTATAGCGGCAGCGGGCCGAATGCCAATATCGGCGTGGCGCTCGGCGGCATCATCGCCGCCGGTGCGGTCTATGCCATCATCGGCCTGATCGTGATGAAAGCCGGCCATGGCTGGATCGAAACCCTGATGCCGCCGGTGGTGACTGGCGCCATCGTCGCGGTGATCGGCCTCAACCTCGCGCCGATTGCCGTCAAAGGCGTCAGCGCCAACGGTTTCGACGCCTTCATCGGCCTGCTCACCGTGGTCGCGGTCGGCGTCGTGGCTGTCTACGGCAGCGGTACGGTACAGCGCCTGCCGATCCTGCTCGGCGGCCTGATCGCCTATGTCGTCCATGCCGTAATGGCCAACGGCATGGGCATGGGCAAGCCGATCGATTTCAGCGGTGTGATGAATGCCGCCTGGATCGGCATGCCCAATTTCACCGCGCCGGTCTTCGAGGCTGGCGCCATGGCGCTGATCGCACCCGTGGCGATCATCCTGGTGGCCGAGAATCTGGGCCATGTGAAAGCCATCGGCGTGATGACCGGGCGCAACCTCGATCCGCTGCTCGGGCGCGCCTTCCTCGGCGACGGCATCGCCACCATGATCTCCGGTGCCGGCGGCGGCACCGGCATGACCACCTATGCCGAAAACATGGGCGTGATGGCGGTGACCAAGATCTTCTCCACGCTGATCTTCATCGTCGCCGCGCTGTTTGCCATCCTGCTCGGCTTTTCGCCCAAATTCGGTGCACTGATCCTCACCATCCCCGGTGCGGTGCTCGGCGGCCTGTCGCTGGTGGTGTTCGGCCTGATCGCGGCCACCGCCGGCCGCATCTGGGTCGAGAACAAAGTCGACTTCTCCAATGCGCGCAACCTGATCACGGTCGGCGTCGCCCTCACCGTCGGCGCCGGCGACCTGATGCTGAAATTCGGCGGCTTCTCGCTGGGCGGCATCGGCACCGCCACCTTCGGTGCGATCATCCTGTACCAGATCCTGAACCGCCGCCCGGATAGCAAATAGCCTGGCAGCAAGTAAGCCATCCGCGACAACGCACCGCGGCGGACATCCTTCCGCCGCGGTTTTTATATGGCGGTATCCGGGTATGATGCATCCATACGAGCATCAGCGAGATCCAGGAGAATTCCGCGTGGACGTGAAAGTGAAAGACAGCAACGGCAACCTGCTGGCCGAAGGCGACAGCGTCGTCCTCATCAAGGACCTGAAGGTGAAAGGCGCGAATGCCACCCTGAAGCGCGGCACGGTGATCAAGAACATCCACCTCACCGACGATGAGGAGGAAATCGAGGGCCGCACTGACAAAGTGAAAGGCCTGGTGCTGAAAGCCTGCTTCGTCAAAAAGGCCTGACCGGACGTATTCCGCTCAGGATCGCCGGCGACCTTCGGCGGCCCGTTTTCCGCCGCGGGTTTTCCTTGTGACGAAATCCTCCAGCGGCGGTGGGCCGGCCTGCACTTTCAGGCGTCCGGCGAGCTTCAGCGCATCGAAGGGCGCCTTTACCTTCATGTCGTTGTCGAAATAGACGAAGATATCTTTCACTTTCGTCCGCGGCTTGGCGGATGACACCCGGTCGATCGCACGCGGCGACCGGCTTTGGCTCCAGCTGCGCAACCAGCGCGCCCAGTCAGCCAGCGCCGTTTCGGAATAGCCGCTGGCATAAAGCTGTTCCGAGCCGTGCAGGCGCACATAGACGAAATCCGCGGTGATATCGCCAAGACGGGGCCATTCCACCGTATCGGCGACCACAAGGCCGACGCGATACTTGCGCAGTAATGCGATGAAACGTTCGTCGCGGAAACTCTCATGCCGGATTTCCATGGCGTGGCGCAGCGGGCGCTTGCGGTCAGGTGTCAGGAAGACGCGCCCCTTCATGCCGGCTTCGTGCCGGCGTGCCATCCGGGCCGCCGCCATGGTGTCATGCGGCAGCAGCTTGAGGAAATCCTCCAGCCGCCCGGGATCGAATCGATAGCTCGGCGGCAGCTGCCACAGGATCGGCCCCAGCTTCTCCCCCAGCGCCAGCACGCCCTGCGCGAAGAAATTCGCCAGCGGTTTTCCCGCATCGCGCAGGCGACGGATATGCGTGATGTAACGCGACGCCTTGATGGCGAAAACGAAATCGCCCGGCGTACCGTCATACCAGACCTGGAAAGTCCCGGGCTTCTGCAGGCCATAGAAGGTGCCATTCACCTCGATGCTGGGGAATGTGCGCGCCGCATAAGCCATCTCACGCTTCTGCGGCAGGCCTTTGGGGAAAAACACCCCGCGCCAGGGTTTGTAGGTCCAGCCCGAAATTCCGATGCGGATGGTCATGGCAGATCAACACGCCGCCCGGACCGGGGTTCCCCTCAGGCCAGCAGCCGGGCCACGCAGCGCCGCACGCCGTCCTGCCAGGGCGGCAGACGGATGCCGTAGGCCGATGCGATCTTCGCCGTATCGAGCACCGAGTTGGCCGGGCGTTGCGCCGGCGTCGGGTAGTCCGCCGTGGTAATCGCGTCGACGGGAATCCTGCGCCCGGCTGCCGCCATGATCTCGACCGCCAGGCCATGCCATGTCGTGGAGCCGGCGCCCGCCAGGTGGAAAACGCCGGTCTCGCCGCCAGCGGCCAGTTTCCGTGCCAGAACGAGGATCGCTGCAGCCAGATCGGGCGCATAGGTTGGCGAGCCCTGCTGGTCGGCCACCACGCGCAGGCGGTCGCGCTCGGCGCCGAGCCGCAGCATGGTGCGTACGAAATTGCTGCCGAAGGGGCTGTGTACCCAGGCGGTGCGCAGGATCACGGCGGCCGGCAGCGCGGCCAGCACGGCCTGCTCGCCCGCCAGCTTGGACGCACCATAGACACCCTGCGGATTGCAGAGATCGTCTTCGCGCCAGGCGCCGGCCTTGCGGCCGTCGAAAACGTAATCGGTGGAGACATGAACCAGCGGCAGCCCGCGCCGGGCGCAAACCGCCGCCACGGCGGCGGCACCGTCGCAATTGATGCGGAAGGCCAGGTCGGATTCGCGCTCGGCCCTGTCGACGGCGGTATAGGCGGCGGCATTGACGACCAGGTCGACCGGCAGGTCGGCCAGTACGGGCGCCACCGTCTCGGGCTGCGCCAGATCGAGCTGCGGCCGGCCGATGCAGGTCACCGTCACATCGCCAGCGGCGATCTCGGCCAGTGATCGCGCCAGCTGTCCCTGCGTCCCGATCACGGCAACGCGCAGCATGGCGTCAGCCCGGATGCTTGCCGTTGGTCACGATCAGCGGCGGCAGCGGGTAATACGGCGGCAGTACCCGGGCCTCGCTCAGCAGCGGCGCGGCCATGTCCTTTTTGGCGATGATCGGATCGCTGACCTTCCAGTCGATGCCGATGGCCGGATCGTTCCAGCGGATCGCATGCTCGCAATTCGGATCATAGGGTGCGGTGCACTGATAGATGAAATCCGCCTGCTCGCTCAGCACCGAGAAGCCATGCGCGAAACCCGGCGGTATCCACAGCTGATGGTGATTGTCGCCGGTCAGCAGCGTGCCGGTCCAGCGGCCGAAGGTGGGGGAGCCCTTGCGAATATCGACCGCGACGTCGAATACCTCGCCAGCCACCACCGTCACCAGCTTGCCCTGGCCATGCGGCTCCTGGTAATGCAGCCCGCGCACCACGCCCTTGCGCGAGCGCGAGAAATTGGTCTGCACCGACGGCACGCCGAGCCCCTGGTTGAGATAGCGCGGTGCGTTCCACAACTCCTTGATGAAGCCGCGGTCGTCGGAGAATACCCTCATCTCGATGATGAAGACGTCGGGCAGGTCGGTGGCGAGGATACGCATTTAGCGGTCGCGGCCTTCATTGAGGATGCGGCGCAGATACTGGCCATAGGCATTCTTGCCATAGGCGGCGGCGATCTTCTCCACCTGGGCGGCATCGATATAGCCCTGACGCCAGGCGACCTCTTCGGGCGCGGCGATCTTCAGGCCCTGGCGCTTTTCCACCGTGGCGATGAAGTTGGAGGCTTCCAGCAGGCTGTCCGGCGTGCCGGTATCGAGCCAGGCGAAACCGCGGCCGAACAATTCCACCGTCAGCTTGCCGCGCTTGAGGTAGACATTGTTCAGATCGGTGATTTCCAGTTCGCCGCGCGCCGAAGGTTTCAGCGCCGCGGCTATATCGCAGACATCCCTGTCGTAGAAATACAGGCCGGTCACCGCCCAGTTGGTCGGCGGGTCCTTCGGCTTCTCGATGATGGCGCGCGGTTTCTTGTCGGGTCCGAGATCGAGCACGCCGTAGCGTTCCGGGTCGGCAACCCAGTAGCCGAACACCACGGCACCGTCCTGGATGCGCGCCGCGCGCCGCAGCACCTCGCTGAAACCCTCGCCGTAGAAGATGTTGTCGCCCAGCACCAGCGCGCAGGGCTCGCCGTTGACGAAATTGCGGCCGATGATGAAGGCCTGCGCAATGCCGTTCGGCTCCAGCTGCACGGCGTAGGTGATGCTGATGCCCCACTGGCTGCCGTCGCCCAGCAGGTTGCGAAACGACACCTGGTCGCGCGGCGTGGTGATGATCAGGATTTCACGGATGCCCGCCAGCATCAGCGTGGTCAGCGGGTAATAGATCATCGGCTTGTCGTAGACCGGGATCAGCTGCTTGCTGGTGACGGCCGTCGCCGGATGCAACCGCGTGCC
>NZ_JAOZVR010000082.1 GCF_025869515.1 Ferrovibrio sp.
TTCATGCTCTGCATGGTTGTCGCCATGCTGCTCCTCTGCATTTTTCCGGAGATCGCCACCTGGCTGCCGAATGCGCTCATGAACAAGTAGCAGAGCCATGATACCCGTTGCCTGGCGCATTCTGCTTTGCGCCTGCCTCAGTTACACGATCAGTCAGTTCTACCGCTCGGCCAACGCCGTCATCGGTCCCGACCTGATGACCGAACTGGCGTTGACGCCGGAAGACCTTGGCATCCTCACCGGCGCCTTCTTCCTCACCTTCTCGGTAAGCCAGTTGCCGGTCGGCATCGCGCTCGACCGCTGGGGCCCGCGCCGCACCATCATCACCACGCTGGTGATCGCCTTTATCGGCGCGCTGGCCTTTGCGCTCGGCCGCAACCTGCTGGAGCTCAGTCTGGCCCGCGTGGTGCTCGGTTTTGGCTGCGCCGCGCTGCTGACCGGCCCGATGGTCCTGTTCTCGCGCTGGTTCCCGGCCGACCGTTTCGCCACCATGTCCGGCATCCTGATCGCCATAGGCAATCTCGGCGTCGTGGCTTCGACCGCGCCGCTGGCCTGGCTCGCCGCCGCTTACGGCTGGCGCACGGCGTTTTATCTCACCGCCGGCATCACGGTCTGCCTGATCGGCCTGTCGTTCTGGGCGCTTCAGGATCACCCGGATTCGGCAAAGGCACGCCCGGGAAAAACGGAAAGCCTCGGACAGGCCCTGCGCGGGGTTGGCGCCATCATCCGCCATCCGGCTTTTCCCAATCTCTTCGCCATCATCTTCTGTGCCTACGCCACTTTCATCACCATCCTCGGCCTCTGGGGCGGTCCGTATCTGCATGATGTGCATGGCATGGATGCCAAGGCGCGCGGCAATGTGCTGATCTTCATGGCGCTGGGTGCCGCCGGCGGCTACTTCATCTGGGGCCCGCTGGATCGCGTCTTCAACACCCGGAAATGGCTGCTGGCCGTGGGGCTCGGCTCGCAACTGGCCTGCCTCGCCGTCATCATCGCCATGCCGGGCCTGAGCGTTTTCGTCATCACCGCGCTCTTCACCTTCATGGGCGTGATGAACGGCTGCATCGTGATGATCTTTGCCCATGCCAGTTCGGTATTTCCCGCCGAAATGGCCGGGCGTGCCATCACCACGCTGAATATCGGCACGATGGGCGGCGGCGCCTTCCAGCAGATTCTCACCGGCTTCCTGATGGGCCGGCTCGCTCCGAGGGGTCAGGTGCCGACCGAAACCGATTACCGCATCCTGTTCGGCGTGCAGTTCGTCATCCTGCTCTCGGCGCTGCTGTTCTATCTGCGCGCGCCCGACGCCAGGCCGAAACCGGTGGCATGATGGCCAACAGCCGCAATATGCCTGCCCCGCCTGTTACGCCGCTTCCTGTGGAAGTTCTGACTGCGGAAGCATTTACGCTATTCGGCTGGATGCTGGGCAAGCCTTTTCCCGGCAAGGGGGATGCAGCGGCCTATGCAAGCGCCGGCAGCGATTTCTGGCATGAGCATGCCTTCAATCCCGGCGCCGGCGGCGAGCATGAAATTCTGTGGGTGAAGTATCGCGTCTCAACGCCGTCGATCGACCGGCTCGAAACGCACCACCTGACCGAGCAGGCAGTCATTCCTCTTGTCGGAAACATTATCCAGATTGTCGCCGTCAGCGACGGCAGCGGTGCGCCCGATCTCGCAACACTACGCGCCTTTTCGATTTTTCCCGGCAGCGGAATCTGCATGCGGCCCAGCGTCTGGCACGCCACGCGGACCGGCGGGCAGGAAGCGACATGCATGATGCTGACCCGCGGTTCAACGACCGCCGATCTTGTCTCTCACCTGACCCGGGGCGTTCCCGCCACCGAGTCCAGGCTTCTCGATATCAACAGATTTCAGCTTGACCGATGACCGAACCCGTTCCCGCCCGCTTCAATCTTGCGCGCTACTGCCTGGCTGACAACGCCCGTTTGCGTCCTGACAAGACCGCGATGATCCTGGTCGGCGAGACCGGCGAATTCCGCATGAGCTTCGCCGAGGCCGATCTTGCCGTGCGGCGGCTGGCCGCCGGCCTGCGCAGCCTGGGCCTGCCGACCGGCAGCCGCATCATGATTCGCATGGCCAATGACGCGGATTACGCGCTGACTTACTTCGCCACCATGGCCGCCGGCTATGTCGCCCTGCCCTCCAGCGCGCAGCTCACACCTGCCGAAGCCGCCTACCTGCTGGAGAATTCCGGCGCCGCCGCTGTCGCCGCCAGCGCCGAACTGGCCGCCGACCTGGCTTTGCCGGCCGGCGTGCTGTTGCTCGATCCCGTGAAGTTGCAGGCGCTGAAGCAGACTGCACCTCTACCCGATTATGCCGATACGGCGGCCGATGATCCGGCCTACCTGGTCTATACCTCGGGCACCACGGGAAAACCGAAAGGCGTGCTGCATGCCCATCGTGCCGCCTGGGGTCGCCGGCCGATGCACAAGGGCTGGCTCGGCCTGCAGGACAGCGATGTGATGCTGCATGCCGGCGCGTTCAACTGGACCTATACGCTGGGCGTCGGTCTGGTCGATCCCTGGGCGGTCGGTGCCACCACGGTGCTGTATAACGGCCATCGCGACATCCAGGTCTGGCCGCAGCTGATGGCGCGCCACCGTGCCACCATCTTCGCCGCCGTGCCGACGCTGTATCGCCAGATCCTGAAATACTGCGATCTCGCAGCACACGACCTGTCAGCGCTCCGCCATGGCGCCACCGCCGGCGAGGCCCTGCCGCCCGGCCTGCTGGAGGAATGGCAGAGCCGCACCGGCAAGCCGCTCTACGAGGCACTCGGCATGTCGGAGATCTCGACCTACATTTCCACCGGCCCCGGCATGACCATCAAACCGGGCAGCCCCGGCAAGCCGCAGCCCGGCCGTCGCATCGCCATCCTGTCCCCGGACAGCGACAGTACCGCGCCGCTGCCGCAGGGCGAGACCGGCCTGCTCGCCGTGCATCGCAGCGATCCCTCGATGATGCTGGGTTACTGGCACCGCCCGGAAGAAGAAGCCCTGGTCTATCGCGGCGAGTGGTTCTGCGGCGGCGACCTCGCCAGCCTGGATGCCGACGGCTATGTCTGGCATCACGGCCGCAACGACGACGTGATGAATGCGATGGGCTATCGCGTGTCGCCGGTCGAGGTCGAGATGACCATCGCCGAGCACCCGGCCGTGGCCGAGGTGGCGGTCACCGAACTGAAGGTCCGCGCCGATGTCTCGGTGGTGGCGGCCTTCATCGTGCTGCGCGAGGGCATGACCGCCGATCCGGCCGAGCTGTCAGCCTTCGCCGAGGGCCGGCTGGCCGGTTATAAATGCCCGCGTGAATGGCGCTTCGTCACGGCCCTGCCGCGCACCGCCAACGGCAAGGTGCAGCGCAAGAAACTGGCGCTGCCGCCAGCCTGAAACAATGTGGCACTGCCCTTGCAATTTCCTCATTGGACCAACCGATGGGGTTTGTGATGAGTGCCATTGCTTCTGCTTCCGCCAAGTCTGTCTTCGGCGATCTGCTGACCGCCCACCAGACCGTGGCGAGCAACACGCCGGCAACGATGGCCGCGACGAAATTCGCGGATTACCTTGAAGAAAAGCAGGGTGCAGGCAAGCTTCCGAGCGTGACCCCGGGCCGGCACCCAACACCGGAACAGCTTGCCAAGGTGCTGTTCGGCACAGCTTACGACCCCGAAACCAAGACCGTCCGGCTTGAGAAAATTGCCGCCGAGGCCCAGAAGAGCACGGCAGAATTTGCCGGGCAGCTGAAGCAGGCCCTCGCCGCCCATGGCATCGATCCGAACATTCCGGTCGAGCTGAGCACCGGCGCCGGCGGCCGGATCATCGTCGATAACAGCCACCCCAGGGCCGCCGAGATCAGCAAGCTGTTCGGCGACGATCCGGTGCTGGCCGAGGCCTATCGCAGCATCGCCGCCCAGAACGACCAGCTGACACTGATGCAGGCCGGCGCCGCCTATGTGAAGGACTGGAATGCCGCCAAGACCGATGGCGAACGCACCGCGCTGTGGAACCGCTACAGCACGCTGATGGACAAAATGATCAGCATGTTCAGCGGCCGCATCACTTTCGGTCCCAGCACCGAGGTGGCGGAAAGCCAGCAGATGCTGCGCCGCATGGGCCTGTCGTAACCGCTAATCCCAGCCCTGTCAGTCCCAGCCGAGGCCGCGCGCGGCTTCCTGGGCTTTCTCGTCGGCTTCCAGATTCTGCTGCAGACGCGCGCGCGCCTGCCGCTGCAGCGTGACGCGCTTGTCCATATCCTCGTCCCAATGGGCATGCAGCTGCTCCAGCAGGGCCTGGTTATGTTGCCTGAACATCAGCGCTTTCTGGCGTGCCGCATAGGCCGGCTGACCAAGCGCCTTCAGGGTTTCCTCGCCGAGATGCAGGGCCGAGCGGAAGGTTTCGCGTTCGATCACCGGTACCTTGCGGTTCATCAGCTCCATCGCATGCGGCAGATCGCGCGCCCGCGCGATGACTTTCAGATGCGGAAAATGCTTCTGCGCCAGGTCGACCAGCTGAAGCGATGCCTCCTGGCTGTCGACCGCCACCACCAGAACTTTCGCCTTGGCGGCACCGGCCGCTTCCAGCAGGTCGAGCCGGGTGGCATCGCCGTAAAACACCTTGAAATCGAACCGGCGCAGCGTATCGATGATTTCGGAATCGTGATCCAGAATGGTGACGCCGATCCGGTTGGCATAGAGCAGGCGCACGACGATCTGGCCGAAACGGCCGAAGCCGGCGACGATCAC
Source organism: Ferrovibrio sp. (assembly GCF_025869515.1). Taxonomy (GTDB): domain Bacteria; phylum Pseudomonadota; class Alphaproteobacteria; order Ferrovibrionales; family Ferrovibrionaceae; genus Ferrovibrio. The sequence continues at coordinate 4,760 of NZ_JAOZVR010000082.1, forward strand.
CGGATTGCCTTCATCTTCCGGAATATCATGCGGCCGGTCGCTGACCTGCACGAACCGCGGCTCGATCAGCCTGTCGTTCAGCACCACCAGCAGCGGTGCGGTGGCCATCGACAGCGCCACCACCACGGTGAGCAATGCCACCGTTTCGGCATCCATGATGCCGAAGCTGGCCGCCGAGCCGAACAGCACGAAGGCGAATTCGCCGCCCTGCGCCAGCAGGAAGACGAACAGCCAGGTCTGGCTCCATTGCAGTCGCGCGAAGCGGGCAATCGCCAGCAGCACGATGGCCTTCGCAACAATCAGCCCGAGCACCATGGCCAGCACCCTGACCGGCTGGCTCAACAGCAGGCCGAAATCGACCGACATGCCGACCGCGGTGAAAAACAGGCCCAGCAATAACCCCTTGAAGGGTTCGATATCGGTTTCCAGTTCGTGACGGTATTCCGACTCTGCCAGCAGCACGCCGGCCAGGAAGGCGCCGAGTGCCATCGACAGGCCGGCCAACTGCATCAGCAGGGCAATGCCCATCACCAGCAGCAGCGCCACGGCGGTAAAGATTTCGCGCAGGTTGGTATCGGCCACCATGCGGAACAGCGGCCGTGTCAGAAACCGGCCGCCGAAAATGATGATACCGATCGCCGCCACCGCCTTGGCGGCGCCGACCCAGCCCTCGCCCTGTTCGGCGGCCAGCGGCCCGAAGGTCAGCAACGGCAGCAAGGCCAGCATCGGGATCACCGCGATATCCTGGAACAGCAGGATCGAGAAAGCCGAACGCCCGCCCGGCGTGGTCAGCAGGTTGCGTTCGGTGAGCGGCTGCAGCGCAATGGCGGTGGACGACAGCGACAGGCCGAGGCCGGCCGCCAGCGCCACCGGCCAGGGCCAGCCCAGCAATATGCCCAGCGCCGTCAGCGCCAGCGTGGAGCCTGCCACCTGGCCGCCGCCGAGCCCGAGAATCGGCCAGCGCATCTGCCACAGCCGGCGCGGATTGAGTTCCAGCCCGATGACAAACAGCAGCAGCACGACGCCGAATTCAGAGAAATGCAGAATCGCCTCGACATCGGTGATCAGCTTCAGGCCCCATGGCCCGATCACGACCCCGGCGATCAGGTAGCCCAGGACGGAGCCAAGGCCGAGCCGCTTGGCGATCGGCACGGCGATCACGGCTGCCGCCAGATAGATCACCGCATTGAGCAGCAGTCCGTCCATGTCAGCGATCCGTGGCCGGCACCGTCGGCACGTCGCAGCCGGGGCAGAGTTTCGGATGCGGATAATCGGTCAGCCATTGCCGGTAAGCTGCGACATGGGCCGTCACCTCGGCCGGTTTCTTCAGTCGTGCCCCCTGCAGCAGGAACGGCGTGCGATAGGTCATGCCGCAGAGCGCCGCCGAACGCTCGAAGGGCCGCAGCAATTCAGCCATTGTCATGCCGTTATATCCATCGGCACGATAAGCGTCGTCCGGGCCGCCGGTCGATACCGCCTGTGCCAGTTCCTTGCCCTGCAGGGCCACGCCGCCGGAGCCATAGGCCCAGCCGTATTCCAGCACGCTGTCCATCCATTCCTTCAGCAGCGACGGGCAGGAATACCAGTAAATCGGATGCTGCATCACGACCACATCGTGCTTGTCCAGCAGTGCCTGTTCACGTTTCACATCGATGTGGAAATCGGGATAGGTCTCGTAGAGGTCATGCAGCGTGACATGCGGCAGGTCGCGGACCGCATCGGCCATGGCGTGGTTCACGCGCGACAGGTGCGGATAGGGATGCGCAAACAGCACCAGGATTTTCGGCTTTTCCGTGTCCTGCAGGTCCGTCACGCCATCCTCATCGCCAGAAAGCCTAGGTTACCGTCAGACCGTCATCGGCTGCAATGATCGCCCCATTGATGAAGCGCGCCTCGTTCGAGGCCAGCAGCAGGATCAGGCCGTCGAGATCCTTCGGCTCGCCGACCCGGCGGCGCGGCAGCATTTCGACCAGTTTCTTGCCGCCCGGGGTGCCCCAGTAATCGCGGTTGATCTCGGTCTCGATATAGCCCGGGCAGATCGCATTGGTATTGATGCCATAGCGCGCCCATTCCAGCGCCATCGCCTTGGTCATCTGCACCACTGCCGCCTTCGACATGCAGTAGACCGAAAGCTGGCTCAGCACTTTCAGGCCGGCAACCGAGGCGATGTTGATAATCCGCCCCTCCGCCTTGCGGGCGATCATGTCCCTGGCGGCGGCCTGGGCGACGAAGAAGGCGCCCTTGGCATTGGTGTTCATGGCGAAATCGAAGTCATCCGGCGTCACATCCACGATGCGGCCCTGCTTGTTGACGCCGGAATTGTTGATCAGAACATCCACGCCGCCCAGCTTGCCGGCAATCTCGGCAAACGCACCCTGGATATTGTCATAGTCATTCACATCCAGCTTGACCGTGATCGCGGTGCCGCCGGCGGTCGTGATCCTGTCGGCCAGGGTCTTGAGCCGGTCGGTCCGGCGCGCCGCCAGGGCCACCGAGGCCCCCGCCCCGCTCAAAAGTTCGGCAAACCTTTCGCCCAGGCCGCTGCTGGCCCCGGTCACCACTGCCACCTTGCCCTTGAGGCTGATCCCTGTACTCATCGAATCCTCCCAGATTTTCCGTAACTTGGATGCTGGTCGCGCAGGGCCGTGCGGTCAAGGCCCGCCACCTGGGGGCTGGCCTGAACGCCATGGCTGCGCTACCGTTACAGCATGCGTATCGAAATCGTCTCCGACGTCATCTGCCCCTGGTGTTTCATCGGCAAGCGCCGGCTCGAACAGGCCCTCGCCCAGCGGCCGGATATCGAGTTCGAGATCGGCTGGCGGCCGTTCCAGCTCAATCCGGACATGCCGCGCGAGGGCGCCGACCGCAAAAGCTATCTCGAAGCCAAATTCGGCGGCCCGGCCCGGGCGAAGGAAATCTATGCCCGCGTCTCTGCCGAAGGCGCCAAGGAGGGCATTCCATTCGACTTCGAGGGTATCAAGCGCACCCCCAACACGCTGGCCGCCCATAGCGTGCTGCGCTGGGCCCTCACCGCCGGCGTGCAGAGCGAACTGAAGGAGCGGCTGTTCCGCCTGTATTTCCTCGAAGGCCGCGATATCGGCGACCACCAGGTGCTGGCCGATGCCGCCGCCGCCGAAGGCATGGACGGTACCCTGGTGAAACAGCTGCTGGATGAAGGCCGCGATGCCGATGTGATCCAGAACGAAGACATGATGGCGCGCGAACTGGGCATCACAGGCGTGCCCTTCTTCATCTTCGAGCGCAAATACGGCGTATCGGGTGCGCAGACGCCCGATGTGCTGCTGCAGGTGATCGACAAGGTCGTCACCGAACCGCCGGCCGCTGTCGAGGCCTGATCATGGAATTGCCGGGCCTCTCGATCGCCCCGCAGGGACTTCCAATGCTGGAATTCATTTCCGACCCCGACAATATCCGGGACGACAATGTGCGGCAGTTCCTGCAGCTCTGGCAGGATGCCCATATGGATGAGCGGGCGCCGGGCAAGGATTTCCTCGATCCGATCCGGCTGCGCTTCCTGCTCGGGTCGCTTTCTTTGCTGGAAGTGCATCACGACCCGCTGCGCTTCCGCTATCGACTGGTCGGCACAGATATCGTCGAGCGTCTGGGCCATGAATTGACGGGCAAATGGCTGGATGAGCATCCCGACCCGGCGCTGCGCCCCTTCCTCGTCAAAGGGGCTACCATGGTTCATCATGCCGCCATGCCGGTTTACGGGCATGTGAAGGCCAGAACGCTGGGCGAAGACTGGCTGCTGGAAGTGATTGCCGTGCCGCTGCTCGGTCCGGACGGCACTGTCGCCTATATCGGCGCCGGCCAGAGCTTTCCACCGGGCAAACTGGAAAGCCCTGGCACACGCCTGAGCTAGGCGACTTTCTTCTTCGCCTTGCCTGCGATCTCGGCCAGCCGCAAGGCCGCATGCAGCACGCCTTTCAGGCGATCCGTCGGCTCCGGCCAGTCGCGCATCAGCACCACCTTGTGATCGGGCCGCAGCTTGGCGCCCCGTTCCGACTGGATGAACAGCACCAAGCCGGCCGGGTCAGCAAACTTGTTGTCGCGGAAGGTGAGTGTCGCGCCTTTCGGCCCGGCCTCGATCTTCAGGATGTTTGCCTCGATGCAGAACTTCTTGATCGCCACGATGTCCAGCAGGTGATGCACCTCTTCCGGCAACGGGCCGAAGCGATCTATCATCTCGGCGGCAAAGGCATCGATATCGGCGCGGCCATCCAGATCGGCGACACGGCGATAGAGCTGCATGCGCAGATTCAGGTCGGCCACATAGGTATCGGGAATCAGCACGGCCGTGCCGATCTGGATCTGTGGCGACCACTTCTCGCTCAGCGCACTGGTATCCCCACGCGCTGAAGCCCGTGCCGCCACAATCGCCTCCTGCAGCATCTCCTGATACAGCTCAAAGCCGACCTCGCGGATATGGCCCGACTGCTCCTCGCCCAGCAGGTTGCCGGCCCCGCGCAGGTCAAGATCGTGCGAGGCCAGCGTGAAGCCCGCACCCAGCGTGTCGAGACTCTGCAATACGCGCAGGCGCTGCTCGGCCGAAGTATTCAGCAGCCGGCCACCCTGGTAGGTGAAATAGGAATAGGCGCGCAGCTTAGACCGGCCGACACGGCCGCGCAGCTGGTACATCTGCGCCAGACCGAACAGGTCGGCACGATAGACCACCAGCGTGTTGGCGGATGGAATGTCGAGACCGCTTTCCACGATATTGGTCGCCACCAGCACATCATAGCGCCGGTCGTAGAAGGCGTTCATCACGTCATCCAGGTCGGTCGGCGCCATCTGGCCATGTGCCACCACCGCCTTCAGTTCCGGCACATGGTCGCGGATGAAGGCCATCGCGGTATCGAGATATTCGATGCGCGGACAGACAAAGAAACTCTGGCCGCCACGGAAATGCTCGCGCAGCAGCGCCTCGCGAATCACCACCGTATCAAACGGCGTGACAAAGGTGCGTACCGCCAGACGATCCACCGGCGGCGTGGCGATCAGGCTGAGTTCGCGCACGCCAGAGAGCGCCAGCTGCAGGGTACGCGGGATCGGGGTGGCCGACATGGTCAGCACATGCACCTCGGCCTTGAGCTGCTTCAGCCGCTCCTTGTGCTTGACGCCGAAATGCTGCTCCTCGTCGATGATCAGCAGACCGAGACGCTTGAACTCGATGCTTTTCGACAGCACCGCATGGGTCCCGATGACAATATCCACGGTGCCGTCGGCCAGGCCCTTCTTGGTCTCGGTGGCCGATTTCGCCGTGACCATGCGCGACAGTTGTTCGATCCGCAGCGGCAGGCCGCGGAAGCGTTCGAAGAAAGTACGATAATGCTGGCGGCACAGCAGCGTGGTCGGACAGACCAGAACCACCTGCTGGCCCGACATGGCAGCCGCGAAAGCCGCACGCAGTGCCACTTCAGTCTTGCCGAAACCGACATCGCCGCAGATCAGTCGGTCCATCGGCTTGCCGCTGGACAGATCATCCAGCGTTTCCTCGATGGCGCGGGCCTGATCGTCGGTTTCGTCATAGGGGAAACGGGCGCAGAATTCCTCGTACAGGCCCTCCTGCGGGATCACCCGTTCGCCCTGGCGCAGCTCGCGCTCGGCCGCGATCTTCATCAGCTCGCCGGCCATGTCCTTCAGGCGCTGCTTCATGCGCGCCTTGCGGTTCTGCCAGCCGACGCCGCCGAGCTTGTCGAGCGTCACCTCGGCTTCGGGCGAACCGTAGCGCGACAGCATCTCGATATTCTCGACCGGCAGATACAGCCGGTCGCCGCCGTCGTAATGCAGCAGCAGGCAGTCATGCGGCGCGCCGGCCACGTCCAGCGTCACCAGGTCCTTGTACTGGCCGATGCCGTGGTCGATATGCACGACATAGTCGCCGGGCTGCAGGGCGCTCGCCTCGGCGATGAAATTCTCGGCCCGGCGCTTTTTCTGGCGCGGCCGCACCAGGCGGTCGCCGAGAATGTCCTGTTCCGCGACAACGCAGAGATCGCCCGCCTCGAAACCATGCTCGATCGGCAGCACGGCAATTGCCGGCACACTTTTCGGCACTGTCTCGATGTCGTTCGCCACTTCGATGATCTGCGGCGCCGGCAGGCCGTGGTCCTTCAGCACCAGCGCCAAACGGTCGCGCGCACCGACCGAGAAGGTCGCGAACAGTACCCGCCGGCCCTGGCTCACCTGCTTGGCCAGATGACCGCCCAGCGCCTCATAGACGCTGACCACCGCCGTTTTCTTTTCCGCCGCCTGCGCCACCTGGGTGCGTTCGGGCGCGAAATCGCGGCCCGGCCGGCCGCCGAGATCGACCACTTTCACCTCCGGACCACCGACCGCATCGAAGGGATACAGCAGGCCGAGCGGCACGCGTTCGAGCTTTCCGCCCCATTCGCCGGCCGTGAGATACAACCGGTCGGGCGGCAGCGGCTTGTAGGGCGCACCACCCTCTTCCAGGCCGCGCTTCATCGCCGCTTTGCGGGCATCGTAGTGATCGGCAACCGCCTTGAACCGCTCATCGACGGCATCGCCGGTCAGGTGATCCAGAACCACGGCCGCCTGCGGTACATAGTCGAACACGGTGGCCAGTTTATCGAAGAACAGCGGCAGCCAGTGTTCCATGCCGATCTGGCGCCGGCCGGCCGACACCGCCTCATACAGCGGGTCTTCCTTGGTCACGGTGCCGAACAGCTCGCGATAACCGCCCCGGAAGCGCGCGATGGACTCCTCATCCATCGGTACTTCGCTCATGGCCGTGAGCGACAGCTCGGTCACGGTATCGATGGTGCGCTGGGTCGCCGGATCGAAGCGGCGGATGTTTTCCACCTCGTCGCCAAAGAAATCCAGCCGGTAAGGCGCGTCCGTGCCGGGCGGATAAAGATCGACCAGGCCGCCGCGCACGGCATATTCGCCCGGCTCGTTCACCGTGGAGACGCGGCTGTAGCCGTTGCGGCTCAGATAGGAGATCAGGACTTCGGGCTTGATACGACTGCCCCTGGCAGCGCGGAAGCCGGTGCCGGCGAACCAGTCCGGCTGCGGCAGGCGCTGCAGAGCGGCATTCACCGTGGTCAGCAGCAGCCAGGGCACATCCGGCCGTTCCCCGGCTAGACGATTGAGCGTATCCATGCGCCGGGCGGCGATTTCCGCATTGGGCGAGACGCGGTCGTAGGGCTGGCAGTCCCAGGCCGGCAGGGTCAGCACCGGCAATTCGGGGGCGAAGAATTTCAGCGCCGCTTCCAGCGTCGCCATGCGGGCATCGTCGCGGCAGACATGCAGCACGCCACGGCCCTTCTGCCGGGCGGCCAGTGCCACCAGCAGGCGCGCATCCTGCCCTTCCGGGCTGCCGGCCAATGCCCAGCGGCCCGGCCGGGTCAGGATATCCGGCAGCACGAATGTCATGGCGTCAGAACTGTAACTTGTACGCTTTCAGCAGTTTCATCACTCCGGTATCGAGATGCGGCGGCACCGGATCGCGACCGATCGCCCAGGCATAAATCTGGGGGTCGTCGTAATTCTCCAGCAGGGCCTCATACTGGTCGAGCTCGACCTCGGTGAAGGTCTGCAGATGCCGGCGGGCAAAACTGCCCAGCAGGATGTCGACCTCCTTCATGCCGGTATACAGACTGCGATGCAGCAGCCGCTTGCGGCGGATCTCGATATCCTCGGCCATCTCTGGGGTACCCTGCCTGAGCGTACTGGGGGTGTTTCCGGAACTAGGGCAGGATATAGTACGCCAACCCTCGGATTCTCAAGGTTTACCCGGAAATTTCCCGACCCCATGCGCCCGGAATCGCTGTTTCCCGCCTTCGCTCCGATCACCAGCCTGAAAGGCTGCGGCCCCAAGCTGGCGCCGCTGGTGGAAAAGCTGGTCGGCGGCGGCCGGGTGCTGGACCTGTGGTGGCACCTGCCCAGCGGCCTGATCGACCGGCGCTATCGCCCGACCGTGGCCGAGGCCGAGCCGGGACGCATCGCCACCCTGCAGGTGACCATCGAGCGCCATATCCCGCCGCGCACGCCGCGCCTGCCCTACAAGATTCTCTGCCATGACGGCAGCGGGCGGCTGACCCTGGTGTTCTTCAACGGCCGGGAAGATTTCCTCAGGCGCAGCCTGCCCGAGGGCGAAACCCGCGTGGTCAGCGGCACCGTCGAACTGTTCGACGGCCAGGTGCAGATGACGCATCCGGACCGCTTCGGCACCCTGGAAGAGATCGAGCAGATGGCCGCCGTCGAGCCGGTCTATCCGCTCACCGCCGGCGTGGCGCCACGCACGCTGGGCAAGATCATCGATGGCGCGCTGGCCAAGGTGATGGACCTGCCGGAATGGCTCGATCCGGCCTACCAGAAACGCGAAGGCTGGCCCGGCTGGCGTGAGGCTTTGCTGACCGCGCACCGGCCGGAACGCATGGCTGATATCGAAAAAGACACGCCGGCGCGGCAGCGGCTGGCGTTCGACGAGCTGCTGTCCAACCAGCTGGCCCTGCTGCTGGTGCGGCGCCGGCTGAAGCGCCAGACCGGCCGCACCATCACCGGCGATGGCCGCTTGCGCGATGCGCTGGAAAAGCTGCTGCCCTGGCCGCTGACCAATGCGCAGAAGCAGGCCAATGCCGAGATCGCCGGCGACATGGCGAGCGAGCGCCGCATGCTGCGCCTCCTGCAGGGCGACGTGGGCAGCGGCAAGACCATGGTGGCGCTCAACGCGCTGCTGCTCTGCGGCGAGGGCGGTGCGCAGGCCGCCCTGATGGCACCGACCGAAATCCTCGCCCGCCAGCATGCCGAGACGCTGGAGCCCTATTGCAGCAAGCTGGGTGTGCGGCTGGCGCTGCTGACCGGCCGCGACAAGGGCAAGGCGCGCGCCGCCCTGCTGCAGCGGCTGGCCGCCGGCGAGATCGATATCCTGATCGGCACCCATGCGCTGTTCCAGGACGATGTGGTGTTCCGGGACCTGGCGCTGGCGGTGATCGACGAGCAGCACCGTTTCGGCGTCAGCCAGCGGCTCAGCCTCGCCGCGAAAGGTCAGCGCGACAAGGGCGGCGTCGATATCCTGGTGATGACGGCAACGCCGATCCCGCGCACCCTGTCGCTCACCGCCTATGGCGATATGGACGTGTCCATGCTGACCGAGAAACCGCCGGGCCGCAGCCCGGTCGACACCCGCACCATTGCCGCCGACCGCTACCTCGATGTGGTCGCGGCGGTGATGCGCAAGATCAGGGCCGGCGAGCAGGTCTACTGGGTCTGCCCGCTGGTGGAGGAAAACGAGCAGCTCGACCTGGCCGCTGCCGCCGAACGGCATTCAGCGCTGAAACTGGCGCTGGAGGCGGAACTGGGCGACGGCAGCATCGGGCTGGTGCACGGCAAGATGACGCCGGGCGAAAAAGATGCCGCGATGGAGGCCTTCTCGGCCGGCCGGTCAAAGCTGCTGGTCGCCACCACGGTGATCGAGGTCGGCGTTGACGTGCCCAATGCCACGCTGATCGTGATCGAGCATGCCGAGCGCTTCGGTCTGGCGCAGCTGCACCAGCTGCGCGGCCGCGTTGGACGCGGCGGCAAGCCCGGCGCCTGCCTGCTGGTCTATACCGGGCCGCTGGGCGAGACGGCGAAAGCCCGGCTCAAGATCATCCGCGAGACCGATGACGGCTTCCGCATCGCCGAGGAGGATTTACGCCTGCGCGGCGCCGGCGAGGTGCTGGGCACGCGCCAGAGCGGCCTGCCGGACTTCCGTGTCGCCGACCTCGCTGCCCATGCCGACCTGCTGGTGGCCGCCCGCGACGATGCCCGGCTGATCCTGGAGCGCGACCCCAAACTGGCCAGCGAACGCGGCAAGGCCTTGCTGACATTGCTTTATCTGTTCGAACGCGACGCCGCCATCCAGTATCTGCAATCGGGCTGAAGCGGTCCGGCGGCCGCCTGTAAAACACCAGCCCGGGCCAGCGCGGAGCCAATTCGAGCCAACGGGAACCAATCCTGGCCAACGCGCGCCAATAACAGCCCGTGGCAGCCCGCCGAAACTCGGCAGCCACCGCCGGACGGCTCCCTATTTTCCCAGATAGGGCGACATGGCGAAAATTCCAGGGTCGCAGCCAGCGCCGCGACCTGAACTAGACGCGACTACTCCGCGGCTTCAGGCAACAGCACCGCAGCGGCGCCGCGGCGCTGCGGCAACCGGAAGAAGCCGACCAGTTCCGCCAGTTCCTGCGCCTGGCCGCTTAAGGCGCGGGCCGAGGCATGTGTCTCCTCGACCAAGGCGGCATTGCGCTGGGTGGTATCGTCCATGCCGGCAATGGCATCGTTGATCTGGTCCAGCCCCTTGGACTGCTCGCGGCTGCCGCCGGCAATCTCGGCCACGATCACGGAAACCTGGCGGATCGACTGAACGATGTCGCCCAGGCTGGCACCCGCCTCATGGGCCAGGCCGGCCCCCTTCTTCACCTCGGCATTCGATGATGAAATGAGCAGCTTGGTTTCCCTCGACGCATTGGCCGACCGCTGCGCGAGAGCGCGGACTTCCTGCGCCACCACGGCAAAACCTTTGCCGGCATCGCCGGCCCGGGCGGCTTCGACGGCGGCATTCAGCGCCAGCAGGTTGGTCTGGAACGCGATCTCGTCGATCAGCCCCATGATTTCGGAAATCCTGCGGGCGCCCTGCTCAATGCGGTCCATCGCCTCGACCACCTGGGCCACCACCTCGCCGCCGCGTTCGGCATTCACACGCGCCGCATTCGCCAGCCGGTCGGCATCCTGGGCATTCTCTGCATTCTGCTTCACCGTTGCCGTCACCTGATGCATGGCGGCGGCGGTTTCCTCAAGCGCCGCCGCCTGTCCCTCGGTGCGGTGCGCCAGATCCTCGGCGCCGCCGGAAATCTCGCCGGAGGCGTCGCGCACCGCATGGGTCGCGGTGCCGAGTCTGCCGGCAAAATCCCGCATGCGATGCGCCAGACCATTCACGGCGGTTTTCAGCTCGGCGAAAACGCCGCTGTATTCACCCTGCATGCTGCAGCCGACATCTCCGTCCGCCAGAGCATGCAGCACCGCCGACAATTCGCCGATCACCGTGGCCAGGGTATCCGTGAGCTGGTTGATGCTGAGGCTGACTTCGCGGAAATCGCCATCCTTGCCGCCAAGATCAAGGCGGCGCTCCAGATCGCCGGCCGATACCGCGCGCGACAGGGCCGCGATCTCGGCTGCCATCGCGGCTTCGCGTTCACGCTGGGCCTGCTGCTCGGCCATATGGGCGCGTTCCCGGCGCTGTTCGGCGGCTGCCATCTCGCGCCGCTCGGCCTCATGGCTGCGGAAGACCTCATAGGCCCGCGCCATGGCGCCGATCTCGTCCTGCCGCACGGCATCCGGACTGGCGATATCCAGCTGTCCTTCGGCCAGGCCTTTCATCGCCTCGGTCATGCGGCCGATCGGCCGCAGGATACCGCGCGCAACGAAAACGCTGGCAATCAGGATCGCCAGCACCATCGCCGCAGTGAGGCCTGCCGAGATCATGGCGATGCGGCTGCGTGTGGCCTGCGCCTCGGCGCGTTCGGCGGACTCGGTCAAGGTCGCGTCCTGCACCAATGCGGCAAGCAGCGGTGCCATATCATCGCGAATCTGACGGGCCTCGGCCTCGATGCCGGCCAATGCCTCGCTGGCAATAACGTATTCCCTGGCAGACAAAAGATACGCCGCCTGCAGGTCGCGCACCTCCTGCTTCACCGTATCGAAGAAGGGCGCGGATTTCAGTGTGGCCAGAAATTCGCCGGAGGCCCGCTCCAGATCGGCCTCGAATACCTGTCGGTCGCGGCTCAGGGCGTATGCAACTTCATATCCGCGCATCTGCAACATGGTGATCGTCAACTGATTGGCGATATCGAAGGTCATGCCCATCGCCTTGCTGCGAATGTCCTCCAGTTTGGCCTGAAAGGCACGTCCGGCCTGCAGCAATGCACCGCGGGCGCCCGTGTCATTGTCGAAACCTAGGTTTCTCCGGGCGTCGATCAAGCGCTGGCTGACGCCCTGCAGCAGGACGGCCTTGCTTTCCAGTTCCGCGAAACGCGTTGCAATCACTCCGCTGCTGCCGCCGCGAGCCTGTGCCAGCGCAGTGACGATGACCTTGCCTTCCTCCGTCAGGAGACCGGCCAGCGTCGCATCCTGACCGGTGACCAAGCGTTCAGCCACCTGCTGCAGGGCAAGAAAACGCTTGTCCAGGCGCTCTGCCGTCAACTGCAGTACCGCCGCCGCCTGCACTCTTTGCTCGACCTCGGCCACGGCACGCCGTTCGTAAAAAGCCGCCGCGATAGCGACTGCAATGGCCAATACGGCACCAAGAATAATGGCGCCGATGCGATGGGCGATGGAGATACGCATAATCCGGTCCGGGGCCTGTCGTTTTTTTTGTGACATAGCCCTAGCGGCCGTGGATGACAGCGCAGTGACAACTGCAAGATTTGTCGAGATGTACACAGAAAAATGCCCGCCGGTTCGGGCGGGCAATTCCGGTGATTGAATGATGTCGATGCTCTTACGACGAGAAGTCGGCCTGCATGTTTTGCCGCCGGCACCTCGGCGGTCATTGCCGTTACGGCGTGACCTTGGACTGATCCGGCTTCTCTTTCTGCGACATTGTATGCTTGGGAATGACGGCAAACTGACGCACAACAAACTGGCCGTTCTCCACGTCGACAAGGACCTTGGTGTAGGAGGAATACCCGGTCAACGACCCCGTAATGATTGTCGAAGGCACCTGCCCCTTCAGCAGGGCAACCACTTCCAGTCCCGCGTCGCTATGCGACAGGGCGCTGTGGTAATCGACAGAATGAATCTGTACGCGGGTGGTGTCGCGTTGCGCACTCTGCGCGCTGAGATACCAGAGATTATCCGGATCGGCGAAAAACTTCCTGATCGCCGCCTGGATTGCCGGCCAGTTCGACAGGGCATAATCCTGCAGCTGCCTGGGTTCCGTGCGGCCCGCTGGCGGCATCAGCGCCGCAACCTGGGTTCCGGCCGACGGTGCCGGTTGCTTGGCGTCCGACACCACGGGGTCCGTCTTTTTCGCAGCCGGTGCCGATTGTGGTGCGGTTGCCGCGGCGGCGACCGCCGGCTTGCCCTGCGGCGCCGCCAGACCTTCGATCCGGCGACGTGCAAGCGGCGCGTATACGCCATTGGGGAAGGCATCGAGATAGGCATGGTAATCGGACGCCGCCTGGCTGTCCTTCACCGCAGCCCAGAGCGCCGCTTCGGCATTCTCCGAACGCGGTGTGGCGATCGGGCCCGGCTTGACCTGCGGGCGGAATATGAAGTCGCCGATCACCGAGGACGATTCCCAGGGAGTCTGCTTGCCACTGGATTTCGTCACCACTTCGGAGCGTGCCTGCTTGAAGGTCTGTTCGAGCGGCTGGTTCGGCACCTTCAAGGCCGCCACCAGTTCGCCGGTATAGAGGCCGTTCGCGCCCTGCCCGTCGGCAGCAACCGAGCCCGGCGCCGTTGCGTAGGCGATCAGGGTGCCGCGCGGCGCGCTGATCGCGGCAAGTCCGCTGGAGGCAGAGCGGAAGCTGCGTTCGAAAGGATTGTTGCGGCAGGCATCGAGGATCACGATGTTGAAGCGGTTCTTCGCCGTCGCCATGCGGGCCAGGATATAGTTCACATCCAGCGCCTCAACTTCGACCTCCTCTGCGCTGGCCACCTGGGCATTGATCGGAATGAGATAGTTGATGCCCTGCACCTGCATGCCGTGGCCGGAAAAATAGAACAGGCCGGCGACGTCCTCGCTCAGCTTGCGGCCGAATTCCAGCGCCGCGCGCTGCATGCGGGTGCGATCCGCGTTCTCCAGCAGCATCACATCGAAATTCAGCTCGCGCAGGGTTGCCGCCATGGCACGCGCGTCGTTCACCGGATTGCGCAACGGTGCCTCGGCATAGGCACTGTTGCCGATCACCAGGGCAACACGACGCTCGGCCGCCGCATCTGCAGTGCCGGAAATGACCAGAACGAGGACTATGGCCAGCGATGCATAAAGCCCTCGCCACAGGCGCCCCAGCATCGCACGGCCGTCGGTCGAGGATATGCAGGTCATGGGGTCACACGGGATTGATCAGGGGTTTCTTTCGGCCGCATCGCCTGGGCCGAAACCGGCAGGAATTCCCTAATGACATACCCGCTGCCCTGCTGCTGCAGGATATATTTGACGTTGGCCGTGAACGGCTGGAAACCGCCGGTATAAATATTACGCGCGAAGGGGAAGCTGCCCTGCAATACGAACACCGCTTCGATTCCGGCTGCCGTCACGGTGACCGGATCGTAGTAGTTCACCCCGTTCAGGGTCAGGGAGTTCGCCGCCGGCGCCCTGATATGGCTGTTGTAGAACCACGCATTCTCCGGGTCGGCGAAATGCGCGCGCACGGCTTGTTCGATGGCCGGCCAGTTCGCCTTCATATCTAGCGCCGACGCCGGCTTGGCAGTGGAGGGCTGCGACGGCGATGACAGGGATGCCATCTGCACCGGAGCCTGTGCCTGGGTCTGCGCCTGGGCCGGCTGGTTGGCCCGGGCCGTTTCAGCTTCCCGCTGCTGCGCCTGCAGCAGCGCCTCGCGGGCAGCCTTGTCGGCGGCATCGCGGGCAACACGCGAAATCTCGGCGTCGCGCACGGCGGTCAGGATGCTGATACGGCTCTGCGCCAGTGCGGCATAGAAGCCCTGCGGATAGGCCTTCAGATAGGCCTGATAGTCGGAAGGATTGCTGCTGTCCTTCACCGCCGTCCAGAAGGTGGCGTCGGCTGTCCCCACTACCGGCGCGGCGGCCTGCGGACGGAAGACGAAATCGCCGATCACCGAGGACGACTCCCAGGGCGTCTGTTTGCCGCTGGATTTCGTCACCACTTCGGCACGCGCCTGCTTGAAGGTCTGCTCGATGGTGAGATTCGGCGCCTTCAGGGCCGAGATCAGTTCGCCGGTGTATAGCCCGTTCGTGCCCTGCCCGTCGGCGGCCACCGAACCCGGCGCCGTCGCATAGGCTATCAGGGTGCCGCGCGGCGCACTGATAGCCGCAAGGCCGCCTGCGGCCGAGCGGAAACTGCGCTCGAAGGGATTGTTGCGGCAGGCATCGAGGATCACGATGTTGAAGCGGTTCTTGGCAATCGCCATGCGCGCCAGGATATAGTTCACATCCATCGCCTCGACCTCGACTTCCTCCTCGCTGGTGACCGAGGCCCGGATCGGGACCAGGTAGTTCGCACCGCGCACCTGCATGCCATGGCCCGAGAAGTAAAACAGCCCGGCCACATCCTCGCTGAGCTTGCGGCCGAATTCGAGCGCCGCACGCTGCATCGCCGTGCGGTCGGCATTCTCCAGCAAAGTGACGTCGAAGTTGAGTTCGCGCAGAGTCGTCGCCATGGCGCGCGCGTCGTTCACCGGATTGCGCAGCGGCGCCTCGTGATAGGCGCTGTTGCCGATGACCAGAGCGACCCGACGTTCCGCCAGCGCCGTCGTCGGCGAAAGCCCGCCGAATACCAGCAGCAGAGTGAGAGCGAACAGGCGCAGCATCCCCGGCTCACCAACATGTCGGGTGCGCAGACGAAACGCGGCAACGCTATCGACCCGACCCGTCATTCATCCCCCTGCACGACGCCTGCTGCAACGTCGAATTACCACCCCTGCCATACCTACAGGGAGTGACGGGAGACTATCGGAAACGCAACTCGCAGTAAAGAACAGAGTAAAAACACAACTCGGGGAGGATCAAGCGAATTCGAGGATCACCTGGTCCACCGCAAGGCTGTCGCCCTTCTTGGCATTAACCTTTTTGACCGTGCCATCGCGCTCGGCCCGCAGCACGTTTTCCATTTTCATGGCCTCCACCACGGCAAGCGCCTGACCGGCCTTCACCGGCTCGCCTTCCGCCACGGCGATCGACACCACCAGGCCCGGCATCGGGCAGAGCAGGAAGCGTGACATGTCGGGCGGCAGCTTTTCCGGCATCAGCCGCGCCAGCTCAGCGGCGCGCGGCGTGCGCACGGCGATATCCAGTTCGGCGCCGCCATGCACCACGCGAACGCCATCGGGTCGCAGCGACACCCGCGCAACCACCGTCTGGCCATTCACTGTGCCACGGAAGAAGGGCTGGCCGGGCTTCCAGGCGCTGCGCACCTTGAGAAGCTTGTGCTTGCCGACCTTGACGTCGCAGCCGCCCTCGGCATCGCTGACCTGCAGCGGGTACTGCACCTTGTTGAGGGTCGCCACCCAGTCGGCATCGGGCTCCCATTCCGGCAGGCCGAGCTTGCCGCCGAGATGGCGGGCGCGCAGCTCGTTGCGGATATGGATCAGCGTCGCCACCGCCAGCATGGCATTCTGGCGACCTTCCGGCAGCACCGTGCCGCCATAGCCGGCCGGCCATTCCTCGGCGATGAAGTTGGTCGAGATGTCGCCCGCGCGGAAACGCGGATGATCGAGCACGGCCGAGAGGAAATTGACGTTATGGCCGATGCCGGCGATCCAGGTTTCGTCCAGCGCCGCCGACAACGTCGAGATGGCTTCGGCGCGATCCTTGCCGAAGCTGCAAAGCTTGGAAATCATCGGATCGTAGAACATGCTGATCTCGCTGCCCTCGACCACGCCGGTGTCGTTGCGGATGACGGCGGATTCATCGGCGGTGCGCCAGCGCGCCAGGCGGCCGGTGCTGGGCAGGAAGCCGCGCAGCGGATCTTCGGCGTAGATGCGCACCTCGACGGCCCAGCCGTTCAGCTGCACGTCCGGCTGCGCGATGCTCAGCTTTTCGCCGGCGGCGACGCGGATCATCTGCTCGACCAGATCGATGCCGGTGATCAGCTCGGTGACCGGATGCTCGACCTGCAGGCGGGTGTTCATTTCCAGGAAGTAGAAGCTGCGGTCGGGCCCGACGATGAATTCCACCGTGCCGGCGCTGTCGTAGTTCACGGTCTTCGACAGCGCGACAGCCTGTTCGCCCATCGCCTTGCGGGTCTTCTCGTCGAGGAACGGGCTCGGCGCCTCTTCCACCACTTTCTGGTGGCGGCGCTGGATCGAGCATTCGCGCTCATGCAGGTAAATCACGTTGCCGTGCTTGTCGCCCAGCACCTGGATTTCGATATGGCGCGGCTGCTCGATGTATTTCTCGATGAAGACGCGGTCGTCGCCGAAAGAATTCTTCGCCTCGTTGGTGGCCGAGGAAAAGCCCTGCGCCACCTCGTCGGCCGAGCGCGCGATGCGCATGCCCTTGCCGCCGCCGCCGGCCGAGGCCTTGATCATCACCGGGAAACCGATCTCGGTGGCGATCTTCACGGCCTCGTCGGTCGTGGCGATCGCGCCCAGATAACCGGGAACCGTCGAGACGCCGGCCTGCTTGGCGAGCTTCTTGGATTCGATCTTGTCGCCCATGGCGTAGATCGCGTCGGGATTGGGGCCGATGAAGGCGATGCCGGCGTCTTTCAGCGCG
The DNA here is from genome assembly GCF_025869515.1 of Ferrovibrio sp. Classification (GTDB taxonomy): domain Bacteria; phylum Pseudomonadota; class Alphaproteobacteria; order Ferrovibrionales; family Ferrovibrionaceae; genus Ferrovibrio. Next base: position 22,206 of record NZ_JAOZVR010000082.1, read on the forward strand.
GCGGCGAATTTGCGGTTCTCCGACAGGAAGCCATAACCCGGATGCACCGCCTGGGCGCCGGTCTTCTTGCAGGCGGCGACGATCTTCTCGATCACCAGATAGCTTTCGGCGGCCGCGGCGGCGCCGATATGCACGGCTTCATCCGCCATGCGCATATGCAGCGCGCCATCGTCGGCATCGGAATAGACCGCCACGGTCCTGATGCCCAGTTTGCGGCAGGTCTTGATGACGCGGCAGGCGATCTCGCCGCGATTGGCGATCAGGATCTTGTCGAACAGTTTGGTGGCCATGATCTCTGATCTCACAACGGAATGTTGTCGTGCTTCTTCCAGGGATTTTCCAGCTTCTTGTCGCGCAGCATGGCGAGCGAGCGGGCAATCCGGAAGCGCGTATTGTGCGGCATGATCACGTCGTCGATGAAACCGCGATGCCCGGCGACGAAGGGATTGGCGAATTTCTGGCGGTACTCTTCCGTCCGCGCGGCGATCTTCTCGGCATCGCCGATCTCGCCGCGGAAGATGATCTCCACCGCGCCCTTGGGGCCCATCACCGCGATTTCGGCCGAGGGCCAGGCGTAATTGACGTCGCCGCGCAGATGCTTGGAGGCCATCACGTCATAGGCGCCACCATAGGCCTTGCGCGTGATCACCGTGACCTTCGGCGTGGTCGCCTCGGCATAGGCGAACAACAGCTTGGCGCCATGCTTGATGATGCCGCCGTATTCCTGCGCCGTGCCGGGCAGGAAGCCGGGCACGTCGACGAAGGTGACGATCGGAATGTCGTAGCAGTCGCAGAAGCGCACGAAGCGCGCGCCCTTGCGGCTGGAGTCGATATCGAGGCAGCCGGCCAGCACCATCGGCTGGTTGGCGACGATGCCCACGGTCTGGCCGCCGATGCGGGCGAAACCGGTGAGGATGTTCTTGGCGTAGTTCGGCTGGATCTCGAAGAAGTCGCCCTCGTCGACCACCTTCTCGATCAGCTCCTTCATGTCGTAGGGCTTGTTCGGATTGGGCGGCACCAGCGTGTCGAGCGAGGCTTCCTGGCGATTGACCGGATCCCAGCTCTCGCGATGCGGCGCCTTCTCGCGGTTGTTCAGCGGCAGGAAATCGAACAGGCGGCGCGTCTGCGCCAGCGCCTCGACGTCGTTCTCATAAGCGTTGTCGGCGACGGACGACTTGGTGGTATGCGTGATGGCGCCGCCGAGCTGTTCCTGCGTCACCACCTCCTGCGTCACCGTCTTCACCACATCGGGGCCGGTGACGAACATATAGCTGCTGTCCTTCACCATGAAGATGAAGTCGGTCATCGCCGGCGAATAGACCGCGCCGCCGGCGCAAGGGCCCATGATGACGGAAATCTGCGGCACCACGCCGGACGCCAGCACGTTGCGCTGGAACACCTCGGCATAGCCGGCGAGAGAGTCGACGCCTTCCTGGATGCGGGCGCCGCCGGAATCGTTGAGGCCGATCACCGGCGCGCCGGCCTTCATCGCGGTGTCCATGATCTTGCAGATCTTGCCGGCATGGCTGGCCGACAGCGAACCGCCGAACACGGTGAAGTCCTGGCTGAACACGAAGGTGGGGCGGCCGTGGATGGTGCCGTAGCCGGTGACGACACCGTCGCCCGCCACTTTCTGCTCGGCCATGCCGAAATCGGTGCAGTCATGCTCAACGAACATGTCCCACTCCTCGAAGGAGTCGGGATCGAGCAGCAATTCGAGGCGCTCGCGCGCCGTCAGCTTGCCTTTGGCATGCTGGGCCTCGATGCGTTTCGCGCCGCCGCCAACGCGGGCCTGGGCGCGCTTTTCTTCCAATTGCCGGATGATGTCCTGCATGCAACTCCCCGTTTGCGGGCCGCTTATGACTGAGCCATGACATTGGCCATAGCACATCGCGCGGCGGGGCAAAATAGTCTGCGCTGCAGTGCGAAAATCCCGGCATAAGCAGGATTTATCGGGGCTGATATATCAGTTGCAGGTTATCCCCAGGGCGCTTCAGCCCAGGTGACTCAACCCTGGCGTAACGGCAGGCGCGCATCCGACAGGTCGGCGCCTTCCAGCAGGGCGCGGGACATATCGGCTTCGTCGAGCCAGGCCTGGTTCAGCCGGGCGCCGCGCAGATCGGCGCTGCGCAACAGGCTGCGCATCAGGTTGACCGGGAAGGCACGGTTGCCACTCACCATCAGCGGCCCGAGATCGGCATCGCGCAGATCGGCCCGCACCAGCAGGGCGCCGGAGAGATTGGCGCCGCGCAGATCGGCACCGCACAGATTGGAGTCGCGCAGATCGGCATCGGCAAGCCTGGCGCCCTGGAATGAGGCGCGCTGCAAATCCAGGCCCTGCAGGATCACACCGTCCATCACCGCCCCGGTCAGCACCAGGCCGGGCCGCGCGCCGATATGGCGCAGATCGAGGCGGCTGAAATCGAACAGGCGTCCCTGCCGCCCGCCGGTTTCGACCCACAGGCGATACAGCCGGAAGGCCTCCTCGATCGGCACGCCGAGTTCGGCCAGCGGCCGGCCGCGCGGCTTGTCATCCAGCACGTCCTTTATATCGGCGCCGGCCATCATCGTATTCTCGAGCTTGACGCCGACCAGCACGGCGCCGCGCAATTGCGCATCCTTCAGATTGGCGCCGGTGAGATCGGCACCGGACAGGTTGGCGCCGTCGAGCCGCGCCGCCGTCAGATTGGCGCGGGTCAGCACACAGTTGACCAGCAACGCATCGGTGAAATCGGTGCGGCCGGCCGCAACGCCTGTCATGTTCGCACCGGTGAGATCGGCGGCAACCAGACGCGCACCGCCCAGATCGACCGCATCGTAATCAGGTTTCTTGAGCTGCATGTTGCCGCTGATATCGCGTTCGGCGATCACGCCGTCGCGCATGTCGGCATCCTGCAGGCGCGCACCGGTCAGATCGGCGCCGCGCAGGCTGGCGCCACGCAGATCGGCACGGTCCAGACGCGCGCCATGCATCACGGCACCACGCAGGTCGGCGCCATAGAGAACGGCATTGCTGAGGTTGCTGTCGGAGAAATTCGCCGATTGCAGATTGCAGCCGGTGAAATCGGCACCAGCGAGGTCGGCGCCCGCCATGGTCAGATGCGAGAGGTCGCGAAACTGAAAGATCGCCCGTTTACCGCCAGGCAGCCGCTGGCGGTATTTCTCATGATCGGCGATGGTGGCCAGCAACTCGCCGTATCCCACCTTCGGCCTTTGGCGCTTGGATGTGTCCATGCCTGCCATGTCGGCCCCCCCGGCCGACACTGAATCCCAGTGTCAAATCAGTATAGCAAGCCGTTTCGCATTGCGGTAGCAAAGCTTCGCTTGCGAATCATGTTCGCAGCCAGCGGTAGCAGGATCAGTTACGGGCGCGTAACAAGCCGAGAAACCGGCCTATTGCCTGCAGGTCGGCCAGCAATCCGGCCCGCCGGGCCGCCGCTTCGGCATCCTCGCCCCACTTGGCGGACTGATGCAGTTCGTCGATCAGGGCAGTCCGGCATGCCGCCTCGGCATCCAGGCGGCCATCCAGCAGGGCAAGCCCGATCACGACCGAACCGGTATTGGTCGTCGCCCAGTGCAGGGCGGTCAGGGCATAGGCATCCAGCCCAACACAGACGCGTTCCAGCCTTGGCAGCAATTCCGCCGGCTGTGCCACCGCGATGATCCCGGTGGTGACATTGAGCTGCACATCATAGCGGTCGCGGAACCAGTCGAGCAGCGGCTGCCATTCGGCCGCCTGGCGCGCAGCCAGCGCAGCGGGCTCATCGGCCCGGTAAGACAGCAGATCCGTGCCGCCATACCGCACCACCTCTTCCGTCGCAAAGCGCGGATCGGCGGCCACGCGATCGATCGCGGTGGCGGCCAACTGGGTCAGCGGCATGGTTGTCGGCCGGATCTCGTCCTGCTGCGCCTGCCATTCCTCGGCGATGGCCTGCGCCAGCGCCAGGCTGGGCAGCCGCATGTCGGCCTTGGCCGGCGTCTTGAGCAGCCGGCCATCGAGGCGGATGACGGCGCCGTCGCCATCGGGCTCTGCCGTCACGGTCTTGTAGAAACGCTTCATCGTGGCGGCTTATAGCGACCGCTCAGCGCCCCAGCAAGTTGCCCAGCCCCTTGCGCAGGTTGTCGAGCGGCTTCTGCTCCTGCGGCTGGGCCTGCGTCCCGCCGGCGGCCGGCTGTGCCGATTGCGGCACCGGCCTGCCTTCGGCCAGCGCCACCGCCTTGGCGCAGGCCGTGGCGGCATCGTCGCCGCCCGAGCCCATGGCCGGCGACAGCAGCGCCAGCGGACCGAGCGCGGCAACGCCTGCGGCCGTGCCCAGGATGCCTTTGGCCAGCGCCGCGGTATCCGGCGTGAAGCTCGGATCGGTGAAGCTGCCGCGGACCTTCACCGGCGGCAACGCCGCCGCCAGCCCGGTATCGCGCGAGGATGGCACCAGTCGCAGGTCGAGCTGTTCGGTGCCCAGATTGGCCGTGCCGTCGCCGGTCATGGTCATGCTGCCGGTCTCGGCCAGGATCGCTTTCGGCATCACGACGCCGTTCTTGAAATCGAGACCGCTGACCACGCAATGCAGCTTGGTCTTTGCCGTGGCGCGATCCAGCGCCGAAACCGCGCGGGCAAGGCCGGGCAGGAACTGACGGATGTATTCCTCCTTCAGCTCGCCCTCGCCCACCTTCAGCACCAGCTTGCCATTCAGGCCCGCCATCATCTGGCGCACGGAGACTGCGCTGCTGGTGACATCCAGCGCCAGATCGGTGGGCCCGCCGCGACGCACGATATCGCTGATGCCATTCTTCTGCAGATACTCGCTCAGCACCACGCCCTTGCCATCGAGCCTGGCGGAGATGGACTTGGCCTTGCCGTTCAGCGTGACGTCGCCGTTCAGGCTGCCATTGGACAGGTTCGCGATTGCCGGCTTCAGATTCAGCACGCCATCCTTCAGCGTCAGGTTCAGCACCACGCCCTGCGCATCCAGCATCGGCGCCCTGAACTGCTCTGCCTTGTAAGCGAGCACGGCATCCACGGCATTCAGGCCATCGAGCGGCAGCGGATCTTTGCTGAACAGCCGGCCATCGGAGGACTGGGCGCCGCCGGCCGGCTTGCCGGCCGCGTCGCCACCGGACGATCCGGACGCCGGCTTGGCGCCGCTGTCTTTCGGCATCAGCCTGGTGACGTCCATCGATTTCGAGGCGAGGTCGAATTTCACCGCCGGCTTCGCGCCGGCCAGATTGATCTCGCCGCTGCCGGACAGATCGCTGTCGGCAATCTTGGCCACGATATTGGCGAGTGCGTAGCGTTGCGGCCCCAGATCCTTCACGTCGGCTTGCAGGCTGAGCGGCACGGCCGGCGCGGCAGCGCCCGCCAGTGCGGCCAGCTTGGACAGGTCGGCCGCCTCGGCGGTCAGCTTCAGCGTCAGGCCCCTGGCCTGCATCGGCTGGGCAACACTGCCCTCCACGCTGGCCTTGGCATCAGGCAGCGTAACCGTCATCTTGATCGGCCAGGGCCGGCTCGGCGCCATCAGTTCATCCAGGCTGCCCAGCGTGCCATCGGCCGTGATGGCATTGCCATCCACGGTGGCCACCAGCCTGGTGGCGAGCAGCCCGCCGCTGCCCTGCTTCACCGACAGTTCGGTCAGCGTGACATCGTTATGAGCATTGGTCTGGGCGTCGCGGTAGACGAGTTTCACATTCTTCATCGAGACATTCTCGATGGCGGGAATGTTGCCGCCGCCGGATTGCGTCGCCGGCGCCGAAGACTGGCTTTGAGGCTGCTGTTGCGGGGCCGGTTTCTGGCCGGCGAAATCCCAGTTGGCCCGTCCCTGGCGATCCTTCTCCAGCAGCAGGTCGACATCATTCAGCACCAGGCTGTCGATCTTCACCTGACTGCGGATCAGGGCCATCAGATCCACCTGGGCGGTGAATTCGCCGATCGTGGCCATCTGCGGCCGGCTGCCCCAGGCAGCATTGGCGAAGCTGACCCGCTTCACCCCGATGCCGAGCGGCCAGAGGCTGAGCTTCATGTCCTCGGCAATGTCGAGCTTGCGCCCGGTGGCCTCCTCCACGGCCGCGACGATCTGCGGCTTGAAGCGGTTCACATCGACCGTCAGTACCGCCACCACGGCAGCCGCCACCAGCAGCACCAGAACGACCAGCGCCCATTTCAGAATACGCATGCGGTACCTCCTTCAGGCTGCCGACGAGGATCTGGCCATCAGCTCAATGACCAGATCAGGAAGTTCCCCAAAGCTTTTGATTATCCTTGCTGCTCCGGTTCTGAGCAGGATGTCTTCGTCATGGTAGCCCCAGGCCACGCCAATGGCGGCCACACCGGCATTCCGGGCCATCTCCATGTCGTAAGTGGTATCGCCGACCACGATTGTCGAGGCCGGCACGGCGCCGGTCTCGGCCATGGCCTGCAGCACCATGTCGGGCGCCGGCTTGCCGACAGCGACAACATCGCAGGTCTGCAGCGTGACGAAGCGGTCTGCCAGCCCATGGGTGTTCAGCGTGAAATTCAGCCCGCGCCGCGCCTTGCCGGTGGCAACGCCAAGCAGGAAACCGTCGGCTTCCAGCCGGTCCAGCACCGGCACCAGACCGGGGAACAACGGTTCTTCGTGGTCGGGTTCGAGGCGCTGGGCCAGCGCCGCCACCTTGTAGGCTTCGACCACGGCACCCAGCGTGCCGGCGCCCAGCGGCAGCAGCAGGCGTTCGATGGCGACCTCAAGCGGCAGGCCGACGGTGCGGCGGACGCTATCAGCTTCGGGCAGGCCGAGGCCATTGGCTGCAAAGGCGCTGTGCATGGCGCTGACAATATGGTGCTGGCTGTCGACGAGGGTGCCGTCGCAGTCGAAAATCACCAAGCGGGGCGGCTCGAAACCGGGGCCCGAGACAGAAACGGAGCGGATCATACCCACCAGAATCGCATGGCTGGCGCCCGGCCTCAACCGCCTGCCCGCTTTTTGAAATATTCTGGAAAACCAATGAAAAAGGCCCCCGCCATGCAGCGAGGGCCTCGTCCTGTGCCGAACCGGCTTCCGTCCGTCAGTTGGCAGCCTTCTTTGCGTCGCGTGCCTTCTGGTCCTTCTTGGCCTGATCCTGCCTGGCCTGGTCCTTCTTCACCTCGGCCTTTTTCGCATCGGCCTTCTTTTCAGCTTTTTTGGCATCCGCCTTAAGCTCGTCAGCCTTGTTGTGTTCGGTCTTCCTGGTCTGGCCGACCGCGGGACTGGCCGGCGTGGCCGGGGTTGCCGGCGCAGTTACGCCGGGCTGGGCCGGGGTGGCGGGCGTCGCGGGAGTCGCCTGGGCGAAGGCGCCGCTGACAGAACCCAGGCTCAGCACGCTGGCAAAGGTGACGGCGGTGGCGAGAGTTTTGAAACGCGTGGTCATTGCATGCCTCCTTGGGGCAAAAGTACCGGCCGGAGCGCCCGTCCGGGTGTCTTGGGCGGATGCCTCCGGGCCGGTACGGAACTTACACTGATGCCGGATCGTGGCAGCGCAGGGATGCAAACAAGGTATTGTTGTGGCAGATAGGACACCATGAAAACGCCGAAGAAGACCCCCGCTCCCGCCAAATCCGGATTGACCCGGCACGCCGCCTCACCCAAGGCGCTCGCCCAGCTCGGCCATGCCGCTGCCCAGCCGCTAAGCCCGGACCAGGCCATGCTGGAAACCGTGCCCAATCCGCAACCGGGCGTCACCTATCTGATCCGCTTCACCCAGCCGGAATTCACCAGTCTCTGCCCGATGACCGGCCAGCCGGACTTCGCCCATCTGGTGATCGACTATGTGCCAAACCGGCAGATTATCGAATCGAAATCGCTCAAGCTGTTCCTCAACAGCTTCCGCAACCACGGCGCCTTCCACGAAGACTGCACCGTGAGCATCGCCCAGCGCCTGGTGGCGGCGATGCGGCCGCGCTGGCTGCGCATCGGCGGCTACTGGTATCCGCGCGGCGGCATGCCGATCGACGTGTTCTACCAGACCGGCAAGCCGCCGGCCGGCCTGTGGCTGCCCGAGCAAGGCGTGGCCTCCTATCGCGGCCGCGGCTGAAACAGCGATGCGGCGCGGCGGCATTCTCGCGCTGATCATTATTGCCGCCAGCCTGTCGGCCTGCGACAGCATGCGCGACCTGAACCGCAGCCTGTATCGCGGACTGGGCGGCGAAACCCGCGGCCGACCGGTCGAGAGCACCAGCAGCAGTGTCGGCACGCCCTGCTTCAGCGCCGAAACCGGTCTGCTCTATACCAGCCAGACCGGACGCTGTGCCCCGGGTTATGCCGCGATCGGCACCGATCAGGCCATGCAGCAATTCCAGGCCTCGACGCAACGCGCCCCTGTCACCGGCCGCGGTGCGCCCGAGATTGCGCCGCTGCCGGCACGACCGGCGGGCACGCTGGGCGCGGTGCCGCAGTCGAATGTGCCGCCGTCAGGGCCAGGCGGCGCAGCCGTCACGCCCTATCCCAGCAACGAGGCCCGGGTCGGCGAAGGCATTTTCGCGCTCTGCTATAACGACAGCGCGGGTCATGTCTTCGAGGCGCCGAGCTGCCCGAAGGGCAGCCGCTGGATCAACAGCGAGGAAGCCGAGCTGCTGCAGCGCGCGCAGCTGGCCGAAGCCTCCTGGTGCTTCTTTCCCGGCCGCAGCGTGCTGTATCGCAGCCGCGCCTGCCGGCCGGGCGATCAGAAGCTGAATGTGGCCGAAGCCGACCGCATGTGGGAAACCCTGCCGATCGACCGCCGCACGCGGACGCGGCCATCGGCGACCACCGGCGGCGTTGCGCCGGTGCCCGCGATGGATGCCGCGCCGCGCAGCGGCGTCAATGCTACGCCGCTGCCCCCGACACGGTAGACTCTTACGCGATAGCGGCAGCGTTCGGCACCACCAGTGCAAACCGGTCGTTCAGCGCCGCCAGCGTGATGCGGTGCATCTCCGCCGCGCCAATCGTGCCGGTGCCGGTCGGATCGGGCAGGTCGCGGTCGGCACAGGCCGAGGCGACCACCACGCCGCGATAGCCATGGTCGATGGCGCTGCGCGCCGTGGCACTGATGCACATATGGGTCTGGAAGCCGGCGATGATCAGTTCGCTGCGGCCCAGTTCCTTCAGCACTGCATCCAGATCGGTTTTTGCGAAACTGTTGGGCAGCGTCTTGGTGACGATGCGCTCCGTCTCGCGCGGCTGCACCCCGGCGATGAACTCCGCTTTCGGGCTTTCCGGATTGAACAGGGCACCGCCCGGCCGGCCATGGTGGCGCACATGCACGACCGGCGCGCCGCTGGCACGGGCAGCAGCGAGCAGCCTGCCGATCTCGGCCACGGCAGCGTCGATACCGGTGAGCGGCAGGCCGCCATCGGCCAGGTATTCGTTCTGGTGATCGACCAGCAGCAGGGTCGACTTCTCCCACAGCACCGGGATACCGGCGGCGCCGGCCATTTCCAGCAGGGTCTTCGGACGCGACATGACATAACTCCATGATGACGGTTACCGCTGCCAGAAATAGCCGCTGGCGCCCTCTGTGCATATTCCATAAGATCGCGCGATGGCTCTGCAAAAACGCACAGACGATCTGGACTGGAACGACCTGCGCTACGTGCTGGCGCTGGCCCGTCATGGCAGCCTGTCGGCCACCGCCCGTTTTCTGAACGTCAATCACGCAACGGTATCCCGGCGCATCGCCGCGCTGGAGGCCAGCCTGGGCCTGACGCTGTTCGAGCGCCGCGCGCGCGGTTACCGCCTGACCGCGGCCGCGGCACCCGTGCTCGCCGCCGCCGAACAGATCGAGGCGCCGCTGCTGCGGCTCGGCCGCCTGGGCGATGTCCGCCGCGGCGAGCAGGTTTCCGGCACCGTGCGGATCACCTGCACCGAGGGCGTGGCCAGCCACACCATCGCGCCGCAACTGGCCGGCCTGCGGCAGCGCTGGCCGGGATTGCAGATCGAGATCGCGGTCGAACACCGCTCGCTGAGCCTGGCGCGGCGCGAGGCCGATATCGCGATCCGCTGGGCCCGGCCGAAGACCGGCGAGCTGTTTGCCAGCCGGCTCGGTGCCGTGCCCTATCGGCTGTTCCGCAATCCGGCCGCCGTGGACCGCAGCGCCGTCGCCGCCTTCGATGAAAGCCTGGCCGAACTGCCGGAATCGCTGTGGCTGAAAAAATCCGGACTCACGCAGGCGATCCGCAGCAACAGCATGCTGCCGCTGGTGGCCGCCGCCCGCGCCGGCGCCTGCGCCGTGCTGCTGCCGGAGTATATCGGCCGCCAGTATCCGGAGCTGGTGCCCGATCCGGGCAAGTCACCGGTGACGCGCGAATTGTGGCTGGTGCTGCACCGCGACCTGCGCAACACGCCGCGGGTGCGCGTGGTGGCGGACTATCTGTCGGATGGCATCAAGCGGCTGCTGCGCAGCGCGGCTTAGTGCAGGCCTTCCTTCTGCAGCGAACGGCGGAAGCGACGCAGACCCCACCAGACCAGCGCGGCGACCACCGGGATCGCCACGCCGATGGCGATTTCCTTGTCGACCGGAAGCCCGACGGCATGCAGCGCCTGGGCGGCATAGCCGACCAGGCCGACGACGTAATAGGTGATGGCGGCGACCGACAGGCCCTCAACGGTTTCCTGCAGGCGCAGCTGCAGCCGCGACCGCTGGTTCATCGTATCGAGCAGCCCGACATTCTGCCGCTCCAGCGCGACATCGACGCGGGTCCGCAGCAGGTTGGCCATGCGGGTGGCACGCCGGGACAGCCCTTCGATGCGCTCGGCCATGGTGGTGCAGGTGCGCATGGCGGGCGACAGGCGCCGCTCCATGAATTCGCCGATGGTCGGCAGGCCCTCGATCCGCGTTTCGCGCAGCTCGGCGATGCGGCGTTCGACCAGCGCGTGATAGGCCCGCCCGGCGCCGAAGCGATACGGCGTTTCCACCGCCAGGGTCTCGACCTCGGCAGCCAGCCCGGCCAGCTCCAGGAGCAGGCTCTGTTCGCTTTCATGCTCGACATCGACCATGCGGCCGGACAGCTTTGCCAGCCCCTGCTCCAGCGCGGTGATGCGCGGCGCCACCTGCTGGGCCAGCGGCAGCGCCAGCAGGGCCATCATGCGATAGGTCTCGATATCCAGCAGCCGCATGACGAGGCGGCCGCGCTGGGCATCGGTCAGGTCGCCGCCATGGACGACAAAGCGCACGGCATCGTCGGCACCGAGATGGAAGTCGGTCCACACCGTGGCGCGTCCGCTGGCCACCTGGCTCGCGACCATGGCGGGGCCATCGAAGATGGTTTCGAGCTGCACCGTCGTGGGCATGGCCTCGCCGGCCCCCAGCACGGTGACATCGGCAGCCACCATCAGCCGGCCCGGCAGGGTGTCGAGCCAGCCGGCCGGCAGCGGCAGTTCGTGCGATGGCCGATCCAGCGGCGTGGCGACCGCGCGTGGCAGATACAGCGTATAGGTGGAGAATTCGGTGCGCCGCTCCCAGATCAGATGACCGGCGCCGGAGAGTTCTACGGCGACATGCTTGCTGCCGGACGGCGGCTCGTCGGCATCGCAGCTCCGGCACAGCGTCACCAGATGGGCATGTTCGGCGGCGGCATCGTCCGGCTTGAGCAGCAGCGCGAGATGCAGCACGCGGGCGGGCGCCGCCAGCGGCAGCGGCGGGCGGGCATGCACCTCCGCGGCCAATGCCGCGCGCAGCGGATGCGCGCGCTGCCGCAGGTCGTCAGGCAGCAGCGGCCCGCCTACTCCTCCAACCATGCGTCGGCATCCTTGTCGAGGGTGAAGCCGAGGAAATCCCAGGTTGCCGCCATATGCGGCGGCAGCGGCGCGCGGATTTCCAGCTTGCCGCCATCGGGATGCGCCAGCCTGATGCCGCGCGCATGCAGATGCAGCTTGCGGCTGACACCGCCGGTGAGAAAGGCTTCGGCGCCGCCGTATTTTCCGTCGCCGACGATCGGCGTGCCGATGGCGGCGGCATGCACGCGCAGCTGATGGGTGCGGCCGGTCAGCGGCGCCATGCCGAGCCAGGCGGCGCGGCGGCCCGCCGTCTCGATGGTGCGGTAGAGCGTCACGGCATTTTTGCCGTCTTCCTCATCGGCCACCATGCGCTCGCCGGCCGCGCCAGGCAGCTTGGAGAGCGCCAGTTCGATCTTGCCCATGCGCTGGATCGGCACGCCCATCACCAAAGCCCAGTAGAGCTTGTGGGCATCGCGCTTGCGCAGGGCTTCGGCCAGCTTGGCCGCCGCCGATGCACTGCGCGCCAGCAGCAGGACACCCGAGGTATCCTTGTCGAGGCGATGCACCAGACGCGGGCGTTCGGCATTGCCGAATTTCAGGAAGCCGAGCAGGCCGTCGAGATGCTCGGTCAGGCCGGTGCCGCCCTGGGTGGCCAGGCCGGCCGGCTTGTTCAGCACGATGACGGCATCGTCCTTGTGCAGCACGGCGGCTTCCAGTTCGGCGATGCGCTCCGGGCTGGCCCTGGCCGGCTTGGAGATCCGTGGCTCATCGTCCTTGGGCGGATCACCCAGCGGGGGAATCCGGATTTCCTGACCGACTTCCAGCCGGGTGGCGGCCTTGGCACGACCGCCATCGATGCGGACCTGGCCGGTGCGCAGCAGCTTTTCCAGCTTGGCATGGCCGAGCCAGGGGAAGTGACGCTTGAACCAGCGATCGAGGCGCAACTCGGCTTCGTCGGCTTTGACGGTACGGGTGGTAACCTGAGACATGGGGGGCACTCTAAAGCGGGAGGATCGACCTGTCAGCGCCAGACGCGGCGCACGGTGTCCTTTTCCTTGGGTTCTTCCGGCACGGCAGCCGGTTGCGGCTCGGCGACGCGCTGGCGCGCCCGTTCAGCCTGACGTTCGATCCATTCCAGTCGCTTCTGTTCATGACCTTCGAGCGACTGTACTTCGATCTCGCATTCCTGCGCGGCCTGGAAGATGATCTGCCGCGTCACATTCTTGAACTGCGCCAGCTTGCCGTAGAAGCAATCGTCGCGGCTGGGCACGGTACCGGGCGTATAGAAAGCCTGTTCCCGCGGCATGCTGATGAAAAAGGTATACACTCCCGCGCCGACGAGGAGCAGAAGTGCAACGATTCCGAAGAAACTCAGCCGCTGCAGCACGGAGAAACGCTCCATGAATAAGGCCAATGGCGTTTTGGCCGAGGTTCTGCTGAGGGGCGATGCCATGGAAACAATTTACACCAGATTTAGGCCCGGGTCAGCGTCATAGCTTGGTTAACGCTGCCCGCGCTGCGGGTACGAGGTCGGTCTTCTTCGTTCACGCGTCATCATCCTGACGCTTGGCGCGCAGCTTCTGCCAGTAGTCGAGTCGCTTGATGATCTCACGCTCGAAGCCGCGCTCGACCGGCCGGTAGAAATGCTGCCGATCCATGCCGTCGGGGAAATAGTTCTGCCCCGAAAAGCCATCGGCAGCGTCGTGGTCATAGGCATAGCCGGCGCTGTAGCCCATCTGCTTCATCATCTTGGTCGGCGCATTCAGGATATGCATCGGCGGCATCAGCGAACCATGCTCGCGCGCCGCACGCCTGGCGCCGCTCTCGGCCTTGTAAGCCGCGTTCGATTTGGGTGCCGTGCCGAGATAGATCACCGCCTGCACCAGCCCGAGTTCGCCTTCGGGCGAGCCGAGAAAATCGTACATGTCCTTGGCGGCCAGCGCCTGCAGCAGTGCATTGGGATCGGCCATGCCGATATCCTCGGCCGCAAAGCGCACCAGGCGACGCAGGATATAGAGCGGATCCTCGCCGCCAGCCAGCATCCGCGCCATCCAGTAGAGCGCCGCATCGACATCGGATCCGCGCAGCGATTTATGCAGCGCCGAGATCAGGTTGTAATGCTCATCCTGCGTCTTGTCGTAGATCGGCGCGCGTTTCTGCAGCGTCTCGGCCAGCCGCGCGGGATCGAGCGGCACGGTGTCGGCCGGCAGGGTGTAAATCTGTTCGGCCATGTTCAGCAGGTAGCGCCCGTCGCCATCCGCCATGGCGCGCAGTGCGGCGCGCGCCTCGGCGGTCAGCGGCAACGTGCGGTTCTCGACTGCCTCGGCACGCAGAAGCAGGGATTCCAGTGCTGCATCGTCCAGGCGATGCAGCACCACAACGGAGGCGCGCGACAGCAGCGCCGAGTTGAGCGCGAAGCTGGGATTCTCGGTGGTGGCACCGACCAGGACGACGGTGCCGTCTTCCACATAGGGCAGGAAGCCATCCTGCTGGGCGCGATTGAAGCGATGGATTTCGTCCACGAACAGCAGCGTCGCCTTGCCGGTGGCGCGGCGTGCGCGCGCCGTTTCGAATACCTTTCGCAGATCGGCCACGCCGGAGAACACGGCGGAAAGCGGTGCGAATTCAAGTCCGGTGGCATCGGCCAGCAGGCGCGCGATCGACGTCTTGCCGGTGCCCGGCGGTCCCCAGAGGATCAGGCTGGACAGTTTCTTTGCCTGCACCATGCGGGCGAGCGGCCCCTCGCCCTGCAGCAGATGATCCTGCCCGATCACATCCGCCAGCGATTGCGGCCGCAGCCGATCCGCCAGCGGCGCGACTGCAGAGGCATCCATACCGGCCGCCGCAAACAGGCTCTCACCGGTGCCGCCCGCATCAGGCATGCCACGCTTGGCCATGCTCAGCCCCGCACCGTGAAGGACAGCAGCTGCTTGTTCCGCCGCAGCGTCACGGTCCACTGGCTGGTGCCACGCAGCAGGCTTTGCAGGCTTTTCACATCCGGCACGTCGCGGTCGTTGATCTTGACGATCACGTCGCCCGGACGCACGCGCAGCCGGTTGGCCGGCGAACCCGCCACGATCTCGGTGACGATGACACCGCGCGTCAGCGTATCGACGCCCAGTTCCTCGGCAAAGGCCGGCGACAGGTTGCCGACCGTGGTACCGGCCAGCGGCTGGTTGCCGCTCAACTGGGTCAGATCGCGCGGCGGCGTTTCAGGCGCATCCTGCAATGCGATCCTGAGGGTCACGCGCTGGTCGCGCCGCTGTACATCGACAGCAGCGGTTTCCCCCAGCTTGCGGGTGGCGATGCGGAAGCGCAGAGCCTGTGGATCGTTGACCTCGCGGCCGTCGATGGCCAACACCACGTCGCCGGTGCGCAGACCGGCACGGTCGGCCGGCCCGCCACGATAGACTTCGCCCACCAGCACGCCATTGGGCCGGGCCATGCCGAGACCCTGGGCAATCTCGCTGGTCACCACTTCACCGCTGGCACCGAACCAGGGCCGCTTGATGCCCTTGCCCGCCATTGCGCTGGCAACCGTTGAGGAAACCAGGTTGGCCGGGATGGCGAAGCCGATGCCGATGGAGCCACCCGAGCGCGAAAAGATCGCGGTGTTGATGCCGACGAGCTTGCCGTCCATGCCAAGCAGCGCACCGCCCGAATTGCCCGGATTGATCGCCGCATCGGTCTGGATAAAAGATTGCGCCGTGAGATCGTCGGAGATCGCGCGGCCGACCGCGGAAATGATGCCTTGCGTCACGGTCTGGCCGACGCCGAAGGGATTGCCGATCGCCAGCACCAGGTCGCCGACCTGCAGCTCATCGGAATCGCGGAATTCCAGATACGGCAGCGTCTCGCCGCGCGTGTCGATGCGCAGCACGGCCAGATCGGAACGCGGATCGGCGGCAATCACCCTGGCCTCGAATTCGCGGCGATCGCTCAGCGCCACCACGATTTCGGTGGCACCGTCGATCACATGATTATTGGTGACAATCACTCCCTCGGCCTCGACGATCACACCCGAGCCGAGCGACTGCGCGACCCGTTCACGCGGCGGGCCGAAGGGCGCCTGATCGCCGAAAAAGCGACGGAAAAACGGATCGTCGAACAGCGGCGATGCCGGCTGCGCCACCTTCTCGACCCGGCGGGTATAGACGTTGACCACGGCCGGCGCGGCGCGCTGCACCAGCGGAGCAAAGCTGAGCTGAATCTCGCTGCGGCTGGCCGGCAATCTGCCCTGCGCCTGACTCTGGGCCGGCTGCGCCGACGCCATGACAGGCAGGATCGCCGCCATCAGGGCGGTAAAAACGAGTGTCAGGACTGTCTGAAATGAACGTGCCATGATGAGGGTTAGATAGGGATGTTTCCCAAGTGTTTTCAATGGGCGGCAGGCATCGGGAATTGATTAACCTAGTATTCACCGCTTGGTGGCAATTCTGCCGGAATGAAGCTCGATCAGCCGGCCCTGCAGCAACTGCAGGTGTACTGGGATAAGAAACGTGCCGGCCGCCCCTATCCGGAGCGCGCGGATATCGATCCGCTGGAGCTGCGCTTCATCATCGGCAGCCTCATCCTAGTGGATGTCGAACCGATGCCACTCCGCTTCCGCTACCGCCTGTTCGGCACCGACATCGCCCAGCGCCAGGGCTTCGACATGACCGGCAAGTATCTCGATCAGCATCCCTGGCCTGAACTCGCGGCCCAGGCGCGCAAGACCTATATCGAGGTGATCGACAGCGGCAACCCGGCCCTGATCCGGCGTCACGGCCTGATCAACGACCAGTATGTCGACCACCAGTCGCTGATCCTGCCACTGGGCGGCAGCCGGGTTGAGATGCTGATGGCCGGCGTGGTGTTCACCCCCACCGGTCAGGATCCCTGATCGCAAAAAAGAAAACGGCGGTCCGGAAACCGGACCGCCGCTTCAAAGGATGGTTGCTTCAGCCGATCAGGCTGCTGCTTCGGCCTCGGCCGTTTCCTGCACCGGACCCGAATCCAGGCCCTTGGCGGCAGGATCGCGATCCACCAGCTCGACCACGGCCATCGGCGCGGCATCGCCATAGCGGAAGCCGGCCTTCAGCACGCGGCTGTAGCCGCCCTTGCGATCGGCGTAACGGGTGTTCAGCGTCGAGAACAGCTTGTCCACTGCTGCCTTCTCCGGCAGGAAAGACAGCGCCTGGCGACGGGCATGCAGATCGCCGCGCTTGCCGAGCGTGATCAGCTTGTCGATCAGCGGCTTCAGCTCCTTGGCCTTCGGCAGCGTGGTGGTGATCTGCTCGTGCTTGATCAGCGACGCAGCCATGTTGCCGAACATCGCACGGCGATGAGCGCTGGTCTTATTGAGTTTGCGGCCGGCATTGCGGTGACGCATAGGGACTCTCCTCGATCTTCTTTAGGCGGACAGGATCAGTATTGATCCTGCAGTTTCTTCGCCAGTTCTTCGATATTCTCCGGCGGCCAGTTGGGGACATGCATACCCAGATGCAGGCCCATCTGCGCCAGAACTTCCTTGATCTCGTTGAGCGACTTGCGGCCGAAATTCGGGGTCCGCAGCATCTCCGCCTCGGTCTTCTGGATCAGATCGCCGATATAGACAATGTTGTCGTTCTTCAGACAGTTGGCCGAACGCACCGAGAGTTCCAGTTCGTCGACGCGACGCAGCAGGTTCGGATTGAATTCCGGCTCGCTGGTGATCTTCTCGCGGCTTTCAGCCTTCGGCTCTTCGAAGTTGATGAAGAGCTGCAGCTGGTCCTGCAGGATACGGGCGGCATAAGCCACCGCGTCTTCCGGCTTGATCGCGCCGTTGGTCTCGAGCTGGACGGTCAGCTTGTCATAGTCGAGAATCTGGCCCTCGCGGGTATTCTCGACCTTGTAGGAGACCTTGCGCACCGGGCTATATAGCGCATCGACCGGGATCAGGCCGATCGGCGCATCTTCCGGACGGTTGGCCGACGCCGGCACATAGCCCTTGCCGGTCTCGACTGTCAGCTCCATGCGGATGTTGGCGCCGGCATCGAGCGTGCACAGCACATGGTTCGGATCCATGACTTCGATGTCATGGCCGGTCTCGATCATCTTGGCGGTGACTTCGCACGGACCCTGCGCATTCAGATGCATGCGCTTCGGGCCTTCGCCGTGCATCTTCAGCGCCATCGACTTGATGTTCAGGACGATGTCGGTGACGTCTTCACGCACGCCGGGGATCGACGAGAATTCATGCAGCACGCCATCGATCTTGATGGAGGTGACGGCAGCGCCCTGCAGCGACGACAGCAGCACGCGGCGCAGCGCATTGCCCAGGGTAAGACCAAAGCCGCGTTCCAGCGGTTCGGCGACAATGGTAGCAGTCCGGCCCGGCACGGCGCCCGGCTCGATAACCAGTTTGTTCGGCTTAATCAGATCGGTCCAATTCTTCTGGATCACCTGTAACCTCGTTCGGTTGCGGCGGGTGCGGACACTCCGCCTAGACCACCTCGGGTGCGGCAACGGCCGCCCCTATACGTATTTGGGTGGCGGCCGGCCTCATTATTCTTTCTGCGCCGGACCTGAATCCGACGCGGACCGTTTAGATGCGGCGACGCTTCGGCGGACGGCAGCCGTTATGCGGGATCGGCGTGACGTCGCGGATGCTGGTGATGACGAAGCCGACAGCCTGCAGCGCACGCAGGGCTGACTCGCGGCCCGAACCCGGACCCTTCACCTCGACTTCCAGCGTGCGCACGCCGTGCTCGGCGGCGCGACGGCCGGCGGTATCGGCGGCGACCTGGGCGGCATACGGGGTCGATTTGCGCGAACCCTTGAAGCCCTGGCTGCCGGCCGACGACCAGGCAATGGTGTTGCCCTGGGCGTCGGTGATGGTGATCATCGTGTTGTTGAACGAAGCATTCACATGCGCAACAGCAGAGGTGATGTTCTTCTTTTCCTTGCGCCGGGGGCGCGCGGCCTTGTCCTTGACCATGGGTGTCCTGCAGTCCTTAAAACGGGGGCTAACGGTTTAGCGCGCGGCCTTCTTCTTGCCGGCGATGGCGACCGCCTTGCCCTTGCGGGTACGGGCGTTGGTATGGGTACGCTGGCCACGAACCGGCAGGCCCTTGCGATGACGCAGGCCACGGTAGCAGCCCAGATCCATCAGACGCTTGATGTCCATGGCGATTTCACGACGCAGGTCGCCTTCGACCTTGTAGTCGCGATCGATGGTTTCACGGATCTGCAGCACCTCGGCATCGGTCAGCTGATTGACCCGACGCTCCCGCGGAAGGCCAACCTTCTCGCAAATTTCTTTCGCCTTCACCCGGCCGATGCCGTAGATGTAGGTCAGTGCGATCTCGACCCGCTTGTTGGTCGGAATGTTCACGCCAGCGATACGCGCCACGTTTTTCTCCTCGAATCACCCGCTCCGGCACGGCCGAAGCGTTCACCTTGGCACCGTTAAGACATACAGAAAACCAACGCAGTCAATGACTTACGTCGGGATTCGCAGCCTTAATTTTCGCTCGCGCCCGTTGCCAAGGGGCGCGATTATAGAAACTTCCTTCACTCAGTCAACTACTTAAGTGGGCTCAAAGCGAGGCCAGAACTTCCTCGATCTGCTGCGTCACTTCATCGATTTCCGCCATCCCGTCAACCTTCCGCAGGATGCCCCGCCCCTCGTAATATGGGAGAAGTGGCGCCGTCTGCTCGTGATAGGCCTTCAGACGCGGCACCACGGTTTCGGCCTTGTCGTCCGCCCGGCGGGTGAATTCGGTCGACCCGCAACGGTCGCATACACCCGGCTTCTGGGTCGGCTGGAATTTGTCATGGTAACCCGCGCCGCACTTGGCGCAGGTGAATCGGCCGGTGATCCGCTCAACCAGAACGGAGTCGTTGACCTGCATCTCGATCACGGTATCCAGCTTGAGCTTGCGCTCGGCCAGCATCTTGTCCAGCGCTTCGGCCTGCTTGGTGGTGCGCGGGAAGCCGTCCAGGATGAAGCCCTTGCGGCAGTCCGGCTGGTCGATCCGGTCGGCGATGATGCCGACCACGATCTCGTCCGACACCAGGGCGCCGCTGTCCATGATCGCCTTGGCCTTCAGGCCGATGGCGGTGCCGGCCTTGACGGCGGCGCGCAGCATGTCGCCCGTCGAAAGCTGGACCAGGCCATGCTTGGCAGTCAGGCGCTGGGCCTGGGTGCCCTTGCCGGCACCCGGCGGTCCGAGCAGGATCAGCCTCATTATTTCCGCGCTCCCCTCAGTTTGGCCTTCTTGATGAGGCCCTCATACTGGTGTGCCAGCAGATGCGACTGGATCTGGGCAACGGTATCCATGGTCACGCTGACCACGATCAGCAGCGAGGTGCCGCCGAAGTAGAACGGGACCGAGTACTGGGAAATCAGGAATTCAGGCAGCAGGCAGACGCCGGCGATGTAGATTGCACCCACCACGGTCAGACGCGTCAGCACGTAGTCGAAATATTCGGCCGTGCGCTGGCCCGGACGGATGCCCGGCACGAAGCCGCCGTACTTCTTCAGGTTATCCGCCGTCTCGTTCGGATTGAACACGACCGAGGTATAGAAGAAGCAGAAGAAGACGATCAATGCGACATAGGTCACCATGTACAGCGGCTGGCCGTGGCCGAGCATGGTGGTGACGGTGGTGACCCAGCCGGGCGCGCCGGAGCTGGCGGTGAACTGCGCCACGGTCGCCGGCATCAGCAGCAGCGACGAAGCGAAGATCGGCGGAATCACGCCCGAGGTGTTCAGCTTCAGCGGCAGATGCGAGCTTTCGCCGCCGAACATGCGGGCGCCCTGCTGTCGCTTGGGATACTGCACCAGGATGCGGCGCTGGGCGCGTTCCATGAACACGATGAAGGTGATCACGGCCACGATCATCACCAGCAGGAACAGGATGAAGAAGGTGCTGAGCGCGCCGGTGCGGCCGAGTTCCAGCGTGGCGGCAAGCGCACGCGGCAATTCGGCGATGATGCCGGCGAAGATGATCAGCGAGATGCCCTGGCCGACACCGCGCTGGGTGATCTGCTCGCCCAGCCACATCAGGAACAGCGTGCCGCCGGTCAGCGTCACCACGGTGGTCAGGCGGAAGAACATGCCCGGATCGAGCACGGCCCCACCGCGGCTGCCGGTCATGCCCTCAAGGCCGACGGCGATGCCGTAGGACTGGACCAGCGCCAGGAAGACGGTGCCGTAGCGGGTGTACTGGTTGAGCTTCTTGCGGCCGGACTCGCCTTCCTTCTTCAGCGCTTCGAGCTGCGGCGTCACCGCCGTCAGCAGCTGCACGATAATGGAGGCCGAGATATACGGCATGATGTTGAGCGCGAAGATGGTCATGCGCTCCAGCGCGCCGCCGGCAAACACGTTGAACATGCCGAGGATGCCGCCAGCCTGCTGGCGGAAGATATCGGCCATGATCTGCGGATCGATGCCAGGCAGCGGAATATAGGTGCCAAGCCGGTACACGATCAGGGCACCGATCGTGAACCAGATACGCTTCTTCAATTCGGTCGCTTTGGCAAACGCCCCGAGATTGAGGCTACCTGCCATGCGTTCCGCTGCCGATGCCATGTGCGAGCCCTAAAATCCGACCGCGTGAACTGAAAACACCGGCGGGGCTGTTGAGCCCCGCCGACGGACCTGAACGGTCTGTCTTACTTCTTCTTGCCCTTGGCCTTCTTCTCGGCCTTCGGTTCGGCATCGGCCTTCGCCGCGATCAGCGTAGTGATGCTGCCGCCGGCCTTCTCCACCGCCGCCTTGGCGGTGCCCGAGGCGCCGCTGACGGTGATGGTGATCTTGGCCTTCAGCTCGCCGGTGCCGAGCAGACGCACGCCGCCAGCCTTGCGCGAGCACAGGCCGGCCGCCTTCAGCGCCGCTTCGTCGATCGGCTGCGCCGCGTCGATCTTCTTCTTGTCGATGGCAGCCTGCAGCCGGCCGATATTCACAGTCTCGAAAGAGACCGGATTCAGCGGATTGAAGCCGCGCTTCGGCAGACGACGATAGATTGGGGTCTGACCGCCTTCGAAGCCATTGATGCTGACGCCGGTGCGGGCCTTCTGACCCTTGACGCCACGGCCAGAGGTCTTGCCCTTGCCGGAACCGATGCCGCGACCGACGCGCATGCGGTTCTTGCGGGCGCCCTCGTTGTCGGCAATCTGATTGAGACGCATGTTCCTAACCCTTCCGCTCGGGCCGGCCTGAGCCAGCCCTGTGATCCTTAGCCTTCGACCTGCAGCAGGTGCTGCACCTTGGCGATCATGCCGCGCACCGAGGGGGTATCCTCCAGCTCGCGGGTCTGATGCAGCTTGCGCAGACCCAGACCGACCAGCGTGCCCTGCTGGTCAGCAGTGCGCTTGTTGGCCGAACGGATCCAGGTGACCTTCACGGTCTTGCCGGCCGCCTTGGCCGTCTTCTTAGCTGCAGCCATGGGGCTTACTCCTCAGTCTCGGACTTGCGGCCGAGCAGGTCGGACACCTTCTTGCCGCGCTTGGACGCGATATGGCGCGGGGCGTTCAGGCCCTTGAGGGCCTCGAAGGTCGCCTTCACCATGTTGTGCGGGTTCGAAGAGCCGAGCGACTTGGTCACCACGTCGGCAACGCCGAGGGTTTCGAACACCGCGCGCATCGGACCGCCGGCGATGATGCCGGTACCGGCCGGAGCCGTACGCAGCACAACCTTACCGGCGCCATGACGGCCCTCGATGTCGTGATGCAGCGTGCGGCCTTCGCGCAGGTTGACGCGGATCATGTTGCGCTTGGCATGTTCGGTCGCCTTGCGGATCGCTTCCGGCACTTCGCGGGCCTTGCCCGAACCGTAACCGACGCGGCCCTTCTGATCGCCGACGACGACGAGAGCAGCGAAACCGAAGCGACGACCGCCCTTCACCACCTTGGCGACGCGATTGATGCTGACCAGCTTGTCGACGAGATCGTTCTCGCCGCGGTCGCGGTCACCACCGCGGTCGCCGCGATCGCGTCCGTCTCGTTCACCCCGTTGAGTAGCAGCCATTGTACCCAAACCTTTCTTAGAATTTCAGACCGGCTTCACGCGCCGCTTCCGCGAGCGCCTTGATGCGGCCGTGATAGAGATAGGCGCCGCGGTCGAAGGTCACATCGGTGACACCGGCGGCCTTGGCGCGCTCGGCGATCAGCTTGCCGACCTCGGAGGCCGCCTTGCTGTCGGCACCGGTCTTCAGCGAGCCGCGCAGGCCGGCTTCCAGCGACGAGGCAGCAGCAACGGTGACACCCTTCACGTCGTCGATGACCTGGGCGTAGATGTAACGCGACGAGCGATGCACACTCAGACGCGGACGACCATGCGCGGCGGCAACGATCTTGGTGCGGTTGCGCTGCTTGCGGCGCTCGTTCAGAGCGTTCAGGCGAGTCTTCTGGCTCATAGCGGCATCCCTTACTTCTTCTTGCCTTCCTTGCGCAGGATGGTCTCGGAGGCATACTTGATGCCCTTGCCCTTGTAGGGCTCCGGGGGCTTGATGCCGCGGATGTCCGCGGCGACCTTGCCGACCAACTGCTTGTCCGCGCCCGAGATCTTGATCGAGGTGGGCTTTTCCACCTTGATTTCGATACCGGCCGGGATCGGATAGATGACTTCGTGGCTGAAGCCCATGTTCAGCTGCAGGTTCTTGCCCTGCATCGCCGCACGCAGGCCGACGCCGTTGATTTCCAGCTCCTCGTTGAAGCCGTCCTTGACGCCCTTGACCAGGTTGTTCACCAGCGTGCGCTGCATGCCCCACATGGAGCGGGCGCGGCGGGTGACCTGACGCGGCTTGACGGTGATCTTGCCGTCAACCAGCGTGACGTCGAGATCTTCCACGATGGTGAGCTTGAGCTCGCCCTTCGGGCCCTTGGCGGTCAGGGTCTGGCCGGCCAACTGGACCTGCACGCCCTGCGGCACGGGAACCGGATGCTTGCCGATACGCGACATGATCAGCTCCTTAGAACACGCGGCAGAGGACTTCGCCGCCAACATTGGCGGAACGAGCCTCAGTGTCGGACATCACGCCGCGCGGGGTGGACAGGATCGAGATCCCGAGACCGCCACGCACCTTGCCGAGGTCCTTGATTGCCGAATACACGCGACGGCCTGGCTTCGAGACACGATCGATGGTCTTGATGACCGGCTCGCCCTCGAAATACTTCAGCTCGATGCGCAGGTTGCGCTTGTTGCCATCTTCCTGCAGCTCGTAGCCGCGGATATAGCCTTCCTTTTTGAGCACTTCGAGCACGTTCATACGCAGCTTCGAAGCCGGGGAGGCGATTGCCGCCTTACCCGCCTGCTGCCCGTTACGAATGCGGGCAAGCATATCGCCCAGGGGATCGGTCAGAGCCATCTGTTGCTCTCCTTACCAGCTAGACTTTGTCATGCCCGGGATCTGGCCGCTCGAGGCCAGTTCACGCAGCATGTTGCGCGACAGTTTCAGCTTGCGATACACGGCGCGCGGACGGCCGGTCAGTTCGCAGCGGTTGCGCACACGGATCTTTGCGGAGTTGCGCGGCAGTTCGGCCAGCTTCAGGGCCGCTTCGAAACGCTCTTCCGGGGTGACACTCTTGTTCTTGATCGTCGCCTTCAGCTTCGCGCGCTTAGCGGCGAACTGCACCGACATCTTGCGGCGACGCTCATTCTTTTCAACAGCACTGGTCTTAGCCATATCCGGTGTCCCTTCTCGGCTCAGCTCTGGAACGGCATGCGGAAACCGGCCAGCAGGGCCTTGGCTTCCTCATCCGTCTTCGCCGTGGTGCAGATGATGATGTCCATGCCGCGGGCTGAATCGACCTTGTCGTAATCGATTTCCGGGAAAATGAACTGCTCCTTCAGGCCGAGCGCGTAGTTGCCGCGGCCGTCGAAGCTCTTGCCGTTCACACCGCGGAAGTCGCGCACGCGCGGCAGGGCGATGTTGATCAGGCGGTCCAGGAACTCATACATGTGGTCGCGGCGCAGCGTCACCTTGCAGCCGACCGCCTGGCCTTCGCGCAGCTTGAAATTCGCGATCGCCTTGCGGGCCTTGGTCAGGATCGGCTTCTGGCCGGTGATCGCAGCCATTTCAGCAGCGGCAGCCGTGATCTTCTTGGAATCCTGAGCCGCTTCGCCCACGCCCATGTTGACGACGATCTTGGTGATCTTCGGCACTTCCATGGAGTTCTTGTAGCCGAACTTCTCGGTCAGCTGCTTGCGGACCTGCTGTTCGTAGATGTCTTTCATACGCAGATTGGCCATATCAGCCTCCATCAGCGATCGATGACTTCGCCGGAGCGCTTGGCAAAGCGCACCTTGCGGCCATCATCAAGGAATTTCACGCCAACGCGGGTCGGCTTGCCGTCCTTGGGATCGGCCAGCATCACGTTGGAGACATGCAGCGGGGCTTCGCGCTGCTCGATGCCGCCGGTCGCGGTGCGGCTCGGCTTCACATGCTTGGTCACCTTGTTGGCGCCGGCGACGGTCACGCGATTGGTCTCGCGGCTGACGCTCAGCACCTCGCCGGCCACGCCCTTCGAGCGGCCCGACACAACGACGACCTTGTCGCCCTTCTTGATCTTCATAGCTTCGGCCATGGCTTACAGAACCTCCGGCGCCAGCGAAATGATCTTCATATGGCCCTTGCCGCGCAGCTCGCGGGTGACCGGCCCGAAGATACGGGTGCCGATCGGCTCTTCCTGCTTGTTGATCAGGACGGCGGCGTTGCGGTCGAAGCGGATGGCGCTGCCATCGGCGCGGCGGATTTCCTTCGCCGTGCGGACGATGACGGCACGATGCACGTCGCCCTTCTTGACCTTGCCGCGCGGGATCGCGTCCTTGACGGACACGACGATCACATCGCCGACCTGGGCCGTCTTACGCTTGGACCCACCCAGCACCTTGATGCACTGGACTCGGCGCGCGCCCGAATTGTCGGCGACGTCGAGATTGGTTTCCACTTGGATCATTGGACCTGTACCTCGCTAACTATCTATGTGCGGTTCAGGAGGCGTTTTCGACGACGATCCAGCGCTTAAGCTTGGAGATCGGCTTCGATTCCTGAATCGACACAACCTCGCCCTCTTTCCGAGAATTGCTCTCGTCATGGGCATGGTAGTTCTTCGAACGACGGATGAACTTCTTGTAGACGGGGTCCATGATGCGTCGTTCAACCTTCACGACGACGGTCTTGTTGCCCTTGTTGCTCACCACGACGCCCTGCAATACGCGCTTCGGCATCCTATTTCTCCTTACGCCTTCTTGGCGCCGGCCTGCTTATGCAGGGCGGTGCGCACTCGGGCGACGTCGCGGCGCACTTGCTTGACGCGCGCGGTGTTCTCCAGCTGACCCGTCGCCTTCTGGAAGCGCAGGTTGAACTGCTCCTTCTTCAGGTCGACAAGCTTGGTGTTCAGCTCGTCCTTGGTCTTACCGACCAGTTCACTGCTCTTCATGGCTTATGCTCCCTCACCCAGGCGGGTGACGACCTTGGTCTTGATCGGCAGCTTGGCGGCGCCGAGCAGGAAGGCTTCCTTGGCGAGATTCGCCGGGATGCCGTCGAGTTCGAACATGATGCGGCCGGGCTTGACGCGGGCCACCCACAATTCGGGCGCGCCCTTGCCGGAACCCATGCGGACTTCGGCCGGCTTCTTCGACACCGGCACATCCGGGAACACGCGGATCCACATGCGCCCTTGGCGCTTGATGTGGCGGGTGATCGCACGGCGGCAGGCCTCGATCTGGCGCGCGGTGACGCGCGCCGGCTCGAGCGCCTTCAGGCCGAAGGCGCCGAAATTGAGGTCGGTGCCACCCTTGGCAACGCCCTTGATACGGCCCTTAAAGGCCTTGCGGAACTTGGTACGCTTCGGTTGCAACATCTCTCGTTACTCCCGGTCAGCCCTGACGGCCGCCCTGATGACCCTGGTGACCCTGGGTCTGCTCGGCCAGGCGCTTGTCCTGGGCCATCGGGTCATGAGCCATGATCTCGCCCTTGAACACCCACACCTTCACGCCGCAGCTGCCGTAGGCAGTCTTGGCGGTGGCGCGGGCAAAATCGACGTCGGCGCGCAGCGTATGCAGCGGCACGCGACCTTCGCGATACCACTCAACGCGGGCGATTTCGGCGCCGCCGAGACGGCCGCCGCAGTTGATGCGGATGCCGCCGGCGCCCAGACGCATCGCCGACTGCACGGCGCGCTTCATGGCGCGGCGGAACGCCACGCGGCGCTCCAGCTGCTGGGCGATATTCTCGGCCACCAGCTTGGCATCGAGTTCCGGCTTGCGGATCTCGACGATGTTCAGGTGCACTTCCGACTTGGTCATCTTGGCCAGGTCGGAACGCAGCTTCTCGATGTCGGCGCCCTTCTTGCCGATCACCACGCCCGGACGCGCCGAGTGGATGGTGATGCGGGCCTTCTTGGCCGGACGCTCGATGACGATGCGGGCGACGCCGGCCTGGGCCAGGCGCTGCTCGAGATACTTGCGGATCTTCAGATCCTCATGCAGCAGGCCTGCGTATTCCTTGTCGCTGGCATACCAGCGGGAATCCCAGGTGCGATTGATGCCGAGACGAAGCCCGACCGGATTGACTTTCTGACCCATTACGCCTGCTCCCCGCTCTGCACTTCAGCCGTGTCAGCCTTCGGGGCCGACTTGGCGCCCTTCGACTTGGCCTTGGCCGGAGCCTTCTTCTCTTCTTCGCGCTCGCGCACCACGATGGTGATGTGGCTGAACGGTTTCAGGATCGGCGCGCCGCGACCGCGGGCGCGGGCGTGGAAACGCCGCATCACCAGGCCCTTGCCGACGCTGGCTTCGGCGACGACCAGGCGGTCGACGTCGAGCTGATGATTGTTCTCGGCATTGGCGATCGCCGACTGGAGGACCTTGCGGACATCCTGGGCGATACGACGCTTGGAGAAGGTGAGCTCGGACAGGGCCGCCTCGACCCGCTTGCCGCGGATCAGACCGGCCACCACACCAAGCTTCCGGGGGCTAACACGGATGTTGCGCCCCACGGCCATGGCCTCGTTCTCGCCGAGGCGGGTTTCGCGCGCCTGCTTGCTCATGGTTACTTCTTCGCCTTCTTGTCGCCGGCGGTGTGACCAGGGAAGGTACGGGTCGGCGAGAACTCGCCGAACTTATGCCCGACCATATCCTCGGTCACGTTCACCGGGATGAACTTGTTGCCGTTATGAACGCCGAAGGTCAGGCCGACGAACTGCGGCATGATCGTCGAACGCCGCGACCAGGTCTTGATGACCTCCTTGCGGCCCGACGACGCAACCTTGTCGGCCTTGCTCAGCAGATACCCGTCAACGAACGGGCCTTTCCAGACAGAACGAGTCACGATGTACCTCCTAGCCCGATCAGCTGTGCTTGCCCGGCGGGCGACGGCGCAGAATCATATTCTGCGTCCGCTTGTTGTTACGCGTGCGCTTACCCTTGGTGTTCTTGCCCCACGGGGTCACCGGATGACGACCGCCAGAAGTGCGACCTTCACCACCACCATGCGGATGGTCGAT
Source organism: Ferrovibrio sp. (assembly GCF_025869515.1). Taxonomy (GTDB): domain Bacteria; phylum Pseudomonadota; class Alphaproteobacteria; order Ferrovibrionales; family Ferrovibrionaceae; genus Ferrovibrio. The sequence continues at coordinate 50,378 of NZ_JAOZVR010000082.1, forward strand.
CGGGTTCATGGCGACGCCGCGAACGGTCGGGCGAACGCCCATCCAGCGCTTGCGGCCAGCCTTGCCAAGCTTGGTGTTCTGGTTGTCCGGGTTGGACACGGCGCCGATGGTGGCCATGCACTCGGCCTGCACCAGACGCTGCTCACCCGAAGCCAGGCGCACCAGGGCCATGCCCTGATCCTTGCCGACCAGCTGCACGAAGCTGCCGGCCGAACGGGCCATCTGGCCACCCTTGCCCGGCTTCATCTCCACATTGTGGATGATGGTGCCGACCGGGATCGACTTCAGCGGCATCGCATTGCCCGGCTTGATGTCGGCCTTCTCGCCCGACACCACGCGGTCGCCGGCCTTCAGGCGCTGCGGGGCGATGATGTAGGCGAGCTCACCGTCATCGTACTTGATCAGCGCGATGAAGGCGGTGCGGTTCGGATCATACTCGATCCGCTCGACCACGGCGCCGATATCGAACTTGCGGCGCTTGAAGTCGATCATGCGGTAGCGGCGCTTGTGGCCACCACCGATGTGACGGGTCGTGATACGACCGAAATGGTTGCGGCCACCCGTCTTCTTCAGGCCCTCGGTCAGCTCCTTGACCGGACGGCCCTTGTAGAGCTGCGAACGGTCGATGAGCACGAGGCCGCGGGTCGACGGCGTAACTGGCTTGTAAGTCTTCAACGCCATGGCTTTAGATCCCCGTCGTCACGTCGATCTTGTGGCCGTCGGCGAGGGTAACCATCGCCTTCTTCCAATCCGAGCGCTGGCCCGGTTCGCCACGAAACAGTTTAACCTTGCCCTTGCTGCGGAGCGTGTTGACAGCCTTCACCTTGACCTTGAACAGCGCCTCGACGGCGGCCTTGATCTGCGGCTTGGTGGCGGTCAGCGGCACCTTGAAGGTGACCTGGTTGTACTCGGAAGTACGGGTCGCCTTTTCGGTGATCACCGGCGCGAGGATCACATCATAGTGGTTCACGTTGGTCATTTCAGGCGAGCCTCCAGAGCCTCGACCGCGGCCTTGGTCAGAACCAGGGTGTCACGGCGCAGGATGTCGTACACGTTGGCGCCCTGCTCCGGCAGAACGTCGACGTTGTGGATCGCACGGATGGCGCGGGCGAAATTCTCGTCCAGCACCTTGCCGTCGATGACCAGCGCGCTCTCCAGGCCCATGCCCTTCAGTTTGCCGGCCAGCTCCTTGGTCTTGCCGACCGAGAGAACGGCGTTATCGACGATCTTCAGCTTGCCTTCGGCCAGCTTGGTCGACAGCGCGGTCTTCAGCGCCAGCTTGCGGACCTTCTTCGGCAGGTCGATGGCGTGGCTGTGCGGCACCGGGCCGAAAGCCTTGCCACCGCCGCGGAACTGCGGAGCGCGAACACCGCCGTGGCGGGCGCCGCCCGACCCCTTCTGCTTGACGATCTTGCGGGTCGAGCCTGCAACTTCGCCATAGGTCTTGGTCTTGTGCGTGCCCTGCTGGCGCTTGGCAAGCTGCCAGATCACGTAGCGCTGCAGCAGGTCGGCGCGCGGCGGCAGGCCGAACACGTCCTTGGACAGCGCGAGCTTGCCCGAGTCTTTGTTCTCCAGCGTCGTCACGGCGACTTCGATTGTCTCAGCCATGATCATCTACCCTTACTTGGCGGCCTTGAGAGCGGCCGGCATCGGCAGATCCTTGGCGCGCGGCTTCTTCACCGCGTCACGGACCACCACATACTGACCCTCGGAGCCGGGAATGCTGCCCTTGACCATGATCAGGCCGCGATCAGCGTCCGTGCGCACGATCTGCAGGTTCTGCTGGGTGCGCTGACGGTCGCCCATATGGCCGGCCATCTTCTTGCCCTTGAACACCTTGCCCGGATCCTGGCGCTGACCGGTCGAACCGTGGCTACGATGGCTGACCGACACGCCGTGGCTGGCTTCGAGGCCGCGGAAATTGTGCCGCTTCATGACACCGGCAAAGCCCTTGCCGATCGTCGTGCCCGTCACATCGACGAACTGGCCGACGATGAAATGCTCCACCGACAGTTCGGCACCGACTTCCACCAGCGCCTCGGCCGGAACGCGGAACTCTACAAGCTTGCGCTTGGGTTCGACATTCGCCTTGGCGAAGTGGCCGCGCAGGGCCTTGGTGACATTCTTCGGCTTGGCGGCATCGACGCCGAGCTGGAGAGCCGTGTAGCCATCCTTCTCAGCGGTGCGCTGCGCCACCACCTGGCAATTGTCCACCTTCAGCACGGTGACGGGCACATGTGTGCCGTCCTCCGAGAACAGCCGGGTCATCCCCAGCTTGCGTGCAACCAATCCGGTCCGCATGGGTCCAATTCCCCTTACAGCTTGATCTCGACATCCACGCCGGCGGCGAGGTCGAGCTTCATCAGCGCGTCCACGGTCTGCGGCGTCGGATCGACGATGTCGAGCAAACGCTTGTGGGTGCGGATCTCGAACTGCTCGCGCGACTTCTTGTCGATGTGCGGCGAACGGTTCACGGTGAACCGCTCGATGTGGGTCGGCAGCGGGATCGGGCCACGCACGCGCGCACCAGTGCGCTTGGCGGTGGAGACGATCTCGCTTGTGCTCTGATCGAGCACCCGATGATCGAACGCCTTGAGGCGGATGCGGATATTCTGACTATCCATTGTCCTGTGTCCTGTCTGACGCTCGGTACTTACGCGATGACCTTGGCGACGACGCCGGCGCCGACGGTACGGCCGCCTTCGCG
>NZ_JAOZVR010000083.1 GCF_025869515.1 Ferrovibrio sp.
GAAAGGCCAGCATCAGCAGCGCGCCCGCCAGCGACACTCCAGCCACGGCGCCGAGGGTAGCCTGCTCACGGCGCGGCGTGGGCGGCAGTATGGCCGCCATCGCCGCAGCGGCAGAGGCGCCACAGATCGCCACCGCACCACCCGCGACAAGGCCGTGTTCACGGCCGATTCGAGGATGCCGACCTAGCAGTAGGCCGGCACTGAACACTGTCAGCACCACCGCAGAGGGCACCAAAAAACCGCCCCAGCCAATGACAGCGATATCGTTCGCCGTCAGGCGAGCACCGAGCAGGATGATACCGAGCCGCAGCACGCTGCCGGCAACAAAGCCGTAACCAGCCTCGAGCCTCGGCTCGGGCAATGCCATCCGCAGCAACAGCCCCAGAGCCAGCGCCAAGATCATGGCCGGCAGACCACTCCAGTTGCTCAGTACAAGCGCCAGATAGGCGGAGCCAAAAGCCAGGCAGACGCCGGCGCAGCGATCCACGAACCACTCCGCGGCACGGAGCTGTAAGACCCGCACTATGCTTGTCACGGTCATGCCACGCCCCACCAATACACCAGATGAGCCATGATCAAACACGCCAGAAGTACGCCGATACCGACGAAAATGAGATTCCGGCCAAAGACCAGATCGTACTTTGGCGCATCAAAGCTCACCGCAGCTATCGACGGCAGTAGACCGGAATAGGACATGATCGAGCCGAACGACCACGCTACCAGAATCAGCATGGCAGGCAGCAGATCCAGCACTTGGCCAACCACCGAGCGGCGAAGACAATGGACTGGCGAAAGCCCGTTTCTATTGCTCCTAGTCCGGTTTGCGCCAGCAAAAGAAGGGGCACTGCGAAGAGAAGCAGAAGAAGACTGAGTCCAACACGACTCATCTCCGATTGAGCCAAGCAGAGATAGACCGCCAATGTGACACTGCTTGCCAAGACTAGCCAGCACCATTGCGTCGCAGCCGCCAAAGTCGCGAGCCCCCAGCTCAGCATCATCAACCGCCACAACATCAGGGATCTGCGTCAACTGACCCTAAGTCTTCTCCGCCACCGGCATGCGATGCCAAAACCACAGGCCGATCAAGGCGCCAACTGCAAGGATATCCGTGCCCCAGCCTGGATCAATAGTGCTGAGCGCGATGGCACCGAACACCAACCGCATCGGCCACGACACCGCGCGACGGTAAAAGCCCCCAGTAGAAACGGCGAACAGCATCGATGCAACGACACCCACCACCAACACACGGATGATATCCGGTGTGGAGCCGCTAAGCAGGATTTCCGGGCGGAAGATGAAATAAAACGGTAAAACAAACTTCATTACGGCGAGCTTCATGCTCTCCACCGCGATCGGCCACCAATCTGTACGCGTGATCACAGCTGCGGTGTAGACCGCTGTACAAACAGGCGGCGTAAGGGCGGAGAGCAATGCGCCGTAAAAGACAAAGAAATGCGCCGACAGTGCCGGCAGGCCGAGTGCAATCATTGGCGGAATGCAGACCGCCGCCGCCAGTAAATAAGCTGCCGTGGTCGGCATGCCCATCCCGAGAACGAGCGCCACCAGCATGACCAGTATCACGGTCACGGCCATGCCCTGAGTGCTGCCTACGCTGAGAATCAATTCGCTCAGTTTGATGCCAATACCTGTAAAGCCGATCAGCGACAGGATGATCTGCGCGCAAACCAGCAGGGATACAAGACTGATTACGTTGCGAGCGCCCATCTTTGCGCCTTCCAGTAGACGCGACAGGCGATCCTTCACCGCCGTCTTGTCCCAGGGGCCGAGCAGCAAATAGAGTGAGATATTGGTAACGATCGCGAGAAAGGCGGCCAAGCTGGCAGAGCGGCCAGTGAACATAGCGCCGGCCATCACCAGAATGGTGGCGGCGAGAGGGAAAGCTTCATGAAAGTTTAGCACATCCCGCCATTTCGGGATGTCCGCCTTGTCGACCGGCTTCATATTCTCGCGCCTAGCCTCCACATCGATGGAAGCCCAGATGCAAACATAGAACAGGAAAGAAGGGATGACTGCCGCTGCCGCCACGGCGAGATACGGTACACGCAGCAGCTCGGCCATGATGAAGGCGCCTGCCCCCATCACCGGCGGCGTGATCTGGCCACCTGAAGATGCCGTTGCCTCTACGGCGCCGGCGAAGGCAGGGCGATAACCTAGTCGCCGCATCATCGGAATAGTGAAATTTCCCACCGTGGCCACGTTGGCAACCGCGGCCCCGTTGATCATGCCGAACAACGCACTCGACACATTAGCAACCTTGGCCGCGCCGCCGGGCGACCGACCTGAAACGATCAGCGCAACCTTCATGAAGGTTTCAGAGGCACCCGTGGCAAGCAGGAAACAGCCGAAGATAATAAAAATGGCGATCAGACTCGCGGAAAGGCCAGTAACCGTACCCCACAAGCCCTCGGTACTGAGATAGAGCTGCTCCATCATGAAATCTGGAGCAAAGCCGGGATGGCCCCAATTTCCGCGCAGATGATTTCCAAGCAAGGTGTAACTAATCATTGCCAACACCATGATAGGCAGTATCCAGCCGGTAGAGCGGCGAGCGCTATCAAGAATGAGGACCAGCAGGGCGACGCCGAGTGCCATTTCTTCGGGTCGGATTGCCACGGCAATTTCACTGGTTATGCGAAAATCCTCTACCACCAGATAGCCGCAGGCGACGAGAACGAGCATAGCGCAGGCCACCATCAGCCAGCTCTTCAGCCTTCCTTCTGCGACAGCGGCAACGCCAAGATAAACTAGGCCGATCGACAAGCCGACATGCACACTACGCTGCACCAGTGGCGGAAACTGCCCGAAACCGGCTGTATAGGTCTGAAAGGCGACAAAAGAGAGAGCTAATAATGTCATCGCCCAACCGATAGCCGCTGTCTTGGCGGCGGGCGGCGGAGCTTCGGCAAACGCGTCCTTGGAAATCATTGACTCTTCCCCCTCATTTCAACCTGCTGCCGCATCTGTAAGCACGGCTTATTCTCATGGGCCTTGACGCCGGCCTACTTGGCTTCCGGCGGAATCAGTCCGTCCGGTATCTTGATGCCACGCTTCTGATAGAAGCGCACAGCGCCGCGATGCAGCGGCACCAGCGTGCCGGTCATAGTGCTTGCAGCGATGTCCATAGTCTTGATCTCAGGGAAAGCCGCACCTTGAGCGGCCTGACCCTTGAAGACACCATCCAAAATCGTTTCGGCCTGGTCATCTGTGATCGTGTCGCTATAGGCGAACTCGCCGATGCTCTGGATCGGCATGGTAATCGCACCTAGGCTCTCGATATCGCCGGGCTTGGTGGTGATGAAGGTAACAAAGGGGAACCGATCCTGCACCATCTTGACCTGGGTCGGCGTGAAGCTGAGCACGTTGATTGGAATCAGCGATTTCAATTCCAACGTGGTGCCATCCAATCCGAGGCCGCTGCCGGCCTTCACGTAGCCGATCGAGCGGTTGTTGCGCACCGCCTCCACCGCATCAGAAAGCGTAGCCACATAATAGTCTGGCTTCACATCGACGGCTGCCAGGATTTGCTGCACCATATTCTCTGTGGCAGAGCCGCGCTGCCCGGCTGTGAACTTCTTGCCATTCAGATCGGCGATGGTTTTGACCCCAGAATCGCCGCGCACGATGTAGGATTGTATCGCCAGAGAGTGGACCCATAGGCTGCGCAATTTCGGCTGCGCCTTGCCCTCGAATTTGTCGATGCCGCGATAGGCTTGATACACTGTTTCGAAGGTGCCCAGACCCAACTGAATCTGGCCCCGTGCCAGGCGCGCCAAATTGTCAACCGCGCCGCCAGTGGCGATCACGGTGACATTCATTTTGTCGCCGGCGCTATCGTTGATCGCTTTTGCTGCCGCGACAGCATAGGTGTAATGCACAGATTCTATGGCAGTCGACCCAAAGGCAATACGATCGCTGGCCAAAGCCTGTGTCGATATACCCAGAACGATGCCGAGGGTTAGTGCGGCCAAGCCGGCCGGTGAGTCCGTCTTCATAGTGATATCTCCTTTTTGAGTGTTTCCTGCCCTAGTTTTATTATTGCGCTCGCGGTGAATCCGATCGCATCATGGGCCAACACCGAAGCGCGGCTTTTGCCCCACAGTCGTTGCCAGTCGGTCACGGCTGAGGCTAATAAAATCGATTAGCAGTGGCCGGGTATCGCGCGGATCGATCACATCCTCCACCGCAAATGCCTCGGCGGTGCGTAGCGGTGAGGCAAGCAGGCGTAATTCCGCCTCCAATTCTTGCTCCCGCTGTTTCGGATTGACAGCAGCTTCGATATCACGCCGGAAGGCGGCCGCCACGCCGCCCTCCACCGGCAACGAACCCCATTCGCCCGAAGGCCAAGCCAGTTTCAGATCGAAGCCATTCTTGTTGCAGGTGGCCATACCGGCCATGCCGTAACATTTGCGAATAACGAGTGTGATCACGGGGACCGTGAGCTGCCCGGCGACATAGACTGCACGCATCCCCTCACGTAGAGTGGCGGCCTTCTCGGCGTCCAGCCCTACCATGAAGCCCGGGACATCCACAAAAAATATCAAAGGAATATGGAAAGTGTCGCACAACTCCATAAAATGTATCTGTTTGTGCGCTGATCTCACATCCATGGCACCACCCAGATGCATTGGATTATTGGCGATTATACCAACCACATGACCGTCCAACCGTGCTAGCGACGTGATAACCGATTTCCCATGGCTGGGTTGGATTTCGAATATTGAACCTTTGTCTACCACCATCTCCACTAGGAGACGCATGTTGTAGACGTGCGTGCGCTTGCGTGGCACGATCGAAAGTAAGGCCTCTTCACGACGATCCCGCGCATCGCCGGTATCGACGCGCGGTGGCAGCTGCCAGACATTACGCGGCATGTAGGAAAGGAAGCGGCGGATCTGCTCGAAGGCCTCAGCCTCGCTTGCTGCTGCATTATGGATCGTGCCGGCGGTATCCACTGTCACGCTGGCACCGCCGAGATCCTCCTTATCGATCTCCTGGCCCAGCGAACGCTTCACTACCGGTGGGCCGGCGGCGAATATCTGACTGCTGCCCCGCACCATCACCGAAAAATGCGATAGAATGGCGCGTCCGGCCGGGCCGCCAGCCGCCGTACCGAGCACGCCCGAGACCACCGGGACTTCACCAAGCAGGGCCACTGATCGCTCGAATCCATCCACGCCGGGAAATACCGAATAGCCACGCCGCCGCATGGAGGTGACAGTGCCCCCGGCCCCATCGATCAGGTTGATCAGCGGGATGCGGAATTCATGGGCAAGATCTTCCACGAAGCCACCCTGCCCACCCTTGCGTCGCGCACCGCCCCCACTAGTGCCGCCGCGCACGGTGAAATCCTCACCGCCCACCGCCACTGGCTGACCATCTATATGCGCTAGGCCCATCACATAGGGTGCTGGCACCACATGCTGGATGCCGCCCTCATCGTCGTATTTCGCAGTGCCCGCCAGCCCCCCCACCTCACGGAAGCTTTTCGCGTCACAAAGCTGGTCGATGCGCTCGCGCACCGTGAGACGACCGCGTTCGTGATGCTGAGCCACAGCTCCGGCGCCGCCCATTTCACGAGCCCAGCTTCGGCGCTGCGCGATCTCGTCGACTTCCGGTTGCCAACTCATGCGCTCAACCTTCGACCACGACAAGCGCCTGGCCCTCGGTGATGGCCTCGGTTTCCACTACCATGATCTCCACCACCTTACCGGCTGATGGCGCTTCAACCGGAATTTCCATCTTCATAGATTCCAGAACAACCAGCGTAGCGCCGGCATCAACCACCGCACCGATGCTGGTTTCTATCTTGAACACAGTGCCGGTGATATCGGCTTTGATAATGTGACGTGCCATTGAGCTCTCTCTTTCGATTAATAGGTGGTTGGCCAGCTGCGCAATTGGTGCTGACCGATGCCACGGGTCGGCCGCATCTCGTGGATTTCCAGCATGCGCTTCAGATAACGACGGGTTTCCTGTGGCTTAATTACTGCCTGGACGCCGTAGATACCGGCGAGGTCATATGCTGAGGAGTCACGCCGCATTTCCATTTCGAGTTTCACCACCTCTTCTGGGTCGCTGCCGCTCCAGGCCACAACGCGCGCGGCATAGACTGGATCCATGAAACTGACTTCTGCAGTCGGCCAAGCGGCAATATCATCAGAATTGCGGCCACCACCCATGTTTAGGTACGCCTGCCCGTAGCTTTTACGCATCAGCACAGACAGCTTCGGCACGCTCGCCATCTGCAGGGCGGTCATGAAGTTCATGATCTTGCCGGGCGCCTTCTGGCGTTCGCCATCAATGCCGATGACGAAACCAGGGGTATCGACGAACATCAGAAGCGGGATATTGAAGGAATCGCACATCACGATGAAGCGGGCGATTTTCTCGCAAGAAGCTACGTCCAGCGCGCCGGCCTTGCCCATAGGATTGTTCGCAATCACACCGACACTGCCGCCATCCAGCCGACCGAGCCCAATCACCGCCGGTTTGCCATAAAGTGGCTTTACTTCCATGAAACTGTCGCGATCAAGCACAGAGCGCAGAATCTTGCGCACATCGTAGACGCGAGTGCGATTTTCCGGCAACGCTGCGAGGATACCATCGCCGGCCTCATCGGAATCGGTTGGCGGCGTGAAGCGCGGCGGTACTTCCTTGGAGTGGCTCGGTAGGTAGGAAAGGAACTGCTTGATCGCCGCCATTGCCTCTTCATCGGTATCAACGACAATGTCGGCTAGGCCTGTTATCTCGGAATGCAGCTTGGTTCCGCCCAAATCTTCCGGGTCCACCTTCTGGCCGATCGCCATGGAAGCCAAAGCCGGGCTGGCTACAGCCATAATCGCACCACGCCGCATCACCACAAAATCGGATAGGCAGGCATACCAAGCCGAAGAGCCGTAGCACTGCCCAAGGATAGCTGAAACCCAAGGCGTCTCTCGCATTCGTACATACTGCGCTGGATCGTTGCCAAGCATGGTTCCCATCCCGCGAGCCCCCATATTATCGGGCATACGGGCGCCGGAGCTCTCACCGAACATCACCAGCGGCAAGCCGCGCTGGGTAGCGACGCGCTTGATATGCCCCATCTTCTTCATATTGGTGAGACTGCTTGACGCGCCTTTCACCGTGAAATCGTTGGAGATCACCGCTATCTCGCGGCCTCCCACCTTGCCGAAGCCCGCAACCTTGCCATCGCCCGGTGTATTGTCAGCATCGCCCGGCATTACTGAAGTACCGAACAAACCGCTTTCTAGGAAACTGTCTGTGTCGAGCAGGGCGTCAATACGCTCTCGTGCATTCAGAACGCCAGCCTCGCGCCGCTTTGCCAGCTTTTCCGGCCCGCCCATGGCCAACGCGCGCTGGCGGCGCTCGTCGTAATCCTGCATCAACTGTTCATGTGTCATGGTAAATCCATTCTGAAATCAAATTTCACATCATCAGCGGCGGCCAGAGGCGATACCGGCCTGCTGCATAGCCACGATAGCATCCGGCCGCATGCCGAGCAGATCAGCCAAAACTTCATGGGTATCGCTCCCCACGGCGCGACCGGCCCAGCCAACCTCCCCCGGCGTGCGCGATAATCTCGGCACAACGCCAGTAACCGTGACCTCACCGAATTCCTCGGAGCTGACGCGCTGTAGCATGGCCCGTGACTGGTAATGCGGATCGCTGAAAATATCAGCGATGTTGTATATCCGCGCCGCCGGCACTTCGTTCTCAGCCAACAGGCATTCCAGATCCGCCAGAGGCAGGCTACCGGTCCACGCGCCGATCACTGCATCCATCTCATCCGGGTGCTGCGCCCGCGCAGCAGGTGTGGAGAAGCGAACGTCTTGCGCTAGATCGTCACGCTGCATGGCGCGCAGCAAGCGGCGAAAGATGCTATCGCTGGCGGCGACGATCTGCACATAGCGATCATCTGCGGTTGAGTAGAGATTGTTCGGCACGTGGCCTGGCAGGCGGCTGCCAGCTCGAGTAGCAATGCTGCCCAGTGCCGCGAAGGCGGGGATGTGAGGCTCGACGAAGCTGAAGGCAGCCTCATAGAGTGCCGCATCGATCACCTGGCCCTTGCCGCTACGGTTGCGCTCTATCAATGCCATAGCGGCGCCGAAGGCAGCATAGAGTCCAGTGATATAATCAGTCAGGGAAGTGGCAACACGCGCCGGCGGGCGATCTGGATCGCCAGTCAGGTCGCGCAGGCCGCTAATCGCCTCACTGGTGACGCCGTAGCCAGGCCGCTGGCTATATGGTCCAGTTTGGCCATAGCCGCTGATCCGCACCATCACCAAACCGGGATTATCTGACGATAGTGCCTCATAGCCGAGGCCCCATTTCTCCATAGTGCCTGGACGGAAATTCTCGATGAATACATCAGCCTGGCGCAACAAGTCGCGGACCAGCGCCTGGGCTTCGCTGCGGCGCATATCCAAGGCGATCAGCTTCTTGTTGCGCAGGATGCTGGCGGCATAAAGCGAGGCACCGTCAGAGCGCGCCCCCATCGAACGCACGGCGTCTCCTTCCGCCGGCTCGATCTTGATCACCTCCGCACCGAAATCGGCCAGCAGGCGGCCGCAGAACGGCCCCGCAACCGTAGAAGTCAGCTCGATCACTCGCATGCCAGCGAGAGGACCGGTGCCTGCAGGCGCTGCCTTCATCACGCTATTCATTGCTTGCTCCAACGCCGATTGGTCACGCACGACCAAAGACGCGGCCAATGGCAACCACCAACAGGCCGCCAAGCCCGATCTTGACCAGCGAGGACAGAAGGAAAGGCGCAACACCCAGGGCGAAGGCTTTCTCGATACCCACCAGCGTGGCAAGCCAAGCGGCGCCGCACGTCAAAATGACGGCAGTGCCCAACATCTGCACCATGATCGCGCGCAGCAGGCCGGCACCGAAACCGTGTTCGGCCAGCCTGCCTGCGATATAGGCCGCCACGATGAAGCCAAGCAGATAACCGCCGGTTGGACCGAGCAGATAAGCGAGGCCGACACCTCGTTCCGGCGTATTGGCAAAAACCGGCAGGCCCAGCATGCCTTCAACCACATACAGCACCACCACAGTGCAACCGAGACGAGCTCCCAGTGTCATGGCGATCACCAGTACAGCCATGGTCTGCATGGTCATCGGCACCGGCCAAAATGGAACTTGCAGTCGGGCCGAAACCGCCAACAGCAACGAACCTAACAACGCCGCGGCAGCGACAAGAGCCATCTTTTCGACCTGCGAACGGCCGGCTGCCCATGGATGTGACAGTGTAAGCATCATTTTCCTCCTGAATCGGCCCTGTATGTCTTGGCCTTGGCAGCACTCTTCCACATTGCAAATAAACTGTCTACTATTTTGTCGACAATTTTGTTTGCTTTTGTACTTTTCAATATGTAGACATATTTTTCCTTCAGATTACCCATACGGGCATTTATTGGCCGATATGGCGCTGCATGTGGGGGAACCGTGCAGGGTGGCATTGCTTTGGTGTCAGCCAACGCAATGTTTACCGTCTATCGCAGCAAGACATTATCTCGGGTCGAGATAGATATTCGGTCGATGTGAGCCAACCCGAGCGTGCTGCTGCCGCTGCGCCCCGTGGTCAACGCCTTCTGCCCGATCAAGCCGAGAATTCCGCACCTTCCAGGGCACGCTATGGATCTCTTGCGCTACCCATTCCGGCATGCTCAGCAGACCGGAGATGCCATCGCATAATCACCTGCCGGAGCTGGCGGCATAGACTCTCGAGTTTGCGGAAATGCCTTTGAGTTGGGTATCAATGCTGTCGCATCGGTATAAAGCTCCAGCACATTCCAAGTATTTGTGCGTGCACAGTCGCGCCTAAACTCGCTCGACAGTCATCCCCATCGATCAAAAGCTTCATTACATTGTTTCGCGATCCGCGAATTATACTCGCCAAATTCCAGAATACTATTTCGGCTCGAAACCCACGTTCTTATACTGATGACTCATACAACCCATGTAATTTTCAATCGACTTTTAAGAGTAAGAAAAAGATTAGTTTTGCTTTGCCGCCTTTAACGAGTAGCTTCCGCGCTCCGAAAAGTAACGGGGCATCCATTCATGTTACGTCCAACTCCAACCGGAAATGAACGCACCTTTGCCGTATACAATCCTTCCGGCGAAAGCCGGAGAACCGGGTGGCTCCAGTATGTGGAATCGCGTAGGGCCATCATTAAGTAGCCCTCAAGTCTGAAACGATCGACTTTCACATCGCTAAAATTCGGGAATACTCCGGCAAACTCCACGTTCTTATTGATATCCTCATCGAAAATTATCCTGGTGCGACTGGTGATACGGTGTTCTTTCCCGCCTTTAATGCGGTCGGCCGGCACAACCCAGAGATTCTCTTTAAGATTGACCTCCTTCCAGGAAGCTACAATCGTTTCACTCGTGCGAGTGGCTGTTAGAATCAAAAACTGCAGGGCCAATGCCGACTGGCTATTTTCCGCTCTAAGCTGCTTGTAGAAGTTTGGCATCTCACCATACGGAAGAGCTGCATGGTGTTGAACCTTCTGCACCTTTGAGTATGCTGCAGAAGTCCGGGCTGCTCAAGGATATGGGCTCAAGCACGTCGATAATATCGTTTGTATTAATTGTGTGGACGTATCGGATCTTTAGTTTCGGATAGGCGTAAGTTGTCAGTGTGCTGCTCCACTGATCGGCGTGCTTTTCGCTCTTCCAGCCCGCCTTATGAGACGCGATATAAGCATCACAGCACTGCTGAAATGTCTTTGAGTTGGTCGCCTGTTCCTGAAGTTTAGCCCGCTCGTCTTTTCGGGCCTCAATGGGATCTAAACCTGTGAGCTTCAGCTTCCGGCATTCCGTAGCATGAACCCGTGCTTCCGCCAGGCTAATGGTATGGAGAGGCCCCAGCCCCATTTCCCTCGCCCGCCCGTTGAGCTTGTATCGAAAGATCCATGATTTTGTGCCGCTCGTGCTGATCTGCAAATAGAGACCAGCGCCATCGGCGTAATAACCCGGCTCTTTCAGTTTTGAGACCTGTAGAGCCGTTAGCTTGGAGATCGTCCGCATAACTATTACCCACACCCCTACCCACAATCATATGTGTGATTTGGGGACACTTCCAGAGAAGGTGGGAGAAGCGGATGATAAAATAAATTCTTGGAAATCAGAGGCTTGATAAGGCTGGAGAGGCTCAGAGAAGCCGTGAGAATAGTCGGAACCGACACCCTCTCCGCCAATATTCGCTCCAAGATATTGAAATCATTCCCCTGGCCACCACGCGATGAACCCGCACCGAGGAATCTCGCCCCGGCTCGCAATGAGCCGTATTTTCTTCGGATAGCTACAATAAGGCCAATCCGCCGTAGATGACCTCGGACGGGCGAAACTCTCGATCAATGTCGCTCAGTCCCGCTTCGGTACGTTCGGTAAAAGAGCGGGGGCCGCGCGCTACTGGGCGGGCTCCAAAACTGTGGCGCGAAGGAAACGCGTATTTCCCGAGGACTCCAGGCAGCCCTGAACTAGCTGCCGACCCGGCATCGCCCCATCCCAGAGAAACTGCAGCGGCTTGCCATAACCAAAGCCATCGGTCGCCCCCGGCCGTCGCTGCATGGCATCAACAATCGTCGTACCCGCCGGCAAGGCGACGAGATCATCATAATACGCGACATCTTTATCGACCCGCTTCACAAACCCATCCCGGGAAACGGCCAGCGGATTTATCACCCGCTGCCCCCCAGTAACCAGCGAAATTGCAACGGTCTCCCGCGCCAGGTCGGCAACAAACGGCTTTTGTCCCGCAGGACAACTGACATCGGCCGAAACAGGAGAAAGGACCGGAAACCGGAGCAATATGATTGCCGCGATGAGCGGCAATATCACAAACGCAAGAGCGCCACCCGTCGCCAGTCTCACGCCCCAGTCCGGCCTGACTGCCTGCCGCCCACCAAACAGCCTCGCGCATCCAAGGCCAACCAGCAAAGCATCGACCGGGAAAGTGGCCGCCAAGATTCGGCTTCCTCCGAATGGATACAGAAATGGAGAAGAGACAGCGATTGCCGCGATCATCAAGAGCAGAAGACGCTCCCACTCGCCCCGCCGGTTTAACAGGCAGGACCAGATTCCAAGGAACCACAGCGCCGCAAACATGGCCCGGAGATGAAACACCGGCACAAAGCTAAACCATCCATATATCCACGCCGCCATTCCCCTCAGGTAACCAAAAACAAATAGATGGGGGGAGTTCAGAAGGTTTGCCTTCGCCAGATCGTAAATGGCTCCGGCGAGCTGATCGCCGGGAAGTTGACCGATTTCCGGATGATCCCACAAGACCTGCAAGTACGTGCCGCTTCCGACGGTCATGGCATACAGGGTATATGAGAAGTTCGACTGGGCATTCGCTGATGTACCGCCAAATGCGTGTATCAGTCCGAAATTCGCGGCGATCGCCAACACGACTCCGCAGATGCCCGCCGCAGTGCGTCGCAGTCGGCATGACAGGATACCACCCGAGTAGACCACGCTCCACAGGAGTAGCGCTGGGATCACGAACAGTGCACCAGCCCTGGCGATCAGGGCCGTCGTTAGGGCCAACAAGACAGCAAAGAACGCTCCTATGGATATGCCTTCGCCATCCCGAAAAAGCACCAGAAAAGCTGAAAGCGCCAGTAGCAGGCCGGCATTTTCAGTCAAGACAGGCAAGGTGAATTGTGCGGCGAACATTATCAGTGCGGCAAACGCCGCCAACCCTGCCGGCAGGCCATGCCGACACGCCAAGACATGAGAGAACCATGCCGCCATCCCGCCAATGACCAGTGCCTGGAGAAAAAGTGCCGCCTGGATATATCCACCGGCTGCCGCCAGAAATGTACCGAACAGAGCAGTATAAAATGGCCGCATCTGACAAGAGACGTCGATAGCCGCGCCCGCGACAAGCTGCCGCGCGCACGAGAAATATCCCGCAGCGTCATTCCATTGCACCAAGCCCGCGAGTGCGTTGGGGTGACTGCGTCCGGAGATCCAGTAACTCAACAGGGGTAGAGTGCCCAGAATTGCTCCCGCCAATAATGAAACGGAAGGTCGTGGCAGCGTCATATTCCGCAGAGGTAGAATACAAAGAAGCAGCAATGCCGGAAGAAGAATGTATGTCCGCGCTACAACTTCGATTGCGAGCGCCATAGCCCCCCCAAAAAACCACCAGTCTGAATCAGCGCCTAGCGTCGCCCACTGCTTCTTGAATGATACCTAACAGGTCCAGGAAACAAAGAAAAGAAGCACTTAAATGCGCCTATCTGCGCAGGTCGTCGCATATTCGGCGCGGGGCGCACATACATCAGCCTTCCGTATGGGCCATGCATCGGAGCTTTATCTTCCGTTGCCGAAGCAGCAGAGGCACAACGGGGTCTATGCCGCTGCAGCTTCGGCCCCTCGGGACGCCAAGACCTCTCGTTCCCATATAGCGAACATGGTCAAGGCAAGAACCTGTTTGCTTGGCAGCAAGGATGGTTTTGTAAGCTTGGTCAGCAAAGTATCGATCGCTTGCCGACGGAAAAGCCCAAGTTCGCGAAAGCGTTGAGACCCCAGACTGTCCCCTGCAAGATCGCGAATGACTGCGGCATATGCTCCTTCTTGAGGAATCATGAACGCATGCTTCGGACCGGAAGGGGGCAACTCCGGCACCAGACGCCGCGCGGCGTCGCGCAGGGCCGACTTTCCTGCGCCAGGTCCAAGCCTGGCGGATAGCGGCAACCTGGCCGCAAGCTCGACCAGGCGATGATCGCAGAACGGGACACGTCCTTCCACTGAGTGCGCCATCAGCGTCTTATCCTGTTTGAGGAGGATGTTGTCGACCAGCCATGCTTTGTGCTCAAACCGCCACAGCTGGTCAATCGCAGAATTCTTGCTACCTGTCAGTTCATCACGGACCCTGCGGACGCCTTCATCATGCCCCGCCTCTTGGAGCAGCCTCTCGCGATCCTCTTCGTCAAATAGCGATACGAAGGCAAGATACCGACCTGCAGGCGAACGAGCAGCCCGCAGTAACTTAGCCAGACGCTCGCGCGCTTCCGGTCCAGGCGGTACCGGGTAATCAAACAAACGATCGAGCAAGCGCATTGGCACGCGTTGAGCCATTCGAGCGGCAAGATTCAGACATGCTTGAGGCACGTAGGGAGCAATCGCCGACAGCTGCATCATCTGCTTGTGATGCACATATCCTCCGAATAGCTCATCGGCGCCCTCTCCAGTAAGGATGACCTTGACATCGCGACGAGCCCGCTCGGCAAGGCTAGACATTGCCAGGATGATGGGATCCGGGAACGGTTCATCCACCAGCCGGATGGTTTCGGGCAGTCGCATCAGATCCTGCGGGGCAAGCTCCAGCTCCTGATGCGAAGTGCCGATTGCCCTTGCAACACTAGCTGCACTCTGGCGTTCATCGGCAATGCCACTGAAGCCAATCGAGTAGGTCCTGACGGGTACCGCGGACTCACGGGCCATGAGCCCGACGACGACTCCGCTATCAACACCACCTGACAAAAAGGCGCCGTACGGTACGTCACTCCGCAGGCACAGGCGAACGGCATCTTGCAGATGCCAGTCCAGCTGCTCGGCCTCCATCGGAGTGATATCGCCGGACCGCGAATTGAAATCGATGTCCCACCAACGGGTCATGCTCAGTCGCCCGGATTGCACCCAGCCATAGTGCGCGGCCGGAAATTTCCGGATCCCCTTGACCATGGTGGCCGGCGACGGCACATAGCGCAGCGTCAGATAACTCTCGAGCGCGGCTGGATCGATCTCCCGGGACACGCCAGGTAGCCGGAGCAGGGACTTCAGCTCGGACGCGAACGCTATACCGTGCGCCGTCTCTGCAATATATAATGGCTTGATGCCCATACGATCACGCGCAAGCAGCAGCTTGCGTTCCATCCGATCCCACAATGCCAGGGCAAACATGCCGATCGTCTTGTGGAAGAAGTCTGGCCCCTCCTGCGCAAGACCCGCCAACAGAACCTCAGTGTCTGATGTCGTCCGGAATACCCAGCCTCGGGCCTCCAGCTGCGGCCGCAATTCAAGATAATTATAGATTTCTCCGTTGTAGACGATGACATAACGACCATCGGGAGAGATCATCGGCTGATTGCCGGTGTTGAGATCGATGATCGCAAGCCTGAGATGTCCGAGAACGACACCTGCATCTCGATCGCTCCATTGGTCGCGCCCGTCAGGTCCGCGATGGCCCATCTGGTCGAGCATGTAGCTCATCTGCTCAAACTGCGGGCCGTTGCCGATCCAGCCAGCGATGCCGCACATTGTCTAGTTCAGCTCTGACATCTGGAAGAAGCGGGAGCTTGCCATATAACGTGCGTCGCGCTTCTGGCGCCCGATCAGCGCACGGACCAGCAGACGCCGCAATACCTTGTTCGCCCATGCGCTTCTACCCAGCGAGATATTGAAAAGCCGTAGAGCGATGAGACGTCCGGTCGTCATGAGCATGCCGCAATCTCCCGGTAAGCTAGAAAATAATCCACGGCCATTGCATGACAGTAGCGGTCATCCAACCAACTGGGGCGCAACACAGTGCCGGCAGTAAGTCCCGAAAGGATGGACGGCAGCAGACTGCTGCGCAAACTTGCCAAGGCATATGGATAAATGTACTGGGTCGCGCGACTGTTGACCCTTGAATCGCACTCGCCTTCCGGACCTATGCGTGGCCGGATCACCGCCTCAGCCTTGCGCAAAGCCACCTGCAGTTCCCGGTCCTCCGGGTCAAGACATAGAATACGCGCCATCGTCGACATGGTGATTGTCTGATAGCCCACATCCAGACCGCCATATTCGGCCAGAGTGCCATCCTCCCATTGCGACAAGAGGAGCCTTGCCCGGCGCTTTTGCGCAGCACGCGCGATCGCCTCGTCCCCCGTCAGGCGTGCATAGCCAGCAAGCGCCAACCAGGAAGCGGCCATCTGGTTCGCAACTTCAACATTCTCGTTTTTCGCAAGCCATTGGAAAGTGGGCCGCGACAGCTCCAGTTCCCGGCCCCATTCGGCTGCTCCGCCGAGCAACCTGATTGTTTCCGTGAAGGCCGCTGCCGAAAAAGAGGTTGCGCAGAAGCTTCGCTCATTTGGGTAAACCTCCGAGAGCGATCCGTCCCTATTACGCTGACCAAGCCAGAAGCGCCAGGCAAGCCGTGCCCAGTCGGCCATCCGCTGCCGGCCACAGAACGCGTTTTGTGGTGCCGCGGTGTCATAGGCCAGCGCAAACAGATAGCCAGCCTCCTGAAAACGCGCATTGGCGACATCCAGCAAACGATAGTGCCAGTAATTGCGGTCGCAGCAGCCGCCTGTAACCGATCCAGCGTTCCGGTCGCACAAGCCCAGTACACGCGGAACTGTATCTAGAGCCAGTTCCAGCAGGATTGATGTTGATGCTTCAGGTCTGCTTTTGGCTGGTTGCAAAGCTGAATACATTCAGGCCGCCAATAACTAGATTTCGCAACATATTCCCATTGCGAATGCGACCCGTCATACGGGCCATGTAGCTCGGCCGCAGGTAAAACCGCCGATAGAATTCTTTGACAGCCTTCTTCAATTCATCTGATTGGACAGAGCAATAATGATGGTTGAAGGCTCCCTCGACGTGCAGGCGCTCCATGGCCGCATTGTCCGCGCCGTCGCCGATCGCCGGGTCTTTCCGTTGGACGTCACGGAACAGGGGCGTCCCAGGATACGGCGTGCAGATACCAAATGTCGCCGTAGTAGGCTCGACCTCTAGGGCAAGATTGATGGTATCCTGCATCGTTTCATGAGTATCGCCCGGCATGCCCACCATGAAATGCGCGTGCGTCGCGACGCCGATTTCGTTGCAATCCTTAAATGCCTGCCGCGTCTGCTCGAGGGTGATCCCTTTCTTAATTGAATCAAGCACTTCCTGATTACCCGATTCCGCGCCGAACTTGATAAGATGGCAGCCGGCGGGCTTCATCACCTCAAGCATCTCACGATCTATGGTGTCGACCCGCGAGTTGCAAATCCAGGTGAATTTGTAACCGCGTTCGATGATACCAGCACAGATATCGAAGACACGCTGCCGATCTGCCGTAAAGGTCTCGTCGCGGAAGTAAATCTCACGAATGCCCTTCGACAGGTAATACCCGATGTCGTCCACCACTTTCTTCGCGGATTGAAACCTTGTCCGGGTACCATGGAAAAATGGGGCCGTGCAGTAGTTGCATTTGGCAGGGCAGCCGTGAGAACTCGAAACCGTGATATAGGGCAGATTGCGTACAATCGGGTTGAAATAGACGATGCCGGGTGGGAGAAAGTCGACGTTGATCGGCGGGATCAAGTCGAGATCCTCGATATAGGGATATCGATGATTTTTGATCACCTCGCCGTCGGGCGCCTTGGAGCAGGTGCCTGGGGTCGAGCGTGCCTTCTCCATGTCACCAGCCGACAGAGCGGCGGCCAGATCGCGCACGACCCATTCCGGCTCACGCTGGACCGCAAAATCAACCCCCTTCTCGAGCGTCGCTTCAGGCTGAAAGGTGGGATGGGAGCCATACACGGCGGTGAGCATGCCAGGGATGGCATCTTTGAGCCGGCGCAGGTAGGCCGTATCCGAGTTGGCGGTCATCACAGAAGTCGACATCACAGCCAACTGCGCGCCTTTGATTCGGCGCACGACCTGTTCGACCTCCAATTGCTCGGCCTGGGCATCAACAAAGACCACGTCATGGCCTTCCGTCTGCAGTATCGTCGCAACGGTAAGGAGTTCGAACGGAGGAACTGTAGCGCCCCCAATCCGCTTGCCACCGCACCAGCAGCCATAAATGACATCCCGGATGACGTTTTTCTTGTTTTCCAGGCACGGCTCAATGATTGCGATCTTCATACCATGTCCAGCGGGCTATCGGATTAGCTTCGGCCGGCGGCACATACCGGATGCCACCACCTTCAAAACGAGCAAACCCTTATCACGGATTGAAAAATTGGGTAAGTCACAACCTTTCACTGACTGAGGGCTAAGGTGACGATGCCTCTGATCAACATTCTCTGCTGCCCCGATTGTCGGGGCGACCTCGCAACGCATCATTCAGACCAATTAATTTGCCAATCCTGCCAAAGGGTTTTCATGCGGGAACGGGGCATTATACAAATGCTCCCGCAGCAGACCAAACCCCTCCCCCCGGTTTATCAAGACCAGGATTATCAGCGGATGAGCGCCTTTTTCGACGACTCCGCCTCTTATTTCACAGATAACAACAGTGTTTTCTCCGCCATCCATGAATCGGCCCACCGGACCACGTGCAAATGGGAGCAGCGCTGGCCGGTTTCCGACTGGACGATCGATATTGGCTGCGGCCAAGGGTATCACTGGAAATATGTTTCTGATCACAGCCGCCTGATCGGTTTCGACATCCGGCTTGAGAGCCTGATGAAAATCCGGGACCGCTTTCCTGACGCCATTCTCGTACAGGGCAATCTGCTCAGCCTGCCGTTTAAATCTGCTTCAATCGCAAGGGCCAGTTCGGTCTATGCCCTGGAACACATCTACTTCCTAGAAGATGCGCTGATGGAGATCGCACGTATTCTGGCGCCGAAAGCTAAGTTCTTGATAGGCCTGCCTTGCGAAGGCGGTGCAGCGTGGACTTTGGGACGCAAACTCACCAGTGAGCGGACAATGTCCAGGCGCTATAACCTCGACTATCGCCGCTACATTGCCTTGGAACATTGCAATACAGCGGCGCGGGTCGAGAAGGCACTCAAGTTCCACTTCCGCCCACTGGAGCGGAAATTATTTCCCTTCGACTTTCTGCCGTTCATCAATACCAATCTGACGCTGTCCATCGCGTCCGAAAGGCTGTGAGTTTGCCGGCTGCACAATCGCTCCTGTCTGCGTGAATATACGGCTGCGCTCACGACGCATAGTGGCAATCTGCTCCGCGAGAAGGCCGAAGCAGAAGAAATAGACAGCCGACATCAGCAGCAGCTGTGATGACCCATATATCGCGCTGTAACTGACCAGTTGGTGGATCGCCAAGAGCAGGCCAGCAACCAAGCTCATGGCCGAGAGCGGCAGAAAGAACTTCTGCGGGCTGAACAATATCAGCAGGCGCATCATGATATTGATGAAGCGAATGAAGTCGCGCACTGGACGGATATTGCTTTTGCCATGATAGCGGCGCTGAATGCTGTCGATTGGGACGTACTTCACAAAATGACGCCCCTGAATCATCGCCATGGTGATTGTCGTCGGGTAAGAATACCGCGCCGGAAACAAATGAACGTATTCCAGCAAATGAGTACGCCTAATTGCGCGAAACCCACTTGTCAGATCAACAATCGGATGACCTGAAATCCAACGGGCAATGGAATTCAGCAAGAAATTGCCGAACCTTCTCCGCCGCGACGTCTTGGACTGCCGCGTCCGCGCACCAACAACCATATCGTACTCACCGATAAGGGCGACCAGCGCTGGAATATACTCCGGCGGATGCTGGCCATCGGCATCGATCATGACAATAACGTCGCCCACAGCATGACCGGCGCCGGTTGTGATGCTTGCGCCGTTGCCAAGATTATAGGTATGGCGGATCACGCGTGCGCCTGCTGCAGCGGCAGCGGCAGCAGTATTGTCGCCGGAGCCGTCATCGACCACGATCACTTCATAGGTCGAATCTATCGCTGCAATTCTGCGCACGACATCGCCTATTGTCGACGCCTCATTGAATGCCGGAACGATGACCGAAACGAGGCAATTCACTTTGCTCATACCGTTCGCCCCACGAACACGATGCCAACAAATATCAGACCGATCCCTGCCCAGCGCATGAGAGGAATGGGTTCTCGGAAGATGAAGAATGCCAGCAGTACGACGAAGACATAGACGCAAGCACTGACGGTTATCGCGAGATTCATGGGAACCACAGACAGGGCAAGAAACCAGAAGGCCGCCGCAAAGCCATAAAATAGCGCACCTGCCCATGCATTTGCAGATTTCACAACAACGCCCGCCATGTCCCAGCCAAAGGCCAGCGAGGCAATCTCGCCCGCGCCGCGCTTGAAGAAGAAATTCCCTAGCAACGTACAGACGGCAAAGCCAAGCAACAGACCGGCGCCCTTCATTGACATCTTCCCCTCAGCATAATGTTCCTGGAGCATTAACGACACCCAGCCATGAGCGTTTATAACCGGCGGCACTTCCAGAACCGAGCTCTTTTTCCTGTGTGATCAATAATCTACGCCATCAGACTCCTTGTCGAGCCCGGCATTCCATACTGGGGGCTGCGCCGCCGCCCCAGTCTTCATCCGGGTCAGGACCACGGGACCTGCGCCATCCAGCCAACACCCACAAGCTGAGGCCGACAATTGCAATTGGCATTCGTTTTTTTCCTGATGGCCGACCGCCAGGCGAAAGCGTCTGCCTAGCGGATATTGGGACGGCATATCGCTCCAGACCCGCGGTCTTGCAAAGACTCAGAAAGACCGACAGGCAGCAACCGATTGCAGCCGGATCATCAATCCCCTTGAAGGCCGAAGCTGACATTTAGCGGAAACGAGCTTTAAGCCTTTCATGCAGCAGGGGAATTTGCGCACTATAGCGAAGACACATATGAAAATTCGAGCAGAGATCAGTGAATACGGACTGATCGCTCACACAATACAGTCCGGCATTTCCGTTCAAGCAGTGATCTGCGCCGCCGGACCGGCGCAAGTATGTTCGAAGCGGCCTCAGTTGCTTGTGTGCTCATACCAGCTGCGGCTCCCGTGGACGATTTTCACCACCGAGAGTATCACCGGCACCTTGATGAGCGCGCCGACGACGGTGGCCAGCGCGGCGCCCGAGTTCAGTCCAAAAATGCCGATCGCAGCCGCCACTGCCAATTCGAGAAAGTTGCTGGCAACGCAATGCGCGACACCGCATTGGCGATTGAGCCAGTAGGCCAGGCCGGAATTGAAATAAACTTGGATCAGGATCGGTACCGCGATCAGCGCAATCACCAGCGGGTGCTCGACAATCTACTCACCCTGGAAGGCGAACAGCAAAACCGATCCCAGGGGGCGCAGCGCGCGTTCCAGCGTCCGCTTGCCCCGGACTTCGGCAGCAGGCTGCGCCAGGTCTGGGCGATGATCACCGGAACCACGATATAAAGCCCGACGGACAGCAGCAGCGTGCCCCACGGGATGGTGATGGCGGAGAAAAACCCCTATCCGCCATCTCGCCTTTCGTGTGCTAAGCCGCCACTTAACCCGGCCTTAACGGCCCGCGGTGGTATATAGCAGGCTACGATGCTCTCGCGCCGCGCGGGGGCCGACCCCGAGGCTGATGACGCCGCCATGCAAGCCCGCATTGCCTATGATACCTGCCCGCTCTGCCGGTCGGACAATTTCACCAAGATCGTCGATGCCGACTGTTCGCAGCATCCGCTGTATCAGCCGGTGATCCCGCCGGTCATGCACTGGATGGCCTGCGGCGATTGCGGCCATGTCTTCACCGACGGCTATTTCACCGATGAGGCCGCCGCCGTGATCTTTTCCAGGGTCATGGAGTACCAGGCGGTCGGCTGGGAAATGGAAAAACAGCGGGCCATTTTCTCCCGCATCGTCGAGCGGGTCAGCCGCCATGTCGCCGACGGCGTCTGGCTCGATATCGGCTTCGGCAACGGATCGCTGCTGTTCACCGCGGCCGAATACGGTTTCACCCCGGTCGGCGCCGACCTGCGCCAGGACAATACCCAGGCGCTGATCCATGCCGGTATCGAGGGACATTGCATCGACATCACCAAATTCGACCAGCAGGGCCGCTTCTCGGTCATCAGCATGGCCGACGTGCTGGAACACATGCCCTTTCCGCGCGAAGGCCTGGCGGCGGCACACCGGCTGCTGAACGATGACGGCATCCTGTTCCTCTCCATGCCCAATGCCGACTGTCCGCTGTGGCGCAATCTCAACGCGCGCAATGCCAACCCCTATTGGGGCGAGCTGGAACATTTCCACAATTTCGGCCGGCCGCGCCTGTACCGCTTCCTGGAAGAAAGCGGCTTCAGGCCGGTCCATTACACGATCAGCGAACGCTACCGCGTCGGCATGGAGATCATCGCCCGCCGCGTCGCCTGACAGCCACCCTGAACCATCAGTGCCCGTGACGTTTGCGCGTTGCTGCCGCCTTCTTGGCAGCTTTCTTCCGCGCGGCCTTGGGACGGGCCGCCGCAGCGGCGCCTCCCTTCTTGCCGCCCTTTTTCGAGGCGGCGCGGTTCTCGGTCTTGCCGCGACCGGAACCGCTTTTCTTGCCACCGCCGCTTTCCTTGTTCACCGTGGCCCAGGCACGGCGTTCGGCTTCATCCTTGCCGACGCCGCGCTTTTCATAACCTTCCTCGATATGCTCGGCCTTGCGCTTCTGCTTCGACGTATAACTCGACTTGTCACCGCGTGGCATCGGCACCTCCTGGCATGGCAGGTCAGCCCGCTTTCGCGTAGCCCCGGATCAGTTCGGCCTTGCGCTTGAAAAGCTGCTCGGCCAGGGCATGCAGGTTGAGGCCGCGCCCGCGCAGCTTGGGAAACATCTCGGTTTCCTCTTCCTTCACATGATGCTTGATATACTCGCTCAGCACCTTGATCTTGGCGTCGTAGAGATGCTCGGCGGGATCCATCGCCTCGATCTGCCGGATCAGCTCCTTGGCCGAAGCATGCTCGACAATCGCCTCATCCACGAGGTCATGCTCCAGCTTGCGGTGGGCCGGCGGATACAGCAGCTCTTCCTCGATCTGGGTATGCACGCGCAGTTCGAGGCAGATTTTCGCGGCCAGCGCCGCCTTGTCGGCCTTTTTCTGGGTATTCTCGAATTCCTCGAACAGGGCTTCCACCGCGCGGTGATCCTGCTGCAGCAGGGCGATGGCGTCCTCGGGCATCTCGGCCACCGCCAGACTGGTCTTCACTTCCTGCGCAGCACGACGCACGGCAGCCGATACTTTCGGCGCGGCGGCGCGGCGCACGGCAGTTTTGGCGCGCGTTGCTGTCTTGCGCCGGATTGCGGCCTTGCTGCGCGCGGTGGTCTTGGTCCGCGCTGCCGTCTTGCGCCGCGTTGTGGCGGATTTGGTCGTCTTTTTCGCGCGACTGGCGGTACGGGCTTTGGCTTTTGCGGCTTTCTTGGCCATGGGGCATCTCCCTGTCAGGTCCGCTGGCGACCTGCTGTGATTGGCGTGATCCGGTTTACGGGACGATGAACCGCAATTGGGCGCATTAAGTTCCGCTGCGCGATGCAGAAGGCTGCAAAGGCCACAGGAGGGCCTCACCGCGCCTCAATTCCGACGCGGAAATTCAGTCCGCGACGACGGCGGGCTGCGCCGCCAGCGAGACACGGATCGGCCCCAGGCGCGGGATGCGGCTCAGGCCTTGTAGAGCCCCTTGTACTGGTCGCGCAGCAGGTTCTTCTGCACCTTGCCCATGGTATTGCGCGGCAGGTCGTCGACGAAGAAGACCCGCTTCGGCAGCTTGAACTTGGCCAGGCGGCCATCCAGCGCCTTGAGCACGGCGGCTTCGTCCAGTTTGCAACCTTTGTCCGCCACCACGACGGCGGTGACGCCTTCGCCGAAATCGGGATGATCGACGCCGATCACCGCCGATTCGATCACGCCCGGCATGGCGTCGATCTCGGTCTCGACTTCCTTCGGATAGACATTATAGCCGCCGGTGATGATCAGGTCCTTGCCGCGGCCGACGATATGCACATACCCGCGTTCGTCGATCTTGCCGAGGTCGCCGGTGATGAAGAAACCATCGGCGCGGAATTCCGCCGCGGTCTTTTCCGGCATGCGCCAGTAACCCTTGAAGACATTCGGGCCTTTCACCTCGATCATGCCGATCTCGCCCTGGGCGAGATGCCTGCCGGTTTCCGGATCGGCGATGCGCACGGACACGCCCGGCAGCGGGAAACCCACCGTGCCGGCGACGCGTTCGCCGTCATAGGGGTTGGAGGTGTTCATGTTGGTCTCGGTCATGCCATAGCGTTCTAGGATGCGATGGCCGGTGCGCGCCTCCCATTCCTTATGCGTGTCGGCCAGCAGCGGTGCCGAGCCGGAGACGAACAGGCGGATATGCCTGACCAGGTCCCGGGTCAGCGCCGCGCTCTGCAGCAGGCGCACATAGAAGGTCGGCACGCCCATCATGCAGGTGGCGCGCGGCAGCAGGCGCAGCACCTCATCGGCATCGAACTTCGACAGGAAGATCATCGAGGCGCCCGACAGCAGCACCACATTGCTGGCCACGAACAGGCCATGGGTGTGGAAGATCGGCAGGGTATGCAGCAGCACGTCGTCCTTGCTGAAACGCCAGTAGCGCACCAGGGTCTCGGCATTGGAGAACAGGTTGTGATGCGTCAGCATCGCGCCTTTCGAGCGGCCGGTGGTGCCCGAGGTATAAAGGATCGCGGCCAGATCGTCGGCGACACGCGGCACCGGCGTAAAACCGGCTGGCACGGTCTCGACCCTGTCCATCAGGCTGCCATCGCCCATGCCGTCGAGCGTGAGACAATGCGCGACGCCCAGCCTTGCGGCCAGGGGGGCGAGATCCTTTTCGACGGCGGGGCGGCACACCACCACGCGCGGTTCGGCATCGCCGATGAAGTATTCCAGCTCGGTCAGCGTGTAGCCGATATTGAGCGGCAGGTAGACAGCACCGGCAGCCACCACGCCGAGATAAAGGATCAGCGCCTCGGCCGATTTGTCGACCTGCACGGCCACCCGGTCGCCCGGCTGCACGCCGAGGCCGGCCAGCAGGCCGGCGAACCGCTCCGCCAGGGCGAAGGTATCGGCGTAACTGAAAATCCGCCCGTCGCCGGTTTCGATGAAGGTCTTCGCCGGGTCGGCGACGCGGGAGCGGATCAGGGTATAGAGATTTTCGGACATCTGGTTTGCGCGGCTTTTATCGGATGGGTTGCGGATCGGACGTCCGTACTTAATCTTCCCCGCCCCGGTCCGCGCAAGTCTTCCCGGGTCGCAGCGGCCCTGTTCAAAGCGTTTTAATGGCGCTCAGGGCACCGCGGCTTCCATCTGGTCGGGCGCCAGCAGCCGATAGCCGATCCCCAGTTCGGTCACCACATAGGTCGGCCGCGCCGGATCGCGCTCGATCCGCTGTCGCAGCTTGCGCATGAAGATGCGCAGGTAATGCACATCCTCGGCATGCTCGTCGCCCCAGACGCCGCGCAGCAGTTGCTCATGCGTCACCACCTTGCCGGCATTGCGGGCCAGATGCTGCAGCAGGCCGTATTGCTTCGGCGTCAGCTTCACTTCCGCGCCGTCCACCACGACGCGGCGGCGCGCCAGGTCGACGGCCAGGCCGCCGACTTCGAAAACCGGCTCGTCGGCCGCCGGCGGTGCGC
This sequence comes from Ferrovibrio sp., assembly GCF_025869515.1. Lineage (GTDB taxonomy): Bacteria > Pseudomonadota > Alphaproteobacteria > Ferrovibrionales > Ferrovibrionaceae > Ferrovibrio. The sequence continues at coordinate 25,375 of NZ_JAOZVR010000083.1, forward strand.
GCCGCATCACGGCATTCACCCGCGCCAGGAATTCGGCGATGCTGAAGGGCTTGGTCAGGTAATCGTCGGCGCCGCATTCGAAAGCGCGGATCTTGTCGGCTTCGCGGCTGCGCACGGTCAGCACGATGACCGGTATCCAGCTCCATTCGCGCAGGCGGCGCAGCACATCGAGCCCGTCCTGGTCGCCGAGCTGCATGTCGAGTACGACGAGATTGATATCGTTTTTCGCCGCCGCCTCCAGTGCCTCGGCGCCGGTCGCCGCCTCGATCACCTCGAAATCGTGCATGGCGAGTGCCGGCCGCAGGAAGCGGCGGATTTGCACCTCGTCATCGACGATCAGGATTCTGCGCTTGTCGCTCATGCGGCTTCTCCTTCATCCGCTACCTGCAATGTCTTGGCCAGCGGCATGCCGATATGGAAGGCGGCACCCTGCCCCGGCCCGCGGCTGTCCGCCCAGATTTCACAACCGGCCGCCTCGACGAAGGCCTTGCTGACCATCAGGCCCAGGCCATTGCCGGCCACCTGGCCCGAACTGGCATCGGCGGCGCGATAGAAGGGTGCGAAAATCTGCTCGGCGTCGCTTTTCTCCAGGCCGATGCCGGAATCATGGACTCCAAGCACCACCCGCCCCGCCTCGACACGCCCGCGCAGGGCAATCGCCGAACCGGGCGGCGAGTATTTGGCGGCATTTTCCAGGATATTGACCAGCGCCTGTTCGATCAGCACCGGATCGGTCTGCACCATCGGCAGATCGAGGAAATCGTCGGATTCGATGCGATGCCGGGCAAGCACCTTCTGGGTCTGGCGCAAGGCCGCATTGGCGATATCGGCCACATCCACCGGTTCGGGCTGCGGCATCAGGCGACCGGCGCGGATGCGGGTGAGATCGAGCATGCGGCGGATATAGCGCTCCAATCGCTCGGCCTCCTCGCGAATGGTCGATTGCAGTTCGGTGCGCGTGGCGTCGTCGCAGATCGGGCCGAATTTCTCAAGCGTGGTGACTGAACCGAGGATCGAGGCCAGCGGGGTGTGCAGGTCATGCGAGATCGAGCCGAGCACGGCCTCGCGCAGGTCTTCCGCCTTGGCCTGCACGCGGGCCTCCTCGACGCGCAGCGCCAGACGCATGCGCGCCATCGCCAGACCAGACTGTTCCATCATCGCGGCAATTGCCAGCGGATCGAGCCGGCTGGCCGGTTCCGGACCCAGCACGATGACGCCGATCGGCGCGCCGCCGCTGCGCAGCATATAGGTGGAGGGCACGGTGCTGTCGTGCTCGCGCTGCCGCCAGGCCTGCTGCGCCAGCGCACGCGGCGGGACGACGCCGAATGTGCCGGCCGCCGCCACTTCCCGCAGGCCATCGGCATCATCCAGATAGATCGCCACGGCGCAACCCAGGCCGTGGCTGAGTTCGTCGGCCAGCAGGGCCGGCGTCTCGGCCGGGTCGACAACCGCGCTGATCCGGCGGTTGAAAGCCAGCAGATATTCCATCATAGCCTCGCGCCGCCGCGACGTGGCCGCCGCGCGCCGGGCATATCCGGCCAACTGGCTGGACGCGATGGCAACGCCGGCGAAGACGAAGATATCGGCAAATTCCTGCGGATCGGCATTGGGCAGGCTGAAAGCCGGATTGTAGAACAGCACCGAGCAGGCCGCGAGCGAGGCCAGCGCCGCGGTCAGCGACGGGATCATGCCGCCGAAAATCGCCGCCCCCAGGATCACCGGCACGAACAGGATCGAAGCGGAAGTGACATTGATGGCGCGGCTGAGCGCGAAAACACCGATACCGGCAATACCGACAACCGCAGCGGCAACGATGCTGTGCAGCAGAATCTTTCCGGCCGGCCTGCGGACGGGTTCATCTCCGGCGATGTGAAGGGCGATGGGCGAAGCCATGATCAATTATCCCACAGGCAATCGGCCCGTACACCCCTTCGGTAGCCCTCCGGCCGGCCCCGACGGGGGTGCGTCAATCGATACAGGCCAGCTGCGCCGGGCCGAGCTGGCCGATGCGGCCCCGGATCACGCCGGTCCGGCGCTCGATATAGGCCGTGGGCCGGGCGGCATTCCAGCGGTTCGGGCTGGGCAGGATCGCCGCCAGCCGTGCCGCCTGGGCCTCGCTCAGCCGGCTTGCCGCCAGTCCGAAATGGCTCTCCGCCGCCGCCGCGGCCCCGAACAGGCCGGGGCCCATCTCGGCGATGTTGAGATACACCTCGATGATCCGGCGTTTCGGCCAGGCCGCATCCAGCGCCAGCGCCAGCGGCGCCTCCAGCCCCTTGCGCACAAAGCCGCCGCCCGGCCAGAGGAACAGGTTGCGGGCCACCTGCATGGTAATGGTACTGGCCCCGCGCAGGCGCCCGGTTTCCTCGTAATCGTCAAGCGCCTCCTGCACCGCGCCGAGATCGATGCCGCGATGCAGGCAGAACCGCCCGTCTTCGGAGGCGATCACCGCCCGGGGCAGGGCCGGCGCGATGTCGGCCAGCCGCACCGGCCGGTAGCGGACAAGGGCACCGCGCTCAAGGCTGCGGATCAGCATCAGCGGGGTGGCCGGCGGGTCGAGGAAACGGAACACCAGCAGGCCGCCGCACCAGAACAGGGCAAGGCCGACCAGCAGGATTTTCAGCAATCGGAACAGCAGCTTCATCCACGACAGCAAAACCCGGTCCGGCCGCGCTGGCAACCATCCCGGCTGCCCGGTCCCGGGCGCCAAGCCGGTGGACAGCGACCCGCCGGGGGGATTAACTGGCCGGAACGGGGAGACAACACCGCATGCTGCAAGGCAGCGCAATCCTGCTTATGTCGCTCGGCTATCTCGGGCTGCTGTTTGCCGTCGCCCACCTCGGCGACCGGCTGAACACGCGCTGGTATACCGGCCGCAGCGGCGCCACGATCTATGCCCTGTCGCTGGCGATCTATTGCACCTCCTGGACCTTCTACGGCTCGGTCGGTCGCGCCGCCCTCTCTGGACCGGACTTCATCCTGATCTACGTCGGCCCGATCCTGGCCATTACCGCCGGCTATCCGGTGTTGGCGAAGATGATCCGCGTCGCCAAGCGGCAGAATCTCATTTCGATCGCCGACTTCATCGGATCGCGCTACGGCAAGAGCCGCGCTGTGGCTGTTCTGGTCACGCTGATCGCGGTGATCGGCGTGCTGCCCTACATCTCGCTGCAGATGCAGGCGGTCAGCGTCAGCTTCGAAGTGCTGCTCGGCAGCGAGATGGCGCATCTGCTCAATGCCACCCTGCCGCCGCCATGGCGCGATACCGCGATGTTCGTGGCCGGCATCATGGGTCTCTTCACCATCCTGTTCGGTGTGCGCCATGTGCAGGCCACCGAACAGCATCGCGGTATGATGCTGGCCATCGCCTTCGAATCGCTGGTCAAGTTGGCCGCCTTCCTCGCGGTCGGGCTGTTCGTTCTTTATGGCCTGTTCGATTCCGGCAGCGACCTGCTGGCCCGGGTGCAGGAAGCGCCCGGCCTGAGTGAGCAACTGAGCAAGGGTCTTGGCACCAACTGGATCGCCATGACGCTGCTCTCGGCCTTCGCCTTCCTTTGCCTGCCGCGCCAGTTCCATGTCGCGGTGGTGGAAAACGGCGACCCCAGCAGCCTGAAAGCGGCGCGCTGGCTGTTCCCCACCTACCTGATTGCCATCAATCTCTTCGTGGTGCCGATTGCCGCGGCCGGCCTGCTGCTGATGAGCAAAGGCACCAATCCGGACTTCTTCGTCATCACCCTGCCGCTGATGCACGATCAGCTGGCGCTTTCGGTCTTCGCCTTCATCGGCGGTCTCTCGGCTGCCACCTCGATGGTGATCGTCGCCTGCATGGCATTGTCGATCATGGTGTCAAACGAACTGGTGACGCCCCTGCTGCTGCGTTCGCGCGCCGGCGGCTCGCACGAGGTCGGCCAGATCGTGCTGAACGTGCGCCGTGCGGCCGTCGTCGTCATCCTGATCGCGGCCTATATCTACCATACATGGATTGCCGGCTACCTGCCGCTCGCCTCCATCGGCATGATCTCCTTCTGTGCGGTGGCCAATTTCGCGCCGCCGCTGCTGCTCGGCCTCTACTGGCGCCGCGCGCATCGCCATGGCGTGCTTGCCGGCCTGGTCGCCAGCTTCGCCATGTGGATCTATACCCTGCTGCTGCCCTCCATCGAGGGGGCCGGCGGCGGCCAGCCGATGCTGGCGCCGCTGGCCGGCTGGTTGCCCGCACCGATCAACGGCTTCGACGCCATCCTGCAGGGCTTTGTCGCCTGCACGGTGGTGAACACCTCGCTGCTGGTTGGCATATCGCTGCTGTCGCGACCCAGCCGCCGCGACCAGGAACAGGCGATGATTTTCGTCTCCGGCGACGAGACCCCGCCGGCCACGGCGCCTGATGAAGTCGACACCGATCCCCGCATCGAGGAATTACGGGCGCTGGCGTCGCGTTTCATCGGCAGCGAACGCGCCGAACGCGCCTTCGCCGGCCAGCGCATGAATGCCGCCGAAGCCATGGCTTTCACCGAACATCTGCTCGGCGGCGCCATCGGTGCCGCCTCGGCACGGATCGTGATGGCCTCGGCACGCGGCAAAAACCTGCTCAGCCCGCGCGCCGCCCGCGCCATGCTGGGCGAGGCGTCCGAAGCGATCCGGCACAATCTCGACCTGCTGCGGACCACACTCGATCACATCAGCCAGGGCATCGGCGTGTTCGACCATGAACAGCGGCTGGCGGCCTGGAATGATCGCTTCTTCGACCTGCTCAGCCTGCCGGCCAACCTGGCCGAGAATGGCATTCCGCTGGCTCAGCTGGCCGGCGATGGCACCGGCGACCTGGCCATGACCCTGGCTTCCGGCGCCCGCGGCTCGCAGATTCATGAACGTCGCCGCCCCGATGGCGGCGTGGTTGAAATCCGCGTCGACCCGATGCCCGATGGCGGCTTCGTCGCTACCTGCACCGATATCAGCGAACGCGTGCGCGCTGCCGAGGCGCTGCGCGCCTCCGAGCGCGCCATCCGCATCTATACCGACAACGTGCCGGTGCTGATCGCCTATGTCGACAGCGAGGAACGCTACCGCTTCACCAACATGCCGTTCCGCCGTTCGCTCAACCTGCCGCAGCAGCAGATCGACGGCCGGCCGCTGAAGGAAATGATTTCGCCGGAACGCTATGCCCGGCTCAAGCCGCATATCGACGCTGCCCTGGCCGGTCAGCGCCAGAGTTTCGAAATCGAATTCCCAACCAACGACGCCAAGATCGAGGTGGCGCACGGCACTTATATTCCGCATGTCGGCCATAGCGGCGATGTGCTCGGCTTCTTCCTGCTCTACCAGGATGTCACCGAACGCCGCCGGGCCGATGCGGCACTGCGCGCCGCGAATGAAGGCCTCGAACGCCGCGTTGCCGAACGCACTGCCGAATTGCAGCTCGCCGTGCAGGAGCTGGAAGCCTCGCGCGCCCAGGCCGAGGCCGCCAATCTGGGCAAGACACGCTTCCTTGCCGCCGCCAGCCACGACCTGCTGCAGCCGCTGCATGCCGCGCGGCTGTTCACCGCGGCATTGGCCGAGCGCGAGCCGGACAATCCGCTGGTCGCCAAGATCGATCATGGACTGGGTTCGGTGGAGGTGTTGCTCGACGCCCTGCTCGATATCTCCAAGCTGGATGCCGGCGCAGTGCGGCCGGAAATCCGCCCGGTAGCGCTGTCGTCGCTGTTCGACTCGCTGGCCACCTCCTTCGGGCCGCTGGCGGCGCGACGCGGTGTGACGCTGAAAGTGGTGCCGACCACCGCCACCATCAACACCGACCCGGCCCTGCTGCGCCGCGTGCTGCAGAATTTCGTCGCCAATGCGATCCGCTATGCCGATCCCGAGTGCGAGGATCGCCGCGTCATCGTCGGCTGCCGGCACCAGGGCGGCCGGATCCGCATCGCTGTCTGCGACAACGGCCCCGGCATTCCGGCCGACAAGCAGCAGGTGATCTTCCAGGAATTCGCCCGGCTGGAGCGCGGCGGCGATGCCGCCGAACGCGGTCTTGGCCTGGGACTGGCCATTGTCGACCGCATCGGCCGCATGCTCAACAATCCGATCAGGCTCGACTCCCGCCCGGGCCATGGTTCGGTCTTCAGCATCGCCGTCCCACGTGCCGCCGCCGAACCGGTACAGCCGGTGGAGGCTGCGGCTGCCCCGGCTTTTATCGCCGGTTCGCTGAGCGGCAGTTTCCTGCTTTGCATTGAAAACGAAGCCGGCGTGCGCGAAGCGATGATCACGCTGCTGGAGGGCTGGTCATGCAAGGTGGCGGCGGTCGACTCAATTCCCGCGGCGCGTCAGGCGGTGGCCGCCGCCGGCCGCAGCCCGGATATCATCCTGGCTGACTTCCACCTGGACGAAGACAGCTCCGACGGCCTTGAGGCCATCGCCCAGCTGCGCCGCGACTGGGGCCAGCGCATTCCGGCGATCCTGATCACTGCCGACCGCAGTCAGGAGATGCGCAGCCGTGCCGCCGAAATGGGGGTCGATGTGCTGAACAAGCCGGTCAAGCCGGCCGCTTTGCGCGCGCTGATCAGCCAGCGGCGGCGCCCGGCCGGCCCGCTTGCCGAGACCGGCGACTGATCAGATGGAGAAATGCCGCGCCGCGATAACCGCCTGGGTGCGGCTACGGACGCCGAGCTTCTTGAGGATGGCGGTGACATGCGCCTTCACCGTGGCCTCGCCGACCGACAGTTCATGCGCGATCTGCTTGTTGAGCTTGCCCTTGCTGAGCAGGGTGAGCACGCGCAGCTGCTGCGGCGTCAGTTCGTTGACCCGGCGGGCGAAGTCGTCGGGCATGGCGGTATCGTCGCCTTCCAGCTCCGGCGGCAGCCAGACCTCGCCATCGAGGACCGCCTGCAGGGCGCTGGCAATGGTTTCCATCGCCGCTGATTTCGGCACGAAGGCCGCGGCACCGAATTCGATGGCGCGCCGCATCACCGCCGGCTCGCGCGTCGACGACACGATGGCGACCGGCACGGCCGGATGGCTGGAGCGCACGGCGGCGAGGCCGGCAAAACCGTCCATGCCGGGCATGTCGAGATCGAGAATCAGCAGATCGACAGACTCGCGGCTGTCCAGCGCGGCACGCGCACCGTCGAGATCGGCGGCGCCGACCACATCGACGCCGGTCATCGCCTGGCGCAGGGCCTGGCCCAGCGCCTCGCGCACCAGTGGATGGTCGTCGGCGATGATAATCGTCAGTGCCGGTTCTGCGGCGCCGGCCTTGGCTGCTCCCGTCATGCGTCGCAAGGTAAACTACGGCCATCCGGTCAGCAAGACGAAGCGGGACTGGACAGGCGACACCGGGCGGGTTAGTGCAGGCCGCCGTTTTCAGTGAGGAGCCCAGCATGACCGCCACCGGCCTTGTGGATATCACCGCGCTGACCGCCCGCTGCACCACTGCAGCACCGCGATACGACTGGACGCGTGCAGAAATCGATGCGCTGTTCGCCCTGCCCTTCAGCGACCTGCTGTTTCTTGCCCAGCAGGTGCACCGCCGCCACTTCGCCGCGAACCAGGTGCAGATGAGCACCCTGCTCAGCATCAAGACCGGCGGCTGCCCGGAAGACTGCGCCTATTGCCCACAAAGTGCCCAGTTCGACACCGGCGTAAAGGCCGAGAAGCTGATGGGTCTGGACGAGACGCTGGACGCCGCCCGCGCCGCCAAGGCGGCCGGTGCCAGCCGCTTCTGCATGGGTGCGGCCTGGCGCAGCCCGAAGGAGCGCGACCTCGACAAGGTCTGCGCCATGGTCGCCGAGGTGAAGGCGCTGGGACTGGAAACCTGCGCCACGCTCGGCATGCTGACACCGGACCAGGCTACGCGGCTGGGCGAGGCCGGACTGGATTACTACAACCACAACCTCGATACCTCGCCCGAACATTACGGCGCGATCATCACCACGCGGACTTACCAGGATCGGCTGGATACGCTGTCGAACGTGCGCGCGGCGGGCCTCAAGGTCTGCTGCGGCGGCATCGTCGGCCTGGGCGAAAAGGCCGGGGACCGCAGCGGGCTGCTGCACAGCCTGGCCACCCTGCCGGCGCATCCCGACAGCGTGCCGATCAACATGCTGGTGCAGGTGGAAGGCACGCCGCTGGACGGCCAGGCGCCGCTCGACGGCATCGACTTCGTGCGCACCATCGCGGTGGCGCGCATTGTCATGCCGGAATCGATGGTGCGGCTCTCGGCCGGCCGCGAGCAGATGAGCGAGGAACTGCAGGCGCTGTGTTTCCTCGCCGGCGCCAACTCGATCTTCCTGGGCGAGAAGCTGCTGACCACGAAAAACCCGGGCCAGGACCGCGACGCGACCCTGCTGAAGAAACTCGGCATCGAAGCGATGCCGCACACCACAGTGGAAGTCGGCGGCTCAGCCGAAGCGGCGGAGTGACGGAAACACCGGCGGCAGGCCGGTGCAGCCGGCCAGCGTGAACAGCGTGAAGGGCTGGGCGCGATAGACGGCAATGGCGCCGCTGTCGCGCAGCCGCGCGGCGAAGCCGGCCTCGTCGGACGCGACTTCCACCGCATTGGGCAGCCAGGTCTGCCGCACCAGCCGGGCTTCCGTCTGCGTCGCCGCCGCCGTCACCGCCAGCGTATCCCAGCCGAAGGGATAGACCGCGACCACCCGGCCGCTGGCCTCGGGCGGCAGCGCGGCGCGCTGCAGGGTCCAGCCGAACAGGCCGGCCCAGAGCAGCAGGACCGCCGCGACAAAACCGAGCGCGAGGCGATGCGGCGCCGCCATGAGACCCTTACTCGGCCGCCGCGGCCGCCGCGGCCGCCGGGGCCACGCGCACCAGCGGGCGCTCGTCGATCGGCCAGTGCACGATGGCGGCAAACACGCCGAGGCCGAGCGAGATCCACCAGACCACATCGTAGGAGCCGGTGAGATCGAACAGCCGGCCGCCGAGCCAGACGCCGAGGAAGCCGCCGACCTGGTGGCTGAAGAACACGATACCGAAGAGCGTGGCCATGTAGCGCGGCCCGAAAATCTGCGCCACCAGCCCCGAGGTGAGCGGCACGGTGGAAAGCCAGAGCAGGCCCATGCAGAAGGCGAAGATCAGCACGCTGACCTGTGTCATCGGCAGCATCACGAAGACGGCGATCACCACGGCGCGGGCGCCGTAGATGAAGCTGAGCAGGTATTTCTTGCTGCGCTTGCCGCCCAGCACGCCGGCGGTATACGAGCCGACCACATTGGCCAGCCCGACCAGCGCCAGCGCCCAGGCGCCGGTCTGCGGATCGAGGCCGCGATCGACGATATAGGCGGGCAGATGCGTCTGGATGAAGGAGACGTGGAAGCCGCAGACGAAGAAGCCGGAGATCAGCAGCCAGTAGCTTTTCTGGACACCCGCCTCCTTCAGCGCCTCGCCCATCGACTGCTTCGGACCGCTGCCTTCGGGCGCCCTGCCGGCCAGCACGCTGGACAGCGGCACGATGGCGAGCGCGAACAGGCTGAGCAGCAGCAGCGCGATCTGCCAGCCCCAGGCGGCGATGAAACCCTGGCTGAGCGGCACCATGAGGAACTGGCCCATCGAGCCGGCGGCCGTGCCCAGACCGAGCGCCCAGGAGCGCCGCTCGGGCGACACCATGCGGGCGATGGCGGCCAGCGCCACGGTAAACGACGTGCCGGCCAAGCCCATGCCGAGCAGCACGCCGAGCGTGAGGTTGAGCATCAGCGGCGTGGCCGAATAGGCGGTGAGCGCGACGCCGGCGGCATAGAGCAGCGCGCCCACCGCCAGCACGCGGCCGGAGCCGTAGCGGTCGGCGATGGCGCCGGCGAAGGGCTGGCCGAAGCCCCAGAGCACGGTCTGGATGGCGATACCGAAGGCAAACACCTCGCGGCCCCAGCCATTGGCGACGCTGATCGGCTCCAGGAACAGGCCGAAGCCCGAGCGCACCCCGAAATTCAGCAGGGCAATGGTGCAGCCGACGATGATGACCAGCAGCGGGGTGCGCCAGGCGGGCATTGCCGGGACAGCGGGGGATGCGGACATCGGGGTCTCCTGAACGCGCGTTCGATTCCTGCTGAAAAGACCTAAACCCCTGACCGGCAAGGGGCAAGTTCACAATTGCAACCCGACATTCGCGGCGCCTGCCCGGTCCCTGGCTGGTGCCTGGCCGGTGCCTATCCCGGCTTATTTCGCGCTTCAGCCAGCTTATCCGGCGCTTAATGCGGCTTAACCGCAGCTTATTCCGGCTTATCCCGACCTTATCCGGGGCTTATTCCGGCTTATTCCGCTTCATTCAACTTCTCCCTGTCCATCCGGACAGGAAATACCCGTAGATGAGAACATTATAGCAACATTCCGGGTAAAAGAAAAGCCGGGTCTACCTGCCCGGCTTTTCAGGAAGTCCGCGTCGATCAGCCGGTGATTTTGGCCGATTCCATGATGCGCAGTGCGCTGGCCCGCCGCATCGGGAAGTGGTGCAGCTTGGTGCCGGAGAAAAAGATCAGATACAGCTTGCCGTCCTTCACGGCCGCATAGCCGACGCCCGACCGGTCGACCTCGTCCTTGGCGACATACTGGAAATCGAACTTGAAACCCGCAGTACCGCCGAAATCCGCCGGCTGGATATTGCTGCCCTTGGCGATCGACGTGGTGTTCATCTTGGTCATCGACGCTTCCCAGAGTTCAACGATCTCGGTCGCGCTCATGCCATTACGGAAAACCAGGTTGTTGACAGTTTCAGTGGTGCCCATCTGGCGCAGCACATAACCACCATCCTTCACACCGCCGACGAAGAGGATGTAGTTCAGAGCGGGACCGTCAGCGGTCCAGTAGGCCAGCGGCGCGGCGCTTTCGACGCGCAGCTTGTTGGCCTTGTTCCAGGCAATGTCGTTCTCGACCCGGAAATTAGCCACGTCGGTGGTTGCGGCCGGCACCAGCGAATAGGCCGTGCAGGCGGTCAGGACAACGAGAATGGCAAGCGCCGCGACGCGGCGCAGGGACAGGATGAAGCGGTTCATGCGGATTTTTCCATATAGCTGGCAATGATGGCCCGATCTTCGGCATCCGGCCGCAGATCGAGATACTTCTTGAAAGACTGCTGGGCGGCTTCGTGCCGACCATCGCGGCGCTGCACCAGGCCGAGGGACCGCCAGGCCTGCGGCGGCGCGTCTGGCGCCAGCAATGCCCGCTCGTATGTGGTTTCGGCCAGGGTTCTGTCGCCGTCCTTGTCGCGCAGGCGATAGGTTTCGGCCTCGAAATAGACCAACTCACCGTCACCCGGCGTTTCCTTCTGCAGACGCTGCAGCAGCACGAGCGAACGCTCGTACTGGCGCAACCGCAGTTCGTCTTCCAGCAGCATGAAGCGGATGTCGCGGATTCTCGCGCGATACCGCTCGGCGTAGGCTTCGCCTTTAACGCCGGTTTCCTCGGCCCGGGCCCGCAGCGTGGTCATGCGCTCGTCGTTGGACGGATGCGTGGCGAACATGATGCTGTCGTTCTTCGGGTTCGGATCGACTTTCTGCTCCTCCAGCAGTTGCTGCCAGACCTCGGAAGCAGCAATCGGGGTATAGCCGGCGCGCGTCATGAGATTCAGCCCGATCTCGTCGGCTTCGCGCTCCTGTTCGCGGCTGAAGGCGAAATGTCCCGCCATCATCGCGATACCTGCGAGGCTGCCCACAGCACCCAGGCCGACACTGAGAAACGTGGCAACGTCGGCACGCGCCCGTGCATCGCGCAGCTTGGCAAGACTGTGCCGCTGCATGTAGTGGCCCATTTCGTGGCCCAGGACAGCGGCCAGTTCAGCCTCGTTGTCGACGCGCAGCAGCAGGCCGGTCCAGACCTGCATCATGCCGTTGGGTGCCATGCTGGCGTTGAAATACGGCGTGCGCATCAGATAGATGCGCATGTCGCTGCTGAAGTCGGCGCTGAGCCGGGTCATGATGCCGCGCAGATAGGCATCCCAGGCCGGGTCGCGGATCAGGTGGCGGGACCGCTTGATGTCGGTTTCCACGCGATTCATGACATGCCACAGGCCGCCTTCATCGGTACTGGCCGCCGGCTTGTAGCCAGATGTCAGCGGCGGTTCGTTGCCCTGCGTCACACAGCCTGCCAGTCCCAGCATGGCGCAGGAGCAAAGCCCGCCGAGAAAGCCACGCCGATGCGACGTGACTGTACCGCGGTCCACAGCAATCATTTCGGCAGCTGTGCGAGCAGGTATTGTGCGGTGCCGACTGCACCTTCGGCGCTGCGCAGATCGCCTATGCCGCGATGGAGCAGGTTGAACCAGACGACATTGCCGGTCTCAAGCTCCACCAGCGAAGCAAAGCCGAGCTGCTGGCCACCCGGAAGGCCGATGCCTGCCGCACCCGCAAGCAGCATCAGCGCAACACGGCCGCCGCTGGAATAGCTGTCGCGCACCCAAACGAAGAGCGCGTAGTCGGACTTGTAGATCTCCTTCAGCGCCTTGGCCGAGGGACCGACACTCCATTCGAATTTGCCGCCCTTGCTCGGCAGCACCGCTTCCTGGACATACTGATGGACGAGGATGGAATTGCCGACCACGCCATGCAGCTTGATCAGCTGGTTGACCACGTCCTGATGGGCAGCCCCGGCCTTTTCGTCCTGGAAGACCACCATATCGATCTGCTTGCCGGCCTTTTCGCTGCGGATGGCTTCCAGCAGGTAGGACTTGGCAGTTTCCGTCCAGTCGGCCCGCGGCTCCAGACCGCCGCCTGCGCTCAACACCGACAATTCGACGTCGAGCGGCATCAGCACCACCTGGGGCTGGCCGCCCTCGGGACGGGTCATGGTCGTGGTGAGTTGATGAGTCCGCGTACAGCCGACCAGCGCCACAACCAGCGCTGCGGCGATCATGAAATGTCGCACTTGATTCCCCCGAAATGCCTACCTGCATAAATCTTAGCGAGGCTCGGCAGGAAAAATCAACAGCTTTGAGTTGAGCAGAACGTCTGATGCCCGCTGCACAGAAGGGCCGTTACAGTCCCCGCCCAACCGGGCGCTGAGAGCGGCCGCCTCAACCGGGCATTCGCCTCAACCGGCCGGCCGGCCGGTTGCCTTCTCGATCTGCTTGGCGGTGCTGTACTGGCTGAGCGCGTAGACGGCCCAGAGCGCGGCCGGGATCCAGCCGATCAGGGTGATCTGCAGGATCAGGCAGACGATGCCGGCAATCGGCCGGCCGATGGTGAAGAACAGCAGGAAGGGCAGGAAGATCGCGATCAGCAGGCGCACTTCAAATCTCCCGAAAGCATGAGTCGAACAAACAATGCAGCGCAAGAAACGAAGTCATCCACCCTCTTAGCTGCCCCCACAAATACACGCCCACACTCAACTCGCATAAGGCAAATATCTTGAAATTGACCGCAGGACCACGATCAAAAACTTACGTTGGAATGAGGAAAAATAATGCCTCGTCAACAAAGATAGAAACGAAAGCGGCGCGCCAGTTGCCCGGTGCGCCGCTGTTCACTTTACCACTCCGTCATGGCCGGGCTTGACCCGACCATCTCCTGCAGACCTGCGAGAGGTCCTCGGGTCGAGCCCGAGGATGACGTGTTCGGATACTTACTTGCCGAGGCTCGGATCGATCTGCTTGCAGGCGTCGACCAGGCCCTTCACGGCATTGGCCGAATGCTCGAACATCTTCTGCTCTTCCGGATTGAGCTGGATCTCGACGATCTTCTCCACGCCATTGGCGCCGATCACCACCGGCACGCCGACATACATGCCCGACTGGCCGTACTTGCCCTTGTCGAGCCAGGCGGCGCAGGGCAGCACCCGGCGCTTGTCCTTCAGGTAGCTCTCGGCCATCTCGATGGCCGAGGAGGCCGGCGCGTAGAAGGCCGAGCCGGTCTTCAGCAGGGCGACGATCTCGGCGCCGCCGTCGCGGGTGCGCTGGATGATCTTGTCGATCTTCTCCTGGGTCGACCAGCCCATCTTGATCAGGTCGGGCACCGGGATGCCGGCCACGGTGGAATAGCGGATCAGCGGCACCATGGTGTCGCCGTGGCCGCCGAGCACGAAGGCATTCACGTCGTTGACCGAGACGTTGAATTCCTCGGCCAGGAAATGACGGAAGCGGGCGCTGTCGAGCACGCCGGCCATGCCGATCACCTTGTTATGCGGCAGGCCGCAGACTTCGCGCAGCACCCAGACCATGGCATCGAGCGGGTTGGTGATGCAGATGACGAAGGCACCCGGCGCATGCGCCTTGATGCCGGCGCCGACCGCCTGCATGACCTTGATGTTGATGCCGAGCAGGTCGTCGCGGCTCATGCCGGGCTTACGCGCCACACCGGCGGTGACGATGATGACATCCGAACCGGCGATGTCGGCATAATCCTGCGTGCCCTTCAGTTTGGCGTCGAAACCTTCGACGGCGCCGGCCTGGGCCATGTCGAGCGCCTTGCCCTGCGGCAGGCCTTCGACCACGTCGAAGATGGTGATATCGCCGAGTTCCTTCATGCCGGCCAGCAGGGCCAGGGTGCCACCGATATTGCCGCCGCCGATCAGGGCGATTTTCTTGCGCGCCATAGGGAAATCCTCCGGGAATTTGCGTCAGTTCTGGGGTGGGAATGGTCGGCCCAAGGGGTAGCGGGAATCGGCCGGGCCGGCAAGGCTCCGGGCACCCTCCGAAGGCCAAAGACGGCCGGATTCTAAGCAAAGTAAAGGCCGCCCGATGGGGCGGCCTGAGCCAGAGGCGTTCGTTTACAAAAAATCGTCATCCTCGGATTTATTCCGAGGATCCATCCCAACCCTCCGCGCATCGGAACACGCAGATGGACCCTCGGCACAAGGCCGAGGGTGACGATCTTTGGGTAATTACCGCGGCGCCATCCGGAGGGCGCCGTCGAGGCGGATGGTCTCGCCGTTCAGCATGGTGTTCTCGCAGATATGTTTGGCCAGTGCGGCATATTCTTCCGGACGGCCCAGACGCGAGGGATAGGGCACCGACTTGCCCAGGCTTTCCTGCGCTTCCGGCGGCAGGGCGAACATCATCGGCGTGCCGAACAGGCCCGGCGCGATGGTGCAGACGCGGATGCCGTACTGGGCGAATTCACGCGCCAGCGGCAGGGTCATGCCATGCACGCCGGCTTTGGAGGCGCCATAGGCCGGCTGGCCGATCTGGCCGTCGAAAGCGGCAACCGACGCCGTGTTGATGATGCAGCCGCGTTCCTTGTCGGCCATCTCGGGCTGCTGCTGCATGTGATGCGCGACCAGGCGGATCATGTTGAAGGTGCCGATCAGGTTGATCTGCACGACCTTGATGAACTTCTCCAGCGCCACCGGGCCATCCTTGCCCACCGCCTTCATCGGCGTGCCGACGCCGGCGCAGTTGACCAGCACGCGCACCGGACCGACCTTGGCGATGGCCTCCTTCACGGCGGCTTCGCCGCCGGGGCCGTCGGCCACATCGCATTTGACCGCCACGCCGCCGATCTCCTTGGCGGTCTGCTCGGCCAGTTCCAGATTCATGTCGAAGATGGCGACCTTCGCGCCGGCGCCGGCCAGCGCGCGCGCAGTGGCGGCACCCAGACCCGAGGCACCGCCGGTGACGATCGCGCCTACACCCTTGAGATCCATGGATCACTCCCTCAATCGTTATATATCGTAACTATTCCGGGCGGTGGTTATAGCCAATCGGCCCGGATTTGGCTACGTCCGGCCCCGATTGCTCACCCCGCTGCCGGGGCGGCTATTGCAGCAGCAGATGTTCGTAGTCGCCACTGTCGCGCAGCCGGCGCAGCCCGTCGTTGAAGCGGCGGATCAGCTCCGCGGCGCCGGGGCGGTCACGCGGCACGATGACATGCAGGTCGGTGCTGCCGAACGGCAGATTGCCGACGGTGACGATGGCATCGGCCAGCCCCGCCCGGGCGACGGTGGCAGCGCCGATGCGTTCGTCCTGCACGAAGAAATCCGCGCGGTCGGCCGCCACCAGTCCCGGGCAGGCGCTGGCGCTGGCCGGCGTCACACGCGCGACCAGATCGCGGTCGAGCATGGCCTGCAACACGGCCGGCGGCGCATAGCCGAGCGCGATGCAGGCGCGGCGCCCGCGCAAATCCTCGGGGCTGCGATAACTGAAGCGGCGCCCGGCCGACATGAAGACAACCTGCCGCACCTGGATCAGCGAGTCCGAATAGAGGAAGTCACGCTCGCGTTCGGCCGTGCGCACATAGGGGAAGGTGGCATCGTAGCGGCCGCGCAGGGTTTCCTCGTAGCCGCGGCGCCAGGGCATGAAGTCGATCTTGGCGGTGGCGCCCATCGCCTCGACGACGCGGCGCACCAGCATCACCGCCAGACCGCCGCCGGGCAGGCGCGGATCGGCGAAGGGCGGATAATCCTCGCCGCTGACCAGGGCGAGGCGTCCGGCCGCCGGATTGTCGGCGGCATGGCCAGGCTGCGCCAGGCCCAGCGCCACGGCCATCGCACAGATCAGGATCGACCTTATCCCCATGGATATTCAGTGCCCTGGAAAAAAACCTGCCGAGTCCGTTATGGCACAGGCCCGGCCGCCATGCAGCAGGCTTGCAGCGGAACGCCCGGCACCCCATATGGGCGATCATGGCCCTGCACGACCCCAACCCCCTCGCCTTTCAGGTCCCGGCCGACCCGGCCCGCCTGAAGATCGAACAGCCGCGGCTGGCGCGGCGCTTCTGGCGCAAGCTGAAAAAGACCGTCAGCTACCTGCCCGGCGGCACCACCTTCCTGGCCGCCTTCTATGCGGCGATCGATCCGAAAACCTCGGCCACGGCCAAGGCCGTGCTGTTCGGCGCGCTCGGCTATTTCATCGTACCGGTGGATTTCATCCCCGACATTTTCGGCGCCATGGGCTATGGCGACGACCTCGCCGTGATCCTGGCCGCCATCAAGGCGGTGGAGTCCAGCATCACCGATGCGCATCGCGAACAGGCTGCCGTGCAGCTCGACAGGCTGCGCCGCGACTGAACCGCCATCTCCGATTCACGGCCGCGATCTGCTAGCATGGGGCATGCGCCCGCTTCTTCTCATCGTCGCGCTGCTGCCGGCGGCGGTCCTGGCCGCTGACGCGCCGGCACCCGACCTGCGTTTCGAGGCCGGCGCCGTGCTGGCCGGCGGCCATGTGCTGGCCGAGGCCGTCACCCTGCCGGCAAAGTCCGGCCCGGTGGTGCTGAAGCTGCGCGAGGGCGCCGACCTGCACTGGCGCGTGGCGGTGGAGCATGGCGAGACGCGGCTGCTGCAGCCGGACGGCCGCTGGGCGGCCAAAGCGGAATACCATCGCGGCGAGCGCAACGGCAGGCCCGCCTGCCTGATCTACCAGACCGTCATCTCGCCGGACTGGGCCGTGCGCGGAACGGAAAAACCGGATCGCGCGGATTTCGCACCGGCCGACGACCGCATCTACGCTTTCCGTGAAACGCCCTGTCCGTGAGTCAGGGCTGTCCGACTTCAGGCATAGGCGACCCAACCGCGCCAGTTGATAGCGGCATAGAACATGGCGACATCCGAAAAACCTGCATCGCGCAGGATGGCTTCGTCCTGCTCGGGCGTCAGCATCGGCAGGTGCGCGTCGACTGTCGCGACCATCTTTTCCACCTGCGCGGGCTCGGCGCCGGACGCGCGCGCGAAGGCGCCGTACCGCGACAGCCAGAGCGGACGGGCACCACTGTCCTGCGGAAAGCTGATATGCGCTGCCACGAACGGAGCGCTGGGTTTGAGTCGCCGACGAAGCTGGGCGAGCGTGCGCCTGCGCTCTTCCGGCGCCAGGAAGTGCAGGGTCAGAAGACAGGTTGCGGCATCGAACGGGCCCAGGGGCGCATCATCGATGTATCCCTCGCAAAACGTGACGCGCGCCGCATCTGACCCCAGCAGGCGTTTCGCCTCGGTCAGCATGGCACCGGCCGGATCGACGCCGACAAAGCGCCACTCCGGCTGTGCGGCAGCCAGGGCCTTCAGCTCAAGACCGCCACCGGCCCCCAGCACCAGCACATGAGCTTGGTGCGGAGCGCGCTCGGCGAGCAGTATCGCCGTCATGCGATGCAGATCGGCAAAGCCTGGTATGAACCGCTGCGGGCCCTCGCCATACCGTCGGGCATGCTCGGGGTCGCTGAAGGATGCGAGAAGGGCCTGCATCATTTGGTCATCCGGCATGAACCGCCTCCAGATCGTAAGATCGCCTGCGACCGGCCAGCCGATTTTGAAAGTCATCGCGGAGTTGCGCGAGCGTCACCGAGGCAAAGCGCGACAGCAGCATCGCTTCGGCCTCGTCGAAGGCGCGGCCGAGCGCAGCGTTGACGGCCTGCTCAACCAGGCAGCCCGGCGCTTCGGTCCGGTTGCCCATCGCCAGCAGCGACGGCTCGCCGAGCGCCTCGTAGACATCCCGCAAGGTGAGCGTCGAGAGGTCGCAGGCCAGCGTCCAACCGCCGCCATGGCCTTTTTCCGAGCGCACATAGCCGCGTTCGCGCAGCCCCGCCATGATCTGTCGGATCACGACCGGGTTGGTCTGCATCGCCCTGGCAAGCATTTCGGATGTGGCCGGCGCATCCCGCTGCGCCATATGCAGCAGCACGTGAAGCACACCTGACAATTTGCTGTCCTGTCTCATGTAATGTTAATTATTACATGAGACAGGACAGGTCAACACCCGGCGTCGGGCCAGATACAAAAGATCAGGGCCCACCTCCGCTGTGGAGGCAGGCCCTGATGCTGAAGACTCAACCGGTGTTTAGCGAACCGGCTGCAGGATGACGGTGCCGGCCGGCGGTGCGGCCGGGGCCGGCTGCACCACATAGGTGCCCGGCGTCGGGGCCGGCTGCACGAGCACGGCGCCGCTCGGCGTGGTGGTCGTGGTGGTGGTCTGCTGCACGACAGTGCCCGGCGCCGGCTGCACGGTGGTGACCGGCTGCGGCACGAAGACCGCGGCGACCTGCTCGAGCTCGACATGGATGTTGCCCATCGGCGCGGTCTTGGTCAGCACCTGGTAGACCTTGTTGTTGCGGAACAGGACGCGGCCGCCCTGTTCGATCCAGGCATTGACCACATAGGTGGCATTCGGATTGATTGAGCCGCGGTCGTAGGGCAGCGAGAAAGAGGTCACCGCCATGCTGTTCGGCACGATACGCTGTTCCGCGACCACGGCCGGATAGGACTGGCCGCGGGAAATGTCTTCCAGCCGGGTGACGATGACGGAATCGGCCGGCAGGATGAGGCGTTCGCGATACGAGACCGTGCCGGTGACGCTGTTGCTGCGCGAGGCGCAGGCGGCGACCGACGAGACGGCGATGGTGGCAGCGGCAAGCATGAAGAAAGTGCGACGCGCGATCATGGTTTTCTCCTTATGATCAGGCGGGATGACGCGCGGACTGCGGCATGCTTGAGCAAGCGATGCGGCGATCCGCCGTGGTCCGCGCCTGTAACCCAGGCAGGGTGGCGGTTGATTAACGCGATGCAGCACGCGCAGTTCCGCTTCGTTGTTGCGCATCGCTTTTTTGTTTCAGGAAAATGTATGCGGAGCGGCGGTCAATTGCGGCCGAAACAAGGCGGCGGCGCCGACAATGCCTACAGATAGGCGATCAGTCGTCCGCCGGCGACGGCGCCGATCCAGGCCAGCAGCGATACCGCGGCACCGATGCGCGCCGTCGCCGGCACGACACCGCTGACCACGCCCCAATGCGCCATGCTGCGCCAGGGACCGAGATGGAACAGCGCCGCATTGGCCATGCCTATGGCGATACAGACGAGCTTGACCTGGAAGGCCGGATTGACCGCGATGCTGGTCGCCTCGGTGGCGAACAGCAGCAGGCCGGCCGGCACGGCGATGCAGAAGCCGGTCATGGCGAGCGGCACGGCATGACGGGCGAAGGGCGAGACCGGCAGCGGCCGGGTCAGGCCGAGCAGGCGCAGATCGAAGCCGACGATGCTGCCGACCAGCAGCACGAAGCCGAGGATGTGCAGCACCTCGACGGCAGGATAGAGGAACAGCGACTGGCGCATCGCGGCGCCGAGGCCGGACTGCTCCAGCGCCACCAGCCAGGGATGATGCGAGGCGACGTGCTCCACGGTCAGCGCAGCTTGCCGCTAACGCAATTCAACGGTGACGCCGTTATGGGTGATGCGTTCGGCGCGCATCTCGTTCGGCGTGGTGCGGCTGGGATAGCCGACCGCGACGACACGGTCGCCGACCCTGATATCGGCCACCGGCTTGCCGCGATTGGCCATGCGGTAGGGCGGCGAGAGCGTGACCTGCCAGGTCCTGTCCGCCGTCTTGAGCAGGAATTCGGCATGGGGGTTGTCGGGCGTGATCTTCTCCACCGTGCCGTCCAGCGTCAGCACCGTGGTGGAATCGTACGAGCCCCAGCCGTGATGGGCCCAGGACGGGTTGAGCATGGCAGTGCCCACAATGCCGGTGAAGGCCAGTTTCAGCACGAGGCCGGCAGCCAGCAGCTTGCGGTGACGGAGCAGGAAAGCGCGCATGATGTGTCCTCCAGTCCGGATGGGCCTTGCAGTTTCCTAGCTGGGGAGCGGACAGGCAACAAAAAAGCCCCGGCAGTTGCCTGCCGGGGCCGTCGGTCGCGCGAATGTGACCGCGCGCAGTGACCCCCGACTATTTCGCCGAGGCGGCCACCGTATACATCGCCTCGGTGGTGCGCTCGATATCAGCAAGCGACACGCCCGGGGCGCGCTCGAGCAGGACCATGCCGCCCTTCTTCTTGTCGATCGAGAAGACGGCCATGTCGGTGATCACCATATCGACCACGCCGGCGCCGGTGAGCGGCAGGTTGCAGCGCTTGAGCAGCTTCTTCTCGCCGTCCTTGGAGGTGTGCTCCATGACGACGACGACACGCTTGACGCCGGCGACCAGGTCCATGGCGCCACCCATGCCCTTGACCATCTTGCCCGGGATCATCCAGTTGGCCAGATCGCCATTCTCGGCCACCTGCATGGCGCCGAGGATCGACAGGTCGATATGGCCGCCGCGGATCATGGCGAACGACTGGTCGGAACCGAAGAAGCTGGAATGCGGCAGTTCGGTGATGGTCTGCTTGCCGGCATTGATCAGGTCGGCATCTTCCTCGCCCTCATAAGGGAATGGGCCCATGCCGAGCATGCCGTTTTCCGACTGCAGCACCACATCGACGCCGTCGGGAATGTAATTCGACACCAGCGTCGGGATGCCGATGCCGAGATTGACGTAGAAACCGTCCTTCAGCTCTTTCGCTGCGCGGGCGGCCATTTCATCGCGGGTCCAAGCCATGATGCGTATCTCCTCTCGGCTCAGGCGCGCTTGCGCACGGTGCGGTTTTCAATGATCTTGTTGTATGGCGCGCCGCAGATGACGCGCTGTACATAGATGCCCGGCGTATGGATGTTGTCGGCATCCAGCTGGCCTGGTTCGACGATCTCCTCCACCTCGGCAATGGTGATCTTGCCGGCCGTCGCCATCGCCGGGTTAAAGTTGCGCGCGGTCTTGCGGTAGATCAGGTTGCCCGCGGTATCGGCCTTCCAGGCCTTCACCAGCGAGATATCGGCGACCAGGCCGGTTTCCATGATATAGCGCTCGCCGTTGAAGATGCGCTCTTCCTTGCCCTCGGCGATCAGGGTGCCGACGCCGGTCTTGGTGAAGAAGGCCGGGATGCCGGCACCGCCGGCGCGGATGCGCTCGGCCATGGTGCCCTGCGGATTGAATTCCAGCTCCAGTTCGCCGGCCAGATACTGCTTGGCGAAAATCTTGTTCTCGCCGACATAGGACGAGATCATCTTCTTGACCTGGCGGGTCTCCAGCAGCTTGCCCAGGCCGGCACCGTCGACGCCGGCATTGTTGGACACGCAGGTCAGGCCCTTCACGCCGCTGTCCATCAGCGCGTCGATCAGCCGTTCCGGCAGGCCGCAGAGGCCGAAGCCGCCGCACATCACCATCATGTTGTCGCGGACGATGCCGTCCAGCGCCGCCTTCGCATTCGGGTAAACTTTGTTCATGCGCCTCTTCCCAAGACCGTGGGTTCGGGGATCCAAGTCCCTGAAACGCGGGGACATTAACCGTGTGCCAAGCCTCCGGCAACGGCTGACTTGACGCGGCGCGGCATGACTGGCAATTTGTTGGGGATATGAACAAAACCGCCCGACTGAGCAGCCTCCTTCTTATCTGCCCGATCCTGTAAGCAGGGTCGGGTCGTCCGAAGGCGCGCGCGCAGTCCACCAACCGGTCGGTTTGTCATGTCTACCCAACTGAAAACGTCCATTCCGTCTCATACCAGCGCCTCATATTCACGCACTGCGGTCTTCGCGGTGCCGGGTGTGATTCCCGGTCTGACCGACCTCCTGACGCTACGACTTACTGACGGCTGCTGAACAGCGGGCCTCTGTCAGCGGCCGTATAGGGCCCAAGTCGAATCGCAAAAAATCCGTTTTCGCTTCAGGAGCGAAGTCATGAACAAGATGAATTTCCACAAATACCGTCCCTTCCAGCCGATCAACCTGCCGGACCGGACCTGGCCCAACCGCACCATCACCAGGGCGCCGACCTGGTGCAGCGTCGACCTGCGCGACGGCAACCAGGCGCTGATCGAGCCGATGGGGCCCGAGCGCAAGATGCGCATGTTCGATGCGCTGGTGAAACTCGGCTTCAAGGAGATCGAAGTCGGCTTCCCGGCAGCGTCGGACACCGACTTCGCCTTCGTGCGCCAGATCATCGGGGAAAACCTCATCCCCGATGACGTCACCATCCAGGTGCTGACTCAGGCGCGGCCGGAACTGATCGCGCGCAGCTTCGAGGCGCTGAAAGGCGCCAAACGCGCCATCATGCATCTGTACAACTCGACCTCGACGCTGCAGCGCCGCGTGGTGTTCGGCCTCGACCAGGCCGGTATCACCAAAATCGCAGTGGATGGCGCCAGACTGGTGAAGCAGCATGCCGATGCCGCGCCGGAGACCGACTGGGTGTTCCAGTATTCGCCGGAAAGCTTCACCGGCACCGAGATCGACTATGCCGTCGAGATATGCGAAGCGGTGATGGATGTGTGGCAGCCGACGCCGCAGAAGAAGGTGATCTTCAACCTGCCGGCCACGGTGGAGATGAGCACGCCCAACATCTATGCCGACCAGATCGAGTATTTCCTGCGCAAGGTGAAGCAGCGCAACTGCATCATCCTCAGCCTGCATCCGCATAACGACCGTGGCACCGGCGTGGCGGCAGCGGAACTCGGCGTGATGGCCGGCGCCGACCGCGTGGAAGGCACGCTGTTCGGCAACGGCGAGCGCACCGGCAATGTCGACGTGGTGACGCTGGCGATGAACCTGTTCAGCCAGGGCGTCGATCCCGAACTGGATTTCAGCGACATCACGGCAGCCGCCCGCACGGCGGAATACTGCAACCAGCTGCCGGTGCATCCGCGCCACCCTTACGTGGGCGAGCTGGCCTTCACGGCTTTCTCGGGTTCGCACCAGGATGCGATCAAGAAGGGCATGGCGGCGCAGGCGCAGCGCAACGACGGCGTCTGGGAGGTGCCCTACCTGCCGATCGATCCCGCCGATGTGGGCCGCGCCTACGAGCCGGTGATCCGCATCAACAGCCAGTCGGGCAAGGGCGGCATCTCCTATGTGCTGGAGCAGGATTATGGTCTTGAACTGCCGCGCCGGCTGCAGATCGAATTCAGCCAGGTGATCCAGCGCATCGCCGACGGCACCGGCAAGGAAATCTCGCCCAAGCTGATCTGGGACACTTTCCGTAGTGAATACCTCGATCAACCAACTGGCCGCTTCGGCTTCGCCAGCCACCGCACCCTGCCCGACCCGCACCAGAGCGAGCGGCGCAGCCTGACCGCCAGCGTGAAGGACGGCGGCACGACGATCGAGCTGGAAGGCCACGGCACCGGGCCGATCGATGCCTATATCGATGCGCTCAACCGCCATGCCGGGGTTTCGATCAACCTGATTGACTATCGCGAACATGCCATCGCGCCGTCAGCCACCCAGTCTGTTGATGGAAAAGGGGGCGGCGCCTCCTCCGAGGCAGTGGCCTATGTCGAGATCAAGCGGGCGGATGGCACCACGCTGTTCGGGGTCGGCCGCGACCGGAATATCGTTGCCGCCTCGCTGAAGGCGGTGACCTCGGCGGCCAACCGCCTGCTCGCGAACTGATCGCGAGTCGCGATCAGACGTTTGCCGAAGATCAAGGAGGCGGGCCAGCAAGGCCCGCCTCTTCGACTCAGGTCTCCGCTTCCTTGATTCACGTCAACGACGGATCGGAGCGAGGCTCCTACCACGCAGGCCGTCGATGTCTGCGAGCAGGAGTGCATTGTGAGTTTTGCCGAACGGCCGGTACGCCGTCTTCTGCTGCTGCCGGGCACGCGCCACCTGGCTGAAATGCTGCTCAACAGACTCGCCGGTCTGCTGGCGCGGCGTCATGCGGGCATGCTGGACCGCCTGGCCGATTTTGCCGGCGCCACCTGCCTGATCGTGCCGCGCGACCTGCCGGCCGCTTTCCTGCTCACCCTGCAGCCTGCCGCGCAGCCGCCGCAGCTCGAACTGGTCGATCCGGCCTGCGTGACGGATGCGCGCGCCACCATCCGGACCGACTTGGCGACACTTTTGAAGCTGCTGGAAGGCCGCATTGACGGCGATGCGCTGTTTTTCTCGCGCGACCTGATGGTCGAAGGCGACATGGAAGTGGTGGTGGCGCTGCGCAACGCGGTGGACGATGCCGGCATCGACCTGATCGGCGATAGCGCAGCCGCCTGCGGGCCGTTTGCGGCACCGGCGGAAAAGCTGGGCCGGCATATGGCGGGGATGGCCGCCCGCCTGCACCGGCGGCTGGCGATCACCATCATGGGTGGAGATACGGCATGACTGGAGCACCGCTCGAACTGGTCTGCCCCGCCGGCACGCCGGCGGCGCTGCGCGATGCCATCGATGCCGGGGCCGATGTGGTCTATCTCGGCTTCCGCGACGAAACCAATGCGCGCAATTTCCCCGGCCTGAATTTCAGCCGGCCGGAGCTGCGCGACGGCATCGGCTACGCCCACCGGCGCGGCCGCGAGGTTTTCGTCGCCATCAACACCTATGCCGCCGCCGGCAATCAGGCGGCCTGGCATCGCGCCATCGACGATGCGGCGCAGCTGGGCGCCGATGCGGTGATCGTCGCCGATATCGGCCTGCTGGATTATGCCGCAACGAAGCATCCCGGCCTGCGCCTGCATCTGTCGGTGCAGGCCGCCGCCTCGCATGCCGAGGCGATCCGCTTTTACCACGAGGCTTTCGGGGTGCGCCGCGTGGTACTGCCGCGCGTGCTGACCGTAGCCGAGATCGCGCAGCTGACCAGACAGATCCCGGTGGAAACCGAAGTCTTCGCCTTCGGTGGCATGTGCCCGATGGCGGAAGGCCGCTGTTCACTGTCGTCCTACGTGACCGGCCAGTCGCCCAACCGGCAGGGCGTGTGTTCGCCGGCCAGCCATGTGCGCTACGAACAACGCGGTGAGGCGCTGGTCTCCAGCCTCGGCGGCTCGACCATCAACATTTTCGACAAGGCGGAAAAGGCCGGTTACCCCACCCTGTGCAAGGGGCGTTTCGCCGTGGGCGGCAGCTATGCCGACTACCTGTTCGAGGAGCCGACCTCGCTGAGCACCGGCGAGATCCTGCACGATCTGGCCAGGGCCGGCGTGAAGGCCCTGAAGATCGAGGGCCGCCAGCGCGGCCGTGCCTATGTCGCCGAAGTGGTGCGGCAGTTCCGCAGCCTGGTCGACGGCATGGCCGGCGGCGATGCACCCGCGGGCGCCGTTGCGGCCCTGCGCCAGCTGGCCGAGGGCCAGCAGGAGACCTCCGGTGCCTACCGGAAAGGCTGGCGATGACGGCACAACTGACTCCGAAACTCACCCTGGGTCCGGTGCTGTTCCACTGGTCCGCCGAAAAGATGCAGGATTTCTATGCCCGCATCGCCGACGAGGCCGAAGTCGATATCGTCTATCTCGGCGAGATCGTCTGCTCGAAACGCGCGCCGTTTTTCGATCCGCTGCTGCCCGACATCATCGAACGGCTGCAGCGCGGCGGCAAAGAGGTGGTGCTGTCGTCGCGCGCCCTGGTGATGACCGAACGCGAGGCGCGCATGACGGCGGGGCAGATCGCCGGTGCCGGCGAAACCGGCTGCACCGTCGAGGCCAACGATCTGGGCGCGGTGCGCCGGCTGGCCGGACGGCCGCATGTGATCGGGCCCTATGTGAACGTCTACAACGAGGGCACGCTGGCCTATCTGGCGCGGCAGGGCGCCATCCGCGTCTGCCTGCCGCCGGAACTGCCGGGCGCGACCATCAATGCCCTGGTTGCCGGCACGCCGGTTCCACTGGAGGTGCTGGCCTTCGGCCGTATGCCGCTGGCGATCTCGGCCCGCTGCTTCCATGCCCGGGCCGAAGGTCTGCATAAGGATTCCTGCCGCTATGCCTGCGGCAACGACCCCGACGGCTGCACGGTGCGCACCCTGGATGGCGAAGCCTTCCTGGCCATCAACGGGACCCAGACGCTGTCGCAGACCTGCCTGAACCTGAGCGGCGAACTGCCCGGACTGGCGGCGGCCGGCATCCGGCATTTCCGGCTGTCGCCCCAGGCGATCGACATGGTGGCGGTGAGCCGGCTGTTCCGCGGCGTGCTGGACGGTGGCCTGACCGCCGCCCAGGCCGAGGCCGGACTGGCCGCCCTGGCCGGCGCTCTGCGCTTCTCGAACGGCTTCGTCCATGGCCGCGAGGGACGCGCTCTGCTGCAGGCGCAGGACCGCGGCGCTTCATCGCGCGCGACTGCCTAATCTTTCGGCAGGTCGCTGCGTTTCGGGCAGAATCCCGCGACGCGGCCTTCCCTGTGGCCGCTCCCGCCGGCTAAAGTAGGGCCAGACTCGGGCTGTATAACCGGCACGGTTCTTGAAGGGTGGGAGTGGCGACGACGTGCCGGGCGGGGGAAACAACCCGGCCAGCGGCCAACAATGCTGAGGAGTGAGACACATGAAACTGGTCATGGCAGTCATCAAGCCATTCAAACTCGATGAGGTTCGCGAGGCACTTACCAGCCTCGGCGTCGAGGGCCTGACCGTCACGGAAGTGAAGGGGTTCGGCCGGCAGAAGGGCCATACCGAAATTTATCGCGGCGCGGAGTATGCCGTCAGCTTCCTGCCAAAGGTCAAGATCGAGGTGGCGGTGAAATCCGCTCTCGCCGATCGTGTGATCGAGGCGATCCAGAATGCCGCCAAGACCGGCCAGATCGGCGACGGCAAGATCTTCGTGGTCGATCTGGAAAAGGCGCTGCGCATCCGTACCGGCGAAACCGACGACGACGCCCTGTAAGGCGAAAATCATTTCAAGACCCGGCCCGGCTGTCGCAAGACCGCCGGGCCGTTTTTTTTGCGGACACCAATGTTTCAGCAGTCGGTCCCGCCGCCGGGACAGGTCTTGTACTGGCCGGGTTCGGATTGAACCGGAACCCGCGGCGGCGGCGGATCGCCCCAGTAGCAGGCGGACAGCAGCGGCACCGCAG
>NZ_JAOZVR010000084.1 GCF_025869515.1 Ferrovibrio sp.
TACTGGGCGAGGAAATCCTTGAGGTCGGTTTCGGTGATATCGGTATAGACTGCCACGTTTTGTTCCCGAACGTCCTGAACACATGCCGCGGACCATGCGCCGCCGAATAAATGATACGCCAACGCATACACAGGGGGATGGGCGAGTGCCAGTCCCGGAACGACACGAGGCACAGGTTTCCGGGGCAGGAGAGAACGGAGCACGCCGTCACAGCGCCAGAGAAAAGCCTGTCACCATGCCAATCCGCTCGTTCAAAGGCCTCTCATCGGGATCGCGGTCTCGGGCATAGCGGCGGGGCGAACAGCCGACGATCCGCTTGAAGGCTGTGCTGAAAGCGGCTTCGGACTCATAGCCCAGAGCGGGCGCGATGACGGAGACGGGTTGATCCGTGTTCTCCAGCCGGTCGCAGGCAAGCAGCATGCGCCAGCGCGCCAGATAGTCTATCGGCGCCATGCCGACGACCTGCCGGAACCGTTCGGCAAAGCTCGAGCGCGACATGCCGGCGACGAGGGCCAGCGCCTCGAGCGTCCAGCGCTGACCGGGCTCATCGTGGATCGCGCTCATCGCTCTGCTCAACTGCCTGTCCGACAGGGCGAGCAGCCAGCCAGCGCCGACCGAGCCTGCTCCATCTGCCAGATGCAGGCGCAGCGCCTGCACCAGAAGCATATGGGCGAGATGCTGGAGCACCAGAAAGCCACCGGGTTGCGGCTCCCGCATCTCCTGCATCATCCGCTCGACAGACCAGCGCAATCCCGCCTCACCATTCTCATCCCTGATAACCACGATGGGTGGCAGGGCCTTCAACAGAAGGCCCGCATGTTGGCTTTCGAGCCCGAAACGGCTGCTGACGGAAGAGAAGGCGTCCCCGTCATTGAGGCGCGTCACGCGCCCGGGCCGCGAGGGATCAAAGATCTCGGAGGCCGGGACCGGCTTCACCTCCCTGCCGCTTGCCATCAGGAAGGGCCGGCCGCTCGGAAGGAGCGCGAAATCGCCGGGTTTAAGCCAAACACCATCCGCTATTCCCTCCACCGAGAGCCAGCATTCGCCGGAAATGACCGCGACGCATTTTATGCCTTCCTGCTGGTCGGGAAACTGGATCGCCCAAGGGGCCGCTGCCTCGAAACCCGCCGACAGATAGTTTTTCGGTTTCAGCAACGACAACACGTTTGACAGTGGGTCCATGCACATATCTCGGACGATTGAAAAGATACTACGGATTATAACGCATAGATCGTCCGCAGCAACGAACTATCCTCTCACCCATGCGGTTTCTGGCGCCGCACAGAACAGGAAGGTGAAGATCATGCGTGTTTTTGTAACTGGGGCCACAGGCTTCGTCGGCTCGGCCGTGGTGCGGGAATTGCTCCTCTCAGGGCACAGCGTCCTGGGGCTGGCACGGTCCGACGCGTCGGCCGCCGCACTTCTTGCCGCGGGCGTGGAGGTTCATCGCGGCGATATCGAGGATACGGAAAGTCTCGTGCGGGGTGCCGCGCTTGCGGATGGCATCATTCATACGGGATTCAATCACGACTTCTCGAAGTTCAAGGAAAACTGCGAAAACGACCGCCGCGCAGTACAGGCGCTCGGTTCGGCGCTGACCGGATCGGACCGGCCGTTGATCGTAACGTCGGGCACTGGCCTGCTGGCAGGCCCTCGCCTTGCGACAGAGGCGGACAACGTACCCACCTCCGCCGCAATTCCCCGCGTGGCGACCGAAGAGGCGGTCGCATCCGTAGCCGCGCAAGGCGTTCGCGTCGCGGTCATGCGGCTTCCGCCCTCCGTCCATGGCGATGGCGACCATGGTTTCGTGCCACTTCTCATCGAGATCGCCCGGCGAACCGGTGTCTCCGCCTATATCGGCGAAGGCACAAACCACTGGGCGGCCGTCCACCGGCTCGATGCCGCACGCGTCTTCCGGCTGGCGCTGGAACATGCTACGGCCGGCGCGCGCTATCATGCGGTGGATGAGGAAGGCATTCCGTTCCGCTCCATCGCCGAAGTCATCGGCCGCCGCCTCGGCATACCCATCGTCGGCAAGTCAGCGGAGGAAGCAGCGGAGCACTTTGGCTGGTTCCAGCATTTCGCCGCGATGGACAGCCGGGCTTCCAGCCAGTGGACTCGGGAGATCCTTGGCTGGCAACCGGTACAACCGGGCCTGATCGCCGACCTCGACAGACCGGCATATTTCCCTGTTGAAGAAGGGGCGCGGCGGGGCGCGGGCGAATAAAACAGGCGGAACGTTCCGATAGAGGATCGTTTTTCCGGCTACGCCGGATGGGAATATGCGGAAGACTATCCCGGCCCTTTGCTAGGGCTCAGGGCGTTCGTTGCTAAAAACGATTCGCTGGATCGATTTTCCGGCTACGCCGTCGCAACTCACCCATTCACCCATGCCATGTCTTCGTGGGTGAGTTCGATCGAGCGCAATTCTCGATTGACGAGGAAATGCTCGTTTTCGATGGAGAATTCGGCGAGTTCGACGGTGGTGTCGTAGCGGGCCTTGAAGGCCTCGATGATCTCGTTGACGATGACCTCGGGAGCTGACGCACCGGCGGAGAGGCCGACGGAGCGGATGGGGCCGACTGCATCCCAATCGATCTCGGAAGCGCGCTGCACCAGCAGCGACTGTTTTGCGCCGGCCTTCAGGGCGACCTCGACCAGCCGCTTGGAGTTGGACGAATTCGGCGCGCCGACGATCAGGAAGAGATCGCAGCCGGGGGCTGCCTGCTTCACGGCTTCCTGCCGGTTGGTCGTGGCGTAGCAGATGCTATCGGCCGAAGGGTCGTTCAGATTGGGAAAGCGCTCGCGAAGCTTGGCGATGACACCGACCGTATCGTCCACCGAAAGGGTCGTCTGGGTGACATAGCCGAGATTGTCGGGATCGGCGGGCTCATAGGCTTCCGCATCCTCGATGGTCTCGATCAGCGAAACCGTGCCCTCGGGCAACTGCCCCATCGTGCCAATCACTTCCGGATGGCCCGCATGGCCAATCAGGACGACGTGGCGGCCGAGGCGCTGGTGGCGCATGGCCTGCTTGTGCACCTTCGACACCAGCGGACAGGTGGCATCGAGATAAAAGAGATTGCGGGCGGTCGCATCCGCCGGCACGGATTTCGGCACGCCATGGGCAGAAAAGACGACCGGCTGCGCACGATGCTCTTCCGGGATTTCGTCCAGTTCCTCGACGAAGACGGCGCCCTTGGCTTCCAGCCCCTCGACGACATAACGATTGTGCACGATTTCGTGGCGCACATAAACAGGCGCACCATAGCCCTTCAACGCCAGCACGACGATCTGGATGGCGCGATCCACGCCGGCGCAGAAGCCGCGCGGGCCGCAAAGCCTTATCGTCAGGGGCGATCGGGAGACGTTCACATTCATCAATGGCCTGCCAGCAGCACGAGGATCAAGGAGACGACAGCGGGAAGCGCCTGGATATAGAGGATCTTCCGCGAAGCCGTCACGCTCCCATATAGGCCAGCAACGAACACACAGCCAAGGAAAAACAGCTTGAGCTGAAATGCAAATTCCGGTGAGGGATGCGCGAGCGACCAGAAAAGACCGAGCGCCAGGAAGCCGTTGTAAAGCCCCTGATTGGCGGCAAGCACCTTCGTCGCCTCCGCCTGCTGCGGCTTCATGGCAAAGGCTTTCAACCCCGGCGGCTTCGTCCAGAGAAACATCTCCAGTACCAGAATATAGACATGTTCGAGCGCCACGAGTGCGACGAGAATATTTGCAATAATGGTCATGATTTCCCCTCCCCCTTCGGCCGCCAGGCTACGGCCGTCCAGACCATTTCAGGCGAAAACGGAATCGCCTTCAATGCTCCATCTCTTCGTTTTGACGCAATTCCGGACGCAAGACCGGTTCCCACTTTTGCCGGAATTGCTCTAATTCCTGCGGCGGACATAGGCGAAGGCGCAGACGAGCGCCAGCGCGAAGGCCAGTCCATACCAGGTGATCGCATATTGCAGGTGACTGTTCGGCAGGTCGATCTGGGTCACCCCTCCGCGCGGCAGGCCTCCCGGCACAGGCGTCGCATCGGCATCGAGGAAGAACGGCAGCACTGTGTTTTCCGGCAGGCCGACGCTTGCGGCCATGCGATCGAGATCCTTCCAGTAGAAGATGTTCTTTGCCTCGTCATTGTCCGGCACCATGAAGCCCGGCTTGCCCGCCAGCCGGGCGCGGGCAAGGCCTGAGACAATCTGATCGCCCTGCAGCGCGCCTTGCGTCCGGTTCGCGGGCTCCTTCAGGTCATAGGGCACGAAGCCGCGATTGACGAAGAGATAGCGGCCGTCGGAAAGCGCCAGCGGCGTGTAAACATAAAAGCCCGCCTCGCCGTCAAAGGTCGCGAGGAAATGCCGTTCCTTGTCGTTGAGATAGCGGCCCTCGGCGCGGGCGGCCCGATAATCGACATCGCCACCCTCGCGCAGCACGGCCTCAAGGCCTGCCACACCGAGCGGGTCGGCATGGCGACGCGCCTCGATATCGGCGATCAGCGCTTCCTTCCAGTGGAGACGCTGGACCTGCCATGTGCCGAGCGAAAGCAGGATGGCCATGGCGACCGACGCCGCGACGACGGTCACGGCAAAACGCCAGCCGCCGCTCTTGCGGCCGGGAACCCCGGTGTCAACCACGGTCGATCGTTCCCTGCGCGGCACTGTTCTTGTACTGAAGCGCAATCAAGAGCGCCTTGATGGTCCGGAGAAGCCAGAGCGATACGAAGATCGCCATGGGGCCGAAGAGCACGAAATGCAGCCAGACCGGCGGCTGATAGTTGATCTCCGTCCAGAC
This sequence comes from Ferrovibrio sp., assembly GCF_025869515.1. GTDB lineage: Bacteria > Pseudomonadota > Alphaproteobacteria > Ferrovibrionales > Ferrovibrionaceae > Ferrovibrio. Next base: position 4,795 of record NZ_JAOZVR010000084.1, read on the forward strand.
CGCGAGACCGACCACGATGAGATCTGCGAGCAGGATGACGAAGATCGCCGGACCGTCGCCGGAATCGGCAAAGGAATAATCGAGCCCGCAATTGCTGCAACGGGGCTTGAGCTTGGTCAGGCCATCGAACAGACGCCCCTGCCCGCACCGCGGGCAACATGCCGAAAGCCCGGCCTTCACCGGATCGACCGGGGCGAAATGCGCATTATCCTCACTCATGATCTTCCTTCCCGTAAAGCGCCATGCGTCCATTCGGACGCGTAAAGGACGCTCCAAACTCCTGTATCTACGCATCGGGCCTTCCGAAAAGCCACTCCGATTTTCAGGCCGATGCGCCAGCATGCCGGGGCGACGACGTGAGGCACTCGCCTCAGGCGTTGTCATACCCAGTTATATCGCTCGTACCGGCATCCCAAAATGCGGCCTCCATTCCGGTTAGCCCAAGAAAAACGGCGCCCGCAGGCGCCGTTCGATTTCATCTTTTCATGATGCCTCAGCCGGCCAGCGGCGCGCCCCAGCCGCCCCAGATATAGATGGCGAAGAACAGGAACAGCCAGACCACATCGACGAAGTGCCAATACCAGGCGGCAGCCTCGAAGCCGAAATGCTGCTTCGGCGTGAAATCGCCCTTGGCGGCACGTAGCAGGCACACGGTCAGGAAGATCGTGCCGACGATGACGTGGAAGCCATGGAAACCGGTCGCCATGAAGAAGGTCGAACCGTAGATCGAGTCCTTGAAGGCAAACGGCGCATGGGCATATTCGTAGCCCTGCACGAAGGAGAACAGCAGGCCGAGGATAACCGTCAGCGCGAGACCGTTGACGAGCCCCTTGCGATCGCCATGCAGAAGCGCGTGGTGAGCCCAGGTGACACAGGTGCCGGACAGCAGCAGGATCACGGTGTTATAGATCGGCAAATGCCAAGGATCGAGAACTTCGATGCCCTTCGGCGGCCACTGACCGCCGGTGAATTCCACACGGCTCGCCTGGATCGCCTCGTGGGGAAACAGGCTGGCGTCGAAGAAGGCCCAGAACCAGGCGACGAAGAACATCACTTCCGAAGCGATGAACA
>NZ_JAOZVR010000085.1:0-2747 GCF_025869515.1 Ferrovibrio sp.
GCCTACGAACTCGACCCCGGCATGTTCGATACACCGCTGCCGCCGCATGTGGTGACCGAGAGCAGCAAGATCGGCGCCGGCCTCGGCACGATCGCCCGCGTCGTCGCCGGCGGGCTGGAAATCTACAAGAGCAAGATTCCCTTCGCCGAGGCCGAGCGCCGCGTCGAAACCTGCTGGCGGCCCTATCACGATACGCTGGAGGGCCTGCTGGCCGAAGCCCGGGCCCGCCACGGCGTGGCCCTGCTGCTGGATTGCCATTCGATGCCCAGCGTCGGCGGCAACAACATGCCCGATGCCGGCCAGCGCCGCGCCGATATGGTGATCGGCGATTTCCATGGCGTGTCCTGCCCGACACGGCTGGTCGATCGCGTCGAAGGCTATCTCGCCTCCTGCGGCTTCAGCACCACGCGCAACAAGCCCTATGCCGGTGGTTTTATCACGCAGCATTATGCGCGCCGCGACCAGGGCCTGCATACTCTGCAGCTGGAGATCAACCGCGATCTCTATATGGACGAGGCCAATATCACCAAATCGGCTGGCTTCATCCGCGTGCAGCGCGCCATGACCGGGCTGATCGAATTGCTGATCGCTTCTGCCACACCTGATTTCCTGAAGGATTAGAGCCATGACAGTGCGCCGCGTCGTATGCCTCGCCGCCGCGCTGTTCGCTCTTTGCGGCACGGCTCAGGCTGCCGAAGTCGGCGATCCCGCCATGGGCCGCATGCTGGCCGACCGTTGGTGTGCGTCTTGTCATGCCACCACCTCACGCGGCAGCGATGCGGCGCCGTCCCTGCCGCGGCTGATGCGCGGCCGCAGTGCCGATGAAGCCCGCCTGCGCACCTGGCTCGCCGCGCCGCATCCGCCGATGCGCGGCATAGACCTGTCGCGCCAGCAGACCGAGGATATCATCGCCTGGCTGCGCCAGCTCGCCCGCGAGTAAGGGTTCAGCGTTCCAGCGGCAATGCCGTGGTGTGCTTGATCCGGTGCAGCACGATGGCCGAGCGCACGCTGCGCACGCCGGGTACGCGCAACAGGCGCTCGGACAGGAAATCGGCAAAGGCCTTGAGGTCGCGCGCCACGATGCGCAGCACGAAATCCGCCTCGCCGGTCACCGAATAGCATTCAAGGATTTCAGGGAAGCGCAGCACGGCGGCCTCGAAACCGTCCATCGCCTCGGCCTGGCGGTCCAGCGAGATGTTGCTGAAGGCCAGCACGGTGAGGCCGACGGCCTCGGGCTTCAGCAGTGCGGCGTAACCGGCGATCACGCCGTCGCCTTCCAGTCTGGCCAGCCGCCGGCTGACCTGGCTGGCGCTCAGCCCCACGCTTTCGGCCAGGGCGGCGTTGGCGGCGCGGCCGTCCGTCTGCAGGGCGGCGAGCAGGCGCAGGTCGAAAACATCCAGCTCCGGTGTCATGCGGTTTTCTCGCATATATCGACAGATTAAGCCAGATTATTGCATTTAACATGGAATTCTGACGTCTGTTGCGGAGTTTTTGCGCGCCTGCCGCCATATCCTTGCGGGAAACAACCCCTGCCCGGGAGGCCCCATGGCCCTCGCTGACCATTCCGACGATCTCGACATCCGTGCCGACTACACCCATGACCAGCCGCGGGAGCGCTACACGGCCGAGGATCATGCCGTGTGGCGCGACCTGTTCCGGCGCCAGGCCGCCCTGCTGCCCGGCCGTGCCTGCGACGAATTCCTCGCCGGCCTCACCGGGCTGGGCATGGCGGCAGATGGCGTGCCGGATTTCGAGCGGTTGTCGGACGTGCTGGAGAAAGCCACCGGCTGGCGCATCGTCTGCGTGCCCGGCCTGGTGCCGGACGACATCTTCTTCGGCCATCTGGCCGCGCGGCGCTTTCCGGTCACCTGGTGGATCCGCCAGCGCAGCCAGCTCGACTACATCCAGGAACCCGACTGCTTCCACGATATCTACGGCCATGTGCCGCTGCTGATGAATCCGGTTTTCGCCGATTACATGCAGGCCTACGGCGCCGGCGGGCTGAAGGCCAACGGGCTCCATGCGCTGCATCATCTGGCGCGGCTCTACTGGTATACGGTGGAATTCGGCCTGATCGAGCAGAAGAACGGCGACCTGCGCATCTACGGCAGCGGGATTCTGTCGTCGAAAACCGAAAGCGTCTTCTGCCTCGACAGTCCGGCACCGAACCGCATCCGCTTCGATCTGATGCGGGTGATGCGCACGCGCTACCGCATCGACACCTTCCAGAAAACCTATTTCGTCATCAAAAGCTTCGATGAGCTGTTCGCGGCGACCCGGCCGGATTTCACGCCGCTCTATGCGCAACTGGCCAGGCAGCCCGATTTTGGCGCCGGCGATGTGATGCCGCAGGATACCGTCATCACCCGCGGCACCCTGGATGCGAAAGCGGGCGGCTGGGAAAACGAGACCGCCGACGCCTGATCTGCTTGACCTTCCCGCATGGGAAGCTCTTATCTAGTCGGTATGCTATTTCAGCGCCGCCGGTTCCGTCCTTCCGCACTGCGCCGCTTCTGCGCACTGGCGGCGGTGCTTGGCCTGCTGTTCGCCGCCACGGTGGCCTCGGTGACGCATAGCGTGGCGATGCCGATGATGCCGGCCGCACATATGGCTGGCGGTACTACACATCACGATAGTGCGGCTGTTCCGGCTGCCGAACATGACTGTGGCGGCAGCGCCGCAGTCGATGACATGGCCGCTGATGACACATCTGCACCATCCGGCCCCTGCGAGCAGGGTTGCCTGCT
>NZ_JAOZVR010000085.1:2757-52666 GCF_025869515.1 Ferrovibrio sp.
GTGCAAAAGCTGTTCGCTGGCCAGCGTCGTGCTGCCGGCCGCACCGTCGGTGATCGCTGATGGCGCCTATCACGACTATCAGCCGGCCCGTGTCCTTGTGCCGGCCGGCATCACACCCGCCCAGCCGAACGAACCCCCCCGCCTCTGACGTGCAACTCCCCTGCGGCTGCTGACACAACCGTCAGTCGTCGCACCGTCGTATTGCACAACGTGGCGAGGATGGTTCCATGGTTTCGAGCTTTCACAGAGCAGCGATAGCGCTGCTGATCGCGGCCCTGCCGCTGACGGCGCGGGCGGTTGACCCGGCCGATCCCGCGGTTTCGGTGCCGCAGCCGGAGTATCGCTCGGCCTTTTCCGGTTACCGCAAGGCTGGTTTCGACGAAAAGCGCGACTGGCGCGAGGCTAACGACACCGTGCGCGCGCTCGGCGGCCATGCCGGTGCCCTGAAAGACGGCCCGGCCGCAGAGGCTGCGCCGGCCGCGCCGTCGATGCCCGGTCCAATGATGCCCGGCCCGATGATGCATGGCCCGCATGGCCACGGTCCCGGAGGGCAGCGGCAATGATCCGTCTCAAGCAGAGCGCGGCGCTGCTCGCGCTGGCCGCCGTCACCGCCGCCTGTGCCGGACCGGTGGCCGAGCGCGCCTTCAACGATGTGGCCACCACCGCCGAGCAGCGCATCGGCCAGCGGCCGGCCTGGATCAAGAGCGAGGAGGACGAACGCGCGGTGCGCGACACGCTCGATCGCCTGCTGGCCCGGCCGCTCAGCGCCGACGATGCCGTGCAGATGGCGCTGCTCAACAACCGGCGCCTGCAGGGCAGCTTTGCCGACCTCGGGATCGGCGCTGCCGATCTGACCTCATCCTGGCGGCCGGGCAATCCGGGTCTCAGCTATGCCCGGCTGCGCCGCGGCGACGAAACCGAAATCGAACGCGGCATCAGCATCGATGCCTTCAGCCTGCTGCTGCTGCCGTTTGCCGCCGGCATCGAGGAGCGTCGCTTCGAAGCGACCAAGCTGCGTATCGCGACGGACATCCTGCAGCTCGCCGCACAGACGCGCAAAGCCTGGTACGAGGCGGTGGCGGCCGAACAGACGGCAGTCTATGTCGGCCAGATTCGCGATGCGGCCGACTCCCAGGCCGAGCTGGCGCGGCGCATGAAGCAGGTCGGCAATGCCAGCACGCTCAAGTTTCTGCGCGAACAGATTTTCTATGCCGATGCCACGGCGCGGCTGGCGAAAAGCCGGGTCATGGCGGTGGCGGCGCGCGAGCGCCTCACCCGGCTGATGGGCCTGTGGGGCAAAGACACGGCGTTCCGGCTGCCCGATCGTCTGCCCGAGATACCGCCGGCGCCGCGCAGCGTCGAGAATATCGAGGCGCAGGCGATTGCCGGGCGGCTGGATGTGCAGATGGCACAAGCCGATCTCGTTGCCACCCGCAGGGCCTATGGCCTGACCAATGCCACGCGGTTCATCAACGTGCTGGAGGTGGGATACCGCCGCAACAGCGAAACCGGCAGGCCGGACCAGAGAGGCTACGAGATTTCGCTGGAGGTGCCGCTGTTCGATTTCGGCGACGCCAAGGCGACGCGCGCCGAGCACAGCTACCTGCAGGCGGTCAACGCCCTGGCCGATACCGCCGTGCAGGCGCGCTCGGCGGCGCGCGAAAGCTATCTGGCCTACCGTGCCGCCTACGACCTGTCGCGGCATTACCAGGTCGAGATCATCCCGCTACGCCAGAAGGCCAGCGAGGAGATGGTGCTGCGCTACAACGGCATGCTGATCAGCACGTTTGAGCTGCTGGCCGATGCGCGCGAGCAGATCGCCGATGTCTCGGCCGCGCTGGAAGCCCAGCGCGATTTCTGGCTCGCCGATACCGATCTCAGCTTCGTCACCATCGCGCCGGTCGACAGCGGCGGCACGTCAGGCAGCAGCAACGGCCTGCTGCCCCGCCGTTCGTCTTTGGCCGCGCATTAAGGAGAGCAGCCATGTTTACCAGACGCAACCTGATTGCCGCCGCATCCGGCGTTGCCGCCGCCACCGTCGCCCGTTCCGCGCTCGCAGCCCTGCCCGAACCGGCCACCTCGCCCGGTCCGAAGATGGTGCCGCCGCCGCTGCCCGGCAGCGGCCGGCCGTTCCATCCGGTGGTGACGCTGAACGGCTGGTCGGCGCCCTGGCGCATCAACGGGCAATGGAAGGAATTCCATCTGGTGGCCGAACCGGTGGTGCGCGAAATCGCGCCCGGGATGAAGGCCAATCTCTGGGGCTATAACGGCAGCAGCCCGGGCCCCACCATCGAGGCGGTGGAAGGCGACTTCGTGCGCCTCTTCGTCACCAACCGGCTGCCCGAACACACCACCATTCACTGGCACGGCATGCTGCTGCCCAGCGGCATGGACGGCGTCGGCGGCCTGACCCAGCCACAGATCAGGCCGGGCGAAACCTATGTCTACGAATTCCAGCTGCGCAAATCCGGCACCTTCATGTATCACCCGCATGCCGACGAGATGGTGCAGATGGCGATGGGCATGATGGGTCTGTTCATCGTGCATCCGCGCGATCCGGAGCAGTATCGCGTCGATCGTGATTTCGCCTTCCTGATCAACGCCTATGACATCGACCCGGGCGCGGCGACACCGAAAGTGGCCGAGATGCTGAACTTTAATCTGTGGACCTGGAACAGCCGGGCCTTTCCCGGCATCGATACCCTGCCGGTGCGGCTCGGCGACCGCGTGCGCATCCGTTTCGGCAACCTGACCATGACCAACCACCCGATCCATCTGCATGGCCACGACTTCGCCGTCACCTGCACCGATGGCGGCTGGGTGCCGCCCTCGGCGCGCTGGCCGGAAGTCACCATCGATGCGCCGGTCGGCGCCATGCGGGCCTTCGAATTCGATGCCAATGCACCGGGCGACTGGGCGTTTCACTGTCACAAGTCGCATCACACGATGAATGCCATGGGCCATGACGTGCCGACCATGATCGGCGTCGACCATCGCGGCGTCACGCCGCGGCTGGTCTCGCTGATCCCCGATTACATGACCATGGGCGAACGCGGCATGGCCGATATGGGCGAGATGGAAATGCCGCTGCCCGACAACACGCTGCCGATGATGACCGGCCAGGGCCCGTTCGGCCCTATCGAAATGGGCGGCATGTTCACCGTGGTGAAGGTGCGCGAAGGCCTGGCGCGCGGCGATTACCGCGATCCCGGCTGGTACAGGCATCCGCCCGGTACCGTGGCCTATCGGGTCGACACGGCGGCGGCTACGCCGTCACCGGCGGTCAAGCCGGCGGCCAAGACTCCCCCGATCTCATCCGAACACAAGCATTGAGGAACAGAGCGATGGCTTCCGTATTTCTGAACACAGCCCTTGCCGTCGCCGCGATTGCCGGCCTGCCGCTGGCCGCACTCGCGCATGGTCCGGAACAGCATTCGCCGATCGGCGAACCCGGCACTGCAACGGCCGTATCGCGCACCGTCGCCATCACCATGAACGACCAGATGCGGTTCGTGCCGTCCAACATTGCGGTGAAGCGCGGCGAAACCGTGCGCTTCGTGGTGAAGAACGCCGGCGGGGTGCCGCACGAATTCATGCTGGGCGAGATCAAGGCGCTGAAGGAACATGCCGAGGTGATGCGCCAGCATCCGACCATGGAACATGACGAACCCAATGCGATTACGGTACAGCCCGCCGGGACCGGCGAGCTGATCTGGCGCTTCACCACCGCCGGCCGGGTCGATTTCGCCTGCCTGGTCCCCGGTCATTTCGAACAGGGCATGAAGGGCGGCATCCAGGTCGGGAGGTAGCAACGATGATCAGGACGACGATGGCGGCCGGTCTGTTGATCATGCTGGGTGCGGTCGGCGCGCTGGCGCAGACCGGCAGCACCGAAGGCGAAATCCGCAGGGTCGACAGGGAAACCGGCAAGATCACCCTGCGTCATGGCCCGATTGCCGGCGACCTGGAGATGCCGGCCATGAGCATGGTGTTCCAGGTCAAGGACCCGGCGCTGCTCGACAAATTGCAGCCCGGCGACCGCGTGACGGCCACGATCCTCAAGGAAAACGGCGTCTTCTATCTCCAGTCGGCGGAGAAGCAACAGCGCTGAAAAAGAAAAACGGGATGGCAGTTATCCTGCCATCCCGTTTCATGTAGCTGCGGCTGATTACCGGTCGAGGAAGCCGCGCACCAGCGCCACCGTCGCCTTCGGATTCTCTTCCATGATCCAGTGGCCCGACTCCGGCACCACGCCTTCAGTGACATTGTCGGCGGCGGCGCGCATCACCACGGCCATGGTCAGGCCGAAGCTCTTTTCGCCACCCAGCGCCAGCACCGGCATTTTCAGCTTGCCGCCGGCCGCCAGCATCGCCTTGTTGTCGATCGCATCCTGGTCGAAGGCGGCGAACTGCGCGAAGCCGGAATGCATCGCGCCGGGCATGGCATAAAGCTTTGCATAATGCCGGCGCGAGCTTTCACTGAAGCGCTTTGGGTTGGCCGAGAATTCATTCCAGAAGCGATCGAGATAGATGCGCTCGCGGCCCTTCACCAGACGTTCCATGTCCGGCCCGCCGAAGCGGAAATGCCACAGCAGGGGATGCTTGAGGATTTCGTCCCACGGACCGATGCCCGGCACCGGCGCATCGATCAGCACGAATTTCCTCACGCGGTCGGGGTACTGCGCGGCGAAGGCATAGCCCACCATGTTGCCGATATCATGCGTGATCAGATCGGCATTGGTGATCTTGAGTGTATCCAGCACGCCGGCCACGTCATGGGCCTGGGTCTTCTTGTCGAAGCCGGTCCGGGGCTTGGCCGAGAGGCCGAGGCCGCGCAGGTCGGGCACCACCACGGTGTGATCACGCGCCAGCTCAACGGCCAGCGGCACCCACATGTCGCCGGTCTCGCCATAGCCGTGCAGCAGCACGGCCGCCGGGCCCTTGCCGCCGACACGCACATGGATCGTCGTGCCGTTGGTGGCGATGGACTGGGTCTTGAAGCTTTTTGGATAGGTGACGGCCTGATCCGATGCAGCAAGCGCCGGCATGGCGATGGTGCTGATGGCGGAAAGTGCCAGCGCACCGGTCAGCAGGCTGCGACGCGGAAGAGAGGGGATCATGATCTGGAATCCTTCTGTATGAGAGATCGGGCTCAGAGGTTGCTCATGCCGCCATCGATGATGAGCTCGCTGCCTACCGTGAAGGCGGATTCATCGGAGGCGAGAAAGACCACCGCCTTGGCGATCTCGGACGGCTGGCCGAAGCGCTTGGCGGGAATCTGGTCCATGATGCCGCTGGCCATCGCCTTCAGATCGGCTTCCGACAGGCCCAGCTTGCCATAGAGCGGCGTCGAGATGGGGCCGGGGCTGACGGCATTCACGCGGATGCCGCGGCCGATCAGTTCACCCGACAGCGTGCGCGCCAGCGAGATCAGGCCCGCTTTGCTGGCGGCATAGACGCTGGAATTCGGCATGCCGATGCGCGCATTGATCGAGGTGTTGAGCACCACCGAGGCCGGATTGCTGAAGACCGGCAGCAGGGCCTGCACCAGGAAGAACGGGCCTTTCAGGTTGACGGCTACCGAGCGGTCGAAACCCGCCTCGTCCCAGGCCTCCACCGGGCGGAAGTCGGCCACGCCGGCATTGACGAACAGGATGTCGAGCTTGCCGAAGGCCTGCTGCACCTGGCGGGCGATGTCCTGCTGGCCGGCGATATTGCCGGCATCGGCCTGCAGGATCAGCACCCCGGGGCCGAGGGCGGCGCGGGCGGCTTCGATGGTGGCCGGGTTGGTGCCGGTGACGGCGACGCGGGCGCCCTCGGCGACGAACTGGCGGGCGGTCTCCAGGCCGATGCCGCTGGTGCCACCGGTGATAAGCGCAGTCTTGTTGGTCAGGCGGGTCATGATGGGTTCCTTCGGGGGTGTGTTTGGCCTGGTCCGAAGGTGATCCAGTCTGTGAAGAATGGAAATTATTGATATTGAATATTATCCATGCATTTATGCATGGATGAGCGGGCCGGCACTGGAATGGAGCGATCTGCGGGTTTTCCTGGCGATTGCCCGCGAGGGCACGCTGGGGGCGGCGGCGCGCAAGATCGGCCAGACCCAGCCCACCATGGGGCGTCGCCTGCGCGCGCTGGAAGCCGCGCTCGGCCATGTGCTGTTCCAGCGCACCGCCGCCGGCTTCGTGCTGACCGATGAAGGCGGCACGCTGCTCAGGCATGCCGAACGCATCGAGGCGGAAACACTCGCCGCGCAGCGCCAGCTGGCCGCCGGTGTGCACGACATCGATGGCCTGCTGCGCATCTCCACGCTGGATTGGTTTGCCATCTACATGCTGGCACCGGTGCTGTCGGCATTCGGCCTGCAGTATCCGAAGGCGGGCGTGGAACTGCTGACCGATGCGCGGCTCTACAGCCTGCCGCGCCGCGAAGCCGACATGGTGATTCGCATGCGGCCGTTCGACGAGCCCGAAGTGATCGGCCGGCGTCTGGTCACGGTGCCTTATGCACTCTATGCGCCGATCGGCAGCCCGGTGCCGGTCTTCGGCGACGGTGCGGGCCTGCGGGTCGTCACCATGCACGAAGCCTATGCCGGCCGTCCCGATGTGCTGTGGCTGCAGCGCGCGCTGCCCCATGCGACAGCTGGCTTCAGCAGCAACAATCTCGCCGTGCAGGCCCAGATGTGCGCCTGGGGCGCGGGCTATACCGTGCTGCCGCGGCCGGTCGGCGATGCCACGCCGGGCATTGCCGCAATTGATCTGGGTGAACCTTTGCCGGGCCGTGAGCAATATATCGGCTATCACCGCGACCTGCGCCGGCTGCCGCGTCTGCGGGCGCTGATGGACATGATCGTCGAGCGGCTGGCGGACTGAAGATATTACAGCGGCAGGACATTGCTTGCCGCGCGGGCAGATCGCCGCCCGCTTTTCAGTCCCGAGGATGGATTTTCGGCAGGTGTGGCCGAACAACAGCCGCATTTCTGCGATTTCGGGCCGAGGGCCAGCCGGGCTGCCTCTGGCATGCATCCTGCTAAGACTCCGGCATCCTGCCACCCGTAGGCAGGCCCGCTCCGGAGTCCGCGTATCATGTCTGAGTCAGCTTCCGTCGCCGCCGGCTACGTGCCTGCCACGTCATCCGGACAGGCCGTCACCCTGCCGGCGCGGCCCGAGCCGCTGCGGATCAAGCCGGGTGAAACGGCGCTGATCATTGTCGACATGCAGAATGCCTATGCCTCGCCCGGCGGCTATCTCGATCGCGCCGGTTTCGATATCGCCGGCACCGGCGCGGTGATCGAACAGATCGCCCGCACGGCGGCGGCGGCGCGCGCCGCCGGCATTCCGGTGATCTATTTCCAGAATGGCTGGGACAGGAATTACATCGAGGCTGGCGGCCCCGGCTCGCCGAACTGGCACAAATCGAATGCGCTGAAAACCATGCGGCGCCAGCCGGAACTGGCCGGGCAGCTGCTGGCGAAGGGCGGCTGGGATTATGCGCTGGTCGATGCCCTGGCGCCGCAGCCCGGCGACCTGGTGGTGCCGAAGCCGCGCTACAGCGGATTCTTCAACACCAATATCGACAGCCTGCTGCGCGCACGCGGCATCCGCACGCTGGTCTTCACCGGCATCGCCACCAATGTCTGCGTTGAATCCTCGCTGCGCGACGCCTTCCATCTGGAATATTTCGGCGTCGTGCTGGCCGATGCCACCCATGCGGCCGGCCCCGACTTCATACAGGCCGCGTCGCTCTACAATATCGAGACCTTCTTCGGCTGGGTGTCCACGGTGGCCGATTTCTGCGGCACCGTGGCGCAGAGCCCGCCGGCGCAATCCTGACGCCGCTTTCCCGCGCAAACATTTCCGGAGTTGCTTCATGCCGATGATGGCCATCATTCCGCCCGGTTCGGGCAAACCGCTCGCGCCCTACTCGCCCGGTGCACTGGCCGATGGCGTGCTCTATGTTTCCGGCACCCTGCCGTTCGACAAGGACAACACTGTCCTGCATGTCGGCGATGCCGCGGCGCAGACCCGCCTGGTGCTGGACACGATCAGAACGGTGGTGGAAGCCGCCGGCGGCAGCATGGCCGACATCACCTTCAATTCCATCTTCATCACCGACTGGGCCAACTATGCGGCCGTCAACGCCGTCTATGCCGAGTATTTTCCCGGCGACAAGCCGGCGCGCTACTGCATCCAGTGCGGCCTGGTCAAACCCGATGCGCTGATCGAGATCGCCAGCATCGCCCATATCGGCAGCAAGGGCTGACGCGCCGTGCAGTATGATGTCCATGGCCGCAAGGATGCGGCGGCTGCCACCGTTCTGCTGTCGGCCGGTCTCGGCGGTCTCGGCAGTTTCTGGACGCCGCAGCTGGCCGCGCTGGCCGAACAGTTCCGCGTCGTGCTCTACGATCATCGCGGCACCGGCCGCAATGCAGGCCTGCTGCCGGAAGATCACGATATCGCCGCCATGGCCGATGATGTGGTGCAGATTCTCGACGATCTCGGTGTTGCCCGCGTCCATATGGTCGGCCACGCGCTCGGCGGCCTGATCGGCCTCGAACTGGCCTTGCGCGCGCCGGCGCGGCTCGACCGCCTGGTGCTGGTGAATGCCTGGGCCAGGGCGGCGGCGCATACGGCGCGCTGTTTCGCCCTGCGCCGCCAGCTGCTGCTGCATGTCGGCGTCGATGCCTATCTGGAAGCGCAGCCGATCTTCCTCTATCCCGCCGCATGGCTGGCGCAGCGCAATGCGCAGCTGGCAGAGGAGGCGGTGCGGGCGCGGCAGCATTTCCAGGGCAGTGCCAATCTGCTCCGGCGCATCGACGCGCTGCTGGCCTACGATATCAGCGACCGGCTCGACCAGATTGCGCATCCCACCCTGGTGGCGGCCTCGCGCGACGACATTCTGGTGCCCTGGACCGCCTCGCAGACGCTGGCGGCGGGGCTGCCGCAGGCGCGGTTCTGGCTCACCGCCGAGGGCGGCCATGCCTGCACCGTCGCCGATCCGGCGCCGTTCAACCGACGGCTGGTCGAATTCCTCACCGCTGCCTAGCGGCGGCAGAAGGGTCTCGCGGAACTTTTCCGCGGCAGCACGGTTGTCATCTGGTCATACACCGCATGCGGGGATGGCCATCATGAAAACCGATCTGTTGCTCTGCACCGGTCTGGCCATGGTTTTGCTGGCTTTGCCGTCGATTCTGCATGCCGGCGAGGATGGGTCGGGCGGTCGCGCGCCGCTGGCGCTGGGCCAGCCGATGGCAGATTGCGCGCCGCGCGAGCAGGCCGGCGCGAGTACCGAACCGGTCGACCTGCCGGGAAAGGAAGCTATCGCCGCCCCAAAATCGCCGGCCGCCGGCACCGGGCCGGCGCCGCACCGCCTTTCGACGGCAACGCTGCTGACTTTCGCGCTGATCGCTTCGCCCGGTACCGGCCTGCCGCAGACCGGCAGCAACGCGAACGGCCGCTGACCCGGCCCCCCGCCACTGCCGCTTGACCGCAGCCTTAATCTGCTGTGTGCGGCGACGCAACTTGGCTATGGTTTCGACGGTTCCTTCGATTTCGCTTTGGGGTTCTTGTCTTCGGGCTTCGGCACCCGGAAGAGGCCGGGCAGGCAGGACTGAAATTTAAAGGGCGACAGCTCCAGGGGGCGGCTTGCGATGGTCTGCCCGGCGGCATCCAGCAGCACGATGGCCGTTACCTTGGTCCTGCGTATTTGACGCGCCGACATCGGATTGCTGTCTTCCAGATCGATGTAGCTGAATGAAGCGTCGTCATATTTCAGCCCCTCGCTCTTGATCAGGGCCGAGCCTTTCGGCGGCAGAAGCGCCTCACTCCTTGTGTCATCGCCCAGGGTCGCAATCTGCGTCAGAAATCCGAATCGCTCCACGCTTCCTGTCGCAAGGGGAATTTTAAGCGTATCGACAGTGAGATGAACGTATATCCTCTGTTGCTTGCGCAGGAGCAGCGGCCGGTCGGATTCGTTCTGGGCAATGGCCATCACACGGCACTCGCCTGTGATTTTCATGATCGTATCATTGTCCAGACTGCCAAAAGGTCGCGGCTTGCCTGAAGCTGTAACAAACTTGTCCATGCCGTCAACAAAATCGACGGTGCTCAAAATGGTTTCATGTTCCTGCAGAAGCCTTGGCGTGACGATGCCGATACCGCTGCCGAGCACTGTGATGATGAAGGCTGTTGTGGTCGCGCGCGTGGCACTGCGCAGGGATGGGTTGGATATCGCCCCGGGCATCGCGTCGGGTGCTGCGCTGAGCCTGTATACGGACAGCGGCAGCCACAGGAACAGGCCGAAGAGTCCGGCGCCGGCGACACAGGCCATAACGAATGCCAGGATGTAGAGCAGCGGCGCGTCCAGCAGCGCATACAGGCTGAAGAATTCGATGCTCCAGGCATCGAGAAGTGTCTGAATTCTGAAGACGAGGCCGAATACTGCATTGAGGCTGGCTGTCAGGTTTGCACCGATGGCGATGGCGATGCTGACAAAAATGGTGGCGTAGATGATCATCGTGGCCAGAGAAACGATGACCAGGCCGTCATGTAGTGCGTCCATGCTCTTTTCAGTATCGAGATTAAGCCATGCCTCCAGCAATGCGGTTCCGACCACCGCGCCGATCAGCGACCCGATGACCACGGGATCGGTGATCACACCCTTGATCAGCTGTTGCGCGATCTTGGCGGTCCGTTCGGCGGCCTCGGCATCCCTGTCCGGTGTATCGAAGCTGATGTTGGTGACCTCCCATTCCAGCAGATACCCGCCCACCCACTGGTTCAGCGTGTAGATGAACAGCGTCAGGCCCAACAGGAAATACAGCCGCGTCTCGATGAAGCTCTCGCTCTTCGCCGGCGTGCGTTGCGCCTGGGCCATTGCGGGCCATGTGCGCGGCGCGCGGACCGGCACGGCGATGTAGAACAGGATGGCGCCAATGAAGCGCACGATGTCCTGGAACGTCTCGTCCAGCGCCTTCTTGATGTCCATCGGATCCCCCGTTACCCCGACGGGCGCCGCATCCGTTGGCGGTGCCCGGCCCGCGCCGATCCTATGGCAGGGCTTTGCCGGCGGCGACGGGAAGTTTTGTGCGACGGCAGGAATGCAGGAATCTACATAACATCGTAGGTAAGGCCATGAACGCAGACGCGCAAAAACGCAAACAGGCGCGGCTTGCGCCGCGCCTGCGTCTGCTGCGATGAGGCAGTTAGCAACTTCAGTTTCCGGTGAGCTTGTCGCGGATCCGGTCGTGCTGCTCGGCCAGCTCCGGCGTCACCGCCTCGCCGAAATCGGCCATTTCGAACAGCGGGCGGATTTCGAGTTCGCTCGGGCCCGGCATCGGATTGGGGCAGCGCCTGGCCCAGGCCACCGCCTCAGCCATGTCCTTGACCTGCCAGACCCAGAAGCCGGCGATCAGTTCCTTGGTCTCGGCAAACGGCCCGTCGATGACGGTGCGCTTCGGCCCGTCGAAGGCGATGCGTTTGCCCTTCGATGACGGATGCAGGCCATCGCCGGCCAGCATGATGCCGGCATTGACCAGCTCTTCGTTAAACTTGCCCATGGCTTCGAACAGCTCGGTCGTGGGCAGGATGCCCGCTTCGCTGTCCTTGGTCGCCTTCACGATCACCATTACACGCATTGTCTGTCTCCTCTGCTCCGCGGCCTGTGCCGCCTGTCCCTCAAGGACGCCGGTGCGGCGGTGGAACCGACAGCGCGGAAAAATAAAAAACGAAGCTAGGCCGCCACCAGTGCCTCCAGCTTGTCCAGGCTGGTGCTCCAGCCATGCTGCATGCCGCCATGGCGTGCCGCTTCCCATTCGGGCGCGAGCTGCACCAGGGTGGATTCCAGCCGCAGTTTCGTCCTGCCGTCGGGCGTCGCCTCGAAGGTGATGATGTGAAAGCCCTCGACCAGATAGCGGCCGGTATCGTCCTTGACCCAGGTGGTGCAGACGATCTTCGCGGGCGCGTCGATCACATGATAGGTGCCGCCCATCGGCTGCACATGGCCATCAGGCGCCCGCATATGCACCAGCCAGGCGCCGCCTGGCCGCGCATCCAGTTCGCAGACCGGCGCGGTATAGCCTTCCGGTCCCCACCACTGCGCCATCTGCTGCGGATCGATCCAGGCGCGGAAGACGCGCTCGCGCGGCGCGTTGAACACGCGGTTCAGCACCAGATCGGGGGCCTGGTCGGGTTTCGGCATCGTCGACATCGGCGGTCTCCTCTCGCGCTTACGGCTGCTCGGCCATGGCCTTCAGGTCGGCCAGGCCGGCTTCGAAATCGCCGCCGACCATGCGGTCGAAATTGAAGACCAGATGCACGATCTTGAACATCAGGGTCAGCGGGCCGGTCATCGCCCAGGTCACGGTGGTGCTGTCGCCCTGCGGCGCGAGCGTGAAATCGGCCCGGCTGGTGCTTTCGAAGGGTTTGAGGAAATCGAGCCGCACCGCCACTTTGGCATGCGGCACGCTCTCGACGATCTCCAGACTGCCGGCCCCGATATTTTTGTCGCCATCCCAGGCATAGCGCGCGCCCTTGCCGGCGGCTGGGCCGCTGTAGCGGCGCTGCATGTCCGGGTCCTTCTTCTCGAAGGGCGACCAGCCGCGCCAGGCCTGCAGGTCGTTGATCAGCAGGAAAATCTTTTCCGGCGGCGCCTGGATCGTGGTCGCGCGCTGCACGCGGAAGGTATCGGGTCGCGTGCTGGCATAGGCCAGCAGGCCGAGGATGGCGACAACGACGATGGCGGCGGCGATGGCAAGGATTTTCAGCATGACAGGGTCTTTCGAGGATGGTGAGGGCAGAAGAGAAGCGGGCGGTTAGACGACACGGTGTTTCCGGGTGTCAGAGTCCAGGTGGTCGGGTGTCCTTGTGCCGGCCGCCGGGCCCTGCGCCAGGTGCAGGCGGTCCAGATAGACGTGCAGGCTTTGCAGGGTTTCGTCCCAGAAGCGGCGGTAGTCCTCCAGCCAGACGGCCAGGGCGCGCAGCGCCGCCGGCTCCAGCCGGCAGTCGCGCCATTGCGCCCGCCGGTGCCGCGACACCAGCCCGGCGCGTTCCAGCACGGTCAGATGTTTCGATATGGCCGGCAGGCTGAGGCCGAGCGGTGCCGCCAGCTGCCCGACCGGCTGCGGGCCGCGGACCAGCGCGGCCAGGATGGCGCGCCGCGTCGGATCTGCCAGTGCCGCCAGCGTGGCACTGAGAGGATCGGGGGCGGCGGGGTGACGGGTCGCGGCCATCCTGTAATTACCCTATCAGTTAAATAACTGTTGGGTTAAATATAGGCAGGGCCGCTCGCGGTCAAGCCGTCATTGATGACTTGATTTCCGCTTGGCATCGGCAATGAAATGTACTATATATGTTCCTGTTTCAAAACTGCCGCTGCGGCTCGTTTTGCGCTGCTGGACGGGCATGACTTTCAGCGCCAATCCGGGCTGAAACGCGCTTTTGACCCTGGCTTATGGCCAGAATAGAGGGGCTTGCAGGCATGAAATCGGCTATAAATGCCGGATAAGGCCCGGAATCAGGGGCCGGAATCCGCATTTAAGCCTGTTTTTGTTGAAAATGACCTGATTCAGGCCCGAGTTCCCGGCAAAACCGGGTCAAAACCGCGTTTGCAGCAAAAGTGCATCGGCCTGTAAACCCTGCCTTACGGCGCCCGATGGAGCGTGTTCGACCTGACTCGGCACCCAATGGGTCTGACTCCGCATCGAATGGGCCCGAATGAACAGCGAATGGACCTGACTCGACCGCGAACGGACCCAATCGGACCCTCAGGTCATCGGCACCATGATGTGTTTCGCATACCCCGGTCGCTGGCTGAGCCGGTCATGCCAGGCGGCTAGATGCGGCAGGGCGGGCCGGGTGATCGGGAACAACAGCCAGCGCTGCAGCTGGCAGGCGGCCGGAATGTCGCCCATGGTCAGCCGGTCACCGGCCACAAAGGGCCGGGTGGCGAGGTGCGCATCGAGCCGGGCCCAGTAGTCGGCCGCCTGGTCTTCCGCCCGGGTCATGGCATTGAGGTCGGCCTTCACCGGATCGCGCACCAGGCCCCAGAACAGCACGCGCATCGGCTCGCCGAGCAGGCTGGAGGCCCAGTCCATCCAGCGGTCGGCCTGGCTGCGTGCGGCCGGGTCGGCCAGCCACAGGCCGGCGCCGGCGGCGTCATACCGGGCGGCGAGATAGCGCACCACGCTGTTGCTCTCCCAGTGGAGGCTGCCGTCGCTGTCCTGCAGCACCGGGATCAGGCCGTTCGGATTCATCGCACGGTAGGCGGCCGTTTCGGTGCCGCCGAATTTGCCGCCGACATCGATCCGCTCATAGGTCAGGCCCAGCTCGTCAGCCGCCCACAACACCTTCTGGACATTGACAGAACTGGCACGGCCCCAGATTTTCAGCATGGCGATTCGCTGCTCTCTCTCGCTTTTTCATTCGTCCGAATACGACTAGACTCCGCCGTCATGCGCAAGCTGTACCATCTCTGGCTCTCCCCCCAGTCCCGCAAGGTTCGCGTCCTGCTCAAGGAGAAGGGGCTCGAATTCGATCTCGAGGTCGAGAAGCTGTGGGAGCGCCGGCCGGAATTCCTCGCCATGGACCCGAGCGGCAACGGGCCGGTGCTGGTCGAGCATGACGGTCGCACCCTGGCCGACAGCCAGGCGATCTGCGAATACCTGGATGAAGTCTATCCCAACAAGATGCTGATCGGCTTCGATCCGCCGAGCCGCGCCGAAACCCGCCGGCTGGTCTCGTGGTGGGATCACAAATTCGGCCCGGAAGTGTCCGAGCCGCTGGTGTTCGAAAAGGTGATGAAGCGTTTCATGGGCATGGGCCATCCGGAATCGGCCGTGATCCGCATCGCGCACCAGAATATGAAAATCCACCTCGACTACATTGCCTGGCTCACCGAGCGCCGCAACTGGCTCGCCGGCGACGATTTCTCGCTCGCCGATATCGCCTGCGCCTCGCATATCAGCTGCCTGGATTATCTCGGCGACGTGCCCTGGGCCGATCACCCCGGCGCGCATGACTGGTATGCCCGCGTGAAGTCGCGGCCCAGCTTCCGCCCGCTGCTGGCCGACCATATTCCCGGCCTGCCGCCGCCGAAGCACTACGCCGATCTGGATTTCTAAAAACCAAAAACACCAACCCAGGAGACTATCTTATGAGCATCCGTCGCATCGATGTCGGCCCCCGCATGAGCCAGGCCGTGGTGCATGGCAACACCGTGTATCTCGCCGGCCAGGTCGCTGCCGATCCGAAAGCCGGTGTCACCGGCCAGACCGAGCAGATTCTGGCGCAGATCGACCGCCTGCTGAAGGAAGCCGGTACCGACAAGACCAGGATTCTGTCCACCAATATCTGGCTGGCCGACATGTCGACCTTCGCCGAGATGAACAAGGCCTGGGATGCCTGGGTGTCGAAGGGCAACACGCCGGCGCGCGCCACCGTGGAATCGAAGCTGGCGGCACCGGATTACAAGGTCGAGATCGCCTGCATTGCCGCGATCGGTTGAGAGCGCCGATCTGAAAGACCTGATCCGCCGGCGGGCGCTGGCAGAAGGATTCGATGCGGTCGGCTTCACAACAGTCGACCGCATCGGCCCCGAACTGGCCGCACGGCTGGATGAATTCATGGCGCTGCAGCGTCATGGCGAGATGCGCTGGCTGGAAGACAAGGCCGAACGGCGCCGCCATCCCAATGCACTGTGGCCTGAAGCGCGCGGCATCATCGCGCTGGGGCTGAATTACGGCCCCGAGCGCGATCCGCTCGATGTGCTGCTGGAAAAGGATCGCGCCGCGATCTCGGTTTATGCGCAGGGTCGCGACTATCATCTGGTGGTCAAGAAAAAACTGAAAAGCCTGGCCGGCTGGCTGCATCGCCACGCCGGCAACGAGGTGAAGGTGTTCGTCGACACCGCGCCGCTGATGGAAAAGCCGCTGTCAGCCGCCGCCGGCATCGGCTGGCAGGGCAAGCATACCAACCTGGTGTCGCGCGACTTCGGCTCCTGGCTGTTCCTCGGCCTGATCCTCACGACGGCAGACCTGGCACCGGACGATGCCGAAGTCGATCACTGCGGCAGTTGCAGCAATTGTCTCGATATCTGCCCGACCAAAGCGTTTCCGGCACCCTATCAGCTCGATGCGCGGCGCTGCATTTCCTATCTCACCATCGAATATGACGGCGTGATCGACGCGGAATTCGCCGCTGCCATGGGCAACCGCATCTATGGCTGCGACGATTGCCTGGCCGTCTGTCCGTGGAACAAGTTTGCGTCTGCCACGCGAGAAATGACATTGCAGAGTCGTCCGGCGCTGGATGCGCCGCTGCTGCTGGACCTGGCTGCACTGGACGATGCCGGATTCCGCGACCGCTTCGCGACGACCGCCGTGAAACGCATCGGCCGCGACCGTTTCGTGCGCAATGTCTGCATCGCCCTGGGCAACAGCGGCGATGCAGCCGCGCTGCCGATGCTGCAGCAGTTGTCGCAGGATACCGCCGCCGTGGTGCGGGCGCAGGCCGCGCAGGCGCTGAAGCGCCTGACTAGTCCTGTCTGACGTCCATCTGCTCGATATATTGCCCGGCGGAAATCGCCGCCGGTGTATCGGGAGCGATCAACCGCACCTGGATCAGATCGGCGCGCGCGCCGCGCTTGTCGCCCTTGTTGAGCCGCAGGATGCCGCGTTCCAGCAGGGCCTCGGGCAGGCGCGGTTCGATCGCCAGCGCGGTTTCGGCATCTTCTAGGGCGCCATTCATGTCGCCGGTCTGGCGCCGGGCGGCGGCGCGCAGCGCCAGCGCATCCGCGCGCGTCGGATCGGCGCGCAGCGCCACGTCGAGGTCGCGCCGCGCCGCGGCGTAATCGTTCAGCGCCGCCGCAGCCAGCGCGCGGTCGATCAGCAGGTCCGGCGTGTCGGGCGCCGCCTTCAGCGCGATATCCAGCAGCTTTCTGGCCCGGTCCGGCTGTTCGGCCAGCAGCCAGGCATTGGCGGCCTGGTCAAGGATTGCCACCGTCAGATGCGGCGCCTGCTTCTCGGCCAGCGGCAGCAGCTGTTCCAGCCGGTCGGCGGCATCGCCGTAATGCTTCAGTTCCACCAGCGCCAGCGCCGCGCAATGCTGCGCCGGCAGGCCGCCGCCGGTATTCTGCCACAGCTGGGCCTGGGCGAAGCCCTCTTCCGGATTCCTGCGCACCAGAGCCAGGCAATCCTGATAGGCCGCATCCTGCAGTACACTGGAGCCCTGGACCGGCTGCTGCGCCATCGCGCCAGAGGACAGCAGGAGTACGGCACTGGCGAACAGCGTCGGACGCATTATCTTGAAGGCAGGGATCATGGCGCGGCAGAGTGGCGAGGCGCTGTGGCAAAAGCAAGGCATGCGGCCCGAAGGAACGGAATGACCGATACCAGACGCCACGATCCGACTACGGTATGGACCGTCCCGGACGCGTTCCGCAGAATATACAGCCATGCTGTCGAAATCCCGGCCGACACCCGGCTGCTTCTGGTTTCGGGGCAGATCGGCATCGCGCCCGATGGCACGTTGCGGTCCGGCTTCGCGGACCAGTGCGCGCAGGCCATCGCCAATGTCGAGGCGCTGCTGGCGGAGGCAGGACTGCATGTCACCGATATCGTGAAAGCGACATACTACCTGACCCGCGCAACGGACCTGCCGCTTCTGACCGCATTGCGCGAGCAGCGCTGGAGCAGTTCGACCCCGCCGGCCGTGACCACGCTTGTGGTCGCGGCGCTGGCACGGCCAGAGCTTTTGGTGGAGATCGAAGTCATGGCGGCGGCCCAGCGATGACCGGCACGCTGTTCTGCTTCGGACTGGGTTTCAGCGCCAGGGTGCTGGCGGCGCGGCTGCATGCGCAGGGCTGGGGGGTGATCGGCACCAGCCGCAGCCTGGAGAAAGCCGCCGACCTGGCCGCGCAGGGCTATGACAGCCATGTGTTCGACGGCACCGCATCGCTCAGCGATTCTTCCGTGCTGGCACCGGCGACGCATATGCTGATCTCGGTGCCGGCCGATGACGAGGCCGATGCCGTATTGCGCTGGCATGGCGCGCATATTGCGAAACTGCCCAACCTGAAATGGCTCGGCTATCTCTCCACCACCGGCGTCTATGGCGACCGTAATGGCGACTGGGTCGACGAGACCACGCCGATCGCGCCCAACCAGGCGCGCAGCAAGCGTCGCGCCGAAGCCGAAGCGGCGTGGCTGAAACTGTGCCGCGATCACGCCGTGCCGGTGCATGTGTTCCGCCTGGCCGGCATTTACGGTCCCGGCCGCAACCAGCTGGAAGGCGTGAAGCGCGGCACGGCGCATCGCATCATCAAACCGGGCCAGGTGTTCTGCCGCATCCATGTCGAGGATATTGCCAGCGTGCTGGAAGCCTCGATGGCGCGGCCCGATGTGGGCGTGGTCTACAATGTCGCCGATGACGAACCGGCGCCGCCGCAGGATGTGGTGACCTATGCCGCGCAGCTGCTGAACCTGCCGGTGCCGCCGGAGATTCCTTTCGACCAGGCGCAGCTGTCGCCGATGGCGGCGAGCTTCTACGGCGACAACCGCCGGGTGCGCAACGACCGGATCAAGCGCGAGCTTGGCGTGACCCTGAAATATCCGACCTATCGCGAAGGGCTGAAGGCGCTGCTGCCGACGGTCAGCGGCTGAGGCTCAGCACTGTCTCGACCAGCAGGTCGAGGTCCTGCGGTCGCGACAGCCGGTGGTCGCCGTCGCGGAGCAGCGTCAGTCGCGTGTCGCCGCCCTGGAAGGCTGCGGCGGTCTTCACGGCGTGCATGTAAGGCACATCGGGATCTTCCATCCCCTGCAGGATGCGCACCGGCCGGTCATAGACGATGCCGGGCTTGAGGATCATGTGATCGCGACCCTCGGTGATCAGCTTCAGCGTATATTCATAGGGCTGGTCGGAATATTGCGACGGCTCGCGCAACACGCCGTCGCGCAGCAGCACGGCGCGCTGCTGCTCGGTCATGCCGGCCCACATCAGATCCTCGGTGAAATCCAGCGCGGGCGCGATCAGCACCAGCCCGGCGGTGCGGCCGGGCATGGCGAGCGCGGCCAGCGTGGCGAGCCAGCCGCCCATGCTGGAGCCCACGATGATCTGCGGGGCATTGCCGCAGACGTCGCGCAGGATCGCCAGGGTGTCTTCCTTCCAGCGGCCGATGGTGCCGTCGAGGAAATCGCCATCCGACTGGCCATGGCCGAAATAGTCGAAGCGCACGAAGCCCAGGTCCTGCTGCCGCGCCGCCGTTTCCAGCGCGATGGCCTTGGTGCCGGTCATGTCGGAGCGGAAGCCGCCGCAGAACAGGATACCGGGCCGGCTTGCCATGCCCTGGCCGGCGGCCTTGGCCGGGGTGGCGCGATAGGCGAGGCGGGTGCCGTCGGGACGGTTCAGGAACTGGGTTTCGTTCATCCGCCTTATCTAGCGGCTTCCGGCACCGGTTTCCATGCCGCCACACGGCGCATGGCCTCCTGCTGCTGCTCCGGCGGCAGGGTTTTTGCCAGAATCTGCCGGCTGCGCTCGGCCATGGCGACATTGCCGTGTGCCGCCAGGGTGAACCAGACCAGGGCGGCCGTCCGGTCCACCGGCACGCCGATGCCGTCGCGCAGCGCCACGGCGTAATTGTTCTGCGAGACGGCGTGGCCCAGTTCGGCATTGCGGCGATACAGCGCAGCCGAGCGGGCCGGATCGCGCGGCACGTAGCGGCCGCTGCCGAGCGCATGGGCCAGATCGAAACGCGCGATGACATCCCGGGTGGTGGCGGCGCGGTCGATCAGCGCCTGCACGCGCCCGGGATTCTTCGCCATGCCATACCCCTGCCACGCCGCCTCGGCGAGATACATCATCGCCCGCACATTGCCGTTTGCGGCGGCCTTCTCCAGATCGGCGATGGCATCACGCAGAACCGGGGCCGGATCGGTTTTCGGCGGCGCGCGCGGATTGAGCGCGCGACGGTTCGCCTCGATCAGCCCGTCGACCGTCACCAGCGCGGCCAGCCGCGACATCGCCGGCGTGATCCGCGCATCATACAGGCTGCGCAGCATCACCAGATCGGCTTCGGTGAGATCGGAAACATCGGTGCGATAGCTCAATACCGACTGCAGATGATGCGGATGGTTCAGCAGGCCGAAGCCATGCAGGATTTCATGGCGGACGCAACGCTCCAGATCGGGTGCCGCAAGATTGATCTGCAGGGATGCCCACTGCATATGGCCGAGGGTGTTGAAATTGTAAGTCAGGTAGCAGACCGCCTTGCGGTCGCCGAGATCGAAATTGGCGACATTGCGGAAGGCGATGGTGTAGTTGGCTTCGCTGGGCGCGCCGGCCGCGCGCACCGCGATGCCGGCCAGCGCGGCCTGCTGCTTCAGCGTGGCGATGGCAAGGGTGATGGCTTCAGGTCGCGCGCGCAGGCCTTCGATTTTGTAGACGATCGGCTTTTGCCATTTGATGATCATGCCGACCGGATCGTAGCTGCCGCCATAGGCGACATCGTCGCGGCTGGCCGACAGCGCGCTGGCATCGAAGCCGCGCAGGATATCCTCATGGGACGGCGTTCCGGACGGGGTCTGGACCAGCGCAGAGGCGGTGCCGATCCCGGCGCCCAGCCACAGGGCCGCGACCAATACGGTCGCCGATACGGCTCGCCGGATCGGGCTTTTTGCAGGCTGCCTCACCGTATTCTCTGCCTCCATGCCCTTCCGGCCTTGCCAGCCGCCCGGCTTTGCGCTACCCGGCAGGCGGCCTATACTGCCCCGCTCCCCGCCATTCAGCGCCCTGATGTCAGACACTCCGATTTCTACTGCAGACCTGCCCAGTTCGGGAAGACCGCCGGCCGTGATGCAGGTTCTGCCAGCCCTGGTGACCGGCGGTGTCGAACGCGGCACGGTGGATACCGCCAAGGCGCTGGCCAAGGCCGGATGGGTTTCCTATGTCGTCTCCGCCGGCGGCCCGATGGTGCGTGAGCTGGAGCGCGCCGGCGCCAGGCACATCACCCTGCCGATGGCCAGCAAGAATCCTTTCGTCATGCGGCGCAACACCGCGCGGCTGGAAGAACTGATCCGCAGCCTGCCGGTCGATCTGGTGCATGTGCGCTCGCGGGCGCCGGCCTGGTCGGTGCGGGCGGCGGCGCAGCGCTGCGGCGTGCCGCTGGTCACCACTTTCCACAATGCCTACAAGTCGCACAGCTGGTTCAAGAAGCTGTGGGCCAGCCCGATGGCCAAGGGCGATATCGTGGTGGCGATTTCCGATTTCGTCGCCGATTACGCCAACAAGGCCTTCGGCGTGGCCCGCGCCCGCCTGGTCACCATCCCGCGCGGCACCGATCTGGCCAAATTCGATCCGACCCGCATCTATCCAGAGCGCATGTCGAACCTGCAGCAGCAGTGGCGCCTGACCGACGGTCGCCCGGTGATCCTGCTGCCGGGCCGGCTGACGCGCTGGAAGGGCCATACCGTGCTGCTGCGCGCCTTGAAGATCCTCGCCGACCGCCATGGCGAGCAGGATTTCACTGCCGTGCTGCTCGGCTCCACCCAGGGTCGCGAAGGCTATCGCGCCGATCTGGAAAGCCTGATCGTGCAGCTCGGGCTGGACCGCAGCGTGCGCATGCCCGGCGACGGCAAGGACATGCCGGCCGCCTATATGCTGGCCGATGTCGTGGTTTCAGCCTCCACTTTCCCCGAAGGTTTCGGCCGCGTCGCCGTCGAGGCGCAGGCGATGGGCAAGCCGGTGATCGCCAGCGATCATGGCGGTTCGCGCGAAACCGTGCTGCCGGGCGAAACCGGCTGGCTGGTGCCGCCGGGCGATGCCGAGGCGCTGGCGGATGCGCTGGACACGGCGCTGAAACTGACGCCCGGGCGCCGCATGCAGATCGCCGAACGGGCGCGCCGCCATGTGATGGAGCATTTCACCGTGGATGCGATGTGCGAGGCCTATATCAAGGTCTATACGCGTCTGCTGTTTCCCGATCACAGCTGAAAAGCAAATGGCCGGGAAGAATCCCGGCCATCGCGTCGTGCGGATTGATTCTCGTCAGCGCAGCGGGATGGCGTACATCAGGCCGCCCCGGGTCCACAGATCGTTCAGGCCGCGCTCCAGCTTCACCGGGCTGCCTTTGCCCAGGTTGCGCTCGAAGCTCTCGCCGTAATTGCCGATCTGCTTGATCGCCCAGTAGGCCCATTTCTCGTCGAGGCCGAGCGCCTTGCCATAGCCCGGCGTGACACCGAGAAAGCGCTTGATCACCGGGTCCTCGCTTTTCAGCATCTCGTCCACGTTGGTCTGCGTGATGCCGAGCTCCTCGGCTTCCTTCAGGGCCAGCAGCACCCATTTCACCACCTGGTACCACTGGTCGTCGCCCTGGCGGACCAGCGGCCCCAGCGGTTCCTTGGAGATGCGCTCGGGCAGGATGAC
Organism: Ferrovibrio sp.; assembly: GCF_025869515.1. Classification (GTDB taxonomy): domain Bacteria; phylum Pseudomonadota; class Alphaproteobacteria; order Ferrovibrionales; family Ferrovibrionaceae; genus Ferrovibrio. The sequence continues at coordinate 25,169 of NZ_JAOZVR010000085.1, forward strand.
GTAGTCGTCCGGCGGATTGAGCGCGGTGACGCGGATGGCGGCGAGCTGCGAGGCGTCGGTGGTGTAGACGTCGCAGCGACCGGAGGAGAAGGCCGCAATGTTTTCATCCACCTTCTCGATCACCACCGCCTTGAAGGTCATGTTCGACTTGCGGAAGTAATCCGACAGGTTCAGTTCCGTCGTCGTGCCCGGCTGTACGCAGACGGTCGAGCCGTTCAGCTCCTTGGCCGATTTCACGCCCAGCTTCTTGTTCACGATGAAGCCCTGGCCGTCATAGAAGTTGACGCCGGCCTCGCGCAGCCCGAGCGAGGCATCGCGCAGCAAAGTTTGCGTCACGTTGCGGGTCAGCACGTCGATCTCGCCCGACTGCAGGGCGACGAAACGCTGCTGCGCGGTCAGCGCGGTATATTTGATCTTGCTGGAATCGCCAAAGACGGCGGCGGCCACGGCGCGGCACATATCCACGTCGATGCCGGTCCACAGGCCCTGGCTGTTCGGGGCGGAGAAACCGGCGACGCTGCCGTTGACGCCGCATTGCACGAAGCCCTTGGCCTTGACGGCATCGAAGGTGGCGCCGGCGAGCGTCGGCGCGGCCAGCCCGGCCAGGGTCAGACCGCCAACGGCAAGTCCGGCAAGAATGGTTCGGATACGCATGGATAAAGCCCCCTGTTGAGCGACGCCCTGTGACGACGGTTGACCCGTCCGGTTATGCGAAGCGCATGCCAGCATATTCCGGGCCGTTCCCCCAGCAGATTCGGTGCCTCCGGGGCGGTATCGGACCGACCTGCTGCCGAAAGCGGCAGGCGCCGTGGCGCCCTGCCCTGAATCGGGCCGGGGAGGCGGCCGGAATGGCCCGGGGCCGGCTTGACAGGGGGGTTTGGGCGGCTAGGCTGCGCCCCCTTGGAGGTCCCCCAAATCATGTCCAACGCCCCTGTTTCTTCTGCCGAAATCCGCGTCACCCTGCCCGATGGCAGCGTGCGAACTTACGCGGCCGGCAGCACCGGGGCGGATGTGGCCGCCAGCATCGGTGCCGGCCTGGCCAAGGCGGCGCTCGCCATCCGTCTGGACGGGGTGCTGAAGGACCTCAAGACGCCGATCCGGAGCGACGCGAAGCTTGAGATCGTCACCCTGAAGGACAGGAACGAGGCCGAGCTGCTCGAACTGATCCGCCATGACGGCGCCCATGTGATGGCACAGGCGGTGCAGGAGCTGTTCCCCGGCACCCAGATCACCTTCGGGCCGGCCACCGAGGACGGCTTCTATTACGACTTCGTACGCGACGAGCCCTTCACGCCGGACGATTTCGGCAGGATCGAGCAGCGCATGGCCGAGATCGTCAAGCGCGACCTGCCGATCGAGCGCGAGGAATGGGCGCCGGAAAAGGCGGTCGCGTATTTCAAGTCGATCGGCGAGACCTACAAGGCCGAATGGGTGGCCGAAATCGCCAAGCGCGGCGAGGCGATCTCGATCTATCGCCAGGGCGACAGCTGGCTCGACCTCTGCATGGGCCCGCATCTGCCTTCGACCGGCAAGCTGCCGCCGGTGTTCAAGGTGATGAAGGTGTCGGGCGCCTACTGGCGCGGCGATGCCAAGAACCGCCAGCTGCAGCGCGTCTATGCCACCGCCTGGCGTGACCAGAAGGAACTCGACGCCTATCTGAAGCGCCTGGAAGAAGCCGAGAAGCGCGACCATCGCCGGCTCGGCAAGGACATGGGCCTGTTCCACCAGCAGGAAGAAGCCGCCGGCATGGTGTTCTGGCATCCCAGGGGCTGGACGCTGTACCGGACGCTCGAACGCTACATGCGCCAGCGCCTGGAAAAGGCCAAGTACCTGGAAGTGAAGACGCCGCAGCTGGTCGACCGCAAGCTGTGGGAAGCCTCGGGCCACTGGGAGAAATTCCGCGAGAACATGTATATCGCGGAAAACGAAGAGGGCCTGCGCGAGTATGCGGCCGATCCGGATGCGCGCATCTTCGCGCTGAAACCGATGAACTGCCCCTGCCATGTGCAGATCTTCAACCAGGGCCTCAAGAGCTATCGCGACCTGCCGCTGCGCATGGCCGAGTTCGGCTCCTGCCACCGCTTCGAGCCGGGCGGCGCGCTGCACGGCATCATGCGGGTGCGCAACTTCACCCAGGACGATGCGCATATCTTCTGCACCGAAGACCAGATCATCTCGGAGAGCAAAAGCTTCTGCGACCTGCTCAAGAGCATCTACACTGATATGGGCTTCACCGATATCCGGGTGAAATTCTCCGACCGTCCGGCCAAGCGCGCCGGCACCGACGAGACCTGGGACAAGGCGGAAGGTGCGCTGAAACAGGCCTGCGAAGCCTCCGGCCTGGACTACACGCTCAATCCCGGCGAAGGCGCCTTCTATGGTCCGAAGCTGGAATTCGTGCTGCGCGACACCATCGGCCGCGACTGGCAGTGCGGCACGCTGCAGGTCGATTTCGTGCTGCCGGAACGCCTGGATGCCGATTATGTCGGTGCCGATGGCGCGCGCCATCGCCCGGTCATGCTGCATCGGGCGATTCTCGGCAGCTTCGAGCGCTTCATCGGCATTCTGCTGGAGCATTATGCCGGCCGGCTGCCGTTATGGATGGCGCCGCTGCAGGCCGTGGTCGCGCCGATCGTGTCGGACTGCGATGCCTATGCTCAGCAGATCGCCGACCAGCTGGATGCCGCCGGCCTGCGCGTCGATACCGACCTGCGCAACGAGAAGATCAATTACAAGATCCGCGAACTCAGCCTCGCCAAGGTGCCGGTCATTCTGGTGGTCGGTAAAAAGGAGGCGGAACAGGGTACCGTCACCGTACGCCGGCTCGGCTCGGAACAGCAGGAAACCATTGCGTTGGCCGACGCGATTGCTAGATTGTCGGCCGAGGCCCGGATGCCCGGTTGAGCCCCAGGACACAGTCCCGAGGTTGATTCCTGCACCACCCGCCTTAACTAATTGATTTTGTTGCAACTACTTTAGGAGCGCGTCATAGCCCGTCCCCCGTTCAATGCCCCGCCGGCGCCGAAAACCGATGGTCCGCGGGTCAATTTCGAGATCGATGTCCCGAACGTCCGCCTGATCGACGCCGTTGGCGAAAATCGTGGTGTGGTTTCCATCCGTGAAGCCCTGCGCCTGGCCGAAGAGGCCGGTCTCGATCTTTGCGAAATCTCGCCCAACGCCGATCCGCCCGTCGCCAAGATTCTCGATTACGGCAAGTACAAGTACGAGGCGCAGAAGAAGGCCGCCGAGGCGCGCAAGAAGCAGAAAATCATCGAGCTGAAAGAGATCAAGCTGCGTCCGATGATCGACACGCATGACTATGACGTGAAGATGCGGGCGATGGTGCGGTTCCTCGAAGAAGGCGACAAGGTCAAGGTGACCCTGCGCTTCCGTGGCCGCGAGATGGCGCACCAGGAGTTGGGCATGAAGCTGCTCGACCGCGTGCGCGAGGATCTCGGCGAGAAGGCCAAGATGGAACAGACGCCCAAGATGGAAGGGCGGCAGATGACCATGGTCATGGCCCCGAAATAACCGGGGCTTCGATATGGCGCCGATGCAAGTCGGCGCCATTTCTGTATCTGCAGCACGATAAAAATCGAGAATTCAGGGAGTGAACAGGATGTCGGCAATCAACGTGAAGGCGATGGTCTGCGAAGCCTGGGGCGGGCCGGAAAGCCTGCAGCTCAAGGAGCTGGCGCTGCCCGCACTTGGCCCGAAGGACGTGCGTATCAAGGTCCATGCGGCAGGGCTGAATTTTCCCGACACGCTGATCATCGCCAACAAATACCAGGTCAAGCCTGCCTTCCCCTTCGCGCCCGGCATGGAATGTGGCGGCGAGATCGTCGCCATCGGCGAGAAGGTGACCGATCTGAAGGTTGGCGACCGTGTGATGGCGACCACCAGCAACGGCGCCTTCGCCGAGCAGATGAACTGTGCGGCGGCCAATGTGTTCAAGATTCCGGCCAGCATGCCCTACGAAATCGCGGCCGGTTTTCCGATCACCTACGGCACCACCTATCACGCGCTGGTCGATCGCGGCCGGCTCAAGGCCGGCGAGGTGCTGCTGGTGCATGGTGCCGCCGGCGGCGTCGGACTCAATGCCGTCGAACTCGGCCGCGAACTCGGCGCCACGGTGATCGGCACCGTGGGGTCGGATGAAAAGGTCGCCATCGTCAAAGAGTATGGCGCCGCGCATGTGATCAATTACTCGAAGGAAAGCATCAAGGATCGCGTCAAGGAACTCACCGGCGGCAATGGCGCCGACGTGATCTACGATGCGGTCGGTGGCGATGCCTTCGACCAGTCACTCCGTTGCATCAACTGGGATGGCCGTCTGCTGGTGGTCGGTTTCGCCTCAGGTCGCATCCCGGAAGCGCCGGCCAACCTGGCACTGATCAAGGGCTGCAGCATTGTCGGTGTCTTCTGGGGCGCCTTTGCCGGGCGCGAGCCGGAAAAGAACCGCGCCAATTTTGCAGCCCTGCTAGCCTTGTACGAGCATGGAAAACTGAAGCCGCATGTCTCGCAGAGCTTCGCGCTCGATCAGGTGCCGCAGGCGATGCAGGCGCTGCTGTCGCGCAAGACCACCGGCAAGGTGGTCATCAGGGTCACCTGACGTTCAGGCGATTTTCGGCGCTATCAGGGTTTGTCGAGATCGGCCAGCCATTGCGGCAGCGGCCCGCCCAGGCTGTAGGTTTCCTGCGCCGTGATGCGGCTGTAATCCGCTTCCGACATTGTGTCCGGCCGTTGCTCCAGGATCGTCAGGTCGGGGAACCGCCTGGTGATCTGGTCCTTGCTCTCGGCATTCAGGATTGCCCAGAGGCCACCGGTGCCGAAGTCATAGGCAACGAGAAAGCTCTTCATCGTGATGGCCTCACCTTTGTCTTTTGCCGGATCGCCGTGGCCGACAGGGGATTGAGCTTGGACTTCAGCAGCAGAAAGGCCGGTGCGGCCTTGCCCGGCAGGGCGGCTGCATCATAGCGCGCCACGCGGTGCCGCGACAGCCATTGGCCGGCCGGGCCCTGCGGGGCGGTCAGATTGAAGCCCGGGCGGTCCAGCACGGCAATCGGCATTGTGTGCGCGATGCCCCGCCAGTCCTGCCAGCGATGGAACTGGGCGAGATTGTCGGCTCCCATCAGCCAGACAAACCGTGCCTGCGGGTAGTGCCGGCGCAGGGCCGCCAGGGTATCCGCCGTATACTGTGTGCCGAGGCGGGTTTCGACGGCGGTGACCAGGATGCGCGGATGCGCCGCAATCGCATGAGCCTGGCCCAGGCGTTTATCCAGCGGCGCCATGCCGCGCAAGGGTTTGAGCGGATTCTGCGGGCTGACCAGCCACCAGACCTGGTCGAGCTTGAGCCGGTGCAAAGCGGTCAGACTGATCTCGCGATGGGCCGCATGGGCGGGGTTGAACGAACCGCCGAGCAGGCCGATGCGCAGGCCGATGGACGAACCGAGAGGCGGAATCATGCGGGGCTTGAATGCTCCGTCGTTATGGCCTGGACAGCCATGATCAGGGCCGGATCTGTCCGTTGCCGTGCACGCGGTATTTGAACGTGGTGAGCTGTTCGACGCCGACCGGCCCGCGCGCATGCATCTTGCCGGTGGCGATGCCGATCTCGGCGCCGAAACCGAACTCGCCGCCATCGGCAAACTGCGTCGAGGCATTGTGCAGCAGGATGGCGCTGTCGAGCCGGTTCATGAAATCGGCCGCATGGGCGGCATCTTCTGTCAGGATCGCTTCGGTATGGCTGGAGCCATGGGTGGCGATATGCTCGATGGCGGCATCCAGGCCGTCGACGACGCGCACCGCGATGATGGCATCGAGATATTCGGTGGCCCAGTCGGTCTCGGTGGCCGGCTTCACGCGCGCATCCACCTTTTGCGTCTCGGCATCGCCGCGCACCTCGCAGCCGGCCTCCAGCAGCATGCTGACCAGCGGCGCCAGATGTGTCTGCACGGCGGCCCGCTCGACCAGCAGGGTTTCGGCGGCGCCGCAGACGCCGGTGCGGCGCAGCTTGGCATTCAGCACGATCTGCCTGGCCATCTCGATGTCGGCACTGGCCTCGACATAGACATGGCAGTTGCCTTCCAGATGCGCGAAGACCGGCACGCGGCTCTCGCTCTGCACGCGGGCGACCAGCGACTTGCCGCCGCGTGGCACGATCACATCCAGCCAGGTCGCCGCCGTCAGCATGGCGCCGACCATGGCGCGGTCGGTGGTGGGCACCAGCTGGATTGACTCTGCCGGCAGGCCAGCGGCTTTCAGGCCTTCGACCAGGCTGGCATGAATCGCCATGCTGGACTGGAAGCTTTCCGAACCGCCGCGCAGGATGCAGGCATTACCGGCCTTCAGGCAGAGCCCGCCGGCATCGGCGGTGACATTCGGACGGCTTTCATAGATCACGCCGATCACGCCGAGCGGCGTGCGCACGCGTTCGAATTTAAGACCATTGGGCCTTGTCCAGCTGGCGATCACGCCGCCGACCGGATCGGCCAGGTCGGCGATTTCGTCCAGCCCCCGCGCGATGGCGGCGACGCGCCCGCCATCCAGCATCAGGCGGTCGAGCAGGGCAGCAGTCAGCCCCTTTGCCTTGCCGGCCGCCATATCCTGCGCATTGGCGGCGAGAATTTTCCGCTCATTGGCGCGCAACGCGGCGGCGGCGGCTTTCAGGGCGACATTCTTCTGCGCGGTCGGCGCGGTGGCCAGCATGCGCGCAGCTGCCTTGGCCGCCGCACCCATCTGGTTCATCAGCGATGCCGTATCGGTGATTGCGCCTGTATCAGCGATGGAAGTATGGGCCGTCATCGCAGCACCAGTTCGTCGCGGTGGATCATTTCGTCGCGGCCACGGTAGCCGAGAATCTCTTCGATGTCGCCGGATTTATGCCCCTTGATGCGGCGCGCATCCTCATCGGCATAAGCCGAAAGTCCAACTGCGATTTCGGCGCCGTCAGCAGCGCATACGCGCACCAGGTCGCCGCGCTGGAAATGCCCCTCAACCGCGGTGATGCCGGCGGGTAGCAGAGAGCGGCCGGAACGCAGCGCCTTTACCGCGCCATCATCCAGCGTCAGCGTGCCCTGCGGATTGAGGTGACCGGCGATCCACTGCTTGCGCGCGGCTGCCGGCGTCGAATGGGCATGGAACCAGGTGCAGCGTCCGCCATCACGCACGCTCTGCACCGGGTGCATCTGTTTGCCGTTGGCGATCACCATGGCGCAGCCGGCGCCGACCGCGATCTTGGCGGCGACGATCTTGGTGATCATGCCGCCGCGGCCAAGGCCCGAGCGCGACACGCCGGCCATCGCCTCGATCTCCGGTGTGATCGCTTCGATTTCCGACAGGAATTTCGCACTGGCGTCGACGCCGGGATCGGCGGTGTAGAGTCCGTCGATATCCGACAGCAGCACCAGGCAGTCGGCCGAGATCATCTGCGCCACGCGGGCGGCCAGCCGATCATTGTCGCCGAAGCGGATTTCGGCGGTCGCCACGGTGTCGTTCTCGTTGACCACCGGCACGGTGCCGAGTTTCAGCAACGTGTTCACGGTTTCGCGCGCATTCAGGTAATGCCGGCGCGATTCGGTGTCGCCCAGTGTCAGCAACAGCTGCGCGGTTTTCAGATCGTGTTTCGCCAGTGCATCCTGCCAGGCGGAAGACAGTCGAATCTGGCCGGCGGCGGCGGCGGCCTGGCTTTCCTCCAGCCGCAGGGCCTTGCCGTTCAGGCCGAGGATGCGTCGGCCGAGCGCGATGGCGCCGGACGACACCACCAGCACCTCCTTGCCGTCGGCGCGCAGCCTGGCGATGTCGTCGACCAGCGCGGCAAGCCAGCTGTCGCGCAGCACATTCCTGTCGGCATCGACCAGCAGCGACGAGCCGACCTTGATGACAATGCGTTTCGACTTCTCGAGGCCGTTACGCATCACCGGTCTCGACTTCGCCAACTTCGATTCCTGCGGCCGCCTTTTCGGCGGCGCGCGCCTCGGCAATGATGGCAAAGAGCTGCGTGGTGACGGCTTCGACACCTTCGCCGGTGACACCGGAGAGGGCAAAAACGGGCCGCTTCGCCGCGCGCTTCAGCTTGGTCATTTTTTCTTTCAGCTCGTCGGCCGGGATCGCGTCGATCTTGTTCAGGCCGATGATCTCAAGCTTCTTGTCGAGGCCGCCGCCATAGGCCTTCAGCTCCTTGCGGACCAGCTTCCAGTCCCTGACCGGATCTTCCGCCGTGCCATCCAGCAGATGCAGGATTACGGCGCAGCGCTCGACATGGCCGAGGAAGCGATGGCCGAGACCGGCGCCTTCGGCGGCGCCCTCGATCAGGCCGGGCAGATCGGCCAGCACGAATTCCTTGTCATTGGCTTTTACGACGCCGAGCTGCGGTTTGAGCGTCGTAAAAGGATAATCGGCGATCTTGGGCTTGGCGCGCGACACGCGGCTCAGGAAGGTGGATTTGCCGGCATTGGGCAGGCCGACCAGGCCGGCATCGGCGATCAGCTTGAGCCGCAGCCAGATCCACTTTTCCTCGCCGGGCCAGCCGGCATCGGCGCGGCGCGGCGCGCGGTTGGTGGCCGACTTGAAATGCTCGTTGCCGAAGCCGCCATCGCCGCCCTTGCACAGCAATACTCTTTGGCCGATTTCGGTCAGGTCGGCGATCAGCGTCTCGTTATCCTCGGCGAAAATCTGCGTGCCCTTTGGCACCTTGAGGATCACGTCGTCGGAATTGGCACCGGAACGCTGGCGGCCCGAACCATGGCCGCCACGGGCGGCGCGGAAATGCTGCTGATAGCGGTAGTCGATCAGCGTGTTGAGACCATCAACGCATTCGGCCCAGACATCGCCGCCCTTGCCGCCATTGCCGCCGTCCGGTCCGCCGTATTCGATGAACTTCTCGCGCCGGAAGCTGACGGAACCGGGTCCGCCCTGTCCGCTTTCAACAAAGACCTTGGCCTGATCGAGAAATTTCATCGGGGTTCACAGACGAGCAGAAATGAAAGGTGCAGAAACGAAAAAGGGGAATGGCCTGCGCCATTCCCCTTGATCGATTGTGATGCTTGCGGGAAAGGCGCGTGGTATCACGCCTCCGGCGGCAGCACCGAAACATACGAGCGGCTGCCCTTGCCCTCGTGGAACTTCACCTTGCCGTCGGCCGTGGCGAACAGGGTGTGATCCTTGCCCATGCCGACGTTCTTGCCGGCATGCACCTTGGTGCCGCGCTGGCGCACGATGATGTTGCCGGCGACGACAGCTTCGCTGCCGTACTTCTTGACGCCGAGGCGCTTGGACTCTGAATCGCGACCGTTACGCGAAGAGCCGCCAGCTTTTTTATGTGCCATGAGGGTATCTCCTTAAATCTTTAGTCGCGCGCTCAGGCGGCGATCTCGAGGATCTTCACCGCGGTGTAGCGCTGGCGATGGCCGTTCTTGCGGCGCGAATTCTGCCGGCGGCGCTTCTTGAAGATGATCAGCTTCGGGCCGCGGGTCAGACCCACCACTTCAGCCTTCACCTTGGCGCCTTCGATGGCCTTGCCCAGCTTGACGTCGCCGCCGTTGCCGATGGCAAGCACCTGGCCGAATTCGATCTTGTCGCCCGCTTCGCCGGCGACCAGTTCGACCTCGAGCACGTCGCCCGCTGCCACCTTATACTGCTTACCGCCGGTCTTGATCACTGCGAACATGTTGATATTCCATAAGAAAGCGGCAGCGCCAGCCGTCCGGCGCCGCCTGAATTCGAGGGGCGCACTATAGCCGGGGCAAAGGGGCTGTCAACCCCGGATTCGGGGCGGGTTTTGCGGCGGTTTGGCGCGGCGCTCCCGCCGCCAGTCCCAGGCCGGTTCAGCCTGCGCCGTCGGGGCCCAGATGCCGGTCCCTAATATCTGGGCCTCCCACTCGGCCGACTCATAGTCCCGGCTGTAGGCCAGGTAGGCCCAGGCCAGCCCGGCCCGCACCATGGCGCGGTTCAGGTCGGTCCCGCCGGCCGAGCAGACCGCCACCACCCGGCCATAGCGGTCACGGTCTTTTTCGGCGCAGGTTACCACCTGGCCGCGGATCAGGCCCCGCAGGTGGCCGGCAGCCTCCTGGCCGCACAGCCAGTCCAGGCCATCCCGTTGGCAGCGCTGGGCTTTTTCCGGGGCGTCGATGCCATGCAGGCGGTAATTCACCCCGGCGATCTTGAGCGTATCGCCATCCAGGACTGTAGCGGCGCCGGTCTGGGCCAGAACCGGGCCTGACAGCAGCGCCAGCAACAGGACAAGCCGAATCGCATACCATGTCATGCATTCGGCTTAGCATACGATCGTATGATAAAGGCAGGGCCGGTGGCGCCCTGTCATAAAACCGTCCCTGCCGCCGGGGGCGAAAATCTGCTATCCGGGCCGCCATGCCTGCATCCCAGCATGCGACCTACCGCCGGCGTCTGCTGGTGATCTACAACCCGACCGCCGGTGCCGGCCAGCTCGGCCGGCGCAAGCGTGCCCGGCTGGAGGCCTATCTCGACCTGCTGGAGGATTCCGGCTGCGCGGTGGAATTCCGCCCCACCACCAAACGCGGCGATGCCGAGGCCTTTGCCGCCGAGGGGGTGTCGGAGCGATACGATGCGGTGGTGGCCGCCGGCGGCGACGGCACCATCGGCGAAGTGGCCAACGGCCTGCCGCAACTGAGCGCGCCGCTCGGGATTTTTCCGCTGGGCACGGCAAATGTGCTGGCGATGGAAATCGGTCTGCCGCTCGATCCGCCCTCTGTCATGCAGGCGGTGCTGCATGGACCGCAGGCGCAGATCTGGCCGGGCTTCGTCAACGATCGCCTCTTCACCATCATGGCCGGCGTCGGTTTCGATGCGCATGTGGTGGCCGACCTGCCGCCGCAGCTGAAGCGCTGGCTCGGCAAGGGCGCCTATGTGGTCGAAAGCCTGCGCCAGCTTGCCGCCTACAAAGTGCCGCGCTATCGCGTCAGCATCGACGGCAAAGAGTATGACTGCGCCTCAGCCGTCGTTGCCAAGGGGCATTTCTATGGTGGCAAATTCGTCTGCGCGCCGCATGCACGGCTCGACGATCCGGCTTTCGAAATCTGCCTGTTCAGGATGGGCGGCCGCATCGGCGCGCTGCGCGCCACGGTCGCCCTGACGCTGGGCCTGCTGCAGAAGCTGCCGGAGATCGAACTGGTGCGCGGCCGCGAGGTGACGATCTCAGGCGCCGATGGCGAGCCTGTGCAGGCCGATGGCGATATTGCCGCCAGGCTGCCGGCAAGCGTGCGGATCGGGTCGCGCGCCATTCCGCTGATCGTGCCCAAGGGCAGCGCGCTGGCGGTGACGGCGCTGCGCAGCGCGGCAGAATAAGCGGATCGGTTCAGGCCTTGGACAGGTCGCCCGGCAGGCGCTTGTAGCGCACGCCGGCGCCGCGTTCGATGGCGGCGGCATGCAGGCGCTCGACGCGCAGTTCATGGCGCAGCATTTCCAGCCAGCGCAGTTCTTCCTGCCGGCCATGGCCATCCACGGCAACGATATCGCAGGCCAGCGCGTAAGCCGTCTCGCACCAGTCGGCCGGCAGCGCTTCCTTCACCAGGCCCAGCGCTGCATCGACGCCGTCGTCCTGATCCAGAAGGGCGACGCAGTCGCCGACCGCCACCTGCATGGCATCAAGGCCGTAACCGCGGAAGATTGGCAGATGGCGCACGGCAGCGTCGATGGCGGAAACTTCCGTATCCTTCAGTTTGCCGTCGGCCACGGCGGCAATCACCATGGCATAGATCAGGGCATTCTGAGGCGTGATGGTCGACATATGCGGGTGGCCTTCGGGGCGGGAAGCGTGGGAACAGGAGGCTTTCGGCTAGCGGCAGAATGCGGCGAAAGGATGACGCTGGTACATTAAGCCAGATTCTGCTGTTCGCCAGTGCCGGCCCGCATCGTATTGAGAAAAGCCGCGGTTTCCGCCACGGCCTCCCTGATGCCGAGCCGGCGCACCTCGACGCTGGCCGGGAAAGCCGAGAGCAGGCGCGACGGCAGCTGCGCATCCAGCACGACAAAGACGCCGTAATCCTCGGCACGACGCAGCAGGCGGCCATAGGCCTGCTTCAGTTTCAGCCGCGTGAGCAGGTCGTCATAGGCCTGGCCGCCGAAAGCCGTCCTGCGCGCCTTGTGCAGCAGGTCAGGTCGCGGCCATGGCACGCGGTCGAAGACGGCAAGACGTAAAGACGCGCCCGGCACGTCGACGCCGTCGCGCATCGCATCGGTGCCGAGCAGGCAGGCATGCTCCTCGGCGCGGAAGATATCGACCAGCGTGGCGTTATCCAGCGGATCGACATGCTGCGCGTATAATGGCAGGCCGGCTTCGGCGAGCGGCTGCAGGATGCGTTTCTGCACGGCGCGCAGGCGGAAGATCGCCGTGAAGAGTCCCAGCCCGCCGCCACCCGATGCAAGGAAGAGTTCGCGATAGGCGGCGGCCACCTGGTCCATCGCATCGCGGCGCACATCGGTCACGACGAAGACGCGTGTGCGGTTGGCATAGTCGAAGGGCGATGGGAATGCCGCGCGGCGCGCCGGCTGCGGCAGGTGGCGCGCGCCGCTGCGGATTTCGGCGCTGTTCCAGGCTGCCTCCGGCGCGGCATCGGTCTTGGCCGGTGCAATATCGCGCAAGGTGGCCGACGTGATCGCCACGCCATGCGCGGGTTTCAGCACGGCAGCGGCGAAGGGCAGCATCGGATCGAGGTAATGGCGATAGAGGCCGAGATCGAGATCGCGGCCATCAATGCGTTCCAGCCCGAACCAGTCGACGAAGGTCGATGGCGTTTCGGTCTGCAGGTCGAGCAGCATGCTGCGCCACGCGTCCAGAGTCAGCTTCCGCCGCAGCAGGCCGCGCAGCGCACCCTCGATGCGCGACCGCGTCGCCGTATCCAGCTCGGCTGTCTCGTCGGCCAGCATGTCGCTTAAGGATTTGCTCAGACTGTTGAGCGGTTCCAGCACGCGCTCGATGCCGCGGGCGAAGTCCAGCGCGGCATCGATCAGGCCGCTGACCGGCTCCCTGGTCGGGCATTCTAGGCCATAGGGAGAATCCGGCTGCGCACTGCGGGCCAGAATCTGCTGCCGTGCCCGGGCCAGGAATTTCTCGCCCTGGCCGTTGGCATTGCCCTCGCCCAAACGCGTGAGCCAGCCCTCGCCCGGCAGGCAGCGCGCCGCTTCCACCACGGCTTCCAGCGCGGTCCTGCCGCGTTCATCCTGCGCCACCAGATCGCCGATGCGGTTGGCAATGCCGCGCGCGCGGCTGCGCCGGCCGCCCTCGGGCCCGCGCAGCCAGCGCCGCAGGTCGACGCCTTCCATGCCGGTGAGATGTGCGGCGAAAGCACTATCTGCTGCTTCAAAGAGGTGGTGGCCTTCGTCGAAGACGTAGCGCAGCGGTTTCTGTGAATCGTCTTCACCCATCGCTGCCTGGATCATCACCAGCGCATGATTGGCGATCACCATCTCGGCCTTGCGCGATTTGCGCACGGCGCGCTCGATGAAGCATTTGCGATAATGCGGACAGCCGGCATGTATGCATTCGCCGCGCTGGTCGGTCAGCCCCAGCGTGCGGTTGCGGCCATGCAGGTCGGCGGCCCAGGCCGGGAAATCGCCGCCGGCCAGATCGCCGTCGCGCGTCGCGCCGGCCCAGCGCGCGATCAGGCTGAGCGGCACCAGGTCCTGCGGCCGCGCCGCGCCGCCCTGTGTCGCGTCTTCGAGATTGAGCAGGCAGAGATAGTTTTCGCGGCCCTTTCTGATGACGACCTTGCCCTGCTTTTCCGCTGCATTGGGGAACAGGCGGTCGAGTTCGTGATCGAGCTGGCGCTGCAGGTTCTTGGTGTAGGTCGACAGCCACACCGTGCCGCCGTTCTTTTCGGCCCAGACGCTGGCCGGCGCGATATAGCCCAGTGTCTTGCCGATGCCGGTGCCGGCTTCGGCCAGCACCAGTTCCGGCATGCCGATCATTTCACGCGGCGCGAAGGCCTGCGCCACGGTGGCAGCGTAATCGGCCTGCGTCTCGCGCAGTTCGGCCGTGGTGCCGAGCAGCTGCGCCAGCCGTTCGCGTGCCTCCGCGGGCGATACGCTCTGGGTATCCGGCGGCGGCGGCGGTGCGTAATCCACCCATTCGGGCAGTTCCTGCCAGATATCCAGGCCGCCGGCGCCACCGCTCGGCGCATTGGCCGCATCGGGTCCCAGCGCCATCAGCAGATAGGGCGCCCAGGGCCAGCCGGCCTTCTGCAGCGTCTGCGCCAGCCGCATGGAGCGGCGAAGCGTGCGCGGCTGCTGGCGCGGCAAGTCTTCCAGCAGCAGCTGCGCCGCGTGATGCAGATACTGTGCGGCTTCCTCGTCGTCGGCGGCATCGAGATTGATGCGGGCCAGCAGTCCATGCGGCGTGGGCAGGCAGAAGCGTGCCGGCCGCACGAAAGCGAAGAGATCGAGCAGGTCATAGGCCGCGAAGGGCTCGACGCCGAGCCGCGCGGCCGTTGCCTTGGCATGCACCAGCAGCGGCGGCGTGGCGCGTGCCCGCCGCGCGGCGGCGTCGGGCGACAGTTTCTCAAGATGTCCGTTCTCGAACCACCAGGCGACACCGCCGCCGGCGACCAGCGCCGGCAGTCGCCCCAGAGCAGCAGAGAGACTTGTCTCGGTCATCGATACATCAGGAAATTGGCGGCCTTGCCGAAACGCGACAGGCTGGTGCCGTAATCGATCACTGCAGCCTCTACCAGCCCGTCGTTGCGCCGTCCATCGGCCGGCGCGATGAAGATGCGGCCATCGCGGTCGGTCGGATTCTGGTACTGCCGCAGGTCGGGTGAGCGGAGGCTGACATCGAAGGTGAAGACCGGGCTGTTTTCCGCAATAAACCAGTGCGCATTGTCGCAATCGTCCGACATGCTGACGGTTTCACCGACATGGAAGACGGCATCCATATTCGGTTTCAGCACCATGCGGCCGGGAGCATCTTCCACGCGGTCGAAGGTGCGGGCGCGGAAGCGGCCCTGCAGCACCAGATGCGCGGTGGCCAGGTTGTTATGGGCATGCGGCGGAATCGCATCGCCCTGCGGCAGGATGAAAATCGCCGTCCAGATCCGTTGGCCGCTGGTTTCCAGCGGCGGCAGCCGCACGCGCTCGAAATGCTCGCCTGGGCCTCTGCTTTCCAGCGCCGTCTTCAGTCGTGCGAAATCGATATAGGACAGCAGTTCATGGATCGGCACTGTTGCATTCAGTCCGGCAATGGCCTGCTGCCATTGCAGCGGCGACAGGCTGCGCTGCCGGAAATCGCGGGCAAGATCGGCCACGCCGCCCGCCCATGCCTCAGTCAGCGGTTTGACGGCGGCGGCAAAAGCGTTGCTGCCCAGTGCCAGTCGCAGGAAGCCCAGAGTCGCAGCGGTCTGCAGCAAGCCTTGCGTGACGTGCCGCCGGGTCGGTGCCGCCGGGTCCATTGCGCGATCTATTGCGCCGCCCAGACAATGCGGGCGATCCAGGCAATATCCTGCACGTCGAAGCCGCGTTCGGGATAGGCGGGATTGAACGAGGCCAGCTCGATGCGGGTCAGCGTGCGGCGCGACAGCAGCTTGCACATCACTTCGCCCTGCACGGTCTTGGCGATCACGCGATCGCCGCGCCGCACATTGGCGGCCGGCGAGACGATGACGATATCGCCGTCGCGATAGACCGGCAGCATGCTGTCGCCGCTGATCTCCAGCGCATAGGCCTGCGGATCGCCGATCTCCGGGAAGGGGACCTTCTCCCAGCCTTCGCCGGTCGGGAAACCGGCATCGTCGAAATAGCCATCCTTGCCGGCCTGGGCCAGGCCGATCAGCGGCACGCGCTGGGTGCTGCGCGGCACACCACCGGATTCGCTCAGCAGATCCATGAACTCCGGCACGCTGGCACCGGTCGCCTCGATCACCTTGGCGATCGATTCCGTCGAGGGCCAGCGCTGCTTGCCATCGCGCGAGATACGCTTGGAGCGATTGAAGGTGGTGGGGTCGAGTCCGGCCTTGCGGGCCAGTCCCGAGGCCGTGAGGCCATAGCGGTCGGCAAGACCGTCGATGGCGGCCCAGATCGCACGATGTGTCAGCATGGGAAGATTGTCTTGCAAATCGGTGGATTTGCCTACAGGAATATTCTCTGATTACGCGTTTGACATGAGAACATATAGGGAAATATGATGTCTCTTTAGGCGCGAATAACGCCTGTGTTCTGCTCGCATCGGGTCTGGATGTGAAACAGATGAGCGAAAATCCAGCTAAACCGGGATTTCAATCGCCAGCTCCGGCTGCGCTCGTCCCCGCCCGACCGGACCGGGCGGTGGTGGTCTTTGCCGAGGAAACCCGTCTGCCGAAGCTGCGCCGGCTCAAGCCGGGCTTTCGTCACTGCTATGCCTATATGGCCATGCCAGGCGGCTGGGTGGGCATCGACCCTTTGGCATATATGACTGAAATAAAAGGATTTTACGACTGGCCTGCGGATGCGGACCTGGCGACGCATCTGCGCGGCCTGGGGCAATGCGCCCTGACCGTGCCGGTCCTGCAGCCGCCGCGCCGGCTGGCGCCGCCGCTGCCGTTTTCCTGTGTCGAAGTGGTCAAGCGGCTGATCGGTTTGCAAAGCTGGTCTATAAGAACGCCATGGGAACTATTTCTGCATTTGCGGAAAATATGCCTTGACGATGGATTTGTTTCGTTCTATATTCCTTTTCGATAGGAACAAATAGCAAACACCAGAAGTCGATATTTAAAAGGGATTTGCCGCCATGGGTGGGATTTTCAGCTCTCCGTCACCGCCGCCGCCTCCGCCCCCGCCGCCCCCCGCGCCGGAACCGACCGAGAGCGAGGCCGAGCTGGCGGAGAAGGCGGCGCGCGAACGCCGCCGCCGCTCCCAGGGCGAGACCATCGCCACCTCTTGGCGTGGCGTCGATGACCCCAACACCGAAACCCTCACCGGCAAGGCGGGCAAGCGCCTGCTCGGCGAATGAGGACAGGTCCCATGCCGAGACACGATCACATGACAGTCGCGCAAAAGCCTGAGCACGATCCGCTGCGTCCCGAAGCACTGCGCCGCCGCTACGAGCGAATCCGCGGTCAGCGTGGCGCCTGGGAAGCGCTGTGGCAGGACTGCTACGACTATTCCCTGCCGGCGCGGCGCCCCGGTGGTCTTTCCGGTGGCCTGGGCGGAGGTGGCAATGCCAGCCGCGTCAACGAACGCCTGTTCGATGCCACGGCTGCCGATGCCGCCGAGCAGCTCGCTGCAACTTTGCTGGCGCAGCTCACGCCGCCCTGGTCGCGCTGGTTCGCGTTCCGGCCCGGCCGCGACGTGCCGCAGGAAAATCACGGCGCCATGGCCGGCGAACTGGATCGTGCTGCTGAATTGCTGCAGGCCCAGTTCGATCGCAGCAATCTCGCCGTGGAGCTGCACCAGGCGATGCTCGATCTCGTGGTTGCCGGTACAGCCTGCCTCGCCTGTGAGGAAGCGCCACTGGGTGAGGCGAGTGCCTTTCGCTTCAGTGCCGTGCCGCTGAACGATCTGGCGCTTGATGAAAGCGGCAGCGGCCGGCTCGATATCGTGTTCCGTCGCCAGGAACTGACGCTGGAACAGCTCGGCCAGCGTTATCCGGTACTGGAGCAACAGGCCTGGTTCACCACGCGGCGTCAGCGCGAGCCGGATGCAAGGCTCGGCCTGCTCGATTGCCTGCTGCCGGCACCGGCACCGCAATATGGCTATCTGTTTGCCACCGTCCTGGAAGATGGCGCGCTGAATGAGGATGCCAGCCTGCTCGGCGCGGGTCGCTTCGAGCAGCCTCCCTTCATTGCCTTCCGCTGGCTCAAGGCGCCGGGCGAGGTCTATGGCCGCTCGCCGGTGATGAAGGCGCTGCCCGATATCAAGACGGCGAACAAGGTGGTCGAACTCGTGCTCAAGAATGCCTCGATCGCTGTCACCGGTATCTGGCAGGCCGACGATGACGGCGTACTCAACCCGGCCAATGTGAAACTGGTGCCCGGCGCCATCATTCCCAAGGCGGTCGGCTCCTCGGGTCTGACGCCGCTGGCCGCGCCAGGCCGGTTCGACATTTCGCAGATCGTGCTCGACGACCTGCGTGCCCGCATCCGTCATGCCCTGCTGGCCGACCGGCTCGGCCAGATCGATGCGCCGCGCATGACGGCAACGGAAGTGATGGAACGCGCCGCCGAGATGGCGCGCCAGCTCGGCGCCACCTTCGGACGGCTGCAGTCCGAACTGCTCACGCCGCTGGTGCTGCGCAGCGTCGCCATCCTGCAGCGGCGCGGCGAAATTCCGCGCTTTGCCCTCGATGGCCGTGAAGTCGCATTGGTGCAGCAGTCGCCACTGGCGCGGCTGCAGGCCCAGGGCGACGTTCAGAGCGTGCTGACCTGGCTGCAGCAGCTGCAGGCGCTCGGGCCGGCGGCATTGCAGGTGGTCGATACCGTCGCCGTGGCACGCTGGCTCGGCCGCACGCTCGGCGTGCCGGGCGAATTCCTGATCGAGGCCGGCGAAGCACCGGCGGGCGGCGGCGCGGCCCTGCCGCAGCAACTGGCCCAGACTCTTACCGGGGCCGCCCCGCAACTGCAGCAGATGCTGCAGCAGCTGGCCGGTGCCCAGCAGACGACAGGCGCGGTGCAATGAGTGAGACAATGACCGATCCGATGCAGGGTGATCTCACCGCGGCGTTTGCGCGCTGTTTCCGCGGCAATGACGGTGAACGCGTGCTGGCGCATCTGCGCCGCATCACCATCGAGCGGCGCCCGGCACCTGATTGCAGCGATGCCGAACTGCGGCATCTCGAAGGCCAGCGTCATCTCGCCGCCTATATCGCGCAGCTGGTGACGCGCGGGCAGCTCGGCTCGTGAAGTTTATCGGAACATTTCAGGATCAGTGAAGAGATATTGGGAAAGGGAAATGCGATGACAGCCAACCTGCTTGATGCAGAAACGCATGACGATGCGGGCATCGATGCCGTGCCGGAGAAATTCCGCGACCCGCAGACGGGTGCGCTGCGCACCGATCTGCTGCTGAAATCCTATCGCGCGCTGGAGCAGAAGCTGGCCGGCATGGTGGTCCTGCCCGGCGACGACGGCGACGAAGATGCGCGGCTGCGTTTCCATCGCGCCCTCGGTGTGCCGGACTCACCCGATGGCTACGAGATCACACTCGGCAATCCTGCGCTGTCGACCGATCCGGATGTCAACCGCCGCCTGCACGAAGCGGGCTTCACACCTGCCCAGGCGCAGCTGGTCTACGATCTGGCCTGCGACCACGTGGTGCCGCAGCTGCATCGCATGGCCGGCGAATACCGCCTGCGCGGCGAACGTGATCGCCTGATGCAGCGCTATGGCAGCGAAGCGCGTTTTGCCGAGACGGCGCGCGCGCTCGAAGCCTGGGGTCGCCGCAATCTGCCCGAGCCGGTCTTCAACGCACTCGCATCGTCCTACGAGGGTATCGTGGCGCTGGAATCGATGATGCAGAACGGCGATCCGGCACTGACCCGCGGCGAAGGCGGCGGCGATCCCGCACTCAATGAAGATCAGCTGGTCGGCATGATGCGCGACCCGCGCTACTGGAAGAAACGCGACCCCGAGTTCCTCGCCAAGGTGACCGACGGCTTCAAGAGGCTGTACCCGGGCTGATCGCGTACGGCTGGCGCTCGCGACAGCCGCGATGGTCGCTCCATCGTGGCACCGCAGATGCCGGCCGACGACATTCCCGCCAACCGACAACCGCGAACCGGGCTTTTCCGGCGCGGCCGGCCGGCGCGGCGGCGACGGCGCCCCGTTTATTTCAGCGGGATAACGCCGCGGGCCGCATGAACCCGGCCGGACAACCGGCCCCGATAACTTTGACGAAAGGAGCGTCTGATGACGCCGACGATTGAACAATCCTTCGTCCGCCAGTTCGAGCATGAGCTGAACAAGATCGAGGCGGCACACCGCTCGGTGTTTGTTGCCGGCTGGCGGCCCGCCGTGGGCTGGATCTGCGCCGCCGGCGTCGGCTGGGCCTATCTCGGCCATCCGCTGTTCCTCTGGGCGGCGGCCCTGTGGTCGCCCGGCCTCAAACCACCGGAGATCCAGATCGACAGCCTGTTCGAGCTGGTACTCGCCATGCTCGGCATGGCGGGCTTACGCAGCTTCGAGAAGAGCACCGGACGGGCGAAGTGAGCGAGAACGTACACCACATCGTCACCCTCGGGCTTGTCCCGAGGGTCCATCTGCGTGTTCCGATGCGCGGAGGGTTGGGATGGATCCTCGGGACAAGCCCGAGGATGACGGAGTTTTTCCGGAAGGCTCCCGGTTGCGGCCGGATCATGCTATTTCCAGCCGATGACCGTGATCTACCGCATCATCTCGGAAACCGACTGGGCCGCGGCGCAGACTGCCGGTGCCTTTGCCGGCACCGCGCATGATCTCCGCGACGGCTTCATCCATTTCTCCACCGCCAGCCAGGCGGCCGAAACCGCGGCGAAGCATTATGCCGGCAAGACCGACCTGCTGCTGCTTTTCGTGCATGAGCAGGCCCTCGCATCCCCGCTTAAATGGGAACCCAGTCGCGGCGGCGCGCTGTTTCCGCATCTCTACGGCGCGCTGCCGGTATCGGCCGTGCATCGCGTCGAAACCCTGCCGCTCGGACCGGCCGGCCGGCATGTCTTTCCGGAGTCCATGCCGTGAGCGGTTTCCTGCGAGACCCTTTCTGGAACCGCCCGCTGGTCTCCTACACCGTCATGGCGATGCTGGACCCGGTGGCGCGCGACGCCTGCCTGCAGGTGCTGCGGCAGGTCGCCACCATTGCCGGGTCCGCCGACCGCCTGCTGGTGGCGCCGCCCGAAACGTTCCATCTCTCACTCTATGCCATCGCGCCGGTGCGCTCTGATTTCGACAAGGATGCCTGGTGGGCACAGCATGGCGAACAGGCCCTGGCCGTGTTTCGCCGCTGGTGTGATGCCCAGCCGGCCACCCTGCTGCATTTCCGCCAGCTGCGCGCCACGCCCACGGCGGTGATCGCCATCGCCGAACCGGACGATGCGGTCTGGAGCCTGCGCCGCATGCTGCGCGCCGACGTGCCACAGCCGCCGGGAGGCACGCCGGATTACGACATGATCCACATGACGCTGGCGCGCTATGCGCAGCCGGCGCAGCTGCCGGCGGATTTCGCGGCAAAAGTGGCGGCCTTGCCGCTGCAGATTGACGTATCGTTGCATCAGGCCTGTATCATGCGGGAAACAGCTTATCCGCTGCTGGGTGGCGAACCGGTCGAAACCCGCGCCCTGCCGGCGCCGGAGAACGTCTCATGAGCCTGTATCGCAATCTGGTCTTCCCGCTGGTTCGCCATGTCGATGCCGAGACCGCGCATCGTGCCACGCTAAAACTGCTGCGCTGCGCCCCGTTGCCGCCGCCGGCTGCCGACGATCCGGTGCTGGCCACCACGCTGTTCGGCAAACGCCTGTCCAACCCGGTCGGGCTGGCGGCCGGTTTCGACAAGAATGCCGAGGTGCCCGATGCCATGCTGCGGCTCGGCTTCGGCTTCGTCGAGGTCGGCGGTGTCACGCCGAAACCGCAGCCGGGCAATCCGCGCCCGCGCGTGTTCCGTCTTCCTGAAGATCGCGCGGTGATCAACCGCATGGGCTTCAACAACGAAGGGCTGGACGTCGCCGCGCAGCGGCTGGCGGCGCGCAGGGGGCGGCCGGGCGTGGTGGGGGCCAATCTCGGCGCCAACAAGGACAGCGCCGACCGGCCCGGCGATTATGCGATTTCCTACGAACGCCTGGCGCCTCTGGTCGATTTCGCCGTGGTCAATGTGTCGTCGCCAAACACGCCGGGTCTGCGCAACCTGCAGGGCCGCGAGGAGCTGGCCGCCCTGCTGGCGCGGCTGCAGCCGCTGCATGACAGGCTGAAAACGCCTCTGCTGGTGAAGATCGCGCCAGATCTGGCCGATGAAGACATCCAGGCGGTGGCCGAACTGGCGCTGCAGTTCAAACTCGACGGCATCGTCGCCACCAACACCACGATTGCGCGGCCGGACAGTCTGCGCAGCCCCAGTCGCGGCGAAACCGGCGGGCTCTCCGGCGCGCCATTGTTCGCGCAGTCCACGGCCGTGCTGAAACAGCTTTATGCCCATGTCGGCGGCCGACTGCCGCTGATCGGCGTCGGCGGTATTGCGTCGGGCGCGCAGGCCTATGCCAAGATCCGCGCCGGCGCCTCTGCCGTGCAGCTGTATTCGGCGCTGGTCTATGAAGGGCCGGGGCTGGTGTCGCGCATCAAGCGCGACCTGGCGGCCCTGCTGAAGCGGGATGGGTTCAGGTCAGTAGCCGACGCTATTGGCGTCGAGGCTCGTTAGAACTCTGCCGTCACCCTCGGGCTTGTCCCGAGGGTCCATCCCGTGGTCATGACATGCGGGATGGGGCAGATGGATGCTCGGCACAAGGCCGAGCATGACGGTTTATGGGAAAGAAAAAGCGCGACGCTTTCAGGCGCCGCGCTGTCGTAAACTGGAATTTTGTACCCGCTTACCCGTTCTTCACCGGATTGCGCAGCAGGCCGACCTTCTCGATCTCGATCTCGATGATGTCGCCATCCTTCATGTAGACTGGCGGGTTGCGCTTGGTGCCGACGCCGCCCGGGGTGCCGGTGGCGATCACGTCGCCAGGCTGCAGCGGCGTGAAGGTGGTCACATACTTGATGATCTTGCGGATGTTAAAGGTCATCAGCTCGGTGTTGGAAGACTGCATCACCTGGCCGTTCAGGCGGCTCTGGATCGCCAGCGCCTGGGCATCGGGGATTTCGTCCGCCGTCACCATCCACGGGCCGAAGCCGCCGGTGGCGTTGAAGTTCTTGCCCGGGGTGAACTGGCCGGTATGGGTCTGCCAGTCGCGCACCGAGCCGTCGTTGTAGCAGCTGTAGCCGGCGACGATGGAAAACGCGTCGGCTTCGCTCACCTTGTAGCCGGTCTTGCCGATGATCACGGCCAGTTCGGCTTCGTAATCCAGCTTGTCGGATTCGGCAGGCTTCAGCAGGGGCTGGTCATGGGCAACCTGGCTTTCCGGGAAGCGCACGAAGATGGTGGGATGGCCCGGCGGTTCGCGGCCCATCTCGCGGCGGTGCTCGTCGTAATTGACGCCGACGCAGACGATCTTGCCCGGATTGGGAATCACCGGCAGCAGCGTGGTGCCGGCCAGCTTCGCATCTGCAGCAACACCTTTCGCTGCCGCCTCCACCTCGGCCAGCGCACCGGCCTTCAGCACGGCCACCAGGTCGGGGTATTTGGCGCCCAGCCTGGCGCCCATATCGACGATGCCGTCACCGCTGACGACGCCATACGAGCTCTTGCCATTACGGACGAAGCTCACCACTTTCATCAGACTGCTCCCTGCCGGAAAAAAAGGACACGCGCTATAATCGGGGCAGACGATACGCTCGGGCCCCTGTTCAAACAAGTAGCGCCCCGACCGGCATGCCCCGCCTCAGTCCGCCCAGCCTAGTCCAGCCCCGAATGTCTGCCCAGCCATGACCACCTTGAAAAAATCGCTAGCCGCCTTGCTGATTCCGCGACTCTGGCCGACGGGGCGCCCCGACCTGCGCCGGCGGGTGGTGATTGCCTTCGTCTTCCTGCTGCTGGCCAAGCTGGTCAATGTCACGGTGCCGTATTTCTTCAAGCAGGCGGTCGATCTGCTCGACCGTGGCCTCAGCGCGGACCAATTGGCGATTGGCGCGGTACTCGGCATGGTGCTGGCCTATGGCATCGCCCGCATGCTGGCCCAGGGCTTCGGCGAACTGCGCGATGCGGTCTTTGCCAAGGTGGCGCAGGCCGCCATCCGCAATCTGGCGCTGGAAACCTTCAATCACCTGCATGCGCTGTCGCTGCGCTTTCACCTGGAACGCCAGACCGGCGGCCTGTCCCGCGTGATCGAACGCGGCACCAAGGGCATCCAGTTCGTGCTGCAGTTCATGACCTTCAACATCGTGCCGACGCTGGTCGAGATCGGCCTGGTCGGCGGTGTGCTGTGGTGGCTCTACGGCTGGGCCTTTGCCGCCATCACGGTGGCCACCATCGGCGGCTATATCTTCTATACTCTGGCGATCACCGAATGGCGCACCAAATACCGCCGCCAGATGAACGACGAGGACCAGCGCGCCAATACCCGTGCGGTCGACAGCCTGCTCAACTACGAGACGGTGAAGTATTTCACCAACGAGGCGCATGAGGCGCATCGCTTCGACGATGCCATGATGCGCTACGAGCGCGCCGCGGTGAAAAGCCAGACCTCGCTGGCCTATCTCAATCTCGGCCAGGGCGCCATCATCGCCGTTGGGCTGATCGCGGTGATGAGCCTCGCCGTGCTCGGCGTGCGCGACAAAACCATGACGCTCGGCGACCTGGTCGTGGTCAATGCCTATCTGATCCAGCTCTACCTGCCGCTCAATTTCCTCGGCTTCGCCTATCGCGAGATCAAGCAGGGCCTGATCGACATGGAGGCGATGTTCAAGCTGCTCGACGTGCCGCAGGAGGTGCAGGACAGGCCGGGCGCCCCGGCGCTGTCGGTCGAGCGCGGCGAAGTTGTCTTTGACGAGGTGCGCTTTGCCTACGATCCGCGCCGCGAGATTCTGAGCGGCGTCAGTTTCCGTATCGCGCCGGGCCGCAAGGTCGCCGTGGTCGGCGCGTCGGGTGCGGGCAAGTCGACACTGTCGCGCCTGCTCTACCGCTTCTACGACATCGGCGGCGGCAGCATCAGAATCGACGGCCAGGATATCCGCGAGGTCACGCAGCTCAGCTTGCGCAAATGCATCGGCATCGTGCCGCAGGATACTGTGCTGTTCAACGACACGATTCTCTACAACATCCGCTACGGCCGGGTTGAGGCCAGCGACGCCGATGTGGCCGAGGCAGCAAAGCTGGCGCAGCTCGATCACCTGATCGCGCGCCTGCCGGACGGTATGCAGACGATGGTGGGCGAACGCGGCCTGAAGCTGTCGGGCGGCGAGAAGCAGCGCGTGGCGATCGCCCGCGCGCTGCTGAAGAATCCGAAGATCATGGTATTCGACGAAGCGACCTCGGCGCTCGACACCCATACCGAACGCGAGATCCAGGCCGCGCTGAGCGCCGCCGCCGAAGGCTGCACCACGCTGGTGATCGCGCACCGGCTGTCCACTGTGGTGGATGCTGATGAGATCATCGTGCTCGATGAAGGCCGCATCGCCGAACGCGGCCGCCATCAGGCCCTGCTGGCGCAGGACGGGCTTTATGCGGCGCTGTGGCAGAAGCAGCAGCAGGCCCGCGAAGAAGAAGAAAAGGCCACCGGCGAGACGGTGGCCGTGCTGTCGGCCGCGGGGGATTAGGCCCAGCTGCCCGTTTCGATCAGCTGCGGCGCATAGGCCGGGTCGCTCCAGCGTAAGGGGAGGCCGCCTTCGATGATCTGGCCTTCCGTGACATGCAGGCGCAGCAGGCGCAGCGCGCCTTCGAAGGCCTCCACCTCCGGCCCGTCCCAGATCAGTTCGGCCCGCGCGGTCAACTGCAGCAGGTCGCCGGTGGCATAATCCACCACCAGGATACCGGCGCGCGCATCCAGCGCGATATTGCCCAGCGTGTTGAAAAAATTGTTGCCGCGGAAATCCGGTGCGGTCAGCACGCTGATGCCGTCGCGCTGCTCGACCTTGACGAAGCCCGGCTTGCCGCCGCGATGCGACACGTCGACGCCTTCGCCGCTTGCATGGGTGGCGATGAAGAAAGTGTCGGCTGCCGCGATCATGGCGGCGGCGCGATCCGACAGCAGCGCGCCTTCCGGCCGGCGCGGCGGCTGGCCGGCGGTGCCGACCAGGCGCGGCGCGCGGGCCTGGATATATTGCGGGCAGTTGCCGAAACTCTGCTCGACATGAACCGTGAAACCGCTGTCGTCCAGGGCGGTGACGCGGCCGTTCATGCGGTTGCGCCGCCGCGTTTCGGGCTGCAGGCCGAGGATGCCGAGCGGCGCGCCGGGCCGCAGGTGATGCTGCAGCAGATCGCCCGCCACCGGCTTCGCTGCCACATGCAGCGTCACCGGATCGGGCGACAGCACGAAGCCCGGCCGGCCGGCCAGCATCGAGGCCCAGGGCCGGCCGCGCTCGTCGACGCTGCCGACCACCAGCGTCGGCAGCAGGGCGAAGAAATCGCGATGCTGCTCGGGCATGAAGTCGCGCAGCACGACTTCCGCCGTCTTCTGCATGCGCTGCTGCAGCACCGGACTCACCCGCCGCTGCAGCGCCTGCTCGCCTTCATGGAAACGGCCCATCGCTAGGCCGCCATCGCGGTCTTGGGCATCGGCACGAAACCGGGCAGCGCCTCGATGCGGGCGAGCCAGGCGCGGATATGCGGCCAGGGCTGCAGCGACACGCCGCCCTCGGGCGCATGCGCGGTGTAGGAATACAGCGCCACATCGGCAATCGTCGGCGCGTTCCCCACCAGGAAGGCCTGCTGCGCCAGATGCTGTTCCAACACGGCGAAGAGCTGTGCTGCGATAGCCTTGGCGCGGTCGTGATCGAGCGGCGCCTTGAACAGTGTCACCATGCGCGCTGCCGCCGGCCCGCTCGCCAATTGCCCTGCGGCGACCGAGAGCCAGCGCTGCACCTGCGCCGCCTGCGCCGGATCGACGGGCAGCCAGCGGCGATCCTTGTCATAGCGGCTGGCGAGATAGACCAGGATGGCATTGCTGTCGGAAATGACAGTGTCGCCGTCTTCCAGCACCGGCACCTGGCCGAAGCTGTTCATGGCCAGGAAGGCCGGCTGCTTGTGTTCGCCGCCGCGCAGGTCGACATCGACCAGCTCGGCCTTCAGGCCGAGCAGGGCGAGGAAGAGTTCGGCGCGATGGGCATGGCCGGAGAGGGCGAAACGGTGCAGGCGGAGGGTCATGGCGGGGGTCCTTGTTTAAAGATGACACCGCCAATCTGGCATTTCCTCTGGAAAACAGAATAACCCGCTTTCGCAAGTCACTATTTCAGATTATGAAATAATGCCATGGACCGGCTGGACGCCATGCGCATCTTCATCGCGGTTGCCGAGAAAGCCGGCTTCGCCGAGGCGGCGCGGCAGCTGCGGCTGTCGCCGCCCTCGGTGACCCGGGCGGTGGCGAGCCTGGAGGAGCGGCTCGGCACCAGCCTGTTCCAGCGCAGCACCCGGCATGTGCGGCTGACCGAAGCCGGCGCACGCTTCCTGACCGATGCCCGCCGGATTCTCGCCGAACTGGCCGAGGCCGAAGCCTCGGTCCTCGGCGAGCATGGCGAGCCGCGCGGCGAACTGAGCATCACCGCCTCGCAGATGTTCGGCCGCATCCATGTGGCGCCGCTGGTGCAGGACTTCCTCAACCTGCATCCGGCGGTGAGCGCCCGCCTGCTGCTGATCGATCGCGTCACCAACCTGATCGAGGATGGCTTCGACATCGCGGTGCGCATCGCCAACCTGCAGGATTCGAGCCTGAGCGCGATCCGCGTCGGCCATGTGCGCCGCGTCGTGGTGGCATCGCCGGACTACCTGGCGCGTCATGGCGTG
>NZ_JAOZVR010000086.1 GCF_025869515.1 Ferrovibrio sp.
CGACCGCCTTCATCAGGCCGATATTGCCTTCCTGGATCAGATCGAGGAACTGCAGGCCGCGGTTGGTGTATTTCTTGGCGATCGAGATGACGAGGCGCAGGTTAGCCTCCACCATTTCCTTCTTCGCCACGCTGGCTTCGCGCTCGCCTTCGCGCACCTGCTTGTAGATGCGCTTGAATTCCGAGATCGGCAGGCCGAATTCGGTGGCGATCGCGGCAACCTGGTCGCGGATCGGGGTGACGTCCTTGATGGCCATCTCGCCGAACTTGAGCCAGCCCTTGTGCGACTTCAGCTTGCCGACTTTGGCGAGCCATTTCGGATCGAGTTCCTGGCCTTCATACTGCTTGAGGAATTCGTCGCGCGGAATCTTGTAGCTCTCGGCGGTGCGCAGCAGACGACCTTCCAGCATCATCAGACGCTTGTTCAGGCCGTACATATTCTCCACCAGCATCTCGATGCGGGTGTTGTTCAGATGCACCGATTCCATCAGGCGCACCATCTCATGCTTCAGCTTGGCATAAGACTTGTCCTTCTTGGCATCCATGTCGGCATGCACAAGAGCGGCCTGCAGACGCTCTTCCTGAGTCTTCTGCAGCTTCTTGTAATGCTTGGCGATGGCGTCAAAGGCTTCCAGCACCATCGGCTTGAGCTGGGCTTCCATCGCCGCCAGCGACAGATTGGCCTCGTCTTCCTCGTCCAGTTCTTCCGGCGCGACGACGACTTCGGCTTCACCTTCGGCGAGCGGAGCCTTTTTCTTTTCCGGCTTCGGGATCGCGCCGGTCGCCTCGGCCAGCACCTTGGCCGACTTGGCATCCAGCTTCAGATCCACCTTCACCGGCAGTTTCGGCTCGACCATCTTGGGTTCGGCGCCGTCTTCCTCTTCGCCTTCCACCATGCCGGCTGCGGCTTCCTCGGCGCCGCCGCCCAGCGTGGCTTCGAGGTCAACGACGTCGCGCAGCAGAATCTTGCCGTCGACCAGGTCGTCGCGCCATTTCACGATGGCCTGGATGGTCAGCGGGCTTTCGCAGATCGCGCCGATCATCTTCTCGCGGCCGGCCTCGATGCGCTTGGCGATGGCGATTTCGCCCTCGCGCGACAGCAGCTCGACCGAACCCATTTCGCGCAGATACATGCGCACCGGATCGTCGGTGCGGTCGACCTCGGCCTTGGCCGGGGCGGTGGCCGCAACTTCGCCATCAGCCTCGACTTCCTGTTCCGCCTCGTCCTTTTCGCCGGTTGCGGCGGCGTCGTCCTGCTCTTCGGACTCGACGATGGTGATGCCCATTTCGGACAGCATCGCCATCGTGTCTTCGATCTGCTCCGACGAGACATGCTCGGGCGGCAGCACGGCATTGATCTCGTCATAGGTGACGTAGCCGCGCTCCTTGGCTTTCGCCAACATGCGCTTGATCGCTGCCATCGATGCGTCGATCAACGGAGTATCGACGGTCTCTTCCTTTTCAGGAGCTTCCGCGGTGTCAGGGGCCGCTGCTTGTTTCGCCATGCCGGTTCCTAACCAATCCTATCTCTAAAAAACACAAAGCCGTCCGCCCATAACTGCCGGGAGGACGGCCTCAATCTGTATCCGATACCGAGACCAGGCTGCGCGTCGAGCCGACCTCTGCCTTGAGGGCGACAAAACGCTGCCATGCCTCGGGGTTGGTATTGCTGGCCAACTCGGCCTCAGCCGCTGCCAGCTCCTGTTCCAGTTCCGCCAACCGGTAGCGCTGCACGGCCTGCCACCACCCTCGCTCGACCTTATCCGGCTCGGTATCGGGGCGCGCAAACGGCTCCAAGATCTTGCCGGCCTCGCCAGTCACGAGGTCGAGCGCGGGCCCGAGTCCTCGCTGCCTGAGATGGGCTGCAAAGGCCTCGCCGTCAAGACCCGGATGGCGGGATGCTTCTTCTAGAATCCGGCTCTTAAGGCTGTCAAGCGGCCCCGGCGGAAAGGCGAGGCCGGCAAAGGCCTCGCCGTGCTCCTCCAGCAGCCAGGGATGGATCACCACGGCAGCCAGAAGGGCCTTTTCTGTTCTTTCTAGATTGCTGGCCATCGGGCCCTTGTCGCCCTCGGGCGGGCGGGTCCAGGGTCCGGGGGGACGGTTGCCCCCGCCAAACCCTGGCCGGTTCGGTGTCCAGGTCCGGGTCGGGGCGAACAGGGTGCGCAGACGGCTGCGGAAATGGTCGCGGTAATGGCCCTGAACCGCCGGATTCCTGATCTGGCCGGCAACCCCGAACAGGGCGGCCTCCAGGGCGGCCCGGCGCTCCGGGGTATCCAGCGGCCGTCCCTCGGTCTCCTTGCGCCACAGGATATCGACCATGGGCAGGGCGGCGGCCAGCACCTCGTCCATGCCCTTGCGACCCTGGGCGCGCACCAGATCGTCCGGATCCTGCCCGCCGGGCAGGATGGCAAAACGGAAGGAATGGCCTGGCTCCAGCAGGGGCAGGGCGCGGTCGGCGGCCCGCATCGCCGCCCGGATGCCGGCATTGTCGCCATCGAAACACAGGATCGGCTCGGCCGAGAGGCGCCAGAGCAGCGCGATCTGCTCCTCGGTGAGGGCTGTGCCCAGCGGAGCCACGGCATGGTCGATGCCGGCCTGGGCCAGCGCGATCACATCCATATAGCCTTCCACCACCACAACCGTGCCGCTTTCGCGGGCGGCTTCCCGCGCAATCGCGTGGTTGTAGAGATTGCGGCCCTTATGGAAGAGCGGGGTTTCCGGCGAATTGAGATATTTCGCCGGCGCATCCGGATCGAGCGCGCGACCGCCGAAGGCGATGACCCGGCCGCGACGGTCGCCGATGGGGAACATCACGCGATGGCGGAAGCGGTCATAGCTCGGCCCGCCGTCTTCCGGCTTGATCAACAGGCCGGATTCGACCAGCAGCGGTTCGGGGATGCCGCGTGCCAGCAGCGCTTCCTTCAGCGCCGTGCGGCTTTGTGGCGCATAGCCCATGCGGAAGCGCTCGATGGTCTCCGGCTTCAGGCCGCGTTTCTGGATATAGGCACGCGCCTCGCTGCCGACATTGCCCTGCAACTGGGCCTGGAACCACCTGGTGGCTTCTTCCATCGCCTTACCGAGCGTGGCGACCTGGTCGGCCTTCTCACGATCCTCTGGCCGCACACGCGGCACTTCGAGGCCGGCCTCCATGGCGAGCTGTTCGACGGCCTCGGGGAAGGCGAGGCCGCCATTGCGCATGACGTAGCCGATCACATCGCCATGGGCGCCGCAGCCGAAGCAGTGGAAGAAGCCCTTGTCGTCGTTGACCGTGAAGGACGGCGATTTCTCGTTATGGAACGGGCAGAGTCCGGTGAATTCGCGGCCGCGCTTGATCAGCCGCACCGAACGGCCGACCACACCGGAGAGCGGCACCCGGTTGCGGATTTCCTCTAGAAAGGAATCGGGAAACGCCATCGTACTCCCAAGTGGGTTTACCGGCCCTGAAAACGAGCGACTCGGCCGACTCGGCGCCGCTCAGCTCAGCTGGCTTTTCAGGATAGCCGCTGCCTTGGCGGTGTCCATCTGGCCGGTGTATTTCGTCTTCAGCACGGCCATCGCCTTGCCCATATCCTTGATGCCCTGGGCGCCGACCTCGGCAATGGCGGCTTTGACCGCGGCCTCGATCTCGGCCTCGGTCAGCTGCTTGGGCAGGAAACCCTCGATGACGGCGATTTCTTCCTTTTCCTGGGTCGCCAGGTCCTGCCGGTTGCCCTGCTCGTACAGGGTGATCGACTCGCGGCGCTGCTTCACCATGGTCTGCAGCAGGGCGAGGATCGCGTCATCCGGGATGCCGGTGCGGTCGTCGCCGGAGGTACGGGCGGCAATGTCGCGGTCCTTCAGGGCAGCCAGGATCAGCCGCAGCGTCGCCAGGCGGCGGGCATCCTTGGCCTTCATGGCGTCCTTGAGCGCCTGGTTGAGCGTCTCGCGCAGCATCAGTGGTCCCCCAGCGGTAACGGAATCGGAGCGGTTTTTGAAAGGCGCGCAGCATAGCCCAGACGCCTCGCGGGTGCAAAAGGAATAAATATTTGATTTTGCTCAGCTTTTAACCTTTATGCCGGGGTTGACTGGGGCGGGGGGTTTGATATGTTCCGGCCTCGGTTGAAGCGGCGCCCGCCGCCGCCGCAATCATCGTGAATAGCTGTGCCGTACCGCCGGATGCGCCCGCCTCCGGTGGTTTTTTGCGGCCTGAAGCCTGCCTGCCAGACCGAGTAATGGAGTTTCCCATGGCCGAGACCCCGAAATACGCCGCACCGCCCGGACCGGGCTATACCGGCGTCGTGGTGCTGGCCGATGGCAGCGTGTTCTGGGGCCACGGGCTGGGTGCCGAAGGCGATACCGTGGGCGAGGTCTGTTTCAACACCTCGATGACCGGCTACCAGGAAATCCTCACCGATCCCTCCTATGCCGGCCAGATTATCAGCTTCACTTTCCCCCATATCGGCAATGTCGGCACCAATCCCGAGGATATCGAAACCCAGGGCATCGCCGCCCGCGGCCTGATCCTGCGCGCACCGATCACCAGCCCGTCGAATTTCCGCAGCGCCACGCATCTGAGCGAGTGGCTCAAGCTGCGCGCGTTGGTCGGCATTTCTGGCATCGATACCCGCGCGATGACGCGGCGTATCCGCGATCTCGGCGCGCCGAACGGCGTGCTCGCCCATAACAGGGCCGGCAAATTCGATCTCGCGGCCCTGCATGCCAAGGCCAAAGCCTGGCCGGGCCTGGAAGGCATGGATCTCGCCGCCGAGGTAAGCTGCCGCCAGACCTATGGCTGGGACGAGACGCGCTGGCAGCTCGGCAAGGGCTACGGCAGGCAGGAAAATCCGAAATTCCACGTCGTTGCCATCGACTACGGCATCAAGCGCAACATCCTGCGCTGCCTGGCCGATGCCGGCTGCAAGGTCACCGTGGTGCCCGGCAATGCCACGGCCGAGGATGTGCTGCGGTATAAGCCGGATGGCGTGTTCCTCTCCAACGGCCCCGGCGATCCGGCGGCCACGGGCGTCTATGCTGTGCCGACCATCAAGGCGCTGGTCGACAGCGGCAAGCCGGTGTTCGGCATCTGCCTCGGTCACCAGATGCTGGCGCTCGCGCTCGGCGGCAAAACCGGCAAGATGGAGCGCGGCCACCGCGGCGCCAATCATCCGGTGAAGGACCTGGAAACCGGCAAGGTGGAGATCACCAGCCAGAATCACGGCTTCTGCGTGATCGAGGACAGTCTGCCCAAGAATGTGGTGCGCACCCATGTATCGCTGTTCGACGGCTCGAACGAGGGCATCAAGCTGACCGACAAGCCGGTCTTCTCTGTGCAGTATCATCCCGAGGCCTCGCCGGGCCCGCAGGACAGCCACTATCTGTTTGAACGCTTCGCGAAATTGATGGAGCAGAAGCGCGGTTGATCTTAACCGCCCGCTCCCTGGTGAATCATGCCCAAACGTACTGACATCAAAAGCATCCTGATCATCGGCGCCGGTCCTATCGTGATCGGCCAGGCCTGCGAGTTCGATTACTCCGGCACGCAGGCCTGCAAGGCGCTGCGCGAGGAAGGCTATCGCGTCATCCTGATCAACTCCAATCCGGCCACGATCATGACCGATCCGGGTCTGGCGGATGCGACTTACATCGAGCCGATCACGCCCGAGATCGTCGCCAAGGTGATCGAGAAGGAGCGGCCCGACGCGCTGCTGCCGACCATGGGCGGCCAGACCGCGCTGAATACGGCGATGAAGCTGGACGAGCAGGGCGTGCTGAAGAAATTCGGCGTCAGGCTGATCGGCGCCAGCCGCGAAGCCATCGTGATGGCCGAGGATCGCGAACAGTTCCGCCAGGCGATGAACCGCCTGAAACTCGACATGCCGCGCTCGGGCACCGCCCATACGCTGGACGAAGCCCGCGCGCTGCTGCCCACCGTGGGTCTGCCGGCGGTCATCCGGCCGTCGTTCACGCTGGCCGGCACCGGCGGCGGCATTGCCTACACGCGCGAGGAATTCGACGAAATCGTCACTCGCGGCCTCGATGCCTCGCCGACCACCGAAGTGCTGATCGATGAATCGGTACTCGGCTGGAAGGAATACGAGATGGAGGTTGTCCGCGACAAAAAGGACAACTGCATCATCATCTGTTCGATCGAGAATATCGATCCGATGGGCGTGCATACCGGCGACAGCGTCACCGTGGCGCCGGCGCTGACGCTCACCGACAAAGAATACCAGATCATGCGTGACGCCTCGATGGCGGTGCTGCGCGAGATCGGTGTCGAGACCGGGGGCTCGAACGTGCAGTTCGCGGTCAATCCGGCCGATGGCCGCATGGTGGTGATCGAGATGAATCCGCGCGTGTCGCGGTCGTCGGCGCTGGCATCAAAGGCGACCGGCTTCCCGATTGCAAAGGTCGCCGCCAAGCTGGCGATCGGCTACACGCTGGACGAGCTGATGAACGACATTACCGGCGTGACGCCGGCGTCGTTCGAGCCGACCATCGACTACATCGTCACCAAGATGCCGCGCTTCACCTTCGAGAAGTTCCCCGGCACCGACCGGTTGCTGAATACGTCGATGAAATCGGTCGGCGAGGCGATGTCGATGGGTCGCAGCTTCCAGGAGAGCATCCAGAAGGTGCTGCGCTCGATGGAAACCGGCCTCAACGGTTTCAACGAGGTGGCGATCCCCAATGCCGACGAGCCCGATGGCAAGGAAGCCATTGTGGCGGCGCTGGCCAAGCCGACGCCGGATCGCCTGCTGGTGATCGCGCAGGCTTTCCGCCATGGCCTGAGCATTGCCGAGGTCCACGCCGCCTGCAAATACGATCCGTGGTTCCTCGAGCAGATCGAGGAATTGATCCAGACTGAAGAAACCATCCGCAAGGGCGGCCTGCCGAAGGATGCCGATGGCCTGCAGGCGCTGAAGCGCATGGGCTTCTCGGACGCGCGCCTGGCCGAGCTGACCAGGGGCACGGAAGCCGAAGTTTCGGCTGCCCGCCGCAAGCTCGGTGTGGTGCCGGTGTTCAAGCGGGTGGATACCTGCGCCGCTGAATTCGACAGCCGCACGCCCTATCTTTATTCGACCTACGAATTCGGTCCCAATGCCGAATGCGAGGCGCAGCCGCAGGATCGCACCAAGGTGATGATCCTGGGCGGCGGTCCGAACCGCATCGGCCAGGGCATCGAATTCGATTACTGCTGCGTGCATGCGGCCTATGCGCTGAAGGAAGCCGGCTTCGAGACCATCATGGTCAACTGCAATCCGGAAACCGTGTCGACCGATTACGACACCTCGGATCGCCTGTATTTCGAGCCGCTGACTGTCGAGGACGTGCTGGAAATCGTCCGCGTCGAGATGTCGAAGGGTACGCTGCTCGGCGTGATCGTGCAGTTCGGCGGCCAGACGCCGCTGAAGCTCGCCGCCGGCCTGGAAGCCGCGAAAGTGCCGATCCTCGGCACCTCGCCGGATGCCATCGACCTGGCCGAGGACCGCGAACGCTTCCAGCAGCTGCTGCAGCAGCTCGGCCTCAAGCAGCCGGTCAACGGCATCGCGCGTTCGGAAGACGAGGCGCGCGCCGTGGTGGCCAAAATCGGCTATCCGGTGGTGATCCGGCCGTCCTATGTGCTGGGCGGCCGCGCCATGGAAATCGTGCGCAACAATACGCAGCTTGAACGCTACATGACCGAGGCCGTGAAGGTTTCGGGCAACTCGCCAGTGCTGATCGACAGCTACCTGTCCGATGCCATCGAGGTGGATGTCGACTGCCTGGCCGATGCCGAGACGCAGTTCGTCGCCGGCGTGATGGAGCATATCGAAGAAGCCGGCATTCACTCGGGCGACAGCGCCTGCACCCTGCCGCCCTACAGCCTGGCGCCCGAGATCATCGAGGATATCAAGCGCCAGACCGAGGCGCTGGCGCGGGCGCTCAAGGTCGTCGGTCTGATGAATGTGCAGTATGCGGTCAAGGATGGCGTGGTTTATATCCTAGAGGTCAATCCGCGCGCTTCGCGCACAGTGCCCTTTGTGGCCAAGGCCATCGGTGTGCCGCTGGCCAAGATCGCCTCGCGCGTGATGGCCGGCGAGAAGCTCGCGAGCTTCAACCTGCATGAAAACAAGGTCGACCATATCGCCGTCAAGGAAGCGGTTTTCCCGTTTGCGCGCTTCCCCGGTGTCGACATCATCCTCGGCCCCGAGATGAAATCGACCGGCGAAGTGATGGGCATCGACCACGATTTCGGCACCGCCTTCGCCAAGGCGCAGCTGGCCGCCGGCACGGTCCTGCCGCTGGCCGGCAGCGTGTTCATCTCGGTGCGCGATGGCGACAAGCCGGCCCTGGTCGATGCCGCCCGACGGCTGGTCGCCATGGGTTTCGAACTGGTGGCCACCTCCGGCACGGCGCGTTTCTTCGAGGAACACGGCATCACGGTCAAGCGCATCAACAAGGTGATGGAAGGCCGGCCGCATGTGGTCGATGCGATGAAGAACGGCGCCATCAATCTGGTGTTCAATACTTCCGAGGGTGCCGCCTCGATCCGCGACAGTTTCGACCTTCGTCGCACCGCCCTGATGAATAAAATCCCGTACTTCACCACCATGGCCGGCGCCAGGGCGGCCGTACGGGCGATCGAGGCTTTGCGCTCAGGGAGCCTTGCGGTCACCCCCCTCCAGGCTTACTTTTGACGGTCTGACAGGAAGGCAATGATGCAGAAGATTCCGATGACCGCCGGCGGCTACCAGCGTCTGGAGGCCGAGCTCAAGAATTTAAAGTCGGTCGAAAGACCGTCGGTGATCCGTGCGATCTCGGAAGCGCGCGAGCACGGCGACCTGTCCGAGAATGCCGAATACCATGCCGCCAAGGAGCGCCAAGGCTGGATCGAGACGCGCATCCTCGAAGTTGAGGATAAACTCAGCCGCGCCGAAGTGATCGATGTATCGAAGCTGTCGGGCGACAAGGTGAAATTCGGCGCCACTGTCGTGCTGGCCGACGAGGATACCGACGAGGAAAGCACCTATCAGATCGTCGGCGCCGACGAAGCCGATATCAAGGCCGGGCTGCTGTCGATCACTGCGCCGCTGGCGCGCGCCCTGGTCGGTAAATCGGCCGGCGAGAATATCGAAGTTACCACTCCGGGCGGCGCCAAGGCCTACGAGATCGTATCCGTCGTCTTTAAATAGGCGGCCGAAGGGGGGAGTCCGGATGGATCGCGCGACCCTCGACAAGCTGTATAATAACCGCGAAGCTGTCCCGACGCATCCGCAGGATATCGCGCGCTGGGCGACCGAGAGCGCACGGGCGCGCGCCGAACTGCCGCATCATGCCGACCTCGCCTACGGGCCGCATCCGCGCGAAATTCTCGACCTGTTTACCCTGGCCACGCCCGGCCGGCCGCTGCTGGTCTTCATCCATGGCGGCTACTGGCAGGCGATGAGCAAGGGGGAAGCCTCGCAGATCGCCAATGGCTTTGTTCGCGACGGCCTGGCCAATGTGGCATTGCTCAACTACCCGATCGGGCCCGAAGCGGGCATGGACCAGATCGTGGCCTCGATCCGCCGCGCCATTCTGTGGCTGTGGCACCGCGCCGGCGACTATGGCTTCGACCGCCGCCGCATCCATGTCAGCGGCCATTCCGCCGGTGGCCATCTGGCCGTGATGGCCCTGCTGACCGACTGGCCGGCCCTGGATGCCGCCGCCCCGGCCGATCTGATCAAGGGGGCTTTTTCGATCTCGGGCCTGTATGACCTGCGTCCGATCCGGCAATGCTATCTGAATGACAAGCTGGGCATGGACGATGCCGTGGCCGAGCGCAATTCGCCTTTGCTGTTGCTGCCGGCCAGCACAGCAGCCATGGCGCCGCTGGTCTGTGCCGTCGGCGGCGCGGAAACGCCGGCTTTCCCGCAGCAGCAACACGATTTCGTTACCGCATGGAAAGCACGTGGCGGGCGGGTGACCGCCATCACGGCGCCGGACCGGCATCACTTCGATATTGTCGACCAGATGGCGCAGCCTGGTGCGGTCCTGCAAACCGCGATGGCCGCAATGCTGCGCTGAGGGGGATATGATGAGCGGACCGAAACGGGTTCTTCTGGTTGACGACGACAAGACCCTGCAGGGCCTGCTGGCCGAGCAGCTGGAAACCACGCGGGAATTCTCCACGCTCTGCGTCAATGATGCGGCTGCGGCCCTGAAGGCCGCGCCGGGCGAGCATTTCGACCTGGTGCTGCTGGATGTCGGTCTGCCCGATATGGATGGCCGCGACCTGTGCCGCGAATTGCGGAACCTGGGCCTGCGCGCGCCGGTCATCATGCTGACCGCCGCCGACGGCGAGGCCGACACCATCATGGGGCTGGAGGCCGGCGCCAACGATTACGTCACCAAGCCGTTCAAGCTCGGCGTGCTGATGGCGCGCATCCGCGCCCAACTGCGCCAGTTCGAGCAGAGCGAGGATGCCGTCTTCACCATCGGGCCCTACAGTTTCCGGCCGGCCAACAAGCTGCTGCTGGATAACGAGAAAGCCGGCAAGAAGGTACGGCTGACCGAAAAGGAAACCGCGATCCTGAAATACCTGCTGCGCGCCGGAACCAGGCCGGTGCCGCGCGAAACCCTGCTGGCCGAGGTCTGGGGCTACAACGCCGGCGTTTCCACCCATACGCTGGAGACGCATATCTATCGCCTGCGCCAGAAGATCGAACGCGATCCCGGCGCCGCCAGGCTGCTGATCACCGATCCGGGCGGCTACCGCCTGCAGCCCTAATTACAGGGATAGACCAGCTTTCCCTCTGGTGACTATTGGCCGCTGAAGTTTGGCGGGCGCTTTTCCGCCATGGCCGCGCGGCCTTCCTGGAAGTCGGCGGTGCGGAAGCTGCTGGCGGCGCGGTCGCGGGCGGCGCGCTCGTCGAACAGGCCGCCGGCGATTTCATTCAGGCTCTGCTTCATGCCGCGCACCGCCTGCGGCGCCAGCCCGGTCA
Source organism: Ferrovibrio sp. (assembly GCF_025869515.1). Lineage (GTDB taxonomy): Bacteria > Pseudomonadota > Alphaproteobacteria > Ferrovibrionales > Ferrovibrionaceae > Ferrovibrio. Next base: position 10,946 of record NZ_JAOZVR010000086.1, read on the forward strand.
GGGTGGCGGCCAATGCCTGCGCTCTTTCCGTTAGGGCATCGGGTTCCACCAGCCAGTCCAGGAAACCGCAGCGCAGCATTTCGGCATCGTCCAGCGTCTCGGTGGCGAGGAACAGCCGCTTGGCCGAGCCAAGTCCCAGCCGGGTCACGGCCCGTTTCAGGCCATGCGGATGGTACTGAATGCCAAGTTTCGCTGGTGGAATGAAACAGCGGATGCCGCGGGCCCCGAGGCGGAAATCGCAGGCCAGCGCCAGATCGGTGCCACCGCCATAAACACCGCCCTGCAGCACGCAGAGCGTGGGGAAGGGCATGTTTTCCAGCCGGTCGGCGACGCGTTCCAGAGGATTGTCGCGCCAGTCATGGCCGCCAACCGCGCCGAAATCGACCCCGGCGCAAAAGCTCCTGCCCTGACCGCAGAGCAGCAATGTGCGGATATCAGACTGCCCGGCGAGGCCGATCAGGGCTGAATCGAGGGCCTCCAGGTCGCCAATTTCCAAGGCATTATGCTTATCGGGCCGGCAAAATGTGATGGTCGCTAAAGAACCTTGGATTTCGGCAAGAAATGCTTGAGACATCCGTTGGTCCGCCCTTAATCTTCTCCATGACAGATTTCCGCACAGACCTAGCCAGCCGGCAAGGCTCAGTCGGCACAGAAGGCACTCCATCCCTCGACGCTGACGGGAAAAAGGAGGCCACGGTGGGGGTTGAAGATTTTTACGTCCGCTTCTGGGGCGTGCGCGGCAGTATTGCCGTCGGCTCGCCGGAAGTGATGCGGTATGGCGGCAACACTTCGGCTATCGAGGTGCGGTGCGGCTCGCATCTGCTGATCTTCGATACCGGCACCGGCGTGCGGGCGCTCGGTATCGCTTTGAGCGACCAGAAGCAGCCGATCGATGCCGATGTCTTCTTTACCCACACCCATTACGACCATGTCTGTGGCCTGCCGCATTTCTGTCCGGCTTTCGATCCGCGCAACACATTCCGCATCCATGCCGGTCATGTTACCGATAACGGTGGCATCAAGGGCGTGCTGAAGCAGATGATGTGTTCGCCGCTTTTCCCGGTGCCGCTGGAAATCTTCCAGGCCAACCTGAGTTTCCACGACTTCCCGCAGGGCGCCGTCCTGCATCCCCAGCCGGGCGTCACCGTGCGCACCGGACCTCTGAGCCATCCTGATCTGGCCACCGGATATCGCGTCGAATTTCAGGGCAAGTCGATCTGCTACCTGACCGATACCGAGCATCCGGCGGAAGGCTATGACGAGAATATTCTCAAGCTGATCGAAGGCGCCGATATCGTCATCTACGACTCGATGTATACCGACGAGGAATATGCCTGCCGCAAGGGCTGGGGCCATTCCACCTGGCAGGCCGGTGCGAAGCTGTGCGATGCCGCCGGCGTGAAGACCTTCGTGGTGTTCCATCACGACCCCGAGCATGACGATGCGTTCATGGACAAGGTTGCCGCCGAGGTCCAGAAGGCGCGTCCGGGCTCCATCGTGGCCCGCGAGGGCCTGGTGCTGCGGCCCTGATGTCAAAGGTGAAGCGCTGGCGGCGGCTCCGCATGGGGCTGCAGACATTGTTCGGCCTGCGCAGGCAGGGCTTCTTCATCCCGTATCGCTATGCCGACAGCGTGGCGCCGATCCAGCCGGTCTATGCCGCGCTGGCTGAACGATTTGCTGCCGCCGAGCCGGTCTTCCTCGATCTGCTGCGGGGCGCCGAGGATTATGGCGATGCGCTGCTGGCGATCGCAAAAGAGGGCGGCGCCGCCCCGTCACCCAAATTCGATCAGGGCTGGTTCCCGACCCTCGATGCCGTGGCAGCCTATACGCTGGTGCGGCAATACGGGCCGCGCCGCATTGTCGAGGTCGGTTCGGGCCATTCCACCCGTTTCCTGGCGCGGGCAGTAAAAGATGCCGGTCTGCCGACCGAGATCACGGCCATCGATCCGCAGCCGCGGGCCGCGATCCAGGGGCTGCCGGTGCGCTTTCACCAGGCGATCATGCAGACTGCAGATGCCAGTCTCTTTGCTGAGCTGCAGCCGGGCGATATCCTGTTCATCGATTCCAGCCATATCCTGATGCCAGGCACCGATGTGGACTGGCTGTTCAACCGCGTGCTGCCGCAGCTGCCCCATGGCGTGCTGATACATATCCACGACATCTTCCTGCCCGACGACTATCCGCAGGACTGGGCCTGGCGCGGCTATAACGAACAGCAGGCCATCGGCCCGCTGCTGACCGGCGGTTTCCAGCCGGTGTTTTCAAGCCATTATGCCCTGACGCGACTGGTCCGCGCGGTCAGCGACAGCATTGTCGGCCGCCTGCCCCATGTGGCCGAGGCCAGGCCGGCCAGCCTGTGGCTGGTCAAACCGAACTGACTTCAGGGTTCAGCGATAGGGATCGGCCGCATCGCGCAGGCCATCGCCGAAGAAGTTGAATGCCAGCACCACCACGATCACCGGGATGGCCGGAGCCATCAGCCAGGGATACAGCGCCACGACATTGATATTCTGCGCTTCGTTGAGCAGAACGCCCCAGGACGTGATCGGCGGTCGCAGGCCGAGGCCGAGGAAGGACAGCGCGGTCTCGCCCAGGATCATCGACGGGATCGACAGCGTGGCCGAGGCGATCAGATGGCTCATGAAACTGGGCAGCAGGTGGCGCCCGATGATGCGGCTTGGCGAGGCGCCCATCAGCTGGGCCGCCGTGGCGAAATCCTCTTCGCGCAGCGCCAGAAGCTTGGAGCGCACCGCGCGCGCAAGTCCCGGCCAGTCGAGCAGGCCGAGGATGATGGTAATGCCGAAATAGACCAGGATCGGCGACCAGGTGACGGGCAGAGCGGCCGACAGCGCCATCCATAATGGCAATTCCGGCAGGCTGCGGATCAACTCGATCATGCGTTGGATCAGGCTGTCGATCCAGCCGCCGTAATAGCCCGAGATGCCGCCCAGCACGATGCCGATCAGGAAGCTGATGGCAATGCCGATCAGGCCAACGGTGAGCGAGATGCGCGTGCCGTAGACGACGCGCGAGAAGATGTCGCGGCCGAGCCGGTCGGTGCCGAGCAGATAGAAGTCGCCGCCTTCGGCCGGGCAGACAAAGTGAAAGCGCATCGGAACGAGATTGAAATACTCGTAGGCGTCGCCCTGGCAGAAGAACCGCAGTTTATGCACCTTGGTCAGATCGGGTGCGTATTCGCGCTTCAGGGTCTCGGTATTCATGCGGAAGCGCATCCCGTAGACGAAGGGACCGACGAATTCCCCCTCATGGAACAGGTGTATGGCATGCGGTGGGGCATAGATGCCGCGCGGATTGCGGGTCTGCAGGTTGTAGGGCGCGATAAATTCCGAAAACAGCGTGGAGGCATAGATCAGCAGCAGGATGATGCCGCTCCACAGACCAAGCTTATGCCGGCGGAATTTCCACCACATCATCCGCCACTGTGAAGCGCGATAATATTGCTCCTGATCCGCCGTCATCTTTTCGATCGAATAGGGATCGAAAGGCGTGGGGTTGACCCAGTGCTCGGGGCTGGCCGGCTTCATGGTTTTATCGTCTTGCATGCTATTTGGCCTGCCCGCCGGTCAGGCGTATACGCGGATCGAGCAGGGCCAGCAGCACGTCGGAGATCAGCATGCCGACCACGGTCAGCAGGGCCAGGAACATCAGGAAGGAGCCGGCCAGATACTGGTCGAGCGATTGCAGGGCGCCCAGCAGCATCGGTCCGGCCGTCGGCAGGCTCATCACCACCGAGACGATCACCGAACCGGAGACCACCGAAGGCAGCAGGTTGCCGATATCGGCAATGAAAGGGTTGAGTGCCATGCGGATCGGATACTTGATCAGCAGCCGCAGGGGCGGCAGGCCCTTGGCACGGGCCGTGGTGACATACTGCTTCTGCAATTCATCCAGCAGGTTGGCGCGCAGGCGACGGATCATCGATGCAGTGCCCGATGTGCCGATCACGATCACCGGCACGATCATGTGGATCATCATGGACTGGATTTTCTCCCAGCCCCAGGGCGCGTCGATCAACTCGGGGTCGACAAGGCCGCCGATACTGACGCCGAACCAGATATTGGCATAATACAGCATCACCAGCGCCAGCAGGAAATTCGGCGTGGCCAGGCCGATATAGCCGAACAGGGTGAAGCCGTAATCGCCCCAGGAATATTGCCGTGTCGCCGAATAGACGCCAATCGGGAAGGCGACGATATAGATGAACAGGATGGTGAAGAAATTGATCACCGCCGTCATCAGCAGGCGGTCGCCGATAAGTTCGCCCACCGGGCGGTTGTATTCAAACGACCAGCCCCAGTCGCCCTGCAGCAGGCCGGAAAAACCGTTCGGGCCGGGAATGAAGCCCATCCAGATTGCATACTGCTCCAGGATCGAGCGATCCAGCGCATACTGGGTGCGCAGGAATTCCGCACGCTCCATGGCATTGGTTTCGCCCTGAGCGCGCAGTTCAGCTATCTGATTGGTCAGATAGTCGCCGGGCGGCAGTTTGATGATCAGGAAAATCAACAGGCTGATGATCAGCAGCGTCGGGATCATCAACAACGTACGGCGCGCGAGATACATCAGCATGTTGGGTGCACTTATTGGCCGAACCAGAAGGTTTCGGGGCGGTAGAGGCCGATGAAGGCGCCCGGATCCCAGTTGAACACGCCTTCCTTCGGGATGTTATGCAGCTTCTTGCTGGCTACGATCGGCTGGAACACGCCGGTCACGATGCCAATTGTGAAGGTCTGCTCGGCGTGGATGGTCAGCATGCGATGCCAGATCCGGGCGCGTTCGGCCTTGTCGCCGGTCTCGAGCCAGGCGTGATACAGATCGAACAATTCCTGCACCACCGGCATATCGATCGGCTCGCCGGACTGATGCGCGGTCTCGAACCACTGGCCCCATTTCGGCCATTGCAGGCCGTATTGCGAGGTCGGCGCCAGTTCATTGGGTTTCATATCCGCGGTCGGCAGGCCGTTTTCCAGCCCGGACCAGACAGACATCACAGCTTCGCCGGAGAAGATGCGGTTGCGCACCACATCGCGCTGGCTTGGCTTGGAGAACAGTTTGATGCCGATCTTTGCCCAGTTCTCACCGATCAGCTCCAGCACGTCGGTCTGCTCGGTATCCTCGCCAGCGGTCTCCACGATGATTTCCGCCGGACGGCCATCCGGCAGCAGGCGGATACCGTTGCCGTCGCGCTTGGTGAGGCCCATCTGGTCGAGCAGGCGATTGGCCGTGGCGACATCCAGCTGCGCATTGGTGGTCTGGTATTCCTGTTTGAACAGCGGGCTGTCGGGCATCACCGTGTTGTTTGATTCAATCGCCAGCCCAAAGAACAGCGATTCATTGATGGCCTGGCGGTCGATGCCGAGCGAGAGCGCGTGGCGGAAACGCGAGTCCCGCATCAGTTTGCGCCAGGTCTGGTCGTTGCAGTTCAGATTCGGATACAGCGCCAGATGCGAGCCCTTGGCGGTGCGCCACAGCAGCGTCTTGTAGCCGGCGCGCTTCTCGTTTTCCTTCAGGAAGGTGAAGTTGCTGAAATTGATGCTGCGGAACTGCATGTCGGCTTCGCCGGCACCGGCCTTTGCCGGAATCAATTTGCCATCCGCCTGGGTGAAGATGATGCGGTCGAGATAGGGCAGCTGGCGGCCATTGGTGTCGATGCGATGGAAATACGGATTGCGCACGGCGACGAAACGCACGGCCGGCGGCTTGGTTGTGATGATCCAGGGGTCGAGCAGCGGCAGGTCGGGGTTGTCACCCTCTACCATGTTGTCGACCCGGCTGTGCAGCGCGGCCCAGTTCACCCGTTTCTCCGCAGCGGCCATCGCCGCGAGTTTCTGTGGGTCGGTATAGCGGGCGTGGAACTGCTTCAGGTAATGCGCCGGTCGATACAGGTTGAAGGCCGAGGTGCCGGCAATGCGTGGCAGGAAAGCCGGATTACGCTTGGACCAGCTGTAGCGCACGGTGGTTTCGTTGAGGATTTCCACCTTCGGCTTCTCGCCGTCAACCAGCAGGTCCTGCATCGGTCCGGCCGGGCTGAGTTCCTTGTTGTTGGCGACGTCTTCCCAGTAGTAACGGAAATCTTCCGCGGTAAAGGGATGGCCGTCTGACCAGCGGTGTCCCTTGCGCAGGTGGAAGGTGTAGACCCGTTCGTCTTCAACCTCGAATTTCTCGAGCAGATCGGGGACGTATTCATATTGCTCGTTATAGACGATCAGCCGGGTATAGCTGATGACGTTGAGCAGGCGGGTTTCACGGGCACGGCTGATCATGCTGCGTAGGTCGCCGCCATGCCGGCCCGGCTCGCGCGGCGATTTCAGAGTCATGATGAGCGGCTGTTCTGGCAGGCGCTGCGCGAGCGGCGGCAGTTTGCCGGCGCTCACCTCGGCTTCCAGCATCGGGGTTTCCTGCAGGTCGGGCAATTGCGCCTGTGCGCTGGTGCAGGCCACGGCGATGCCGAACAAGGCGGCAACGAGGGCGGGCGTGAAAGTGAGCGGCGTCTTCATGCTACGAGATCCCGGAAATCGGCGCTGGCATCAGCGCGAACAAGATGGCCATTGCCGACATCGATCATGCGTGGCCGTGCCGTGCCATCGATGGTAAAGGGATGCGGCCAGGCCGCGGGTTTCGACGCTTTGCCTTCCATCAGCAAATGCAGGTCGAGGCGGCTGTTCGGATCCGGTTTGGGCACAGCAGACAGCAATGCCTTGGTATAGGGGTGCACCGGGTTGCTGAACAGCTGCTCGCGCGGTGCGAGTTCCACCAGCCGGCCGGCGCACATCACGGCGATACGGTCGGCGATATAGTCGACCACAGCCAGATTGTGCGAAATGAACAGGTAGGTGAGGCCCAACTCGGCCTTCAGGTCCTTCAGCAGGTTCAGGATCTGCGCCTGGATCGATACGTCCAGTGCCGATACCGGCTCGTCGCAGATCAGCAAATCTGGCTGCAGCGCCAGGGCGCGGGCGATGCCGATACGCTGACGCTGGCCGCCAGAGAATGAATGCGGATAGCGGCGCAGGAAGCGCGGATCAAGACCGACCAGCGTCATCAGCTCCTTGACCCGCTCGAAGCGTTCATCCTCGTCGCCAATGCCATGAATCACCAGCGGTTCGGAGACGATATCGAACACGGTCATACGTGGATTGAGCGACGAGAAGGGATCCTGGAAGATGAACTGCACCTGACGCCGGTAGCGGAACAGATCGTCGTCTTCCAGCTTGAGCACATCGACGCCATTGAAGCGGATATTGCCGCTGTCGGGCTTGAGTGCGCGCAGGATCAGCTTGCTGGCAGTGGTTTTGCCGCAGCCGGATTCGCCGACTAGGCCGAGGCATTCGCCACGCTGGACCGTGAAGCTGATATCGTCGACCGCGATGACCGATGTGGCTTTGGCGGTATTGAACAAGCCGCCTTTGCGCAGGTTAAAGCTTTTGCTGACATGTTCGACTTCGAGCAGCGTCTCGCCGCATTTGCTCATGTCATTGGTCTTGCTGCTGCGCAGCAGCGCACCGATCTCGCCCTTGATCTCGCGCAGGGGCACCAGCCGCTCGCCCGGCTTCATGTTGAAGCGCGGCACGGCATGCAGCAGGGCTTTCAGATAGGGATGCTGCGGATTGCCGAAGATATCCTGCAGGCCACCACGTTCCATCGCCTGGCCGTGATACATCACAACGATCTCGTCAGCCATATTGGCCACCACGCCGAGGTCGTGAGTGATCATCAGGATGGCCATGCCGAGCTCGGCCTGCAGGTCTTTCAGCAGCTTCAGAATTTGCGCCTGGATGGTGACGTCGAGCGCCGTTGTCGGTTCATCGGCCACCAGCAGGGCGGGCCGGCAGACCAGCGCCATCGCGATCATGGCACGTTGCCGCAGGCCGCCTGAGAGTTCGAAGGCATAGGTGCGGAGCGCCCGTTGCGGATCGGGGAAGCCAACCAGGCGGAGCATCTCCAGGGTCAGCGCACGGGCCTCGTCTTCATCGGCGTTGCGATGCAGCCGCAGGGCTTCGGTGATCTGGTCGCCGATGGTGTGGAGCGGACTGAGCGAAGTCATCGGCTCCTGGAAGATGATCGAGATGCGACCGCCTTGAAGCTGCCGCATGGCACTGCCGCCGCGCGGCAGGGCTGCGATATTGGTGGTCTGGCCCGGCTGTTGCGGATCGTGGAACAGGACTTCGCCGCCGGCGATGCGCGCCGGGCGCGGCAGGATGCCCATGATCGCCTGACTGACGACGGACTTGCCGGAGCCTGACTCACCCACCAGCGCCACGGTACCGCCCTGTGGGATGTTGAAGCTGATGCCGTTCACCGCACGGATCAGGCCCTCCGGCAGGTCGAAATGAACCTGCAGGTCTTTGACCTCGAGCACGTTGCGATTCAGCTCCGGAGCATTCACGGCTGGTTTCCCTGGATGGCACGCACACGACCGGCATTCAGGCGGGAGGTTTCGCCGATGGCAACGCCATTTCGCTCGGCCGCGGCAAAGGCCATTTCGACCAGAGACGGAAAACCAATCAAATTGCTGTCCACCCGCAAAGTTCCCCCCTCGGCCTCAATCGTCAGCTGCAGCCATCCCTCGCTACGGTCGCGACGAGTTGAATAATAGCGCAGATCAACCGCCCTGACCTTGAGCCATCGCAACGCCACAGCCCTTCCCAATCCCCACCGGCCCAATCCCAGGCGCTCGCACCAGAGATTGCGCCGGACCACTCCGGACGCGTCGAGTTCGATCCCGACCTGCTGGCGCCATAAGGTCATGGCGCCGAGCCAAGCAAATAACAGGCTTAGACCCACCAGCAGGGCAAAAATGACAGATTGAAGGGCGGTGAACAACACTAGTCCCAGGCAGATAACAAGGCCGGCCACCGCCCGCAGGTAGTCCGGCCAGAGACGGGAGAGGGGGTAATACAGCCGGGTCATGACGCCGGCATGACAGCCGGTGGCGCCGGACCGGTGGCGCCGGCTGCACCCACGTGAAGGGCTGCCCGGGCATCGAGCCAGCGCACGGCGGGATGATGCAGGGTCGTTGTCAGGAACTCGGCCGTGAAGGCCCAGATCGTCTCGTCATGGCGCAGGTGATGGGTCAGCAGGCCCAGAGGCTCCAGCGCCTGTTTTTTCTCGCGCATGGCGCTTAAATGCGCGCAGACAGCGGCCAGGCTGCGTCTTGCGGCCGCATGATTGTCCGCGCCATGCCAGTCAATGGGATCGATATGGGTGTTGAGCCAGGCCAGGCCCGGTGCAGCCCAGTATCCGCTGCGGGCCTGGAAGGCGGAGACCGCACCATAGCCGAGGGCCGTCATTTCAGGCAGACAATCCGGCGCCAGGCGGTTCCATGGTGGCACGAAGACCGGCAGCAATCGATCACCGAAATGCTGGTGCATCAGGACCTGACCGGCCCGCATATCCGCCAGCCTGTGAGCCAGCGGGCGACCCGCCGGGAATTCGGATTTTTTCTCTGCCGGGGTGGCGTGGTTGTGATGAGCATAGCCATGCTGCAGTGCAGCAATATTGGGCTGCCGGTGCAGGCTGGCGATGAGGCTGTCCTCAATCCGGGCGGGGATGATTGCCAGGGCCAACGGCACGCCGCTGCGGCGGTGCAAAGCCAGCAGGCGGTCGAGGGCAGGCGTGGTTGCCACAGCATCGTCATCGCGCCACCAGAAACAGGCGGTGCGGCCCGCCGAGGCCCAGAGATCGAGCTCTCCGACCAGGTCCCGCCACGCTGTCGTCACCGTCGTCTGGCCTCGATCTGTGCCCGCACATAGCGGGCTGTCTCCTCGGCGCCATCCAGCCGGATGGCATGCGGATCCGGCCTGGGGGCGGCCAGCGCGCGATCAATGACGTCGGCGAGGCTTTGGGGCGTCATTTCCGGCTCGGGCAGCATATGGAGCAGCCCGCGCCTGGCCAGAAGGGCAGCCCGCAGGGCCTGTTCGGTTTCGTTGCCACCGACAAAGGGCACCACGACGGCACGGGCGCCGCTGCCCAGGGTTTCCATCATCGTGTTATAGCCGGCCTTGCTGATCGACAGCAGGCAGTGCCGCAGCATGCCCGGGAAATCGGGTCGCACTGGTTCGATGATCACGCCGGACGCAGCCCGCTCGCGCAACGCTGCAATGGCGGCAGGGTCTTCCTGGGGGCTGACCAGCAGGCGCCATGGCGCGGAATGTGCGGTCGACAGCGGGCGGGCGGCAAGGGCGGCGTCGAACAGGGCCATGCCAACGGCGCCACCGCCGGCTGATACCAGCACTTCACCGGCGCCGGCTGCGGTTTCGGGGATGGCGTGCTGTTCAGCGATGTAGCCCGTATAGAACAGCTTGTCGCGAATGCGTTCGGCAAGCGGGAATGTGTGCTCGAATGTCACGACCGTCGGATCGCCATGGACCAGTGCGCCATCGAAATAAGTCTGCAGCCATCCGATGGAGTCGATGTCGTGCTGCGGTTTGCCGCGATCGACCAGGATGTCGCGCACCGAGCAGAATATCAGTGGGCGCCGCTCGGATTTATGCAGCATGTCGAGCAGCGGCAACAGCTCGAAGCGCATCTGCCGCCGGCCAAACGGAAAGAGCTCGGTCAGAACGGCTTCCGGTGCAAAATCGGTGACCACCTTTTGCAGGATGGCGCTCCGCGCCGCCTTCCATCCCTCCGTTGCCACCTCACCATTTGCATCAAGCAGGATCTTGAAGGTGGCATCCCGGGCCCGGGCCGGCGGCAATTGCACGAAAGGGATGCCTTCGATGCCGTGGAGGGTGGGATCGTGCAGTCCACCGGACACCAGCATGGGAATGCAGCCCTCGCGCAGCAGTGCCCGTGCGATGGAGGCTGCGCGATGCAGATGTCCAACGCCAAGCAGATGCTGCACATAGATCAGGACGCGCGGGGCGGCCATTGTCACTCCAGCGGGATATTGGCAGCCACCAGACTGGGATGGCCATCTACGGTTATGCTAAATTCCTGCAGGCAGCGCCAGTCGAGCTTCACCGGTGCACGGCCGAGCATCGGCCAATCTAAGGCCAGTGCCAGAATCGCACGGATAACGCCCTTATGGGTAACGGCACCGGAATCGGCCGGCAGACTGCGCAGCCAGGGCAGCAGACGCTGCTGGACCTGGCGCGGGCTTTCGCCCCCGGGCGGCTGCAGATCGAGGCCGCGATCCTCATTGGTCGTAAAGGCGGCACCATACCGATCGCGCAGTTCAGCCAGTGTGTGACCTTCATACTGGCCCCAATCCATCTCGATCAGGGCTGGCTCGGCAACAGGCTGCAAGCCCAGCAGGGTTGCGGTTTCCCTGGCCCGCTGCAGCGGGCTGACATACCAGTCCCTGCGGCGGTAGGCGGCGGGAACCGCCTGCCCTGCGAGTGCCGTTCGGCCAGCCTGGGAAAGTGCGATATCCGCGCGGCCCTGCAGGCGGCCCTCGGCATTCCAGTCTGTCGGCCCGTGACGCAGCAGAACCAGATGGCGGGTCATGCCGGCAGGCCCAGATCGGCAAAGATCGCCTGCAGGCGCGTCTGCGCGGCGTTCATCGACAGGGTCTGCGCCACATGCGGCGGGGCAGCAGCTGCCATGCGGTGTCGCAGGTCTGTCTCTGCCAGCAGGCTGCGCAGGGCTGCGGCCAACTTTGCCGGGCTGTCATCGGGTGTCAGCCAGCCGGTCTCGCCATGGGCCACGATATCGGGGACGCCACGGGTATGCACCGAGAGGACCGGAAGGCCGGCGGCCTGCGCCTCCAGCAACGCCATGCCATAGGCTTCGTTGACAGCCGGCCAGATATACAGGTCGCTGGCGGCATACAGCATGGCGAGGGTTTCCGTATCCAGCTGCCCGGTCAGAGTGATGCGGCCCTGTAGTGCCGCAAAGGCGATCTCCACCGCATGACGCTCCGGACCATCACCCGCCACAATACAATGCCAGTTGGCATCGCTGGCCAGCGGCAGGGTTTCGGCGAGACGCTGAAACGAGGCCAGCTTGTCACCGCTGCGCATCATGCCCACGGCGAGCAGCCAGGGCCGATCTGCAGGCAGGCCGAAGCGGTCGCGCAGTGCGGCGCGATACCGGTCGCGCTGTGCGACGGCCGCCGTGAAGGGTGTGGGATCGATGAAGGGGGCGAAATACTGTGCCCTGATCGCGTCGGCACAGGCCACCAGCGCGGGCAGGTCGTGCCTGGTGATGGCGAGCAGCCTGTCGGCCGCGGCCAGGGCGCGGGCGGCCTGTGCATAGCCGGCAGCCCAGGCGCCTTCGCGCCGGCGCGGTGAATCCGAGGCTTCTGCGATCACATAGGGAAGGCCGAAACGCTGTTTGAGCGCCGGGCCGATATAGTCGGCGGCCTTATGATAGACGTGATAGGTGAACAGCAGGTCTGGTTTCATGTCCGGATCGCGCCGCCAGGCCGCGGCTAGCATGTCGACCTCTGCTGCCGCAGCATCGGCTGTTGCTGCTTCCCGGGCTGCATCGCCGTCGCGGTTATAGCTGCGCAGATCAGACAGCAGCACAATCTCATGGCCAAGGCCGCGTAGCGCGTCGATAAACAGCCGCGCGACACGACGATCGCCGGATGGTGCCGGATGGTCAGGCGGTTTGAGCGGTGCATAGAAGCCGATCCGCATAACCGCGCCCCTTCAGGCTGCCAGGCCGAAACGCCGCGCCAGTTCGGCGATACCGCCGGCCATGCCGAAATCCTGGCGGACGCGGATTGCCGCCGCCATGCCCAGACGGCTGCGCAAGGCGGGATCGACAATCAGATGATTGAGCGCGACGGTCAGCCCTCTGGTATCCTCGCTCGGTACGAGCAGGCCGGTTTCACCATCCAAGATCAGTTCGGGAATGGCCGAGATGGTGGTGGCGACGCAGGGAAGGGCCTGGCTCTGCGCTTCCATCAGCACATTGGGCAGGCCATCCATATCGCCATCGCGGTCGCGCCGGCTGGCCAGCGCAAAAATATCGGCGGTGCGATAAGCCTCGATCACGGCATCCTGCGCCGCCGAACCCAGCCAGGTGATGCGGTCGGCAATGCGCAGTTCAGCGGCTTGCGTCTTGAGGTTTTCCAACAGCGGGCCGCCGCCGATATGGGTGAAATGCCAGTAAAGATCGGCAGGCAGACGGGCGAGGGCCTGCAGCAGAATATCGTAACCCTTCTTCTCCACGGCGCGGCCGACCGAGAGCAGCCGTACCGGATCCTGGGCGTCGCGGCCATCGCGGCGCGGGCGCCAGGTCGGCGGTTCGGGAAAACGGGTGAAGTCGAGTCCGTGATAAACCAGCGTAACCCGCTCCGGATTGCTGAGCGCCGAGAGATGTGTGCGGTTATGTGCCGTGCAGGTGACGGCCCATCGGCAGTCGGCCAGCTTTTCGCGCTTTTCCCAGTCCGGTGTGATCCAGATGTCGCGCGCATGGGCCGAGGCCGTCCAGGGGCATTGCAGAATCTGCGCCGTGTAGCGTGCCACCGAGCCGGGCGTGTGGATGAAATGGGCATGCAGGTGGCGGTAGCGCTCAGGCAATTCAGCGGCAAGTACCATCGCCTGGCCGAAACGGCGAATGCGGTTGCTCGAACGGTCGCGCTTGAAATCTCGCCACCAGAGTTGCAGCGCGCGACGATATCCCGGCAGCCGGCGGGCCTGCCACCAGCCACGCAGCACGCGCAGCGGCTCCTGATGCAGGTATTCTGGCAGATACAGGAGCGGCGCCCGGATCTGGTCGTGCAGGGCATGGCGCTTTTTGTCGGTGGGATGGCGCAGCGACACGATCAGGATATCCAGTCCGCGCGCTTCAAGCGCGGCGATCTCCTGCGCGATAAAGGTCTCCGACAGGCGTGGATAGCCTTTCAGGACAAAAGCAACGGGAGACGGGGGTGACTCTGGCATACGCGGGAGATAGCGGCGGGTCAGCCCCGCAATTCGACCACATTGCCCGCAGGTTCCGCGCGTGGGCGAAGCCAGGGCTGGACCAGGCGGTCGACGTTATCGAGGCCTTCGAGCAGCCCCGGAATTACGATCTGCGAGGGCAGCGGCTGGCGCGGCAGATTGCGCAGGGCGTTGGCCATGACCGTGGGATCGTACTGGCCGTCATCTTCCAGCATGCGGATCAGGCCAAGTTCCTGGGCGCGGCTGGCGCGGATGAACTGCTCCATCCGCGGGCGCTTGCGCGGCACGATGATGGCGCGCTTGTCGAGCGACAGTATCTCGCAGAAGGTATTGTAGCCGCCCATGGCCAGCACGCCGACGGCATTCTGCACCAGATGCTCCATATGGGCATCGAACGTGATGGCTTCCACGCGCGGCAGGCGGGCAACGCGGGCGAGGAATTCGCCGCGGCGTTCTTTCTGCATGAAGGGGCCAAGCACGATCAGCGCCGGATAGGGCAGCATCTCCGTGCTTTCATAGGCGCGCAGAACCCAGTCGATCAGGCCTTCACCGTCGCCGCCGCCGCCCGGTGTCACCAACAGGAACGGCCGCTGGGTGATCTCAGGCAGCTGATGTTCCGGCGATGGCTCGCCCGAGGTGCGCGGCAGGTATCCGGTATAGACGACCTTCCGGCGGACCCGATCCGGCAGGGTGATGCCTTCGAGCGGGTCGCAGAATTGCGGCAGGCCATAGACCCAGATCTGGTCATACAGGTTCTTAAGCGCCGGCATGACATTCTTGCGTTCCCATTCGGGTGCCAGGGCGCTGGGTTCGTCCATCACGTCGCGCAGACCGAGCACGATCCGGGTGCCGCGTTCCTTCAGCATCTTCATTGTCGGCAGAACCTCGCCGCGCAGGCCGAGCGGTTCCTTGTCGACGATTAAGATATCGGGGTCGAAAACCCGGGCAGTATGCTGGATGATCTCAGCCCTGATCTTCAGGGTCTCCTCGATATCCATCGGCAGGTTCAGTGACGTGTACTGACCGTCGCGCAGCTTGATGACGCCGGGCACGCGGACGAAATCGACCCGGCTGCGGAAATCGAAACTGCCGATGATCGGCGAACCTGACATGATCAGGACCGACATGTCCTGATGCCGCTCGACCAGGGCATGCGCAATGGTGCGGCAACGGCGCAGATGGCCGAGTCCAAATGTGTCGTGGCTGTATATCAGCACACGCGTGCCGTCACTGCGCGATACCATGCTGGTTCCCTCACCGGGAGCAATCGGGAGCGTACTGGGATTCAAACTGGCCGGGACTATGGCATAGCCCCCCGGCCCAGGCCAAGCCCTGGTTCTGACAAGCCCCTGACATAAATAGTGATCCCGGGCACAGCCGGGTCCGGCTGGCAATTGGCTGGGCGGCCTCCATCGGTTAAGGTTATACGGGGACTGGGGGCGTATCGTGGAAAAGAATCTCTATAGCTTCATCCTAAAATACAGTCTGAAGCAGCAGGTTATCATCACCCTGCTATCGATCGTTTCATTTGTTCCCTACTATTATTATCTCAGTATTCCGAAATCGATCGTCAACCAGGGCATCGAAGGTAAAGATATTGCCTTCCCGGTCGATCTGTTCGGTCTGGGCCTGTGGCAGATGGATCGCACCACCTACCTGTTCTGGCTGTGTGGCGTCTTTCTGTTCCTGGTGCTGATCCAGCAGGGTTTCAAATACGCCATTAATTACTTTCAGGGCGTCGCCGGCGAACGCATGCTGCGCCGCCTGCGCTACGAGCTTTACGCCCATATCCTGCGCTTCCCGCTGCCGACCTTCCGGCGCACCAGCCAGGGCGAAATCATCCCGATGGTGATCGCCGAGGTCGAACCGGTCGGCGGGTTCATCGGCGAAAGCTTTGCGCTGCCGATCTTCCAGGGTGGCATGCTGCTGGTGATCTTCGGCTTCCTGCTGCTGCAGAACCCGCTGATGGCGCTGGCGGCTGTCGCGCTCTATCCGATTCAGTTCTATTTCGTGCCGAGGATGCAGGCCAAGGTGCGTGCGCTTGGCCGCGAGCGGATCAAGAACCAGCGTCGGCTGTCCGACCGTATCGGCGAAAGCATCAGCGGTGTCACCGAGCTGCACACGCATGACGTGTCAAATCGCATGCTGGCCGAATTCACTAACCGCCTGAGCATCAGTTACTGGATTCGCGTAGAGATTTACCAGCGCAAATTCATGGTGAAATTTCTCAACAACTTTATCCAGCAGCTGGGACCGTTCTTCTTCTACGCCATCGGGGGCTACCTGACGATCCGCGGCCAGATGGATGTCGGTACCGTCGTTGCGGCGGTGAACGCGCATAAGGAAATGGCCTCCCCCTGGAAGGAGCTGCTGAATCATTACCAGCAGCGTGAGGATGTAAAGCAGAAGTACGAGCAGGTGGTAAGCCAGTTCGTGATCGACGGCATGCGCGACCCGACCGACCAGAATTCCGAACCCGAGCAGCCGGTTTCGCTGACCGGGCCGATCTCGGTCTCGGGATTGGTCATGCATGATGATCAGGACCAGCCGATCCTCGAAAACCTCAGTTTGTCGCTGCCCTGGCCGGCCCGGGTCGCTGTCGTGGGCGATAATGGACGCGACGAGTTGCTGCAGCTGTTGGCGCGACTGCATGACCCCACGCGCGGCCGCATCACGATCAACGAGCGCAATCTTTCCGAACTGCCTGAAACCGTGACCGGCCGTCGCCTCGCCTATGTCGGCTCGGCCAGCTATATCTTCAATACAACGTTGGGTGACAACCTGTTCATGGGGTTGCGGCATCGTCCGATGACGAAGCGGGAGATGGAAGAATCGCTGCAAACACGCTACGAGCGTGAAATTGTCGAAGCGCAGGCATCGGGCAATTCGCCGTATGACACCGATGCCGACTGGACCGACTACGCGGCGGCGGGCGCGACCGGGCCGGATGATCTTGTGACGGTTGCCATCTTGTCCTTGAAGGCCGCGGGTTTCGATGAGGATGTCTATCAGATCGGCATGCGCGGCTCGCTTGACCCGAGGGCCAAACCCGATGTGGCAGAACGTGTGCTGGCTGCGCGCCGGGCATTTCGTGAAAAGCTGACCAGTGGCGCCCTTGCCGATCTGGTCGAAAGCTGGAATCCGGCGCTCTACAACAGTAATGCCACGGTTGCCGAAAACCTGATGTTCGGCACGGCGCGCAACGGCGTTTATCAGGAAGATAATCTGGCCCGCGATCCGCATATGTTACGCGTGCTGGATGAAGTCGGCCTGCGCCGGCGCTTTCTGGAGATCGGCTATGAAGTTGCGGACACCATGGTCGAACTGTTCGCCGATCTGCCGCCGGAGCATGAGTTCTTCCAGCAGTTCAGTTTCATCTCGTCTGATGACCTGCCGGATTACAAGGACCTGCTGATGCGGGCCAAGCCGGAAACGCTGGAGCAGTTGCCGGAAGCGGATCGCGTTCGCCTGATGTCGTTGCCATTCAAACTGGTGCTGGCGCGCCATCGTCTTGGCCATTTCAACGATGCCGAGCGGGAGGCTATTCTCAAGGCCCGCAAGATATTCGCCGAGACGCTGCCGGAAGATCGCAAGGGCACCATTGCCTTTTTCGATCCGGAGCATTTCACCGTTTCCTCCAGCATCGTCGACAATATCCTGTTTGGTCGTGTCGCCTACGGGCAGGCGCAGGCGCAGGAAAAGATCGGCCGCGTGATGGCCGATGTCGTCGAACAGTTGCAGCTGCGCGAGCCGATCATCGCGGTTGGCCTGCAGTTCGAGGTCGGTATTGCGGGGGCGCGCCTGAATGCGGCGCAACGCCAGAAGCTTGCCATCGCCCGCGCTCTGGTGAAACGGCCGGACTGGGTGATGCTTTCGGAAGCAACGGCGGCGCTCGATCCGCGCAGCCATGCCGCGGCGATCAAGGCGATTTCTGAATTGCGCAAGGATGCCGGCCTGATCTGGTCGCTGCAGCGCGCATCGGACTGTGAGAGTTTTGATATCGTTGTGGTGGTCGAGAATGGACGTGTCACGCACACCGGTCCCTATGCCGAATTGTGCGAGAAAAGCGCCCGTTTCAAGCAGATGCTGGCACCGGCCTGAGCCGTGCTGTCGATGGAGAACTGGTCATGAGTCTGATTGAAGAAGTCGAACTGCTGCGCCGGATCCCGCTCTTTGCCAAGATCGAACCGTCAAAGCTGAAACTACTGGCCTTCACCAGTCAGCGCCTGACCTACAAGCCCGGCGACGTGCTGTTTCACCAGGGCGATCCCGGTGACGCGGCTTTCGTGATCATCGGCGGCGAAGCCGATGTGGTGGTCAATACGCCAACCGGTCCGCTCAAGGTGGCGCATCTGCGGCAGAATGATTTCGTCGGCGAAATTGCCATCCTGTGCGACGTGCCCCGCACGGCGACGGTGACGGCAACCCTGGAAACGACCGTACTGCGGATCGAAAAAGACCTGTTTTTCCGCCTGATCGCCGATTTCCCGCAGATCGCCATCGAGATCATGCGCGTTCTGGCGCAACGCCTGGATCGCACCACTGCTGATCTGCGCGAACTGTCCGCCAAAGTGAAGGCCTGACCGCAGGCATGGAATTTCAGGTATGAGCCGGCTGGACAGTTTCATCGCCCGCCTGTCGGCACAGCGCGAATTGCTGAACTGGGCGATCGGCTGGGTCGCCGGGCGCGAAGGCCTGATCCTGGAGGTTGGACTCGGCAACGGCCGCACCTACGACCATTTGCGGGCTGGGCTCGGGGCCGACCGGATTTATGCTTTCGATCGCGCCAACAATGCCAATCCGCTCTCGATTCCGCCGGCCGGTCGTCTGGTGCTGGGGGAGTTCGGGGACAGCCTGCAGGCTTTCGCCGCGCGGCATCCCGGTGCCGCGGTACTGGTGCATAGCGATGTAGGCTTGGGTGATCCGGAAGCGAACGCCCGTCAGGTGACCCAGATGAGCGGCTGGCTGCCGCCTCTGCTGGGACGCGGCGCGCTGCTGCTCAGCGACCAGAAGCTGACACATCCCGACCTGCTGTTGCAGCCGGTGCCGGTGCCAATTCCGTCTGACCGCTATTTTGTGTACCTGAAGGCTTGAGCAATACCGCAGGTGGGCATCAAATAGACACACAACTGCCGCAGGATGCAGGCGGCCTATAATAAAATGGGGGTGGCGGGCGATGTCTGAACCGGTGAAGAAGAAGATTGCCATTCTGGGCGGCGGTGTCTCTGCCTTGACCAGCGCGTTCTGCCTGGCGTCGCAGCCCGGGGCTGCCGAGCGCTACGAGATCACCGTCTATTCGATCGGCTGGCGCCTGGGCGGCAAATGCGCCACCGGTCGCAACCCCGACTTTGGCAACCGCATCGAGGAACACGGCATCCACGGTTTCCTGGGTTCATATTACAATACGCTATCCATGATGACGGAGGTGTACCGGCTGCTCGACCGGCCGAAAGACATGCCGCTGGCTACTTTCGAGCAGGCATTTTATCCGGTTGACTCCATCCTGTGCTGGGAGTTCCGCGACTATCGCTGGATCAACTGGCCGCTTTCGATGCCGCGTAACGATCTGAAGCCCTGGGAGCCGGAATCGCTGCCGACGCTGCAGCACTGGATCAAGGCATTGGTGGAATTCCTCGGCAAGCGGCTGGATCATGCCGCCGGTACGGTGCCATCCACTTTCCTGGAATTCACGTTGGCGCGCGGGCTGTTCAACAAACTTGCCGCCGAAGCCGACAAGATCGCGGCTGGCGAGGGCGGGCCGTTGCTCAAGGCGATCGATGATTTCTGGCTGTGGTTCAAGAAGCATGTCGAGGCGCTGGTCGAGAAAAACGACGCTCTGCGCCATCTCTACATCACGCTGGATTACTTCCTCACCATGATCCGCGGCATCATCAAGGATGATGTGATCAACAAGGGATTCGATCAGCTCGACGACGAGAATTTTTCCGACTGGTTCGCCCGCCATGGCGGCTCGATGCTGACGATTTCCTCGCCGCTCAGCCTGAACACGCCGAACCTGTCCTACCAGTATCCCGATGGCGACACGACGCGGCCGCCGGCCATGGCGGCCGGCGCCTATCTGCACTGGACGCTGCGCGAATTCGCCTATCTCGGTTCGTTCGGCTGGCTGTTTGCCGCCGGCACCGGCGATACCGTGGTGGCGCCGCTCTATTTGCTGCTCAAGCGGCTGGGCGTGAAATTCGAGCTGTTCCACAAGGTGCGTGAAATTACCACTGGCACGCAGGGCGTGGGCGAGATCGTCTTCGATGTCCAGGCCACGGTGAAGGATGGTGCCCGGGGTTACGACCCTCTGGTCGACCTGCCGCTGGCGAAATTCGGCGGCAAGACGCTGCCGGTCTGGCCGGATCGCCCGCATTACGACCAGCTGGTCGAAGGCGAGGCGATGCAGGCGGCCGGAGTCGATCTTGAATCCTACTGGACACCGTGGAAGCCGGTGGCGGAAAAGCGCCTCAGGGCCGGTGAAGGCTTTGATACGGTCATCTGCGCCATCTCGATCGGCGCGCTGCCGATCCTGGCGCCGCAGCTGATGCAGGCCAATCCCAAATGGCCGCCGATGGTTGAAGCGATCAAGACAGTGCAGACCCAGACCCTGCAGATCTGGATGAACCGCACGCTCAAGGATATGGGCCTGCCGTTCGAGTACAAGAATTACGACCGCCTGATTGGCGCCACCTTCGTCAATCCGATCGACGGCGTGGCGGATTTCACCGATCTGATCCCGATGGAAACCTGGCCAGCCCAGCAGACACCGCAGTCGCTGCTGTATTTCTCTGGCGCGACACCGCAATACGGTTTGCAGCCGCCCTTCAGCGATCATGACTATCCCAAGCGCGAATATGCCCGTGTGAAGTATCAGGCCCAGCAGTATCTGCAGGCCTGCATGGGTGCGCTGCTGCCCAAATCGGTGACCAACGCCGTCAATCCGCCAGGCGACATGATCGGCTTCGATTTCTCGCAGCTGGTCTGCCTGCAGAACGATGCCGCCACCGTGGGGGTGGCGCGTTTGGAGCAGCAGTTCTGGAAGCCGAATATCGATCCGACCGAACGCTATGTCACTTCGCCGCCTGGCAGCACCAAGCATCGCCTGAAAGCCTGGGAGTCCGGCTTTGCCAACCTGGTGATCGCCGGCGACTGGATTTATACCGGTCTCAATGTCGGCAGTTTCGAGGGCGCCTGCATGGGCGGCAAGCTGGCGGCCCATGCCGTCGATCCGGCAGCCGTACCGCTCGACAAGGTCTATGGTTATCCGCTCAGCCAGGGACCCAAGATGGAGAATCTCTGATCCGATGGGAGCACCCGGTCTGCTCAACCTGTTGACCGATGTGCCGGGGCTTGCGGTCGGCCATGCGGCCGATGAGCGTTTGCGTTCGGGCGTCAGCATCGTCCTGCCGGCCAGTCGGGCGGCCTGTGCTGTCGATGTACGCGGTGGCGGCTCCGGCACGCGGGAAACCGACCTGCTGCGGCCGGAGGCCAGTGTCCAGGCCGTGGATGCGGTTTGCCTGTCCGGCGGATCTGCTTTCGGGCTGGACGCGGCCTCGGGCGCCATGCACTGGCTGGCCGAGCGCCGGCGCGGCGTGGAGGTGCGCGGGCATGTGGTGCCGATCGTGCCGGCAGCCATCCTGTTCGATCTGCACAATGGCGGCGACAAGGACTGGGGCGCCGAGCCGCCGTATCGCCTGCTGGGCCGCCGGGCCTGCGATACCGCGACGACTGGCGCTTTTCCGCTCGGCAATGCCGGCGCCGGCTTTGGCGCCATGGCGGGCCAGATCAAGGGCGGCCTGGGCAGCGCATCCTGGGTTGAAGATGACGGGCTGGTGATCGCCGCGATGGTGGCGGTCAATGCCGTCGGCAGCGTGCTGACCCCGGGCAACCGCAGCTTCTGGGCCGCGCCCTGGGAGCAGAACGGCGAATTCGGTGGCCTGCCTTTTGCCGCCGCCGCCGTCGACCTGGGCATCGCTGCCGAAGCCCGTATCGCCCGCCCGGTGGCCGGCAGCCATACCTGCATCGGCATCGTCGCCACCAATGCCCCGCTCGACAAGGCCGCCTTGCGACAGGTTTCCATCATGGCGCATGACGGCCTGGCGCGGGCTGTCCGTCCGGTTCACACGCCCTTCGACGGTGATACGCTCTTTGCCCTGGCCACGGCGACATGGCAGGATACGGAAGGAGCCGCTGACCGGTCCTGGCTGATCGCCCGGGTCGGCAGCATAGCCGCCGATTGCGTCGCCCGTGCGGTGGCGCGCGGTGTCTGGGCCGCCGAACCGTTGGGGCAGCTCGAGTCTGCCTGCAACGTCATGGCGGCGGCGGGGAAATTCTGATGGAGGGAATCATGCAGGGCTGGAAAGTATTTGCTGTCGCAATGGGGATGACCGCGGCTTCGCTCGCGGCCGGTCCTGCATCGGCGCAGGCCAAGAAGGATTCGCTGGTTCTGGCGATGACCCTGGAACCGCCCGGCCTTGATCCTACCATTGCGCCGGCCGCCGCCATCGGCGAAGTGACGCATTACAATATCTTCGAGGGGCTGACCAAGATCGTCGAGAATGGCCAGGTACAGCCGCTGCTGGCTGACAGCTGGACGATCTCGCCAGACATGAAGAGCTTCACCTTCAAGCTGAAGCCGGGCGTGAAGTTCAATGACGGCACGACCTTCGATTCAGCCGACGTGAAATTCGCCTTCGAGAAATATGCCGGCGAGAAGAGCACCAACAAGCGCAAGGCGGTGTTCACCAATATCGCCGCCATCGCCACGCCGGATCCGCTCACGGTGGCGATTACGCTGAAAAACACCGACCCAACTTTCCTGTTCAGCCTCGGCGAGAACACGGCGGTGATCACGGCACCGGAATCGAGCGACGGCAACGCCACCAAGCCGGTCGGCACCGGTCCCTACAAGCTGGAGAACTGGGTGAAGGGCGATTCCGTCACCCTGGCCGCTGCGGATACCTACCGCAATCCGGGTGCCGTGAAGATCAAGACGGTTAAGATTCGTTTCATCAGTGACCAGGGTGCCATGGTGGCGGCCATGCGGGCCGGCGATGTCGATGCCATCCCGGTCGGCATTACGGGTGAGAATTTCCGCGAGTTCGAGAAGGACAAGCGTTTCAAGACCACCGTCGGCTCGACCGAAGGCGAAACCATGGTGATCATCAACAACAAGCGCAAGCCGTTCGACGATGTACGCGTGCGGCGCGCCCTGACCTACGCCATTGATCGCGAGGCGGTGATCGAAGCCGCCGCTGCAGGCTATGGCAAGCCGATTGGCAGCCATTTTCCGCCGCACGACCCGGCCTATGTCGATCTGACCAAGCAGTATCCCTATGACCCCGCCAAGGCCAAGGCACTGCTGAAGGAAGCGGGTGTCAGCAATCTCGAAGTGACGCTGCGTCTGCCGCCGCCGCCTTATGCACGTCAGATTGGCGAGGTGGTGCAGGCGATGTTGAGCCAGGTCGGCATCAACGCCAAGATCGAGAATGTCGAATGGGCGCAGTGGCTGGACGGCACCTTCAAGAACAAGAATTTCGATCTGACGGTGATCAGCCATGTCGAGCCGAACGACTTCGTGAAATATGCCGAGTCGGAATATTACTTCCAGTATGACAGCCAGAAGGCCCGTGATCTGATTGCCAGGGCCAATTCGACGCTCGACAAGGCCGAGCGCACCAAGGCCCTGCAGGATCTGCAGCGCCTGCTGGCCGACGATGCGGTCAATGTCTACCTGTACAACCTGCCGCGACTGGGTGTGTACAAGCCGGGCCTGACCGGTTTCTGGGCCAATGCCCCGATCTTCGTCAATGACCTGACAGCGGTTTCCTGGCAGTAGGGCAATATTGCCGACAAAGAAAAAGCCCGGCTCTAAGCCGGGCTTTTTTTATTCTCTGAAGGATTGTTCGCCTCAGCGAACGAAGACCTGAACTTCGTTGGTCGCCGTCTGGCCGGTGCTGGCGGCCGAGACATTCACACGGCTGGCCGGCAGGCCCATATCGGCCAGCGAGCGCAGCACGCGATCGGCATTGCGGCGCGCCTGGTTCTGGTTGCTGGCGGTCTGCGCCTGGGTGCCGCCGGCGGCAACAGCCACAACATCGAACACGGCGTTGGGCTTGCGGGCCAGTGCCTGCGACACGGCATTGTACAGCGCCTGCTGGTAGGGCACATCGGCGCGGTCGAAACGGATAACCACCAGCGGCACGCGGCCATCGGCAGCGAACGGCGCCGCAGCGGCATCGGCGGCCGCGAACTGCTGCGCGCCGGCATAGAAGTTGGCGCGGTTGCCCAGGCCCGGACCGAGCAGTTCGCCCTGCTTGATGGCAGCCGAGAGCGTGGTCAGGTTGGTGCGTTCGGCACCGATGTAATTGGTCTGGCGGGCGACATCGGAGCTCAGCTCGCCCAGCAGGCGGTCGATCAGTACCACTGTCTTCGAGGTTTCATCCTCAAGCACGGAAAGCTGGCGATGGTCCTCGTCGATGGCGCCCGACAAGCTGTAGGTCGACTTGATCGACTGCAGCAGATAGGTCGACATCGCGGAATCGGCGGCCACCTGGTTGGCCAGGTTGCTCAGGTTGCCCACATCGGCCGCCATGCGGTCGAGATCGGTCTGGGCCTGGGTCCACTGGCTGACCAGGATCGGGTTACCCGGCGTGGTGCCCATCTGCAGGCGGGTCGATACCGCGGCAACCGTGCCGTGATAGCGCTGGGAATTCTGGGTGGCGCCGGCGCGAATCGCCTGCAGCTGCTGGTTCCGCTGGGTGACCTGCTGCTGCAGCTGCGACAGCTCGCCGCGCATCTGCTGCACCTTCTGACCGACAAAAGTACCGGTCGACTGGGCCTGGGTCACGCCCGGAACGACGAAATTGGTGCTGCCCAAGGCCGGCTGGCTCAGGGTCGGCTGCGGATTGGCTTCAGCCGCCGATGGCGGAATCTGCTGTCGCAGCACCGGCTCGGTGCCGACCGGGTCGGCCGCGGTCAGGGATGGCCAAAGTTCATCGCTGACGTAGGAACAGCCGGACAGCAGCAAAGCGAGAGAAATCGTGCTTGCTGAAGCCAGAATTCGGCGCCGATACGCCGGATTACGAACTGGATGTGCCATGCCGCGCGGTCTCGCGTTAATTGTTATGAACTCTGATCTGCTGGCCTGGAGGCCCCCCGTCGCAGCGGCTGGCCAAGCGGACAACCGCTTCGGCAGGCCTTCTGCAGACCCAGTTATTCTAGGGGTCGCCATACCCGCCCGCAAGCATCATCTGCTAGTAGAATCCGAGGCTTGCACGGCAGGGCAGTATTCCGGTCATGGCCCTTGCGCGGTCCCGGTGAATTGAGTAGGTTCCGCCCCCGTCGCGGTACCGCGAGTGTGCGCTCGTAGCTCAGCTGGATAGAGCACCAGACTACGAATCTGGGGGTCAGGAGTTCGAATCTCTTCGAGCGCACCATTTTCTCAATGACTTAGTCGAAAATCCGGCCTCTCGGTTTTAGCCGTGTGGGACTTTTCGATATTCACGCAAATCCCATCGCAATTAAATTCCAGGCTGAGCGCTCGCCTCCGGGCAGGCTGTTAAGAGTTTCCGCCAGGGCGTCCATGGCGGCTCTGGTTTCCGTTGCATGCGACGGTTAAGCCGGCTCAGTGCGTATACCGGTGGGTCCGGTCTGACCTCGGGCAGCGCAATGACTCCAGACGGCCGGCTTGCACATGCGTCTTGGCAATGCGGTCGAGCCCTGAAAAATCCATGAGCCATTGATCGTGGCATTGATCAGGCATGAAGCCTGATGTCGCAAAGGTTTCGCCTGGCCACGACGCTGACCGTGACGGGCATGGTTATCCGGTATCGAAAAAAAGATGGCGCGTCTGCGCCGCTATGTCATGGCATCGTTGCGCAGCCGGTGGCGGACGCTGAATACAGCATGCACCGCACAGCATTCTTCTCTGCGAAGACAACTTCAATTCTGTTGCATTGCAGCAGTCGGCTTGCTGCATCTGCAGCGTCGGCGCATCTCTTATGCCCATTCGGCAGAGCTGCCGAGGGCTTGACTCATTTTTCATACTCTAGTAATGTGTTTTCATGGATGTGAAAACTGCCGGCCGCGTCATTGATCTCTTCGAAGTCTTCGCCACGCTCAAGCGGCCGGCGACGCTGTCGGAACTCTCGCGTGAAATGGATATCCCGGTCTCCAGCTGTTTCAATCTGCTGCGCACCATCGAGAACCGCGGCTATCTCTATTCGGTGAAGCCGCGTGGGGGCCTGTATCCCACCAAGCGCATTCTCGAACTGGCGCGTGTCATCGCCGCGAACGATCCGATTGCGGCCCGCGTCTCGCCGCTGCTTCAGGCGCTGCGCGATGATTCGGGCGAGACGATTGTTTTCGCCAAGCGCCGCGGCACGCATGTGGTTTATCTCGACGTGCTGGAATCGCCGCATCGTATCCGCTACAGCGCCCAGATCGGCGAAGTGCGCGAGATGTATTCCAATTCGATCGGCAAGGCGATCATGGCGCAGCTGCCGCTGGCCGAGCGCCATGCGCTCTACGGCGAAATGAGCATGACCAGGCATACGCCGGCCACGCTCACCACCAAACGCGAGCTGGATGCCGATATCGAGAAATCGCTGAAACGCGGCTGGTTCTCCAATGTCGGCGAAACCGTCTCCGACGTTATGTCGGTGGCGGTGTCGGTCGCGGTTGGCGGCGAAACCTGCGGCATCAGCCTGGTCGGCCCGATTCACCGCATGAAGCCGGCGCTTCAGCGCAACATCGAACTGGTTCAGCGCGCTGCCCGCGCCATCGAAGCGGCGGCAGGGGAGGCCGGCTGATCGTCTGAAATCCACGTCAACCCCAGCCGGCACAAGACCGGCGGGCAATTTGCAAAACAAACCGGAGGAAACGAAACATGAGGACGCTTACCAGGCACTCCGCCCTTTGCGGAGCCGTTGTTGTTGCGTTGCTGGCAGGGCAAGCCCGGGCGGCCGATCCGATCAAGCTGCGCGTCGCGGATTCTTTCCCCAGCGGCCATTACATCGGCGAAAAGATCACCAAGGTCTGGCTCGCCGAGCTGACCAAGCGCTCCAACGGCGCCGTGACTTTCGAATACTATCCGGGCGAGCAGCTCGGTAAGGTCAAGGACATGCTGACGCTGACCCAGAGCGGCGTTACCGATATCGGCTATGTGCCGCCCTCCTTCGTCACCGACAAGATGCCGCTCTCGGCGGTGGCCGAACTGCCGGCCAGCTTCACGGAATCCTGCCAGGGCACGATGGCCTACTTCAAGCTGGCGCGGGATGGCGGCATCCTCGATCAGCGCGAATTCAAGCCGACCGGTATCCGGCTGCTCTACACCATCGTGTTGCCGCCTTATCAGGTCTTCCTCGGCAAGAAGAAGATCGAGAACCTGAAGTCGATCGAAGGCCTGAAGATCCGCAGCAGCGGCGGCGCCAAGGAACTGGCGGTACGCAAGCTGGGCGCCGTGCCGATCTCGATGTCGACGCCTGAAGTCTACGAAGCACTGTCGCGCGGTACCATCGACGGCATGCTGTTCCCGTTCTCGTCGATCTACTCCTACGATCTGCAGGGTCTGCTCAAGAGCACCACGGTGGGCGAGAATTTCGGCAGCTTCGTGGTCAACTACGTGATCAGCGAGCGGAAGTGGAAGACCCTGCCGGCCGATGTGCGCAAGCTGTTCGACAGCATGGCCGAGGAAACCAGCCGGCGCGCCTGCGGAATCTCCCAGGCCGGCGAAAAGGCCGACCAGGAGCGGCTCGGCAAATCCGGTGTTGAACTGGTGACGCTCAGCGCGGCCGACAAGGCCGCCGTGCGCCAGCATATGGCGGGCGTGAATGTCGAATGGGCCCAGGGGCTCGACAAGCGCGGCAAGCCCGGCACCGAAGTCCTCAAGGCCTTCGAGGAGGCGTTGAAATGATTGCCCGTATTACCACGATTGCCGCTCTGTTCGGCGTCATGGCGGCGACGCCGGCCATGGCTCAGCAGCAGAAGATGCGTGTGGCCGACAGCCTGCCGGTCGGACACTTCTTTGCCGAATACGGCACCAAGTTCTGGATGGCCGAAGTCGAGCGCATGACCAACGGCAAGGTCGGCTTCGAATACTATCCGTCCGAACAGCTCGGCAAGGCCAAGGATCTGCTCAGCCTGACCCAGACCGGCGTGGCCGATATTGGCTATGTCGTGCCGTCCTACGTGTCCGAGAAGATGCCGCTGTCGGCGGTGGCCGAACTGCCCGGCAGTTTTGCCACCGGCTGTGCCGGCACTCTGGCCTATTACAGGCTGGCGACCGGCGACGGCATCCTGGCCAAGCGTGAATTCGCTGCCAACAACGTGCGCATGATCTTCACGCTGGTGCTGCCGCCATATCAGGTCTTCACCGGCAAGGCGAAGCTGGACGGCCACAAGAGCCTGAACGGCCTGAAGCTGCGTACCGCCGGCGGTGCGATGGACGCCACGGTGCGTGCCTATGGCGGCGTGCCGGTGCGCATGGCGGCGCCGGAAATCTACGAATCGCTGTCGCGCGGCACCATCGACGGCATGCTGCTGCCCTATGCCAGCGTGGTGTCCTACGACCTCGCCGGCCTGACCAAATTCTCGACCACCGACGAGAATTTCGGCTCCGCCGTGCTGACCTACCTGATCGGCGAGGCGAAGTGGAAGAAGCTGGCACCGGATGTGCAGGCGGCCATCGCGAAGGCGGGCGAGGCGGCCACGCGTCGGGCTTGCGAGATGACGGACAGGGAAGTGCAGTCCGACATCGCCAAGATCCGTGCCAAGGGCACCATCATGGGTCCGTTCCCGGCCGCCGAGAAACAGGCGGTCGCCGGCATTTCCTCAGGGATTGCCAAGGAATGGGCCGACAGCCTCGACAAGCGCGGCAAGCCCGGTTCGGACGTACTCGCGGCCTATCGCAAGGCGCTGGCGGAGGTGCAGAAGTAAATGCCTGGTCCGCTTGAGGGTGTTCGCATCATCGACCTCACCACCGTGCTGATGGGGCCCTATGCCACCGTGATGTTCGGTGACATGGGCGCCGATGTCATCAAGGTGGAGCCGCCGCAGGGCGATCTGGTCCGCGGTCTCGGGCCGGCGCGCCATGCGGATATGGGGCCGATCTTCCTGCATGCCAACCGCAGCAAGCGCAGTATCGTGCTTGACCTCAAGCAGCCGGCCGGGCGCGAAGCGCTGCTGCGGCTGGCCGGCACGGCCGATGTGCTGTTCTACAATGTGCGGCCGCAGGCGATGGCCCGCCTCGGCCTGTCGTATGAGGATGTCGCTGCAGTCAATCCCGGCATCATCTATGCCGGCGTGTTCGGTTACGGCCAGGACGGACCCTATGCGGCCCGTCCGGCCTATGACGACCTGATTCAGGGAGCGGCCTGCCTGCCGACGCTCTATCAGCTCGCCGGTGGCCACGAGCCGCGCTATGTGCCGCTCACCATGGCCGACCGCGTCGTCGGCCTCACGGCCTTCGGCAATATTCTCGGCGCGCTGTATCACCGTCAGCGCACCGGACAGGGCCAGCGCATCGACATTCCGATGTTCGAGACCATGGCGAGCTTTGTGCTGGGCGATCACATGGGCGGTCGCAGCTTCGAGCCGCCACTCGGCAAGCCGGGTTATGCGCGCCTGCTGGCGGCTGCGCGCAAGCCTTTCCGCACCAGCGACGGCTATGTCTGCGTATTGATCTATAACGACAAGCAGTGGCGCAGCTTCTTCAATGCCATCGGCCAGCCCGACAAGCTGGACAAGGACCCGCGCTTCGCCGATCTGGCCAGCCGGACCCGGCATATCGATGAGTTGTATGCCGAAATCGCCGAGACCATCGCCGGGCGCAGCACCGAGGCCTGGCTGCAGCTGCTGCACGAGGCCGACATTCCGGCCATGCCGTTGCACGATCTCGACAGCATTTTCGACGATCCGCATCTCAACGCCACGGGGTTCTTCCAGACCACCGAGCACCCGAGCGAAGGCACGCTGCGCACCATGCGCTACCCCAGCACCTGGTCGCAGAGCCAGCCCGGTCCGACGCGGCCGACGCCACGCTGCGGCGAGCATAGCAGCGAAGTGCTGCGCGAGGCCGGCTACAGCGAGGCCGAGATCGCCCGGCTGCGCGCCGACAAGGTCACGCGCGACGCCGGCGAAGCCGCTTAAGTCAACGGAGGAATATCATGGATTTCGCGCTCACCCCGGAGCAGGACGCTATCCGCGAATCGATTTCCGGAATCTGCAGCCGTTTCGGCGACGATTACTGGTTGAAGAAGGATAAGGACGGCGGCTATCCCGCCGAGCTGCACCAGGCACTCGCCAGGGATGGCTGGCTCGGCATCTGCATCCCCGAGGAATACGGCGGTGCCGGGCTCGGCATCACCGAAGCCGCCATCATGATGGAGACGATTGCGGCTTCCGGCGCCGGCATGTCGGGCGCCTCGGCCGTGCATATGAATATCTTTGGCCTCAATCCGGTCGTGGTGTTCGGCAACGACGAGCAGAAGCAGCGCATGCTGCCGCCGCTGGTGCAGGGCAGGCACCGGGCCTGTTTCGCCGTCACCGAGCCGAATACCGGCCTGAACACCACGCAACTGAAGCTGAAGGCCGAGCTCCGCAACGACCATTACCTGATGCATGGCGCCAAGGTCTGGATTTCGACCGCCCAGGTGGCTGAGAAGATGCTGATCCTGGCGCGCACCACGCCGCTGGAAGAAGTGAAGAAGCCGACCGAAGGCCTCAGCCTGTTCTACACCGATTTCGACCGCAAGTTCATCGAGGTGCGCGAGATCGAGAAGATGGGCCGCAAGGCGGTCGACTCCAATCAGGTTTTCATCGACGGCCTGCGCGTGCCGATGGAGGATCGCATCGGCGAGGAAGGCCGCGGCTTCGAATACATCCTGCACGGCATGAACCCCGAGCGCATCCTGATCGGTGCCGAAGCCGTCGGCCTCGGCCGGGTCGCGCTCAGGAAGGCGACGCAATATGCCAATGAACGCGTGGTGTTCAACCGGCCGATCGGCAAGAACCAGGCGATCCAGCATCCGCTGGCCGAATCCTGGATGGAACTGGAAGCCGCCTGGCTGATGGTGATGTCGGCCGCCTGGCAGTACGACAGCGGCAAGGTGAGCGGCGCCGCTGCCAATGCGGCCAAGTATCTCGCCGCCGAAGCCGGCTTCAAGGCCTGCCAGACCGCGGTGATGACCCATGGCGGCTATGGCTATGCCAAGGAATATCATGTCGAGCGTTATCTCCGGGAATCGCTGATCCCGCGGATCGCGCCGATCAGCCCGCAGCTCATCCTCTGCTTCATCGCGGAGCGTGTGCTCGGCCTGCCGAAATCCTACTGACGCGCCATGCTGCTGCAGCCCGACAGCCTCGACTTTGCCCGCTGGGTCAAACCCGGCGATACGGTCGTCTGTGGGCAGGGCACAGCCGAGCCGTGCAGCCTGACCCGGCGGCTGGTGGCGCAGGCGGATGCGCTCGGCCCGCTGCGGCTGTTTCTGGGACCGGTCTTCTCCGACAGCTTTCCGGCGGAGGCTTCGGCGAAACTCACCTTCACCGGCTATTGCGGCATCGGCAGGGCGGCGCAACTGTCGCGGGCCGGCCGCCTGGATATTCTGACCAGCCATTACAGTCAGCTGGCGCCGCAGTTTGCCAGCGGCCGGCTGCCGGCCGATGTGGTGCTGCTGCAACTCGCGCCGCCGCGCCATGGGCGACGCCACAGCCTGGGCCTGGCTTGCGATTACACGCTGGCAGCGGCGCGGCGGGCGCGTGTGGTGATCGCCGAGGTGAACGGGGACGTGCCCTGGACCCATGGCGGCGAGATTCCCGCCGATCTGCGCATTGATGCCTTTGTGGCGGCCGACCAGCCACCGCTGGAACTGCCTTCGGCGACGATCGGCGAGACGGAACGGCAGATCGCTGCTCATGTCAGCCGCTTCATTCCCGATGGCGCCACGCTGCAACTGGGCATCGGCAGCATCCCCGATGCCATCATGGCCAGCCTGCAGGACCGCCGCGATCTCGGTCTCCACTCCGGCATGGCGGGTGACAGTGTCTGTGCCCTGATCGAGACCGGTGTCATCACCAATGCGCGCAAGGCCATCGATCCCGGTGTCAGCATCACCGGGGTGCTGTTCGGCGGGCGACGGCTTTACGATTACGCCGACGACAACCCCGCGATCCGCCTGGCACCGTCGGACTATACCCATGCGCCGGCCGTGATCGGCCGGCTGCGCGATTTCATGGCGATCAATTCCGCCATCGAGGTCGATCTGACCGGCCAGGTCAATGCGGAAGTGGTGGATGGCACCTATCTCGGCGCCGTCGGCGGCCAGCTCGATTTCACCCGTGCCGCCAATGCCGTGTCCGGCGGTCGCGCCATCATCGCACTGCCGGCCACCGCCCGGGGCGGCAGCATCAGCCGCATCGTGGCGCAGCTCGGCGCCGGAGTCGTCACCACGCCGCGCAGCGACGCCGATCTGGTCGTCACCGAATGCGGCGTTGCCGAACTGCGCGGCTGCACGCTGGCCGAACGGGCGCGGCGCATGATCGCGATTGCGGCGCCGGACTGGCGCGACAGGCTGCAGCAGGCGGCGATGCCGTTGCTGCGCGCAGGATAACAGGAGGACAGACATGCATATCATCGGACGCGGCTTCATCTGGGACGACCTGAAAGTCGGTTACCAGTTCCGCACGGCAGCCCGCACTATCGCCGAAGCTGACCTGGTGAATTTCGTCGGCGTCAGCTGGATGAACGAGGAGCTGTTCACCAACGATTCCGACCGCGACCGCCGGGCCATCAAGGGTCGTGTCGTCCCGGGCGTGATGGTCTATGCCATCGCCGAAGGACTGCTCACCCCCAGCATGCAGGAAACCGGCCTGGCATTCCTCAATGCCACCGTCGATATCAAGGGCCCGACCTGCGTCGGCGACACCGTGCATGTCGAATGCGAAGTGATCGAGATGCGGCCGACCTCCAAGCCTGATCGCGGCCTGGTGCGCACCATGAACAAGGTGGTCACCCATGCCGGCGCGGTCACGCTCGCCTACAATCCGCTGCGCATGATGCAGCGTCGCCAGGCCTGATCGTACCGTGGGCCCGCTCGCCGGCTATCGCATCGTGGAATTCGCAGGTATCGGCCCGGCGCCGATGGCGGCGATGCTGCTTGCCGATATGGGCGCCACGGTGCTGCGGCTCGACCGGCCCGAACAGGCCGCCGATCTCGGCATCGAGAAGCCGGCGCGCTTCAATCTGCTCAATCGTGGCCGTGAGACGCTCAAGCTCGACCTCAAATCACCCGCCGGACTGCAGACCGCGCTTAATCTTATTGGCCAGGCCGATGCCCTGATCGAAGGCTTCCGGCCCGGCACGATGGAGCGGATCGGCCTTGGCCCGGATATCTGCTTTGCGCGCAATCCGCGGCTGGTCTATGGCCGCATGACCGGCTGGGGCCAGGATGGCCCGCTGGCGCCGACGGCCGGGCATGATCTCAACTACATCGCGCTGACCGGCGCCCTTCATGCCATCGGCCGGCAGGGAGCGGCGCCGACGCCGCCGCTCAATCTGGTCGGCGATTTCGGCGGCGGGTCGCTGTACCTCGCCTTCGGCATGGTCTGCGCACTGCTCGAAGCGAGAAAGTCAGGGCAGGGGCAGGTGGTCGATGCGGCTATGGTGGATGGCGCGGCGTCACTGATGACATCCTTCTATGGCCTGCATGCCGCCGGCCTGCACAGCGATGCGCGCGGCGAGAATATCCTCGATTCCGGTGCGCCCTTCTATGACTGCTACGAATGCGCCGACGGCAAATTCCTGGCTGTCGCGCCAATCGAAAAGCGCTTCCGTGCCGTGATGCTGGAGCGGATCGGGCTCGATCCCGCCTGCCTGCCGTCGCTCGACGACCCGGCGCAGTGGGGCAAAGCCAGGACAATCCTCGCCGCGCATTTCCGCAGTCGCCCGCGCGATGCCTGGATGGCGCTGCTGGACGGCAGCGATGCCTGCGTATCGCCGGTGCTGTCGCTGGCCGAGGCGCCGGATCACCCACATCACCGTGCCCGCGGCAGCTTTATCGAGATTGACGGCGTGGTGCAGCCGGCGCCGGCGCCACGGTTCAGTCGCACCCGGCCGGACCGGCCGACGCCGCCGCAGACGGCTCCGCGCAGTCAGGATGCGATCCTGGCTGACTGGGGCTTGGGCAGGAATTGACAGAGGGAGACGCAGAGCAATGGCCGGTTTGTATTTCGACGAGCTGATGGTGGGCCGGGTGTTCGACCATGAATGGACCCGCACGGTCACGGAAATGGACAACACGCTGTTCAGCACGCTGACCATGAACGTGCAGCCCCTGCATCTCGACGAGCATTTCTCGGCGACCACGGAATTTGGCCAGCGCATCGTCAACAGTCTCTTCACGCTCGGCCTGATGATCGGCATGACCGTGAACGACACCACCCTGCGCACCACCATCGCCAACCTGGGCATGACCGATGTGCGCTTCCCCAAGCCGGTTTTCCACGGCGACACCCTGCGGGTACGCACCGAGGTGATCTCGCGCCGCGAGAGCAAGTCGCGCCCCGATGCGGGTCTGGTCGAGTTCGAGCACACCGCATTCAACCAGCGCGACGAGATGGTGGCCGTCTGCCGCCGCACGGCCCTGATGCGACGGAAAAAGGCGTAAGCCATGCGTTCGATGCTGTTCGTTCCGGGCGACAGTCGCCGGAAATTCGACAAGGCCGTTACCACCGCGGCCGATATGCTGATCCTCGACTTGGAGGATTCGGTGGCGGCCGGCCGCAAGGTCGAAGCGCGGGCCATTACCGCCGACATGCTGGCGGTGCCGTCCCGCCGCGCGGCCCTGTTCGTGCGGGTCAATGCCTTCGACACCGGCGAAACCCTGGCCGACCTGGCAGCCGTGATGCCGGGCCGGCCCGATGGCGTTGTGTTGCCGAAATGCGGCGGCGGCACCGATGTTGCGAAGCTCGCCCTGTATCTAGATGCCTTCGAGGCGGCGCATGGTATCGCTGCCGGCCAGACGAAAATATTGGCCATTGTCACCGAAACCGCCGAGGCACTGTTCGGCCTCGACAGCTATAAAAATTCCAGCTCGCGGCTCTGCGGCATGATGTGGGGCGGGGAGGATCTGGCAGCCTCGCTGGGCGCCACCGAAAACCGCAGCAATGGCGTCTGGCACAGCCCCTATGTCATGGCGCGCAATCTCTGCCTGGCCGGTGCGGCGGCCGCGAATG
The DNA here is from genome assembly GCF_025869515.1 of Ferrovibrio sp. Lineage (GTDB taxonomy): Bacteria > Pseudomonadota > Alphaproteobacteria > Ferrovibrionales > Ferrovibrionaceae > Ferrovibrio. The sequence continues at coordinate 46,039 of NZ_JAOZVR010000086.1, forward strand.
TCGCCGCCATCGACACGGTCAGCACCGAGATCGGCAATCTCGAACGCATCGCCCAGGAAGCCCGCGAGGCCCGCCGCGACGGGTTCGCCGGCAAGGCGGTGATCCATCCCAATCACGTCGATACCGTGAATGCGGCCTTCACGCCCACGGCCGATGAACTGGCCTGGGCCCGGCGCATCATCGCGGCTTTCGCCGCCGACCCCGCCGCCGGCGTGGTGAAGATCGACGACAGGATGATCGACAAGCCGCATCTGCGCGCCGCCGAGCGGATCGTCGCCGCGGCGAAACAGCCATAAAACAAGAAGAACGGGGAGGCAGGGATGATACGAGCCATAAACAGGGCACTGCAGGGGATTGAGGAGGTCACGGGCCTGCTTGCGGCCCTGGTGATGTTCCTGATCATGATCATTGCCGCAGCCGATGTCGGCATGCGTTATCTCTTCAACAGTCCGTTCAGCTGGGCCTATGACCTGATTGCGCTCTATCTGATGACGGGACTGTTCTACTTTGCCCTGTCGGGTACGTTCGCGCATCACGCCCATGTCAGTGTCGATATCCTGCAGCATTACATGACGCCGCTGCAGCGCCGGCTCAGCGAAATCGTCGTCTGCGCCCTGTCGCTGCTGCTGTTCGCTGGCATCGCCTATGCCGGAGCGGGGCGGGCGCTGGACAGCTATATCGAAGACGACGTGCTTGCCGGCCTGATCCCGTGGCCGACCTGGCCGTCGATCGCGCTGGTGCCCTTCGGTGCAGGCCTGCTGACCCTGCGGCTCGGCCTGCATCTGGTGGCGCATCTGGGCACCCTGATCACTGGAACGGAAACCATCGAACTCACTCCGGTCAGCGGCTCGCCGGAAGCGATGGAACGGGAGATGGTAGAATGATTGTGCTGCTGGTCCTTGCGACCCTTTTCGTCCTGCTCGCCCTTGGTGCGCCGGTCGGCTTTGCCATGGGCATTGCCGGCGGCCTCGGCCTGTGGATCACCGGCGGCCCCGACATGCTGCTCGGTATCCTGCAGACCACGCCGCTCACCTCAGTCAGCTCCTACGAACTGATCACCATCCCGATGTTCCTGCTGATGGCGGAACTGGTGCTGATTAGCGGCGTCGCCGACGGTCTGTTCCGTGCGGCGGCGGCCTGGATCGGCCGCGTGCCGGGCGGTCTCGGCATGGCCACGGCGCTGGCCGGCGCCGGTTTTGGCGCGATCTGCGGCACCAGCACGGCCTCGGCGGCGACGCTGTCGTCCACCAGCCTGCCGGCCATGCTGAAACAGGGCTACGAACCCAAACTGGCCGCTGGCGTGGTGGCGATTTCGGGCACGCTCGCGATGCTGATCCCGCCCAGCGTGGCGTTGGTGATCTACGGCCTGCTGGCCGAGGTGAATATCGGAAAACTGCTGATCGGTGGCGTGATTCCCGGCCTGTTCGTCACTGCGGCGATCATGCTGACGGTCTATATCCTGGTCTGGCAGGAACCTTCGCGGGCACCGCGCGGGCCCGTTGTGGCCTTCCGCGAAAAGGTGCGGCTGCTGCGCGAAGTGGGTCCGATGCTGGTGCTGTTCGGTCTGGTGACCGGCATCATCTATACCGGCATCGCCACGCCGACCGAGGCATCGGCCATCGGTGCGCTGGGCGCTTTCCTGATGGCGCTGTATCGCGGCCGGGTCGACCGCTCCACCATGCTGCACGCTTTCAAGCGGGCGGCGCATAGCAGCTGCATGATCGCCATGATCCTGCTTGGCGCCCATATCTTCGGGTATTTCTTTACGCTTACCCAGGTAACACAATCGCTGGTGGCCTGGGTTGGCGGACTCGACGTTTCGCGCTGGGTCATTATTACCCTGATCCTGGCCGGCTATATCGTGCTCGGGTCCTTCATGGACCAGATCGCCATCCTGGTGCTGACCGTGCCGATCGTGCTGCCGCTGATCAAGTCGCTCGGCTTCGACCCGCTCTGGTTCGGCGTCATCAAGATCGTGACCGCCGAAGTCGGCATGATCACGCCGCCGATCGGGTTGAACTGCTTCATTGTGTCACGCTACGCGCAAAGGCCGGTGATAGAGGTGTTCCAGGGCACTTTCCCGCATTTCATCGCGCATCTGATCGTGATTGCCATCATGGTGATCTTCCCCGAGATCATTCTGTGGCTGCCGTCACGCATGTGATTCGGGACAACTGATCCCGGCCCGGCCCCTCGCGGCCGGGCCGCTTCTTTGCTATGCCGGTAGCGCGGGCGGCGAATCGGCGCCCCGAAGCGGTCGGCATGACATCTATATCTCTGGACGCGGCGCAAGCCACGCTGCACACGGTTTTCGGGTTCGAGCGCTTTCGCGCCGGGCAGGCGGAAATCGTGCAGGCCCTGCTGTCCGGCGAGGATGTACTGGCGGTGATGCCGACCGGCAGCGGCAAGTCGCTGTGCTACCAGTTGCCGGCCATCCTGCGTGGCGGGTTGACCGTGGTGGTCTCGCCGCTGATTGCGCTCATGCGCGACCAGGTGCGGCAGTTGCAGGGCTTTGGCATCAATGCCGCCAGCCTGAATTCCGCCAATGACGATGCCGAGAACCAGCGCGTCTACCGTGATCTGCGCGAAGGCAGCCTGCGGCTGCTCTATGTCGCTCCCGAACGGCTGGTGCGGCCCGATACGGTAACACTGCTCAAACGCTTCAATGCTGGCCTGCTGGCCATCGACGAAGCCCATTGCGTGTCGCAATGGGGGCACGACTTCCGCCCGGAATATCTGGCTCTGGGCAACATCCGCGCCGAGCTGGGCAATATCACCACGATTGCACTGACGGCCACGGCCGATGCGCCGACGCGGGCCGATATCGTGCAGAAGCTGTTCGCCAGCCATGAGGGTATGAGGGGGCCACGGGAATTCATCCGCAGCTTCGACCGGCCGAACCTGCATCTGATGATGCAGCCCAAGGCCAGCGCCCGGAAGCAGATCGGCGATTTCATTGCCGCGCGGCGCGGCCTGAACGGCATCGTCTACTGCTCCTCGCGCAAGCGTACCGAGGAACTGGCCGCCGGCCTGGTAGCCATGGGGCATAATGCCCTGCCGTATCATGCCGGCATGGAACAACGCCTGCGCGACACGAACCAGGACACCTTCCTGCGCGAGGATGGCGTGGTGATGGTGGCGACCGTCGCCTTCGGCATGGGTATCGACAAGCCCGATGTGCGCTATGTCTGCCATGCCGACCTGCCGCGCAACGTGGAGGCCTATTACCAGGAAATCGGCCGCGCCGGCCGCGACGGGCTGCCGGCCGAGACGCTGACGCTCTATGGCCTTGATGACATGCGCCTGCGCCGCCTGCAGATCGAGGAAGGCGAGACCTCTGACGATCGCAAGCGGATTGAGCGCCAGCGCTTCAATGCCCTCGTCGCACTCTGTGAGTCGCCGCGCTGCCGGCGCCAGACCCTGCTGGCCTATTTCGGCGAGACCTCCGGGCCCTGCGGCAACTGCGACCTGTGCCAGGACGGCGTGGCACGATTCGACGGCACGGTGGAAGCACAGAAGGCGATGTCGGCGATAGCCCGTACCGGCCAGCGTTACGGCACTGAGCATCTGGTGCAGGTTTTGCTTGGCAACGCGACGGATGCGATCCTGCGCAGCGAACATGACCGCCTGCCCACATTCGGCGTCGGCAAGGATCGCGATGCCAATGCCTGGCGCTCGATTTTCCGCCAGCTCTATGGCGCCGGCCTGATCGATCTCGATATCGCCGGCCATGGCGGCTGGTTCATCACCGATGCTGGCCGCGCCGTGCTGCGCGGGCAGGGCAGGGTGGAGATGCGTGTCGAATCGCTCGCGGCGCGGCGGGACCGCGGTCGTCGCGGCAGCCCCGGCATGGCCGAAGCAGCTCTGGAGCCGGCCGATCAGCGTTTGCTGGCGGCCCTCAAGGATCTGCGGCGCCGTCTCGCCACCGAACTGCAGCAACCGGCCTATGTCATCTTTTCCGACCGCACCCTGCTGGAACTGGCGGCGAAACGGCCGAGCAGTTTGTATCGACTCACGGATATTCACGGCATCGGCCAGGCCAAGCTGGAGCGGTTTGGCCAGGCGTTTCTCGATGTGGTGCTGGCGCATCAGGACGACCGCGCCGCCTGATCCCTGATCTGGCATCAATGCTGCATGGTGCTCGGGGCTGATGTCACCCGTCCGGATGCCCGATCATGGTCCTCTACACACCGCCGCAGCCCGCGCGCGAACTTCCCGTCATCGATATCGCCGCCACCGCCGGCGGCGACGAGGCTGCCTGCAGCGTTGCTGCCCGGGAGATTCATAAGGCCTGCCGCGATACCGGATTTTTCTATGTCAGCGGCCATGGCGTGCCGGAGGCACTGATTGCTGCGCAGTTCGACTGGGCGCGACGTTTCTTCGCGCTGCCGGCGCAGGCAAAGCTCGCCTTGCATATGCAGCGCTCGCGCAGCTTCGCCGGTTACGAACCGCTGGCCGGCCAGGTTCTGGATGCGGCATCGCCCCCCGATCTGAAGGAGGGCTATTATTACACGGCCGACCTGCCGGTCGACGATCCCTATCTTTTGGCCGGCATCCGCGGATATGGCTGTAACCAGTGGCCCGGCGAGGGCCTGGCGGATTTTGACGCGGCCGGTTTCCGTACGCAGATGCAGGTCTATCATGCCGCCATGCGGCATCTGGGCGACCGGCTGCTCAGCCTGCTGGCCCGCTCGCTCGACCTGGAACCCGATTACTTCGCGCCGATGTATCGCAAGCCGAATGCGGTCGTGCGCCTGCTGCATTATCCGCCGCAGCCGGAAGCCGCGCAGTTCAACCAGCTTGGCGCCGGTGCCCATACCGACTGGGGCGGCATCACTCTGCTGGCCCAGGACGATGCCGGCGGGCTGGAGGTGCAGAACACGGCCGGTGACTGGATCATGGCACCGCCGCTGGCCGGCAGCTTCGTGGTCAATCTCGGCGATCTGGTGCAGCGCTGGACCAACGACCTCTACCGTTCGAACATGCATCGGGTGTTGAACCATGCCGTGATACCGCGCGATCGTTATTCGGTGCCGTTTTTCTATACACCGGATCATTTTTCGCGCATCGAATGTCTGCCCGGATGCAGCAGCCCGGACCGGCCGCCGCTTTATGCGCCCTGTCTGGCCGGCGAGCATATGATGGAGATGTTCAACCGGTCATACGGCCGCAAGGGGGAGTGATCGGCATGACTGCGGCACGTCTGGCATATGTCAATCTGTTTGCCCGCGATATCGTTGCGCTGGCCGGTTTCTATGCCGATCTGTTCGGCTTTGCCGAAATCGTTGCGCACCGCTCGCCGATCTATCGTTGCCTCGATGCCTGTGGCGCTGAACTGGGATTCAATGCAGCCGAGGCTTACGCGCTGCTCAATCTCGACTCGCGGCGGCCGGCGGATGCGGCAGTGCCGCCTCCGCTGGGCGCGTATTTCACCATTGAACTCGATACTGCCGAGGCAGTTGATCGCGTCGCAGCGGACTGCAGTCGCCTGGGCGGCCGCGTGCTGAAGCCGCCATATCTGACGTATTACAATGCCCGTCAGGCCGTGCTGGCCGATCCCGAGGGGAATATCTTCCGCGCCAACCATCGGATCGGCCTGCGCACGCCCTACGAAGCTTTGCCGCCGGAACGCAAACCGCTTCGGGATTAGCGGGTCACAGCAATATTGCAGTTTTATCGAAGCCTCTGCGCGGCCGGCGCAGCGATGCCGACCTACATGATAGAAGCCGCAGGAATGCGCGGCATCAGTCCGGAATTCGCCGGAAAGAGAGGTTCGTCATGAAACGCAGCTTTGCTATTCCCGCCGTCGCATTGATGCTGTCGCTGCCAGGCGTGGCAGTGGCGCAGAATACGACGGCCCCCGCCGCCGGCGACAAGCCGACATCGGATACGCTGGTGCCGATATCGGGAACCGGAACGGCCGAGGTGAAAGGCAATCGTCTGATCGGCGCGGATGTCACCAGCGCGACAGACGAAAAACTTGGCGACGTGGCTGAGGTTCTGGTGACCACCGATGGCCGCGTCAGCGCGATCATCGTGGCCACTGGCGGTGTCTTGGGGGTTGGCCGGCGCAAGGTGGTACTGCCCTGGGAGCGCCTGCGCTTCAGCAGCCGCGGCAACGATCTGGTTGTGGTGGCCGATGCGAGCAGGGAAACGTTGCGCGCGATGCCGGAATACAGCGACCCGAGCCGGGCGTCGAGCGAGCAGCGCATGCCGGCTCCGGCTGAACCGCCGCGTGCCCAGGCCGGGCGGAGTTCCAAAGAC
>NZ_JAOZVR010000087.1 GCF_025869515.1 Ferrovibrio sp.
CGGCTTCGTGCCGAACGACTACCAGGTCGGCCAGACCGGCAAGATCGTGGCGCCGCAGCTCTACATCGCCGTCGGCATCTCGGGCGCGATCCAGCATCTCGCCGGCATGAAGGATTCGAAGGTGATCGTCGCCATCAACAAGGACGAGGAGGCGCCGATCTTCCAGGTCGCCGATTACGGCCTGGTCGGCGACCTGTTCAAGCTCCTGCCCGAGCTCGAAGCCGAGCTGGCCAAGTAAGCGAAAGCCGGGGAACCGCATGATCAAGACGATTGGGGTGATCGGCGCCGGGCAGATGGGCAACGGGATTGCCCATGTCTGCGCGCTGGCCGGCTATGATGTCGTGCTGCAGGACATCAACGCGGCCCAGCTCGACAAGGCGCTGGAAACCATCGGCGGCAACATGAACCGCCAGGTGGCGCGCGGCAAGATCACCGAGGCCGAGAAGGTCAAGGCGATGTCGCATATCCGCACCTCGAACGACGTGCGCGCCTTCGCCGAGACCGATTTCATCGTCGAGGCGGCGACCGAGAACGAGGGCCTGAAGAAAAAGATCTTCGCCGATCTCTGCCCGGTGCTGAAGCCGAGCGCGCTGCTCGCCACCAACACCTCGTCGATCTCGGTGACGCGTCTGGCCTCCTCGACCGACCGGCCGGAAAAGTTCATGGGCATGCATTTCATGAACCCGGTGCCGGTGATGGCGCTGGTCGAGCTGATCCGCGGCATCGCCACCGACGAAGACACCTTCAAGCAGGTGCGCGAGCTGACCATCCGGCTGGGCAAGCAGCCGGCCAATTCGGAAGATTTCCCCGCCTTCATCGTCAACCGCATCCTGCTGCCGATGATCAACGAGGCGATCTACACGCTGTATGAAGGTGTCGGCTCGGTGGAAGCCATCGACACCGCCATGCGGCTCGGCGCCAACCATCCGATGGGGCCGCTTCAATTGGCCGACTTCATCGGCCTCGACACCTGCCTGTCGATCATGCAGGTACTCTACGAGGGCCTGGCCGACTCCAAGTATCGCCCCTGCCCGCTGCTGGTGAAGTATGTCGAGGCCGGCTGGCTCGGCCGCAAGACCAACCGCGGCTTCTACGACTATCGCGGCGAGCATCCGACGCCGACGCGCTGAGAATCAGGCATACAGACGACAAAGGGGCCGCATGGCCCCTTTTCTTTTGTTCAGAGAAAAATGGGATCCCGGCGCGCGCTGCGCTTGGCCGGGGTGACGACCAAAGAGAACCCGTCACCCCGGGCTTGACCCGGGGTCCCATTTTTTTGCACCTCAGAAATCGAAGCTGGTGGAGAGCAGCACCGTGCGCGGCTCGCCCTGGCCGAGGCCGCCGAAGCTGGAGATGCCCGACCAGTAATCGGTGTCGAGGATATTGCGCACGGTCAGGCGGAAGGTCGCCGGCGTCTGCACGATGGTGGTGGCATAGCGCACACCGAGGTCGTAGCGCATCCAGGCCGGGATGCTCTGCGTGTTCAGCGTGTTGACATACTGGCTGCCGGTGTAGATGGCATTGGCGCCCAGCGTCAGGCCCTGCAGGAAGGGCGTATCCCATTCCAGCCCGAGATTGGCCTGGATCTCCGGCACGCCGATCGGGCGGTTGCCCAGGGTGGTCGCCGAGTTGGTGCTGGTCAGTTCGGCATCGACCAGGGTGACGCCGCCGAGCAGGCGCAGGCCGGGCATCGCTTCGCCGAAGGCATTCAGCTCAAGCCCGCGGTTGCGCTGCTCGCCATCCGCCGAATACACGTTGTTGACCAGCTGCCCCGACGGCTTGGCCAGCTGGAACAGCGCCGCCGTGACCGCAAGCCGGCCGAAATCGACCTTCATGCCGAGCTCGTACTGTTTCGAGACATAGGGCGCCATTGCCTCGCCGGCATTGGTCGCCGTGCTGGGCGCCACATCGCCCTTGCTGAGACCCTCGATATAGCTGGTGTAAAGCGAGACATGCTGCCACGGCCTGACTACCAGGCCGGCCATCGGCGTGTTGGCGCTGTCGTCATAGCGCGAGGTGACCGCGCCGGTGGTGGCGTAATTCTTCGATTCCACGTTCTGATGCCGGACGCCCAGGGTCAGCTGGACGCGCTCGTCCAGCATCGCCACGGTATCGGCCAGCGCGAGGCCGGCCAGATCGGTCTGCGACACCTTGGGCAGCGAGCTGGGCTCGGCCACGCTCTGCGCCGCATTGGCCACCGGGTTGTAGATATTCGACAGCACGGCCTGGCCGGCATTGACCGAACCGCGCGAAATCTCGTCGTGATAGCGCGTCGCCTGCACCGTGGCAGTATGGCTCAGGCTGCCGGTGTCGAACTGGCCGCGCAGGCCGGTATCGGCCACGATGCGGTCGGTTTCCTGCGCCCAGCGCGCCGGCGTCACCGAGGTGTCGCCGGCGGCATTGAGGATGGACGGCGCGCCGAACAGGCGGTCGACGCGGGTCTGGCCGCCGCCGAAATTGGCGAACAGCGTCAGGCGGTCGCTGAGGTCGAGCTCGCCCTTGAGCAGGCCGGCCTTGTCATTGATTTCCGACCATTCCCAGGACTGCGTGATGTTGCGGCGGTTGTCGGGGGCATCGGGCGTCGCCAGGCCGGTGGTGAGGAACAGCGGGCGCGACGGCGCATTCAGGTCCTCGACCTGGTTGATCAGGTCGACCGAACCGCGGAACCGCTCGGTGCGGTAATCCGCCGCCAGAGCGCCGACATAGGCCTCGCGCGACTGGTTGTCGGCCTGGGTGTCGCCGGCATGGTAGCTGCCGTTGAAGCGGATGCCGAATTCGCGGTTTTCGCCGTAGCGGCGGCTGACATCGACACGGTTGCCGAACTGCGTGTCCTGCGCGTAATCGAAGGTGACGCGGTTGAGATCGGTATCCGGCGCCCGCTTGGGGACGATGTTGATGCCGCCGCCGACCGCGCTGTTCGGCGCCATGCCGTAGAGCAGCGCGGTGGCGCCCTTGATCACCTCGATCCGCTCCGCATATTCGGTCAGCACCCGGAAGCTGGGCGCCACGCCGTACACGCCGTCGAAGGCGATCTCGCCGACATTGCCTTCGTTGACCGGAAAGCCGCGGATGAAAAACGCATCGAGGATGCCGCCGGCATGACCGGTCACCCGCACCGAAGGATCGCTGTTGACCACTTCGGCCATGGTCACGGCCTGCTGGTCCTCGATCCTGGTCGCGGTAAAGCTGGTGGTGCTGAGCGGCGTGTCCATGAAATCGCGATTGCCGAGCATGCCGAGGCGGCTGCCGCGGGCCACCTGACCGCCGGCATAGGGATCGGACAATTCGCTGAGCGCCGCTGTGGTGTCAGCTTTGCGGCCTTCGATGGCAATGGTCGGCAGCATGGCCGCCGCGCCGCTTTTCGGCGCCTCGACCAGTGTGACGGTCGTGTCATTGGTGAAGCGGTAGGTCAGCCCGGTGCCATCGAGCAGGCGCTGCAGCGCCGCCTCGGCCGTCAGGCTGCCGGTCACGCCCGGCGACTGCAGGTTGCGGGCGATGGCGGCATCGAAAAAGAACTGCACGCCGGAGGTTTCGGTGAAGCGCGCCAGTGCGGTGACCAGCGACTGGGCGGGAATGGCAAACGTATGGCTCTGACCCGCCGCCGCCGCCGGACGGCTGGCCAGCAGCAGATAAGCCGGGAGCGTCGCGGGTGCCGCCACGGCTGCCAGGCTGCAGAGCGCCGCAGCAGCCATATGGGCGATTGCGCCCTGTTTATTCTGAGTCATCCCCCGAACCCCTTGAAAATAAATGCAAACCCCATGCTTATCGAATAAATTGCAATTGAAACTCGGTAGCATGTGAAGATAAGACGGCTGGGCCGGGACGGAACAATTAGTCGGGTATGCAGATTTTTGCCTCCCGGCCGGCAGGGCCGGATCAGCAGGGCCGGGCCAGCAGAGCCGGATCAGCGGGCGCGGATGATCACCAGGCGGTCGGTCAGGCGGGTCAGGCGCACCGGCAGGGTGGCCGCGATGGTCTGCAGGGCCGCCTCGGCCTGCGCTGCATGGAAAAAGCCGGTGACCGGCAGGGCGGCGATCCCGGCATCGGCGATCACGATGCGGCCAGGCCGGTAACGGTCGAGATCGGCGACCACCTCGGCCAGCGGCGCCTCCTGGAAGAACAGGCGGTCCTGGCGCCAGGCCAGCACCGACGCGATATCCGCCGGCACGGCCGGCCCGATGCCGTGCCGGCCGAATTGCAGGGCATTGCCCTCGCCCAGGCGTATCGTTTCGCGGCCGCCATCCACGGTGACGGCAACGGCATGCTCGCTCACCGCGACCCGCACGTCATCCTGGCCGATCCGTACATCGAAGGCGGTGCCCAGCGCGCGGATCTCGCCATTGCCGGCCGCCACCACGAAGGGCCGCGCCGCATCGGACGCCACCTGGAAATAGGCCTGGCCGCGATGCAGCGCGATGCGACGCAGGCCGGACTCCATCGTCACGGAGATGGCGGTATCGGCGGCAAGCTCGACCTGCGAGCCATCCGGCAGATCGATCCGGCGGCGTTCGCCCACGGCGGTGCGATGGTCGGCGAACATATCCGGGGAGGCAGCCAGATACGCGCCGCCGCCCAGCACCAGTGTCGCGGCGGCAGCCTGTTGCAGCCAGCCGCGCCGCGACAGCATGCCGCGTGCCGGTGCCGGTGCGGCCGGCCGCAGCCTTTCGCGCAACTGCAATGCCGGTACGACGGCATCCATGCGGGTCCACAACTGCCCGGTTTCCTCCCAGGCCTGCCGATGCGCCGGACTGGCCGCAAGCCAGGCGGAGAAACGCTGGTGGTCGGCTTCGGACACGGCATCGTCGCGCAGCAGCACGAACCACTGCTGCGCTTCCTGCAGGACTGCATCGCCGGTTTCGAAGTCCATGTTTCCTCGCGCCATCATGGGGCGGATGGCCTTGGCATTCTGCGGGTCAAGACGGGTCTTACGGTATAAGACGGTTCGGCGGCGTGATTGCCATTAGTCCTCGCTGCGCTTCAGGTGCCGGTGCAGCTGTGCCAGCGCATTGGCCATATGCACCATCACGGTATTCCTGGCGATGCCAAGCCGTGCCGCAATCTCGGCATGGCTGAGTTCATGCACCTTGGCGAGGATGAAGACCTCGCGGGCGCGCGGCGGCAGGGCATCCACGGCGCGCAGCAGGCGCTGCAATTCGCTGCGGTCGACAGCCTGCTGCTCGGGCGAGGGCCGCAGATCCGCATAAAGCGGCACGATGTCATCCCGGCCCTGTACCTCGATGCCGTGGCGGGCGCGGCGCAGATGGTCGTTGGCCAGGTTGGCCGCGACGCGGAACAGATAGCTTTTGGGATTGCCGATGGGCGCGGCATTGGCCGAGGCCGCGCGCAGCCAGGTTTCCTGCGTCAGGTCTTCCGCCAGTGCCGCATTGCCGAGCCGACGCAGCAGGAAGCGCTTCAGGCTGTCCTGATGATCGAAAAACGCTGCGAAAAGGAGGTTGCGCAAGGCTGCCATGATCCGGACGTGATTGCCTTGGCTTGCGGCGACGCTGGCTGGGGCGGTGCTGAAGCCGGACGCTATCCGATATGCGAATTGTTCGCAACTGATGCGGATGCACATGATTGCCTGGCGGGCGGCCATCGATGCAGCAAGCGCAGGGCATGAACACAGGAAAACAACGTCACCCTCGGATTTATTCCGAGGGTCCATCCGAACGTTCCGACGCTCTGACAGTTGGGATGGACCCTTGGGACAAGC
>NZ_JAOZVR010000088.1 GCF_025869515.1 Ferrovibrio sp.
AGTCATCCAGCTCGGCATGGAATGCCTTGGTAAAGTTGGTGACCTCGTATTGGGGATTCAGCAGCTCTTGGCGCATGCTCGGAGCATGGTGGGTCACGACGACAGTTTTGCCGCCCCAAGGCGTGGAGAGCTGCTTATCCAGCCAGGCGACTGAGTCTTTGTGGAACTGCTGGGTATCCCGTGGTTGAAGATATTTTCCGCGATAGCCAATGGTGCGGAAGTCATTCAGCATGGGTGGATTGTTGTCGAAGCCTGTCCACAGCGTCGTGAACAGGAAACGGATGCCAAACCTGTTCTCGTTTAGAACGGTGTTGTCTGCGAAAACAGCCCGACCAGCGCGCTCTGATAACGCCAGTGTCACCCACTCGATTGTCGAGCCGTAGAATTCATGGTTGCCCGGCAGAAAGACGACGGGCGTCTCAAGGTAGCGTGCCACGGCATTCGCATATGCCCTTGCCGCGGCGCCCAGCGCGATATCACCGGCTAGGATGACCATATCGGGGCGCGCTGCCTTCAATGGCCGAAGGTCCGGGCCCAACATGTATTTGCGCCCGTAGAAACCTTCGATGGCGTGCGCGGGGTGGGCTGGTTCCGGAAGCAGCCTGATGCCATCAGAGACTTTCTCGAATTCCAGATGGAGGTCGCTCATGAGCGCAATCTTCATGTTCCGGTTCGGCATCGCGCTCACCGCGTCTTCAGGTCGAGCGCGCGGTTCAGACGGTAGAAGCCGTTTAACGCTCGGACCCAGCCGCGGTCCCAGTTCGCGACCCACAACTCGCTGGTCTTGACGACAGCGCTATACGGTCCGGCCTGAACGAGATGGCCGGTCAGACACGGTAATACCCGCTTGCTCAGGACCACGTTGTCGAGAACAGGCGCAGTCGACAGGCCCTGCGGTTGGCGACCGGCGTGGATGGCTTTCAGGTCCCGCGCCAATGCATCGACAAGAGCAATAGTGTGCTGAAGGTCGCCATTCATCTGGCGATCGAGCGAAATCATGGTGTCACCTTGGTTGTGGCTGACGGAGCTGACTGGGAGGTCAGCGCCGTATTCGGCCTTCAAGGCGAGGGTTTACGGGGACGGCAATCAAGGGGCACCGCCAATGTCGAAAGTGATGCGCGGTGGGAATTCCAGCGGTGACTTCAGCCGATACCAGCGGCTGTAGGTCCTCGCCCAGCCCAGGCCGGGGGCGAAGACCCACAAGTCACTAGTCGTCGCCATTGGGCTCGTGATGCGAGGGTGGTTCTTGACGACGCCCTTCAGGCAGTACATCGGACGTGTATCGACCCAATAGTCAGTCAGTTCTGGCGCGTGGGTCAGATCTGCTTCGGTGGGCGCAGTCCATTGGAGCAGGCGCTCCAAGTCGTCGGCCAGGGAGCGCAGCTTACGGATGTCATTCGTCGTAGGCCTGTCCAGGCCTTCATCAGTGTAGCGGTACATGAAGATGTCCCTGAGATGGGGATTGCTGTCGGCCAGCCGTCGAAATTCCGGCGGGCGGTTCAGGGTGAGCGCAGTCTCAGGGTGTAGGCAGAAAATGGCCGTCGGCTGAGGCTGGCTCAGCTCGGTATTCGGGACTGGGAGGTGCCCAGAGCAGTGCAGAGAGGACCGTAGGTCTCCCCCAATGTTCTGCAGTATTCAGCAATCTTTCTCATAGAAGAGAACAAAACAGAAAAATAAGATTCGGTCAACTTGTTTCTCATGGTATTTTCAGGCGAGGCATTTGCCGACGCCGACGGATGAATGGGGCATTGGAATCGCTCGTGTTTTAGACGTTGGTAACCGAACACAGCGCAGGGTGCTCTGAGTGATTCGGCGATGTTCGCGACCCCAAACGGTCACTCGCGAATTTTGAGCGGCATTGGAATGTTGAGGGCCTTGTGGCGGCCAGGGCCGTTATCCCCGGCATTCACAAGGCCAGCCTGATTCAAGAGACGCTAGTGATTGCGTTTTGGTACTCTTGGGCATCCTTAACGAGTCTATTAAAAAGCAACTTTCTGACATGGCGAGAAGCGACCTACTCATCTCCTTGGTAAAAGCCAGCGCAGCTGGTGACAGGGAGACTTTGAAATCTACCGTAGAGGCTATGGTCGCGGATGAGCGTGCAAAGAGCCATCACGGACTGGCAGATCGCCTGCAGAAAGCGCTGAACACGGTTGCGGTATCTCCGCCTTCGCTGGTGACTTCTCATTCAGTGAATAATGCAGGGCGCGAAGCGATTTTGGAGCGGGACCCACAGGTTTCACTCGACGACCTTATTCTTCCGCTTCCGGCACGCCGCACTGCTGATCAGCTAATTGAAGAGCACCGGCGCGCTACAGTCTTGCGTGCTCACGGGATGGAGCCTAGGCATCGGGTTTTGCTATCGGGGCCGCCAGGTAATGGTAAGACGTCATACGCCGAGGCGATCGCCGAGGCGTTGGCGCTCCCTCTGTTTGTCATCCGCTACGATGTGATCGTTGGAAGTTTCCTCGGAGAGACGAACACGAGGCTTCGTCGTCTATTTGACTACGTCCGTACTCAACCATGTGTCCTCTTCTTTGATGAGTTCGACGCAATTGGTAAAGAGCGTGGCGATGAGCATGAGACTGGGGAAATCAAGCGGGTCGTTTCATTTCTGCTCATGCAGCTCGACCAGCTACCTAGCTATGTAGTTGCTATTGCAGCCACTAATCATGCGGAATTACTCGACCGCGCCGTATGGCGGCGGTTTGAAGTTCGACTTCAGCTTCCGCAACCTGACCAGAAAGTCCTTGCAGAATATGTAGATAGGCAGATTTCTCGCTGGCCGGAGAGACCGAAAGTCGCTGCGAACCAAATTGCAACCCAGCTTGGAAATACTAGTTTCGCGGAAACGCTAGATTTCCTTCAAAATGTACGTCGACGCAGTATACTCGGCCTGGGGGAAACACACGTCGACGTTGCTCTTAAGACCGAGATGGAATTGTGGGCATCGCGCGTAAAACCTATTGCAGGCAATGGCGAGCGATCCAACAAAACCGCTGCTCCGTCTGGAAGTACAACCAAACGGAAAGCGTCGGATAGGAAAAGGCGGCCGACCGCCTAAGGCCGCGGGCTTCAACCGTCGTCGACAGGCTGAAAATTTCGGCCCTCTGTTCAATCGATTGAAAGAAGTGCTTGCGCGAGATCCAGCTGCCCTGGAACTGCGTAGAGACCCGGCTGCGTTGGCGCCAGAAACCTTATTGGTGTTTGTCGTCAGAGAATCCGTTCAGGATTTGGCGCGCGCCATCAACCAAGTACCAGGCTTAGACTTCATTGACGTAGACGAACTTGATCCGGACGCAGACGGCCGCAAGCCCGTCGCATATATGCTCGTCCCGGATGTTGCGGCACTCCGACAAATCCTCTCCCTCTGGGACAAATGGCAGCGGAACGAGGAGCTCGGAATTGGAAATGCGCCGTGGCGCCACGTCTTTGAGACACTTCAGGATTTGCGGCGCTGGGGGCCAGATGACCGTGTTGCGGACTGGGAGCGATCTGTCCTTGAGAACATCATCGAGAATTTGGACGATGATGAACGTATTCGGGTTGAGATTGAACTGGTTTACCGGCGCAATCCGGATGTTGGCACGCAGATGGAGCAGGACCTGCGGAGAGCGATCACGGACCGCGACGGAGAAGCAGTATCATCCTTCCGTCGCGACGATATCGCTTATCATGCCATTCTCGCTGATCTGCCTGTAATTGTCGTTCAGGGAATCGTCGACCGCGAAGAGGACGGCCTCGCAGGCGAGACAGCAGTAATGCACATTCGCCCACAAAGCTTGGCATCGTCAATTCAGGTCGCTGACCAAGATGAAGTAGAGCAAATCAACGCGGCGGTTCCCGCTGGGGCGCCGATCCTTGCCGTCTTGGATGGTGTGCCTATCGCAAACCATCCGCTTCTGAATGGGCGTCTACTCGTCGAAGACCCGTTGGGCTTGGAGGAGGAAACGCAAGTAATTAACCGCACTCATGGCACGGCGATGGCATCGGCTATCGCGCTGGGGGACAGATATCGTGCGGAGCAGCCGCTTCCACGCCGAATACTGTCTGTCCCAGTATTGCGCTGGGATGGTGGTATGGAGGCCATTCCAGATGACCGCCTTATCGTAGATGTGATTTACACAGCAGTTACTTCGCTGCGGTCTGCTGAATCTGATGGTGGCAATGTAATTATTGTCAATATTTCGCTGGGAAATCTAAGGCGGCCATTCCACGGGCAAATGTCTGGCTGGGCCCGACTGCTCGATAGGTTGGCATGGCAGTACGGCATCTTATTTGTAGTCAGCGCAGGGAATGTCACCGATAGGTTCGACGTGGCGCCATATCGGACCACGATAGAGTTAGAGGCTGACCAGCGGCATCGGCAAAACCGAATTCTGCAAGCGTTGGAAGGTTTGAAGGCGGACCGGAGAATTATCTCGCCTGCTGAGACGTTGAATGGCCTGACCGTTGGGGCGGCCAATCAGGACAATGTTCCACCGATCCATCGGCAGAGAGCGGTCGGTCTCATTGACCCGTTTCCTGAGTTTGACACCTCAAATCCAAGCAGCCGCTTGGGACCGGGGCTCAATAATTCCGTGAAACCGGATGTAATTTTTCCTGGAGGCCGCGAGCACTTGCGTCCCTTCTTAACCGGTGCCGCCGTTGCCTTGCAGCCAGTTCAAGCCACAAGGAGCTTCGGGATTAGAGTGGCATCGCCTCCTGCTGCGGGTGACTTAGCTCGCGAGGGATACACAAACGGGACCAGTGCTGCTGCAGCGCAGGCTTCCCGAACGGCACATCGCATTCATGACGCTTTGGAAGATACCTATGGTGAGGCGTTTATTCGCCTTTCGCATAGGCATCGAGCTGTTCTGCTTAAAGCACTCACTTGCCACACTGCGATATGGTCGAAAGCAACAAGAGATTTTATCGTCGGCATCGCGGGGCCCGCAGATAACAAGTTGCACATGAAGCAGAAAGACAACGTCCGGAGATATATCGGATACGGATTGGTCGATGGAGATGATGCGGTTGCGTGCGCTGCAGACAGGGCCACATTCTGGGCGTGCGGTCAAATCGGGCTTGAAAACGCCGTTACTGTCGATGTCCCTATTCCTCTGTGCATCGCGAACCTGACTCGTCCTCACGCGCTGTGCGCGACGCTGGCTTGGTTCACGCCAGTTCAGCCAGGGCGGCAATCCTATAAAGGTGTTCGACTTAATTTATTGGAACCCAAGGAGGCTGTTTCCGGTCTTGGCGTTTCGGGATCCGGTGTTCCTCAGCCTGATCAAAATCAGATGCGCCGCGGCACATTGATCTCTCGCCGATGGAGCGGAGATAAGGCGCCTGTTGTCATACCGAATATGGACTTCACTCTAAATATCCAGCGCGAAATTGATAACGGGGATGATTTCGAGGAAGAGGTTCCGTTCGGTCTGGCGGTGACAGTCACGATGCCGGGGGTGAACGAAATTTATGAACAGGTGCGTCAACGCCTCGGCGTTCAGCTTCGTCCGGGCGTGCGATAATGCTCCAGTGGCGGTCATATGCCTTGGTATTTGCGCCAGTATTAATTTCTATTTTCTGCGCTTTCGTGGCATTTTCCGCATTGAGTGCCCCGGCCCTCAGCGATGCCGAGGTGCGCGATCGGATAATTCAAGAGTCCCTCCGAGGCTACAGCGGGAATTGCCCGTGCCCCTACAATCTGATGCGCAATGGCCGTGAGTGTGGTCGGAGCAGTGCTTACAGCCGCCCGGGTGGCGCTGCGCCGCTCTGCTACCCCAATGACATCTCCGACGACATGGTTCGCGCCTATCGAAAGCGGAACGGCTTCTGATGTTCCAGCTACTTCAGGTGACGCGCACTTTCGGGGCGGCACTCGTCGCTCTGGGGTTGACGGCGTCTGCGGCCAATGCTGCCGAGCGATATCAGATTGAGGGTACGTTCGATGGCTGCGAATTCGGGAAGTATTACGCCCTGCTTGGCGGCGGCATCCTTGAGTGCCAGGAGTACAATTACTTCTATGAGTTCATGCCGGAAGTGATTGCATCAGGCCTACAGGTCATCACCATTGGCAAACAGAGAATAAATGGGCGATTGCATAAGGGCTCAGTCATAAAGACCAAAGTGTCTGATTCCTTCGAAGGCTGTGAGTTCGACAAGACCTATAGGTTCGACAACGGCCTTATCTTCAAGTGCATGACCTACAGCTATTCGTACTCTTACCGCCCGGACGTCAAAATTATTGTGGTCGAAGGAACGAAGCCTACTGTCTACATCAATAACCAGAAGTACGACGGGATGCTTTTCCGCGGCCGTTAGGATGCCTCTGACTTTGCCCGTGTGTTACGGTCAAAGTCTGGCGATGTCGTCGCCGGAGGGCGTTTCTGGCCAAGCGCCAACGTCACTGGCTTCTAACCACCCCTAATCTTACCGCACGGTAATGTTATCCGCGTTTCTTGGGAGCCTTAGGCTGTTTTTTGGCGGCTTTGTCGAAGACTGCGGCCAGGTCCTCAACTTCGATGGCTTGGCCGGATTCCAGCATTGCCCGGAACTGGCCGACAGCTTGGTCAATGGCCGCCTCCGGGCCGCGCTTCTTTACCCGAGTTACGCCGACGAACAACTCATCCATGTTCCGGCCAAGAGCCTGCGCAATCTTGAATAGCGTCAGCGCCGAATTGAAGAACTCGCCTCGTTCCAGATTGCCGATGGCGTCGAGGGACACCCCGGCTTTGTCGGCCAGCTGCTGCTGGGTTAGCCCGGCGCTCTTCCGGTAATCCCGGATTTGGGCCCCCAGAGCTTCGAGGATGTCCTTTTCTCGCATGGCCGGACCATGGGCCAAGCCTGGCGGAATAGTACATGGCGCGTAGTGCCATATTTTCTTGAATTTAAATCAAAGAAATGGCATTCAATGCCATAATTGGCGAGTGGATGGACAAGCGTGCTCGCGAATCGGGACAAACTTGGGCAAGAGGTAGACTGGATGTCGTCGCTCAAAGTGGTGAAGGGCACCCTGCAAGTCACGGGCGAATATGAAACCAGTAAGCACGGTCGCACCAACTGGACGTTCTGGCGCATCGAAGATGAGAACGGGCGGGATGTTATGCTTAAGCAGGTCAGTGCAGGAGAACTCATGCGCTCTCATGCATTTCCCGGCACGGAAGCGACCTTCGTTTTTACGAATGACCCGAGCCCGACATTCATTGGGATGAAGTATTCAGATGGACGTATCGCAGAGTCCTGGGATGAATGGAACAAGGGTCGCAAAACCGTCCTCAAAGTATTTATTTTCGGCTTGCTTCTGTTCCTCCCGGCCGTGTTAGCCATATTGCTTGGTGGTAAGGGCGAGCTCATGGGATTGGTTGTCGCCGTCACGATTGTTGCGTGCGGTCTCACATTCTTTGGAGGATTGGGCTGCTTGGCGATTCTGTTTTCCGCTAAGCCCACAAAAGAGCAGCTCACGGCAGCGCTGAATGGGTAGAGAATAGTCGTCTTCGCGATTGTCTAAATGTGAGACATGCCACATAAACTTGGCAGGCATTTGTCATTGAAGGTTGGCCGATCTCAATTCACCACTGGCACGACCTCTGGGAACGCGCTAATGGTTGTGGATTGACATCCGATACACAACGGATGTGTTTTCTTTGAATTCCGAAATCGGAAAGAAAACATGTCGACCAAAATCTGGCGCGCCAGCGACGCAAAAGTACAATTCGCCGACCTGATAAAAGCCGCGGCGGATGGCGAACCGCAACGTATCCGGTCTGAAGACGGCTCGGATGTCGTTCTCATTTCGAAAACCCATTTCGACCAGATCGCTCCTTCGCTTAAGATCACATTGCTGACCGGGGAACGCCCTGGTCTGGCGGGTGATGCGCTGGATGACGAGATCAAGGGCTCGCAGTAGTTGGGCCTGAGGTGACGCCTCCGGTATATGTGCCGGAGCGTTGGCCTTGTTCGTCTTGGATACCGACGTCATCAGTCAGCTGGCCCGACGGCGTCCCGACCCCAATGTCGTGAGCTGGCTGGCGGAACAGGCTCCTGCGGACATCACCACCACAACCGTGACCATTGAAGAACTGAAGGCTGGCATCGAGAATATCCGGCGCCAGGATGCAGACCGGGCGGCCCTCCTGGATCGCTGGCTGATGCGGATTGTCACGTTTGGCCAGCCTCAGATTCTGGCCGACACTCCGGAGGCCGCCCTGCTGTTCGGTGCTATGCGGGAAACACCAGCCTTGCGGAACTTCGTGTTCACCGGCCCGAAGGCGGGGAAGTTGGCCTTGGGGAACGACCTGAGGATAGCCGCAATTGCCATCTGCCATCGGGCGACCGTGGTGTCCGGCAACATCCGACACTTCCTGGAAGTCCATGAGCGTTTCCCGTTGCCCGGCTTGTTTGACGTCTTCCGAGGGATATGGGCGGTTGAGCCGGGGCAGGACCGTCAGCAAAGATTGGTTTGAAAACCGAAAGGCCGTTGGCCGGCAGGCTTCGCCTGCCGGCGGCAATCAATTAATGGCTGGCCAGCCGATAGACGCCCCGCCCACGACCCATTCCTCCGGCTACACATATATATACTGTCAGTCCACCGCCCTTTACCTAAGGGAAGGTATGAAACGGTTCGCGAGATCTAGGAGCGGGAAGACCTCTTCGCGATACCCGAGACGGTCAGCCATTTCCCGGACTTCATCCAGGTCATACCTATCAGCGTATGCTTTCAATGCACCGAACGCGATCCCATCGGAGAAGCTGGTGGCGTTCTCTTTCTTGGGGCGTAGAACCCTGTTGCGGAAGACCAGCAGGTCGCAGACCGTCCTGGCTGGGGAGGTCACCAGAACCTCATGCCCGTAAACCATATGACGATCGAAGCCGAAATGCTTTTCGGTCAGCTCCAGGTCACTGATGACCTCGTGCCAGTATCCGTCCGCTACTCCCGGAACCGACGCGTCGGGTTCTGTGGGTGGTAGCATGGCCTGCCAGTTCACAGCGATCGGCACAAACCCATCAATCGACTTTGACAGCCGCCGTCCAGCGGGAAGGGCGAGCCACAGCTCCTCTGTTTTCAGGGCGCAAATCCCGTGAAACGCGGCAGCTGTGTTGAAGCAGACGGCGAATTCGGGTCCGTGCGCTCGGATAGCCGCGATCGCGAGATGGAGCGAATCGTAGTCTCCAGGTAGGCAGTAGAGACCGTAAAGCGGACTCCAAAGGCGCCCGTCATCCAGCATTTCTTTTATCGCAGCCCGATCGAGACCGGCATTGATGAGATCTATTGACCGAGCTGGGCCCTGTTTTTCAGCAAAGTATGCAAGAATTTGTTCAAAATGTTTTTTGTGTCGTCCCGGAGGGCGGCCAAACCGAATTTTCCGATCGTAGTTTCTTAAAGACGCCTCATCCGGCCGAGTTCGGGCTTTGTTTGCGATCGGAGAATTTGAAGTGGCGCCCAACTCGCTCGACATATTTTCGGTCCAAAAATCTTTGTTCTCCTTTGAGAATCCTTAGTGCCGTTGCAAGAGGCAAAGGATTTCTTTGTTCAGACGGCGCGGACCTCCGATCGTAACTGCAAATTCGCGATCGCAAATTCATCCGTGCGACGAAACTGCATGATCGCAAATTTGTGTTCTCAAAACTGGGCGAAGTTGACAAAGGGGTGGGGACTGCAACTTTCTACGCATCAATGCAACATCTAATTCATTTTTTTCTTGACTTTTGTGTTCTCTTTATGTAGAGTGTTCGCATGATGACCGAGAGCATTTCACACACCCTTCTCACCGCAGCTTGGACGCAGCTCCAGGCTACGGGTCATCGTATCCCCAACATAACTTAACGGAGCTACTCCTCTACGATCGTGCGGGCTTGCTTTAAGCCCGCGTGCGTCGACGTGCGTTCAGTGTGCGAATGAGTAGTGCGTTAGGTCCAAAAACTTGGTCGTGAGGCAGTTTCCCGATCGACCAAGACCCGCCGGGTTCAGACGTGGAACCGGCGGACGGGAAAGCTTTGTCCAAAATTCGGACAGCGCATTCTTGGGCGACCATCGAAGAACGAAGTTCTGTTTCAATTTCCGCAGGAAGCCGACGATGGTCGCCATGCCACGTAAATACAGAAAATCAAATTTCGATTGGCTGTGATGCCCACCCAACATCGGGTGGGCGTCCGCCAGCCAACGAAACACTGAGGCCCAAGGAGGGCCAACCAGTATGCGAACTAGTAGCAACGCGCTCTTGAGCGTGAACGAAGAAGCTTGGCCTGTTGCCAAGCCGCGGACTGCCGGTGCTGCCGGTGGTGGCGGTGACGACATGGACCCGCCGTCCTACCCCGACGCCCTGTTCTGGGACGTGAAGGCCGAGGTCGTCGAGCTTGACGACTACAGGCCTGGCGCCAGTGCGAAACGTCGGGCCCGGCAGAGCAAGGAAGGGTTCCGCATGGTGCTGATGTCAGGGGCGCGTACGCGCGGCCTGCGGTCACGGCACTTGGCTCGCCGTGACCTCCGGGCGATGGATCTCAGCCAAGACCCGTTCGCCCGCCGCCGTCGTAAACCCAGCAACGATAACTAAGGAGACTGCCACATGCGTACACACAGCCGTTTTCGTCGTAACGACGAGCTCACGATCGACGGTGTCGATCACACCGTCCAGGGCCGCGTGAACTGCGGGTACTTCATGGCGCTCAAGCTGCGTAAGCGGGGCTCCAGGAAGGTCCGGTACTTCCCGGAGAGCAGTATGTGGGACATGGCACTGCAGGGCCGAGTGGTCAAGTGCCCTGCACCTGAATACGCCCACTAGGTCTGGACATCTGATGGTTTGCCCGACGGCCGGTGTTATCCGGCTGTCGGGTAAGCCCAACTCATCACTCCTGAAGAGGACTTCGCTTTCGAATGTGTACATATCGAATAAGCGGCAGTCCGGTCTGATGCAGTAGCACTGCAAGGCCGGTTGCCAGAAACGGCAGCCGCCACTCAGGAGGTCCAAGGCATTACCAACATGCTGCTTATGCAGCGTGGTCGGCAGGCTTGTGCCTTTTCACTGAGTGAGAACCCGAAGTGAAACAGAGCCTGAGGTCACTATGAGACTGCGAGCAATGGATTTGCGGGATGAAGCCCGAAACCCATCCAAACGAATGAAGCATGTGCTTCCCATGCTGAAGCGACAGTTCCCGTGCCGCCCGGAGCCATCACGTCCAATCGTGACGCGTGCTCCGCACCGGCCGGTCGGACGGTTTGTCAGCGACAAGATGCACGGACCACTTGAATGGGAGTCGTTCCTGGAATGGGACCATTTCCGAGTTCTTGAGACCGACAACTACGTGAAGGAGTACCACCCGCAACCACCGCCTATCGACTATCCGCTGGATGGTCAGACCCGCTCATACACAGCCGATGCACTGGTCCACCGGAGGGACGGCAGGCGCGTGTATGTGGAGGTCAAGTACGAGGAGGACGCCAAGCGCTTGGACAACGTGGCGAAATTCGAGGCCATCGATTCCGTATGTCGCAAACTCGGTGCCGATTTCCATGTCGCCACCGAGAAGGAAATCCGCCGACAGCCGCGGCTCAGCAATGCGAAAGAATTGCTGCGCTACCGGCGGGTGGAATCGAAGGGGCGTCTGGAGCTCGACGTAATGGAAGCCGTGACCACGCAGCGGCTCGTAACAGTGCGTGATTTGATGGGAGCCATCCGGCTACCAGACTCCCGGTTGGGCGAGCTCTATGCGCTCGCTCTCCGGGGGGACATCAACATCGACCTGGAGACGGCACCCCTGTCACCCGACAGCAAGGTTTTCCGTCCTTACGCCTAAAGCCCTGGGAGGGGCTCTTGCATGACGAGTATCAACTTTTCGCGTAACGAGCTGCTCGAAATCGAAGGCGAGCAGTTCAAGGTCTTCAGCCGGACGCCACTGGGCGCGCTCAATCTTGAGCATGTCACCGGCGGATTCATGGTGACGAAGACCGATGAGGAGCTGGCCAAGCTTTGGCGCGAAGGCGACCTCATCCGCGTGCCGGACAACAAGGAGGGCACGATGTCGGACAAGGAACGTCAGGTTCTGATGGCCGACTTCTCCTCCTTGCCGGACAAGACCAAGGCGGCTGCCGAACGCAGGATGCACTATGTCCGGGCCGTGATGCTGGCAAATCCGCTGTTCCATACCAGCGAAGCCCTGGACCCCATCATCTTCCGGGTAGCAGCGGAAATCGGCGATACAGTTGTGCCGACAGCACGCCGGGTGTCGGAATGGGTGAAGCTGTATGGGCGTAACGGTACGCCAGACCAGAGCAATATCCGCTGGCTGGCCCCCCGTTACCACCTGCGCGGCAATTCCCAGAGCCGGTTCTGCCGTGAGGTCGTCGACCTGACCTGGGACATCATCGACCGGGAGTTTCTGAGGCGGAAGCCTGAATCCGCCAAGGAAGTCCACTCGATGATTGAGACTGCCGTCGAAAAGATGCGGGTGGACGACATCCATCCCATCTATCGGACCAAGGATGGCAAGGCTCTGCTGTATCCGAGCCTGGTTACCTTGCGCCGCTGGCTGAAGTCGATCGACAAGGAGGTCGTGACACGTACCCAGCGGGGTCCCGTCGAGGCGAAGCGTCTGCACGAACCTGTGCTGCGTGGGCCGCAGGGCGACCGTCCGCTGGGTGAGGTCGAAATCGACCACCATCTGCTCGACATCATCCTCATCGATGATGAGCGGAATATGGTGCTCGGTCGTCCATGGCTGACACTCGGGCTCGACAGGTACACCCGTGAAATCTCGGGATACCATATCGGGTTCCATGCGCCCAGCGCGTATACGGTGGGCTTGTGCATCAAGCACATCTGTACGCCGAAGGACGGCGAGGGCGACGAGAACGGGGAGGCGAAGGCGCCCTGGCCGGTGTTTGGGGTTCCCGACACCATCATCGTCGACAACGGTGCAGAATTCGACAGCGCCCAGTTCAATGGTGGCTGTTACGCGCTCGGCATCGATGTCGTCAGAGCGCCGGTCCGAACGCCTCAGTACAAGGGGAAGGTCGAGCGTCTGTTCGGCACGGTCGCCATGGATGTGGTCCAGAAAATCCCGGGCTATGTCCATGCGAATGTGATCAAGCGTGGCGATTACAAAGCCGAGGAGGAAGCGGTCTGCACACTTTCCGACTTCTTGGCGGCCTTCGATCTGTGGGTCCGGAAAATTTACCGGGTCCGCGAGCACCGCGGCATCGGCATGTCACCGGCTGAGAAATGGGAGGAGGCGACCAAAAAGTATTCGGTCCGCCTTCCCTCGGATGTCAGCCAGCTGAACCTGCTGCTGACGTTGACGGCGATGCGCGCTCTGACCCGTAAGGGCATCGAGTATCGGGGTCTTGTCTACAATTCGAAGGACCCCGAGTTCCGGAAGATGATCAACCGCCCGGATAAGCCTGCGAAGGTGAATATCCGCATCGACATCGACGACATGAGTTCGATCGTCGTCGAGGACTGGCGGGATGGCACGACCCATGTGGTGCCGTCGATCGACCCGGACTACACCAATGGCCTGCGTCTGGAAATGCACGAAATCCTGACCAACCAGGCCAAACTGAAGCGCAAGGCGCATCAGCGTGTGACGGTGCGTCAGCTCCAGCAGGCCCGCGAAGAGTTCCGCGAGTCCGTGCGTGAAATGAAGCGCAAGAAGAAACTTGCCAAGCGCCTGCTTTCGGCGATGGGCGAGGAAGCGGCCAAGTCGGGCAATCAGGGCATGCCCATTGTGCATAAGACTGAGGAGGCTCCGGTCGAGCTTCCGCTGTCCGCCAACACCGCGCCTGTGCCGCCTGCTGCGGTGAACGACGACACCGACCTTTCGGTCGTCGCGGCCAAGCTCGGCCTGAAGACGGCGGCATAAGTTCAGCCCAGTTCAGTGCGTAGCGTGCGTACCAACCATCCCATCAACAACGAATGAGGCCTGCATGAATACTCCCGTCAATGGCTCGTCGGCCAACGACAACCCCAACCCGCCGCCCCAATATGGGGCGGCGGTGCCAAGGGACGAGCGTATCGCGCGTATCCGGCAGCTTCGGAGCGTCTACATTGACTCCGACTGGACCAACCGGATTTACGACACGCTCGACCAGCTGATGGAGCACGCCCTGTCGGGGGCGCCGGAAGGCATCTCCGAACAGACGCTGCTCGTGACCGGCCCACCAGGCGGCGGTAAATCCCGTCTGCTGAATCGGTACGCTAATCGGCATCTGCCGGTTCGCCTTCCCGATCGGACGACGCTTCCGGTGCTCAAGGTGAGTATTCCGGCAAAGGCGACGGTCAAGGGGCTGGTCGAGCACTGCCTTCGTGCGCTGGGCGCAATCGGTGGCAGGGGCACTTCGGGCAATCAGTCGGCGCTGGAATCCCGCATGCTGTATTTCATGCGGGAGCGCGGGGTGAAGCTCATCATCTTCGATGAACTTCAGCATCTGGCGCACAATTCCGGGTACCAGTCGGCGATTCCGCCGGACTACTTCAAGGCAATCCTGAACGACAATATCTGTCCCGTCGTTCTGGCAGGCAGTTCGCCGAATGCCGAGGAGTTGTTCAATTCCTGCCACGAGCTGAAGCGGCGTGCCATCGCGCAGCTGAAGTTGGGACGTCTGGACTGGAACAACCAGGAGCACCGCGACGCCTTCCGGGCGATGCTCCAACAGTTCGAGGTGCACATTCCCCTGCACCACAAGTCGTCGCTCAGTGACGTCCGGACAGCGCTTCGCCTGTACATGATTTCCGACGGCCTGTTCGGCAAGGCCGTGGATTTCATCATCAACGCCACGCAACGGGCGTTGGTGTCGGGCGCCCAGTATCTGCACTGGGAGGTGCTGCGGGACACGCTCGAAGGGTTCCGCGAGGACCGTCCGGACTGGTTCAACGTCTTCGATGTCCAGGATGACCAGGCCCTTAGCGGCTTTGTCGCCCAGAAGGACACGAGCCGGGTGACCCGCCTGCACCGCAAGAAGGCAAAGATTATCCTTCCTGACCAGGAGGCGGCGTGAGTATGGGCCGCGCCATGACAGACAATACTGAACTGGCGCGGCTGCCTTTTCCGGCGACGCCGGTCGCGGGCGAGAGCCTTCTGGGCTTTCTCCTGCGACTGGCGGAGCGGAACAAAGTCAACGACCCCATCGCTTTCCTGGCTTACTGCAGTGGCCAGCACACGACGGTCTCAGCGCTTGCCCTGTCTGCCAGTGACATGTCGCGGCTGAACACACGATGCGGCATCCCGGCGGGAAGCCTGGAAGCCATGGCCTACCGGCCAATCGAGAACGGCCTCATCGACTTCTTTGGCACTAGTCTGCGCTGCGAAGACCTGGCTCTTCAGAATCGACGCTTTTGTCCCGCCTGCCTTAAGGAAGGCGCGCATCATCGAGCCGTCTGGGACCTGACGATTACCACTGTCTGCATCCGGCATGGTTTGTACCTGCAGGACGCCTGCCGGTATTGCGCGCGCCCCGCTGACTGGACCTTCGGCAGCGTCGGCTTCTGCCCCTGCGGGAAGTCATATTCAACTTCCGCATCCATTCCAGTGCCCGACCAGGAGCTGCGCGCCCTGAAGTATGTGCTCGGGCGCATCGAGGGGACGGTCAGGAATAGTAGTTCGAAAGTTTTGGATAAACTCGCACCAGTGCATGCCATCGAGCTGATGCTCGGTCTTGGCACCGTTGCTGCAGGTCGGACCCAACGTCGCCGCCGCATCGCAAGCCTGCGCGATGGCGAAATCGGCCAAACACTGAATGGCGGGTTCAATATCTGCCTGGGCTGGCCAGACAGGTTATTCGAATGTCTTGGCCGTCTACAGGATGGTCGCCATCAAAACGGGCGCCGGTACGGGCTGGAGCTTACCTTCGGCCCGGTGGCTTTCTGGATGAAACACGCGGACACCTCCGATGAAGTCCGTGCTGTGCTCACCGATGCGATGAGCCGTCATCCCGACCTCAAATACGCCGCGTCGTTGCGCTCAGCGCGGGTTGTATCAAATGACGACGGCAGCCTGCTGACACTTGATGAGGCTCAGCAGGCGCTGCGCCGCGCGCATGGAAAGGTCCGTGACGTCCTGATGCGCCATGGCCATGTCATCCGCGATGACCAGAAGGGTGGCGGCGCACCCATCCTGGTCAATGCACGTGCGGTGTGGCGGCTGCAGATGGATCTCTTTGACTTCGCCGATGAGAAAACGTTGCGTACAATGCTGAAATGCTCGCGCGTCGGGCTGAAGGTCTTCTTGAAAGCGGGCTGGTTAGAACCGGCTAGTGGAGCGGCGGCTGAACTTGCTGGGCGACCCGTCTGGAGCAAGAAGGCCGTGTGCGCGACGCTGGCTCAGATGAAGGCGGAAACGGTTGGAAACCGTAGACCGCGTAAGGCGGTTCCGATGTCGAAAGCACTGAGTGACAGCCGCTTTGCCGTAGTGGACTGGAGTCCATTTGCAATGAAGCGGGAATTCCAGCACTGCAGCTGGGATGGCGCGGGTGAAGGTCTTGCAGCGCTGCTGCTGGACGAGCGGGTATTTCGGCGGGCGCGTGCGGCTGGGCCATCCACCATCCCCGAGGCCGCAGTGAAGCTCGGGGTGAAGGAGCAGGTCGGCTATCACTTGGTGAACAGGGAGATTCTTGGATGCGGCAGGGTTCCTGGACAGAATGGGCGCCGGGTTGGCGATGCCGATATCGTGGCCTTCCATGCGGCCTACGTCATTCCGCGGCAACTCGGGCTGGACGAGGGGCGTTATCGGGGCTGGACGTCAGAGCAGTTGGTGGCGGAGGGTCTCGTGCCGGTATCGGGGCCGGGCGTGGACGGCGGGCGGCAGTTCGTGTTCCGGCGCCAGGATGTGGAGCGCAGTTCCCTGTTTTCTGCTAATTTCGGCGGGGCCGGTGAGCAGGGTACGGTTGGCTCGCGGCGCATTCCCTCCCGATTGGCATGATGGACGATATGGCGCTTCCCGAGCACGACCAAAAGAATGTCGATGCCTTCTTCGACGCCGTGAAGGCGCTGGAGCCTGCCTTTAAGTACGACTCTTTCTCCTATATTGCTGTGAAGCACGAGGGTGCGTTCATTCTGCTGCAGGCAGCGTTGCAGCGTCATGTGGCGAAGCCTTCGCTGCCCTACACCCTGTTCTCGACCGAGCATGTCCGTGCCGGAAACTGTCTCCTCAAAGACATCGGCCTATCACCGCGACAATTCGTCGAGGCGCTGTTCGCCGGGTCGGTCAAGGTTCACGGTACCGAACTGAAATTTCCTGGCGACTATTCGAACGCGCGC
The DNA here is from genome assembly GCF_025869515.1 of Ferrovibrio sp. GTDB lineage: Bacteria > Pseudomonadota > Alphaproteobacteria > Ferrovibrionales > Ferrovibrionaceae > Ferrovibrio. The sequence goes on from NZ_JAOZVR010000088.1 coordinate 17,232, forward strand.
TTGACTTACTTTTCGCCTTTCTGGACGCCTGCGCTCCAGGCTCAGAGTCGGGTGAATACTTTGCAGATCTCCGGCGCGCAGCAGGCGACATTTATCCGGCAGCCCATGCTGGATTGGGAGTTGCGGGCCGCTGTGACGCCCTATGACAACATCCAGGAGCTGATGAACGAATTCCAGCTCGGCACACTCCAGGCCAATGGTGTCGTCCATGTTCTTGTCATCGCGCACACCGCCGCACTGATTAATGGCGCATCGCAGGTGATTGATGAAGATGCCGATATCGGCATCCGGCTCGCTCATGGCCTCAAAAAGAAAGATGCGGCCATCGGCGTCAGGATACTGAAGCCGGGAAGCCCGATTGAGAGGATGCAGATTGCGGGCAAGGACCTGAAGTGGACGAGAGCGCCCGACTTCACTCTGGGCACTGCGCACATTCATGTTCCAAAGGCGTCGATACTGCAGTGCTTCGCCATCTACGGCGGCGACACCCAGAGCTATTACTGGGTAAGCGACCCCACCACGACACACAATACTCGGCGGACCGCCCTGCATGCCTATGACCCGCAGCTGGATAAGCTCAGGGACATCCTGATTCGTGATAGCTTTCGCGGCTCAGATGCGCGTGACTTCGAGGTCGGAATCTCCTGGCTGGTCTGGCTGCTTGGCTTCAGTGCTGCGCACCTGAGTGCAACGAAGACCAGCGATGCGCCTGATATCATCGTCACCAGTCCGAACGGCAATATTGCCGTGGTGGAATGCACGACCGGTCTGCTGAAAGCCGAAAACAAGCTCGCCAACCTTTACGATCGGGTGCAAGCGATGCGACGGTCTTTCGAAACGTCCGGCCACAGCAATATTCGCATCCTGCCGGTTATTGTAACCGCAAAGAGCAAGAACGATGTTGCAGCCGACCTGGAGCAGGCTGAGAAGCTCGGCATCCTAGTGTTTACCCGCGAGAACATCGAAAACGCGCTGAACCGCTCATTCGTGCCGCAAAACGCAGAGCAGCTCTATGCGGAGTGGGAGCAGGCGGTCAGCATGGCGCTGTCTAAATACAATAACCAAGGCGGGCTCCCTCCGGGGAGCTGACCGCCAGTTCGGTCTGGTGTGTCATGCGAGCCGGGCGTGCTTCGGCGGTCGTTCCTCGTAGGCGCGCTCAATGCAGTCAGCTATCAGCGACCTGGGCGTCCAGTGGGTGAAGGCGGGCCGAATCCTGTCGATAAAGTAGACGGCCTTGGTTTCTCGATTGGCAAGCGCATGGGTTACGCCCGCTTCGAAGATTTCGGGGTCGTCTGAGAGGATGCGCAGGCCTGCGGTCAGGAAGAGGCTGAACTGCAGTTCGCTGATGTCGGTGCGTTGCTGCAGGTCTTTCGGGCCATCCAGCTGAAGCTGTTCGATGTGCCGGTGGAATGGGTCGGCGGGATTGATGCCACGGGAGACATGGGCGAAATATCCAAAACGGCTTAACAGAAACCAGAGGTCCTGCGGCTTCATGCCCCTGAGGAGCGGTGGCTCGAATTGCTCGATGCCGTTCATGGCGTTGAGCAGATAGGTCTGGCCTTCGAGAAACACCGGGTCGACCAGTTGCTGCTGTATAGAGCTGAGGTCGATGTTGTCGCCACAGATGTTTGGCGCCTTGGTATTCCATGTCAGCAATTCCTCGGTGCCGGGAACATGGCAGACCAGGTGTGTGCGATGTTCGGGGCATATGCGCACGAAACGCATCTCGGCAGCGGTCTTGGTGAAGCCATGCTCGCGCAGGCAGGCAGGGCAGACCCGCCGCTTCCGGAGCACAATGGCTGGCTCAGCGACCCGGTCGCCGACCTCATAGGCATTTCCGAGAATAAAATGGTGTTCCTGCATCAGTTGCAGGCGGGCGGCCGGGATGCCAGAAGCGACCGAGATTCGCTCAATAGCGTCGTCGGAATAGGTTTCTTGAGCGAAATGGATGCCGAAAGTACTCGATGCCCAGCTACTGATGTTGAAGACCCCGTTCCGGGTGCCGAGACGACCTATGAAGCTGTTCAGGCTTTCGTCGTGACCGGGATTTTCGATGCGAAGGGGAAGCGGTTCTATCGGGTTGGCCACGGGACTTTTCTTTGAATTCGGGGAGCGTTTCTTTGATTTACCGAAGGATTTTCGGGGAGGGTCGGAACGATATCAAGGATTTCAGGGTGTGGAAGGGCAAGATTTTGCAACTTTGGCGGCGGAAGTTGGGGCTCGATCCCGTGGCGCGGGCTAGGATTGGAGCTGGCGGAATCGAGGGAGGGACAGATGGCCGAGGCTCCAAAATTCGAAATAGGCGATGCGTCCCAGGACATCACCTTTGCCGCGGTGGGGGCGGCCCTGAGCCAATGGGAGCATCTCGAAGCGTGGCTAGCGAACATATTCATCGACGTCTGCGGCTTCATCGGCGAATTCGAACCCAACTCGGCTGTCGGCAGGGCGTACGGCACCGTGGTGGCTTTCACCGGTCGCGTTCAGATGATTGAAGCAGCTGCTGAGGTCTTCTTTGCCGAGAAGGGCGAGGACGACGATTCCAAACGGCTTCGAGCAGTGATTGCGAAGGCAAGGGGTCTTTCAGGCCGCCGGAATGAAATTGCTCACGGCATCGTCCAGCCGTGGGGAAGAGACCGCGGGTTCGCGCTGGTGCCGTCCTGGTATGCGACCCGGAAAATGACCTTGATACCCAAGCGCCATGGCTTCAGTGACGCGGTTCCGAGTTATGCCTACAGGTCGGTGGAGATCTATTCCTTCCGGGATGCTTTCAAGGAATTGGCGGAAGAGGCGGTGCGTATTCGGGTTCACGAACCGTACTTTGCCTGAGGACGGGCGGATTGTTGTGGTCCAGCCAGCGCTTGGAATTCCAGCGGATTTGGCCGTCCGAACGCCGTTGGTGGGGCTTGTGATTGTGGCGAGGGCGCCTGTCGTAGCCAGTGGAATATTGCCTACGGTCCCCCTCGCCGCCCCCATGCTGGGGGGACCGCGAAAGCCGGAGTCACTAATCGTGATTGCTCTGGCGGAGAATGTAGGTAATTGCTGGCATTCGTGTTCGATAATGGTGAGCACGAAATCGGCTAAGTTATTGACATGACGTGGGGTGGCAACCGTTTTAAGTGATCACGCACACGGCTCCATGGGCCGCGCCTTTTTTTTATTTCAGCAGTGATATCCCGCCGAAGACGACGGCGAGGCAGGCAGCGAAGATCGCCAGGGCCAGCGCCGGATGGCCGCCCGCAGCATCCGCCGCAGCGGCAGCATGCTTGCGGCCGGTCACCATCGGGGTAACGAGGTTTTCCTTTTTCACCGTCAGGTAAAATACGGTGGACAGCAGATGCACGGCGATCACCGCCCCCAGAACCCAGATCGTCCGGCGGTGGAGGGTACCCAGCAGGGCAGCGGTGCTGCTGGGCACTTTGGAATACAGCGGCCCGTCGGTGACGATATCGTCGCTGGTGAACAGGCCGGTGCCGGCCTGCAGGGCCAGCAGCCCCAGCATGGCCAGCACGGCATAGCCGCCGACCGGGTTATGGCCGATGTATTTCGGGCCCGGGCGGCCGAAGAGCGTGCCGAGATAGCGCAGGCCGGCCATCGGCCCGGCGACGAAATCTGTGAACCGGGCGTAGCGGTTGCCGGCAAAACCCCAGATCAGGCGGAACAGCACCAGGCTGAGCACCACCTGGCCCAGGGTCATATGCAGGTCCAGCTTGCCCTGCCAGCCGGTCCAGACCATGGCGATCACCAGGGCGACCAAACCCCAGTGAAACAGGCGGGTCGGCAGATCCCAGACCCGGATGGGGACGAAGCCGGGCTTGGCCGCAGGCGACCCGGAAGCGGAATGGGGCGTTTCAATGGTCATCGGCACTCTCTGGGGGTTGTGCGCCGCAATCGTAAGGATTTGCAAACACTAGGCAAGTTAGAGGTGTTGCGGCGTCTGTGGCGAGGACTTAATCTCACGCGTCGTTCACAATGTTGCTAACCGGGACAATCGGGTGCGGGGCAGTCGCTTCTTCTTCATTCTTCTCGCCGCTGCGGTCCTGGGTATCCTGGCCGTGATCTTTTTTGGCGCAGACTCCAACAATCGGGGCATGACACCGACGGCCAATATTCCGCCGCCGCCGGTGCCGGCCGCGCCAGCCACGCCGGCGCCGGACAGTGTCGCCAAGGCACCGCCCAGCTTCGATGTGGTGCGCATCAGCCGCAACTGCACCTCGGTTTTCGCCGGCCGCGCCATGGCCGGTTCGGTGGTGATGGTCAAGTCCGGCCAGCGCGAGCTTGGCCGGGTGACGGCCGATACCCGCGGCGAATGGGTGCTGGTGCCGGACCTGCCGCTGGAACGCGGCAATCAGGAATTCACGCTGGAATCCCAGATGCAGGGCCAGGAGCCGATCAGGGCCGAGGCCTCGGTGGTTGCCGTGGTGCCGGAATGCCAGCCGGGCGAGGGCGGCGAGCAGGCGATTGCCGTGCTGACACCGCTGAAAGGCGCCAGCCGCCTGCTGCAGCGGCCCGACGGTCCGCTCGATCCCGCCCGCAAGGGGCTCGCGCTCGATGCCATTGAATACGACCAGGCCGGCAACCTGATCCTGTCCGGTCGTGCCCAGCCGGGCTCGACGGTGCAGGTTTATCTGAACAACGAGCCGATCGGCGTCGCCACGGCCGACGACAAGGGACGCTGGACGCTCCGGCCCGACAAGGCGGTCGATCCTGGCATCTATTCGCTGCGTGTCGACCAGGTCGAGCAGGCCGGCGGCAAGGTGGCCTCACGCCTGGAGATGCCTTTTGCCCGCGCGCGGCCGGAGGATGTCAAATTCGACGCCAGCGGCAACAGCATCATCGTGCAGCCCGGCAACAGCCTGTGGCGCATCGCCCGCCAGGTTTACGGCCTGGGACCGCGCTATACTGAAATCTACCGGGCCAACCAGGCCCAGATCACCGATCCTGACCTGATCTATCCCGGCCAGGTCTTCGCGGTACCCGGCGCAAAACCTAACGGTCAGTCCGGCGGTCAGCCGGCCGCCAGCCCCGCCGGCAAGTCGAACTGAGGTGAAACGGCCGGTCCCGGTATGCCGGGGCCGGTCCTGATCCCTTACCGCGCCGGCCCGGGCGCGCTACACTCTTGCCATGATCGCCAATTCCAATTGCGCCGAGAGGGGTGCCCGCGAAGCCGGGCGGCCTGCCGGGCGCATCGAGGACCGTTTTCGTGAGCATGGATTCCCCCCTTCCCCGACAGGGTAGTGCCGGCATACCAGGCGTGTCCGCTGCGCCGGGCGACCCGGCGCCGGTCTTTGCCGCCATCGATCTGGGGACCAACAACTGCCGCCTGCTGATCGCGCGGCCCCATCGCGACAGGCTTGGGCGCGAGAATTTTCGCGTCATCGAGGCGTTTTCCCGCATCGTGCGGCTGGGCGAGGGCCTCAGCCTGTCCGGCCGGCTGTCTGATGCGGCGATGGCGCGCACGATCGAGGCGCTGAAGATCTGTTCCGAGAAGATGGCGCGGCGCAATGTCGCCTTCGCCCGCGCCGTCGCCACCGAGGCCTGCCGCCGCGCCGCCAACGGGGTCGAATTCCTGCATGAGGTGAAAGTCGCGACCGGTATCAGCCTCGATATCATCTCGACGGCGGAAGAGGCGCGGCTGGCGCTGACCGGCTGTGCGCCGCTGCTGGAAGCGCCGCATCGCCAGGCCATCGTTTTCGATATCGGCGGCGGCTCGACCGAAATCCTCTGGGCCCGCCTGCTCGGCGGCGGCCGCACCGAGGTGATCGACTGGATCTCGCTGCCGTTCGGCGTGGTCAACCTGACCGAACGCTTCGGCCCGGGCGACAGCCACAGCGGCAGTTACGCGCAGATGATCGACACGGTGGCCGAGGCGCTGCAGCCTTTCGAGGCCAGGCACAATCTGTCGCAGCAGCTCAAGACCGGCCATATCCAGGTGCTCGGCACGTCGGGCACGGTCACCACCCTGGCCGGCGTTCACCTCAACCTGCCGCGCTATGAGCGCCGCCATGTCGACGGCTGCTGGCTGGAATTCCCTACCGTGATCGAACAGTCGCGCCGGCTGGCGGCGCAGAGCGTGCCGGAACGCGCGCTGTATCCCTGCATCGGCGAGGAACGCGCCGATCTGGTGGTGGCGGGCTGTGCCATTCTCGAGGCGCTCTATCGCTTCTGGCCGGCAACCCGGCTGCGCGTGGCCGATCGCGGCGTGCGCGAGGGCGTACTGGTGGAACTGATGCGGCAGCAGCGCAGGAAGACGTCATGAACGCACCGCGCAAACCCGGGCCCAAGGTGAAGGTGCGCACGGCGCGCGGCCGCAGTGTCGGTCAGGCGAAATGGCTGCTGCGCCAGCTCAACGACCCCTATGTCGCGGCGGCCAAGACCGAGGGCTGGCGCAGCCGTGCCGCCTACAAGCTGATCGAACTGGACGACAAGTACAAACTGCTCAAGCCCGGCATGCGCATCGTCGATCTCGGCGCGGCACCCGGCGGCTGGACCCAGGTGGCGGTCAAGCGCGTAAAGTCGCTCGACAAGGGCCCCGGCGCCGGCGGCGGCTTCGTGCTCGGTGTCGACATCAACCCGGTCGACCCGATCCCCGGTGCCTCGCTGCTGCTGCAGGATTTTCTCGCCGAGGGCGCCGACCAGAAGGTGATCGACGCGATGGGCGGCAAGGCCGACTTCGTTTTCTCCGACATGGCCGCGCCAGCCACCGGCCATCGCCAGACCGACCATATCCGCATCATGGCACTGTGCGAGGTGGCGCTGGATTTCGCCATCCGTGTGCTCAATCCGGGCGGCGGCTTCCTGGCCAAGGTGCTGCGCGGTGGTACCGAAAACGAGCTGCTCAACACCATGAAGCGGGATTTCCGCACCGTCCGGCATGTCAAACCGCCGGCCAGCCGGGCGGATTCGGCCGAGAGTTATGTGATCGCCACCGGCTTCCGCGGCTAAATGTCCTGAATCCCTGCCTTTCTTGAGGCTGGACCGGGCCGGAAAGACGGTCTATATCCTCCGCGGCAAGGATACCTTACTCCCAGTCAGGAGCCGCCTTGCCAATGACCGCGCCGGAGCTTTCCGAGCCCGCGGTGGACCCGGCATACCTTGCCGCCACCCCCTTTATCGACAGCGATCATGCGGCCGTGCGCGCTCTGGCGCGCGAGGCAGTCGGGGATGAAACGGACAGCAAGGCCAAGGCGATCCGGCTCTATTACGCGGTGCGCGACCGTTTCCTCTACGATCCCTACAGCGTCGAAGTCAGCCAGGACGGCATGCGGGCCTCGGGCGTGATCGCGCGCGGCAAGGGCTTCTGCGTCAACAAGGCGATCCTGCTGGCCGCCGTGGCGCGCGCCGAGGGCATTCCATCGCGCATCGGCCTGGCCGATGTGAAGAACCATCTGGCCACCGCGCGCCTGCGGGCCCAGATGGGCACCGATGTTTTCTACTACCACGGCTTCACCGAACTGTTCCTCGACGGAAAATGGGTCAAGGCGACACCGGCCTTCAATCTGGAGCTCTGTGAGAAATTCCGCGTGCTGCCGCTGGAGTTCGATGGCGAGACGGACTCGGTGTTCCATCCCTTCGATGCCGACAACCGCCGCCATATGGAATACGTGGCCGACCGCGGCAGCTTCGCCGACATGCCGTTCGGCGAGTGGCGCGACGCCATGCTGAAACACTATCCCTATCTGATGACTGAAAAGCGATCCGGCGGCGATTTCGCCGCCGAGGCCGCCGCTGAATCAAATAAGAAACCCCAGAACAAGACCCCGTAAGGAGCCACCCGATGCAGTTCCGTGAAGCCTATACATTCGATGACGTTCTGCTCGAGCCGGCAGCTTCCAGCGTGCTGCCCACCGAAGTCGATACCCGCACGCGCATCACCCGCAGCATCGAACTCGGCATCCCGCTGATCTCGGCGGCGATGGACACCGTCACCGAGGCCAAGATGGCGATTGCCATGGCGCAGGCCGGCGCCATCGGCGTGCTGCACAAGAACATGACCATCGAGGAACAGGCCCGCGAGGTCATCGCGGTCAAGAAATTCGAATCCGGCATGGTGGTCAATCCGCTCACCATCGAGCCGAATGCCACGCTGGCCGATGCGCTGGCGCTGATGGAGCGCTACGGCATCCACGGCATTCCGGTCACCGAAGGGCAGGGCGGCAAGCTGGTCGGCATCCTGACCAACCGCGACGTGCGTTTCGCCACCAACATGGCGCAGCCGGTGCATGAGCTGATGACCAAGAGTCCGCTGATCACCGTGCGGGAGGGCGTTTCCAGCGGCGAGGCCAAGCGCCTGCTGCACCAGCATCGTATCGAGAAGCTGGTGGTGGTGGACGAGGCTTATCATTGCGTCGGCCTGATCACGGTGAAGGATATCGAAAAGGCCCGCCTGCATCCCAATGCCAGCAAGGACGAGCAGGGCCGCCTGCGCTGCGCCGCCGCCGTTTCCACCGGTGCCGACGGGCTGGAACGTGCCCAGGCGCTGATCGATGCCGGCGTGGATATCGTCATCGTCGATACCGCGCATGGTCATTCCAGCCGCGTGCTGGAAACCATCGCGGCGATCAAGAAGCGTTCGAATCTCACCCAGGTGATCGGCGGCAATGTCGCGACATCCGAAGGCACCAAGGCGCTGATCGATGCCGGCGTCGATGCCGTCAAGGTCGGCATCGGCCCGGGCTCGATCTGCACCACGCGCATCGTCGCCGGCGTCGGCGTGCCGCAGCTCACTGCTGTCGCCGATGCGGTGTCGGTGGCCAACAAGGCCGGCGTGCCGGTGATCGCCGATGGCGGCATCAAGTTCTCGGGCGATCTGGCCAAGGCGATCGCCGCCGGCGCCAGCGCCTGCATGATCGGCTCGCTGCTGGCCGGCACCGACGAGGCGCCGGGCGAGGTCTTCCTCTACCAGGGCCGCTCATACAAATCCTATCGCGGCATGGGCTCGCTGGGCGCCATGGGCCGCGGTTCGGCCGACCGCTACTTCCAGCAGGAAGTCGGCGACAAGCTGAAGCTGGTGCCCGAAGGCATCGAAGGCCGTGTCGCCTACAAGGGTCCGGTTGGCACCATCCTGCATCAGCTGGTCGGCGGCCTGCGCGCCGCCATGGGCTATACCGGCAATGCGACGCTGGAAGAGATGCGCAGCAACTGCCGCTTCCTGCGCATCACCTCGGCCGGTCTGCGCGAAAGTCATGTGCATGACGTGGCGATCACCCGCGAAGCGCCGAATTACCGGCAGGAGGGCTGAGGTCGCATGACCCCTGCGGCGCGGCTCGCCGCCAGCATCGAGATCATCGCCGAGATTTTACAGCGCGCCGCTGCCGCCGACCGTGTGGTCACTGAATGGCAGCGGCGCAGCCGTTTTGCCGGTGCCAAGGATCGCCGCGCGGTGAGCGAAACCGTTTATGCCGTGCTGCGCGAGCAGGGCATGCGGCGCTGGCGTGTCGAACAGGCCGGTGCCGAACTGACGCCGCGCCTGCTGGTGTTTGCCGATGCGGCCACGCCGCTGCATGTCTGGCAGGAGCTTTGCACAGCGGGCGGCTATGGCCCGCCGGCGCTGGATGACACCGAGATCGCGGCGCTGTCGAAACTGCCCAGCGATGAAGACGCGCCGCTCTGGGCGCGCGCCAACCTGCCGCCCAGTGTGGCCGAGATGGTACAGGCCACTTTCGGTGTGCATACCGAGATGGAACTCGCCGCGCTGAACGGCCGCGCGCCGCTCGATCTGCGGGTGAACACGCTGCAGGCCAACCGCGAAACGGTGCTGGAACAGCTGCGCGCCGATGGCATCGCCGCCGCCGCCACGCCGCTGTCGCCGATCGGCATCCGGATTCCGGAACGCGTGCGGCTCGACATGAATTCCTTATATCGCGACGGACTGATCGAACCGCAGGATGAAGCGGCCCAGCTGGCCGGCCTGCTGGTCGATGCGAAACCGGATGAAACCGTGGTCGATCTCTGTGCCGGCGCCGGCGGCAAGACGCTGTTACTGGCCGCCTGCATGCGCAATCAGGGCGTGCTGCAGGCCTGCGATAACGACGCACGCCGGCTCGCCCGGCTGGTGCCGCGACTGGAACGTGCCGGGGCTCGCAACATCGTGATCCGCGATGCCGATGCGATGCCGGCGCTGCTGGCCGAGCTTGAAGGCAGGGCGGATCGCGTGCTGCTGGATGTGCCCTGCTCGGGCAGCGGCACCTGGCGCCGCAATCCGGAAGCGCGCTGGCGCTACGATCCCGCCAGCCTTGACGAGGTATTGCGCCGCCAGCGCGGCCTGCTGGAAGATGGCGCAAAGCTGGTGCGTCCGGGCGGCCGGCTGGTCTATGCCACCTGCTCGATCCTGCCGGCCGAGAATGGCGACCAGGCCGACTGGTTCCTGGCGCATCACGCGGAGTTTACGGCATTGCCTCTGGCCGAGGCGTGGCCGGCGGGTGTAACCGATCAGCGTATCCGGTCCGGCGACCGCCTGAACCTGACCCCTTACCGGCATGGCACCGACGGCTTTTTCGCCGCCGCTTTCCAAAGGCAGCCGTCAGGGGGGCAGGCATGAGCCGGCCTGGACATCAACATGAGGAGCTTCTGCATGTCGCGTCTTTCGATCTCCCGCTTTGTCCTTGCCCTGGCCGCCTGCTTCATGTTGGCCGCGCCGGTCTTGATCGCAGGACCGGTCCTGGCCGCCGGTTCCGATCCGGCCCCCGCGGCCAAGCCGGCCGACCCGAATTTCACCGAGGGCCGCAAGGCGATCGATGCCAAGGACTGGGCCAGGGCGATTCCGCTGTTCGAGCAGGTGGTGGCCAAGGACGCCCAGAATGCCGATGCCTTCAACTGGCTGGGCTATGCCTGGCGCAACCAGGGCAACTACGACATGTCCTTTGCGAATTACACCAAGGCGCTGACCATCGATCCGCGCCATCGCGGCGCCCACGAATATATCGGCGAGGCGTATCTCAAGGTGAACAACCTGCCGAAGGCCGAGGAGCATCTCAAGCGGCTCGACAGCCTGTGCACCTTCGGCTGCGCCGAATACACCGAGCTGAAAAACAAGATCGCCGCCTACAAGGCCGCCAAGCCGAGCTGACCGGCGCGTTTTTTACTGCTGGCCGGGCCGCCCCCTCCTGTCGGGAGGGTGGCCCGGTCCTGCCGGTCCGGCCTATAATGGCGGGTGTCCAGGACGTCTGTTCCAAGGAGCCCCGCCATGGCTGACCCGCGCAAGTTTTCCCGCCTTTCCATCGCTGTTTTCACCCTGTTGGCCGCGCTGGCTGTGCCGGCGGCACCATCCTTCGCCATGGGCAGCAGCGATCCCGCCGCCGGCATGCCCAAGGCGGTCGATCCGAATTTCGCCGAAGGCAAAAAGGCGATCGACGCCAAGGACTGGGCCAGGGCGGTCGAGCTGTTCTCCAGCGTGGTGGCGAAAGACGACAGGAATGCCGATGCCTTCAACTGGCTCGGCTATGCCCAGCGCAACCAGGGCGACTATCCGAAAGCCTTTGCGGCTTACGAGAAGGCGCTGGCCATCGATCCGCGCCACAAGGGCGCCCATGAATATATCGGCGAGGCCTATCTGAAGGTGAACAATGTCGAGAAGGCGGAGGAACACCTCAGGCGCCTCGACAGCATCTGCACCTTCGGCTGCGCCGAGCTGACCGAACTGAAAACCAGGATCGCCGCCTACAAGGCGGCCAAGCCGAGCTAAGTCGAGCCGGTTTTTTCTACAGCAGAGGAGTTTAAAAACGCCGATGGCGGAGCGCATTCTTATTATCGATTTCGGATCGCAGGTCACCCAGCTGATCGCCCGCCGCGTGCGCGAGTCCGGCGTGTATTGCGAGATCGTGCCCTTCCAGAAGGCGGACAAGTGCCTTGACCTCGTCAACGACCACGGCACGCTGAAGGGCATCATCTTCTCCGGCGGTCCGGCCTCGACGACGGAAGAATTCTCGCCGCGCGCGCCTGAAGGCGTCTTCAAGCTCGGCCTGCCGATCTTCGGCATCTGCTACGGCGAACAGACCATCTGCATGCAGCTCGGCGGCAGCGTGGAAACCGGCCATCACCGCGAATTCGGCCGCGCCTTCCTCGAGATCAAGGATAACTGCGACCTGTTCGACGGCGTCTGGTCCAAGGGCGAGAAGCACCAGGTCTGGATGAGCCATGGCGACAAGATCACCGAGATCCCGACCGGCTTCCGCGCCGTCGGCGTCAGCGACGGTTCGCCCTTCGCCGCCATCGCCGATGACGTGCGCAAGATCTACGCCGTGCAGTTCCACCCCGAAGTGATGCACACGCTGGATGGCGCCAAGCTGCTGCGCAATTTCGTGCGCAAGGTGGCCGGCTGTTCGGGCGAGTGGACCATGAAGGGCTTCCGCAACGAGGCCATCGCCAAAATCCGCGAACAGGTCGGCAAGGGCCGCGTGATCTGCGGCCTCTCCGGCGGCGTCGACAGCTCGGTGGCGGCCGTGCTGATCCACGAAGCCATCGGCGACCAGCTCACCTGCGTCTTCGTCGATCACGGCCTGCTGCGCAAGGGCGAGGGCGAAGAGGTCGTGCGGCTGTTCCGCGACCATTACAACATCCCGCTGATCCACAACGACGCGTCTGACCTTTTCTTAAGCAAGCTGGCCGGCGTCAGCGATCCGGAGACCAAGCGCAAGACCATCGGCGGGTTGTTCATCGATGTGTTCGAGGCCGAGGCCAAGAAGATCGGCGGCGCGCAGTTCCTCGCCCAGGGCACGCTCTACCCCGACGTGATCGAAAGCATCAGCTTCTCCGGCGGGCCCAGTGTCACCATCAAGTCGCATCACAATGTCGGCGGCCTGCCGGCGCGCATGAACATGCAGCTGGTCGAACCGTTGCGCGAGCTGTTCAAGGATGAAGTCCGCATGCTGGGCCGCGAACTCGGCCTGCCGGAATCTCTCGTCGGTCGGCACCCGTTCCCGGGCCCGGGCCTGGCGATCCGCATTCCGGGCGACATCACCAAGGAAAAGCTCGACCTGCTGCGCGAGGTGGATGCGGTCTATCTCGATGAAATCCGCCGCTCCGGGCTATATGACCAGATCTGGCAGGCCTTCGCCGTGCTGCTGCCGGTGCGCACCGTCGGCGTGATGGGCGACGGCCGCACCTATGACCAGGCCTGCGCGCTGCGCGCGGTCACCTCGACCGACGGTATGACGGCGGATTACTTCCCCTTCCCGCATGACTTCCTCGGCCGCGTGGCGACCCGCATCATCAACGAGGTGCGTGGCATCAACCGCGTGACCTACGACATCACCTCGAAGCCGCCGGGCACGATCGAGTGGGAGTAATTCCGGCGGTCACCACCGCCTATGCGCCAGGGGTGGGCGGTTAGCCTTCTGAGCCGGCCTGTCCGTACTGCATGCCGGTGCGGAAGGCGGCGACAAGGCTGCGGATCACATTCTTTGCCATCGCCTCGGCCGGCAGACCGGCCTTCACGGCGGCCTCGACATGCGCGGGATGCACGAACACGGTGACGGCATCCCGCACCACACCCGCCGCGGTCGCGACGTCATCGACCCTGAATTCCCGCCGCTTGACGCCGTCTGCTATGATTTCGGCTATGAGCGCCGTCATCGCGCGGGCATAAGCCGCGATGATGTCCGGCCGCACTTCAACAATGCGCCGATAGAGCTGATAAACCTCCGGGTCGCCCGCGAAACGCTCGCGCTTGCGGGCATGCAGGGCCAGCACCATGGCCTCAAGCCGCTCGGCCGCCGGGCCATCCACATCGACGAAGCGACGCGCCATCTCTTCTTCGTCGCGCATGGCTTCCGCGACCACAGCATCGAAGATGTCCGCCTTGGAGCGGAAGTGGCGATAGATCGTGGTATGCGACGTTCCGAGTGCGCGGGCGATATCGACGACATTCGTTTTCGCTTCGCCGAAGCGCCTCAACTGGGCGCGGGCAGCGTCGAGAATCTGTGCTCGAAACGAAGGGTCTTCGCCGGTGCTGACGGGGGGCGTCTTCATGATGAGAACTTTAGGGCAACTTGTCTGGATATGCAACATAGAACAAATTATATAAAATGTTCGTTGTATATTGTTCGGGTTTGAATATAGTGGGGCGCAGCATCGCCCTAACCCGGAGGTTTTCATGCAACCCAGCTCCCAGCCCGCCGCGACCCCGCGCACCGCCTTCGTCACCGGTGGCTCAGGCTTTGTCGGCTCCCGCCTGATCACGCTGCTTGTCAGCCGTGGCTGGCAGGTGAAAGCGCTGGCGCGCAGCCGGGCGGCCATTGAAGCCGTGCAGCGGGTCGGTGCTATGTCGATCTACGGTGATTTGACGGACGCCCGCGCCCTGCGCTCCGGTCTGGAGGGCTGCGAGGTTGTCTTCCACGTTGCCGCGCATTTCAAACTCTGGGGGCCGCGCGCCGTCTTCGACCAAGTGAATGTCGAAGGGACCCGAGCGCTTGTGGAGGCTGCGATGGCGACCAGTGGCTTGCGCCGCGTTATTGGCGTCAGTGCGGCGGCGGTCGTGATGGGGGATCCGGAACCGATGCTCGAGGTGGATGAGAGTCTTCCGCTCCAGACCCGCGACTTCGCACCCTACTCGTCGTCGAAGGCCGAAGGCGAGCGTCTGCTGCTGGCCGCCAATAGCCGCCGGCCAGGCTTCGAGACCATCGCCATCCGTCCGCCCTTTATCTGGGGTCCGGATATGCCGACCCTGGATCACATGGTCGAAACCGTGCGGGCCGGGCGTTTCCAGTGGGTCGGCGGCGGCGGACAGGCCATGTCCACCTGCCATGTCGACAATCTCTGCGAGGCGCTGCTGCTGGCCGTCGACCGTGGCCGCGGCGGCGAGGCCTACTTCGTGTCCGACGGAGAAAACGGCACGCTGAAGAACGTCATCTCGGCGTTGCTGGCCACGCGCGACATAGTACCGAAGGCCCGTGCCGTGCCGTTCCGCCTGGCCTGGATGATGGCGGGCGTCATGGGTGCGGCATGGCGCATGCTGGGGCGTAGCGGCGAGCCACCCATTACGCGCCAGATGCTGCGTCTGATCGGCAAGCCGTTCACCATCAGTATCGCCAAGGCGCGCGCAGACCTTGGCTACGTGCCGCGCGTCAGCTTTGCCGAAGGAATTGCGATCATGGGTCGCGGCACGCATGCCGTACATGCAGTGCCCGGCCTGGCGCGACCGGCGCCGGCGCCGGCTGGCCCCTGATTTGTCACCGGTCCTGATAGGGCATCAACCGGCTCACCTACGACATCACCTCGAAGCCGCCCGGCACGATTGAATGGGAATGAGGGGGCGTAGTTTGGATGCTGCGGGATACTGCGTCGTAGCATCGGCGGTTTCGACGCTTCGATAGATCGCTAATAACGGCGCCAGATATGCCGCCTCAGCGGGAAAGCCGCGCAAGGTAAGCGCAGAACATGTCCGCCATGGCATCGGCGTAGGCGCCGATCTCTTGCTCCGTTCTCGGGCGCTCCGAAAAGCGGCTACCCACCTGCGAAAGCGTGGTCTCTATGAGGTCAGCGGCCAACTCGACGGTCGCCTGGTCGAGCGTGGGAAGAGCCTCGCGCAGGAAAGTGACGATGATGAGTGACCCGGCCTCGCGCGCAGCGTCAGCCTCGGGCGCGTTGCGGTAGAGCGGTGCGGCATCGGCGAGCGCCGTGCGAATCTCTGCCTCGTCGCATTCGGAACGGAGAAAGGCGTGCACGAGCGTGCGCAGCCGCTCATCGGCAGAATGATTGCGATCCTTCAGGATGTCCCGCAATAACGCGCTTGTTTGCAGCCATTCGTCGCTTTGCAGGCGAAAGAGGATTGCTGCCTTGTTCGGAAAATATTGGTAAAGCGATCCGACACTGACACCCGCCCGTTCGGCGACGCGGGCCGTGGTGAATCGAGCGGCTCCCTCGGCCCTTAGAACCTGAACAGCAGCGGCGAGCACCGATGCTACGAGGTCGTTTGCGCGTGCCTGCTGAGGTTGCTTTCGCGAGGAAATCTGCGGAATTTTATGCGCGGCGATGACCGTTCTCCAGGATGCGAATAGTGAATGTGACGAACTAATCGTATTTTCACTGCCATCGCAAGACGCATTCTAGGAGCCTGTCCATGACCACCCTGACCACAAACCCTGTTGCCTCACTGCTCGACCGACTCTTCACCGAGGCCGATGCGGTCGACCCTGCCACCACGCCCTCCGTCGCTGAGTATTGGAACGGCCTCACCAGCGAGGATAAGGCGCGCCTCGTGCGCAGCCGCGCGGATTACAAGGATCTCTACAGCCGGATGAAGGACATCCCGCTGGCCGTCTCGCGCCAGACCGGCGATCTGCTCTACATGCTCGCGCGGTCGATGCGGGCGATGTCGGTCGTCGAATTCGGTACATCCTTCGGTCTGTCGACGATCTGCCTTGCAGCGGCGCTAAGGGACAATGGTGATGGCAGGTTGATCACTAGCGAGTTCGAGCGTTCAAAGGTCGCGCGTGCCAAGGCGAACCTGGTCGAGGCAGGCCTTGCCGATCTCGTGGAGTTTCGGGAGGGAGACGCGCTGGAGACACTGGCACGCGACCTGCCCGAGAGCGTTGACCTGCTGCTGCTCGATGGCGCCAAGGCTCTCTACAAGGACGTTCTCGACCTGATTGCGCCGCGACTGCATTCAGGCGCCCTGATCGTCGCAGACAATGCTGATTTTTGCCCGGGTTATCTGGACCGCGTACGAGCTACCGGCAGTGGCTATCGATCTGTGCCCTTTGCCGATGACATTGAACTGACCATCCGCCTGTGATCCCCGAGCTGGGGGGCGAAATTCGCGCCGCCCATCTTCTTTTGGGCTCGACTTGAAAAAAGGAATCCCCATGATCGTCGTAACAGCACCCACAAGCCAGATCGGCAGGAAAATTGTCGACGACCTTCTAGCCACCGACGCCAGCTTGCGCCTTGTTGTTCGTGATGTCGCCAAGCTTCCCGGCGCCATACGCCATCGCGTCGAAGTCATCGAAGGCTCGCATGGCGACCCATCGATTGTGGATCGCGCCTTCAGCCGGGCCAGTGCCGTGTTCTGGCTGGTCCCGGCCGACATGACGAAGAGTCTTGATGCGGCTTGGCTTGACTTCACGCGGCCTGCGGCTGCGGCGCTGCGGTCGAATGCCGTGCCGCGCGTGGTCTCGGTGACCGCGCTCGGGCGCGGCACGCCCTGGCAGGACAAGGCCGGGCCGGTCACCGCATCGATCCGGGCCGACGATATGTTGATGGCGAGCGGCGCCGCCTTTCGTGGCATCGCCATGCCGTCATTCATGGAGAATGTGGCTCGCCAGGCCGGCGTGATTCGCGAGAAGGGCATGTTCTTCGGCCCGATCAACCCGGACAGGGAGCTCCCGTTCACCGCAACCCGCGATATCGCCGTGGTTGCCGCTCGCCTGCTTGGCGACGATCGCTGGACGGGCCAGGAGGACGTTCCGTTGCTGGGACCAGAGGACCTGTCCTTCAGAGATCAGGCGGAGATCATGTCGGACGTAATCGGTCGCCGGATCTGTTATCAGCAGATCAGTTATGAGCAGTTCCGGCAGCAGTTCCTCGACCGTGGTGCGAGCGAGTCCTTCGCCCAAGGTTATGTCGACATGTATCGAGCCAAGGAAGAGGGCATTGATAGTTTGGCACGGCGTAACCCGCAGAGCACCGGGCGAACGAGCTTTCGCGCATTCTGCCAGGATGTTTTGCGTCCGTTGATCGCCAGCTAGGCACCGTTGCTCGTTCGTCATCGCGAAGACGATCATGACCTTTCCTCTGAAGAAGAGATTTGGCAGCTCTAAAATACGGTCCCTCAGCGCAGCTGCTTGATAAGCGCCGATGCTGACGGTACTTTCGGCCGATTTTTAGCCGCCGATTTCAGCCCGTACGGACCCATGATTCGCCTCGATAACGTCAGCAAGCAGCACGGCCACCAGATTCTGTTCATCGATGCGTCGATGGGCCTCCAGAAGGGGGAGAAGGCGGGGCTGGTCGGGCCGAACGGCGCCGGCAAGTCGACGCTGTTCCGCATGATCGTCGGCGAGGAAAAGCCCGACGATGGCCAGGTGGCGATCGATACCGGCATGACGATCGGCTATTTCAACCAGGATGTCGGCGAGATGTCGGGCCAGAGCGCGGTCGCGGCCGTCATGGACGGCGTCGGGCCGGTGAGCGCGCTGGCCGCCGAAATGGCGCAGCTGGAAGCCGCGATGGTCGACCCTGAGCAAGCCGACGAGATGGACGCCATCATCGAACGCTACGGCGAGGTGCAGGGCCGCTTCCAGGAACTGGACGGCTATGCGCTGGAGGCCAAGGCGCGCGAGGTGCTGGCCGGCCTGAGTTTCAGCCAGGAGCGGATGGATGGCGATGTGGGCCTGTTATCCGGCGGCTGGAAGATGCGCGTGGCGCTTGGCCGTATCCTGCTGATGCGGCCCGACGGCATGCTGCTCGACGAGCCGAGCAACCATCTCGACCTTGAAAGCCTGATCTGGCTGGAAGCCTTCCTCAAGGATTACGATGGCGCGCTGCTGATGACCTCGCATGACCGCGAGTTCATGAACCGCATCGTCGGCAAGATCGTCGAGATCGACGGCGGTTCGCTCACCACCTATTCCGGCAATTACGATTTCTACGACCAGCAGCGCGCGCTGAACGAAAAGCATCGCCAGGCGCAGTTCGAGCGCCAGCAGGCGATGCTGGCCAAGGAGATCAAGTTCATCGAGCGCTTCAAGGCGCGTGCCTCTCATGCCGCGCAAGTCCAGAGCCGGGTGAAGAAGCTGGACAAGATCGAACGCGTCGAGCCGCCGCGGCGGCGCCAGGCCGTGCAGTTCGAATTCCGCACCCCGCCGCGCTCGGGCGAAGACGTGGCGAACTTCCGCGACGTGCACAAGAGCTATGGCAGCCAGCCGATCTATGCCGGGCTGGATTTCCAGGTGCGGCGCAAAGAGCGCTGGTGCGTGCTGGGCGCCAACGGCACGGGCAAATCCACCCTGCTGAAGCTGATCGCCGGCGACACCAAACCCGACCAGGGCAGCGTCTCGCTGGGCAGCAGCGTGAAGATGGGCTATTTCGCCCAGCATTCGATGGACCTGCTGGACGGCGACGACACGATTTTCGAAACGCTCGACAAGTCATTCCCGCAGGCCGGACAGCCGGCTTTGCGCACGCTGGCCGGCTGCTTCGGCTTTTCCGGCGACGACATCGAGAAGACCTGCCGCGTGCTGTCGGGCGGCGAGAAGGCGCGTCTGGTGATGGCCAAGATGCTGTACGATCCGCCGAACTTCCTGGTGCTCGACGAACCGACCAACCATCTCGACATGGCCACGAAAGAGATGCTGGTCGCAGCATTGGCGGATTTCGAGGGCACCATGCTGTTCGTGTCGCATGACCGCCATTTCCTCGCCGCGCTTTCAAACCGCGTGCTGGAACTGACGCCGGAAGGCGTGCATCAGTTCACCGGCGGCTATACCGAATATGTGGAACGGACCGGCCAAGAAGCGCCGGGGCTGCATCCGGGCGGGTAGGGAGGAAGGCCTTCCTCCCTTTTCTGTCTAGCCTTTCGCCGGGACTCTTGAACGCGAAGGCAAGCCAGCTAATAAGACTAAAAGTTACTCTCTCCGACGCTTTCCTTTGCCAAACTTTGCCCTCTTGACGGGCAAGCCTATTTGCGAAGCCTGGTCGGCTTGTAGTTGAACCAGGTATCCTCGCCTTTTATCGGTTTTCTGTTTGTCCATAGGCATATACTGGCAACAGAGTGCGCAATAGAGAATTTCAATATGGTATCCTGAATGGCACCGCTTGGTCCAGACCAAGCGATATTTCAGCCCTCGCAGCTGATTGGCTTGCATCATCTTTGCGCCTCGAGACCGTCAAGGATATCCTGCGCAGGATTGCCTATATATTGAAAATTATAGGTTTTCTCTATTGCCTGTGCTGGCGGTTGTTTGCACCGCTCGAATGTTTGGTAGTTGGAAGCGGCCGTCGGAGCACGACCGCATTTCGCAATCACATCTTCGCCAGCGGCACCCGCGCCACCACCTTGATCTCGAAATCGAAGCCGGCCAGCCAGGTCACGCCCAGCGCCGTCCAGGTCGGCCAGGGCGCCTCGCCGATTTCCTGCGCGCGGATCCCCATCACGGTTTCAAACTGCTTTTCCGGATCGGTGTGGAAACTGATCACGTCGATCACGTCGTCGAAGCTGGCGCCGGCCGCCTTCAGCACGGCGTTGAGATTGTCGAAGGCGAGTTTCACCTGTCTGGCGAAGTCCGGTTCGGGCGAGCCGTCGGCGCGGCTGCCGACCTGGCCCGAGACGAAGAGCAGGTCGCCGGAACG
Organism: Ferrovibrio sp.; assembly: GCF_025869515.1. Classification (GTDB taxonomy): domain Bacteria; phylum Pseudomonadota; class Alphaproteobacteria; order Ferrovibrionales; family Ferrovibrionaceae; genus Ferrovibrio. Next base: position 37,515 of record NZ_JAOZVR010000088.1, read on the forward strand.
GATCGCCGGCGAATACTGATGCGCGTCATACAGCGCGTGGCGGTCGGGCGGGAAAACGGCGTCGCGTCTGGTCATGGCAGGCTCCTGTTTTGACTACAGGCCTGATATAGCGGCGGGGGATTGCTGGGATTAGACGTTGAAATCCGTACAGGGTGATGCAAAATCACCAGCAATGACCCAGCCTTCAATCCCCCGGCCCTCAGCCACCCGGCCATCCTTAAGCGATCTGGCCGCCTTCGTGGCGGTCGCCACCCACCGCAGCTTCCGCCGCGCGGCTGATGAACTCGGCACGGCGCCCTCGACCTTGAGCCATGCCATGCGCGGGCTGGAGGAGCGGCTGGGCGTGCGCCTGCTGAACCGCACCACGCGCAGCGTCTCGCCCACCGAGGCCGGCGTCCGGCTGCTGGCCAGCCTGCAGACCGCGCTGGCCTCGCTGGACGATGCGCTCGACAGCGTCGCGGCGTTTCGCGGCAGCGGGAAGGTTGCTGGCATGGTACGGATCAATGCGCCGCCGCTCGGCATCGCGCTGCTGATCCGCGAGGTGCTGCCGCGCATGGCCGAACGCTTTCCCGATGTCACCGTCGATCTGGTCGCCGAGGGACGGCTGGTCGATATCGTCGCCGGCGGGTTCGATGCCGGGCTGCGGCTGGGGGATACGATCCCGCGCGACATGATCGCCGTGCGCTTCGGCCGGCCGGTGGGTTTCGTCTGCGTCGCCGCGCCGGGCTATCTCAAGCGTGCCGGCCTGCCGAAAACACCCGACGACCTGATGCGCCACCGCTGCATCCGTCACCGGCTGCCGGGTGGCAAGCTGTACCGCTGGGAGTTCGAGCGCGGCAAACAAACACTGGTGCTCGATCCGCCCGGCGCGCTCATCCTCGATGACGACCGGCTGATGGCGGAAGCAGCAGCGCAGGGGCTGGGCATCGCCTATGTCGCGGATGCCGCCGCAACTGCTGCGCTCAAGACGAAGCAGCTGCGCCAGGTGCTGTCCGGCTGGATGCCGGCGGCGGAGACGCTGTCTGTGTATTATCCCGGCCACCGCGCCGTGCCGCCGGCGCTCCGCGCCTTCCTCGATATCGTCAAGGAAAGCGGCAGAGGCCGGTAGGTTACCCCTTCGCTGCCGCTTCCAGCGCGGCGATATCGATCTTCACCATCTTGAGCATGGTTTCGGTCACGCGTTTCGCCGCCGCGCGGTCCGGGCCTTTCTGCAGCTCGCCAAGCCGCCTGGCGTTGATCTGCCAGGCGAGACCCCAGCGGTCGCGCAGCCAGCCGCATTGCTCGTACCGGCCGTCCTTGCCCAGGGCATCCCACAGGCGGTCGATCTCGGCCTGGCTGTCGCATTCGATCATGATCGAGATGCAGTGGTTGAAGGCATCGGGCCGTCCGGCGGCCTGGAAGGCCATGTAGCGCTGGTCGCCCAGCGTGAAGCCGGCGATTTTCACGCTGCCGGCCGGCCCCGACGGCGATTCAGCGGGCAGTGCCGAACCCCAGTCGAGCGACGACCCGGGGATCAGGGATGTGTAGAGGCGGAGCGCTGCGTCCATGTCCTTCTCGAACCAGAGACATTGCGTAACCTTCATGGCGTGTTCCTTCCTCTGCAGGGGTTTGTCACCCAAGGACGCTGCCGGGGCGGCTGTTCCGACAGCGCGGAGAAATAAAAGTGACAAATTAGTATTGACTAATCAATAAGTCGTGGCTAATATAATTCCATGATCGAAGCCACACCCGTTTCCGCTGTCATGCGCGCCCTTGCCGACCCCACCCGCCGGGCGGTGTTCGAGCGCGTGGTCAGCGCCGAGGAAATCACCGTGGCCGAGCTGACGCGCGGCAGCGGCGTCACCCAGGGCGCCATCTCGCAGCATCTCAGATCGCTGAAGCAGGCCGGCCTGGTGATCGAACGGCCCGAGGGCCGCAACGTTTATTACCGCGCGCAGCCAGACGGGCTGCTGCCGCTGGTCGACTGGATGACCCACTACTCTGCCTTCTGGCGTGACAACTTCGACAGGCTGCGCGCCGTGCTCAAGGATATCGACCCATGAACAACATTGCCGTGAAATCCGACATGCAGTCTGCCGACACCACCTCGCCAAATTCGACTTCGATCGTGATCGACGAGGTTTTCCCGCATCGCGCCGAAGTGCTGTGGAAGGCCATCACCAATGGCGACCTGATGGGACGCTGGATGATGAAGCCGGCCGGTTTCGAACCGGTGGTGGGCAACCGCTTCACCTTCCGGACCGCGCCGGCCGGCGCCTGGGATGGCACCATCCGCTGCGAAGTGCTGGAGGTTGCGCCGCTCGAACGCTTCGCCTTTGCCTGGCGCGGCGGCGACGAAGCCAATGTCGGCTACGGCTCGAAGCTCGACACGGTGGTGACCTTCACGCTGCACCGTGTGCAGACCGGTACGCGACTGCGCATGGAGCATTCCGGCTTCGTGCTGCCGAAGAACGACACGGCCTACACCAATATGGGCAAGGGCTGGGTCAAATGTGTCGAGACTCTCGGCAGCGTCGCCGGCGAGCAGAGCTGAGTTAAACCCAACCGATCTGAACTGTTTCGCCGCCGGCCTCCGGCGGACAGGGCAACTGCGTCCGAATTTTTACGTTTAGGGGAAATCCGATGACCAAGCCTTATACCGGCGCCAAACCTTATAATGGTGGATGCGCCTGCGGCGCCATCCGCTACGAGATCGCGGCCGAGCCGGTGTTTTCCAACCACTGCCAGTGTCGCCACTGCCAGCAGCGCAGCGGCACCGGCCACGGCTCCTACCTCACCTTTGCGGATCGCAAGGCGGTGAGCCTCAGCGGCACGGCAACGGAATGGGAGATCGCCGGCGACAGCGGCAACCTGAAGCGGCATGGCTTCTGCCCAAACTGCGGCGCGCCGGTCTACCTGACCTTTGCCGCGATGCCCGATCTCTTCACCATCCACGCCGCCAGCCTGGACGATCCGTCGCGCTTCACGCCGCAGGTGGTCACCTATGCCGCGCGCAGTCCGGCCTGGGACCCGCTCGATCCGGCCCTGACAAAGTTCGAGACCATGCCGACGGGCTGACTCCGGGCGCGTTCTGGGGGGCCAGATTCGGGGGCCGGGCTTTGCCTTGCGCGGGCCGCGGCTGCTATAAGCCTTGCTTGCATGTAACGGCGAGCGAGACCACCAAGACCATGACCCCCACCGCCAAAATCCTCCTGCTCGGCTCGGGTGAGCTGGGCCGCGAATTTGTCATCTCCGCCAAGCGCCTCGGCGCCCAGGTGATCGCCTGCGACAGTTATGCCGGCGCGCCGGCCATGCAGGTAGCCGATGGTTTCGAGGTCTTCTCGATGCTGGATGGCGCAGCACTCGGCGCCGCCATCGACAAACACAAGCCCGACTTCGTGGTGCCGGAAGTGGAAGCGATCCGCACCGAAGTGCTGAAAGAATATGAGGAGCGCGGCCAGAAGGTGGTGCCCTCGGCGCGCGCCACGCTGATGACCATGAACCGCGACCGCATCCGCGATGTGGCGGCCAACGAACTCGGCCTGCCGACGTCGAAATTCCTCTATGCCGAAAGCCTGGAGGAGATGCGCGCTGCCGTCGCCAGCGTCGGCATCCCCTGCGTCGTAAAGCCAGTCATGTCATCTTCTGGAAAAGGCCAGAGCACGGTGAAGGCGCCGGCCGATATCGACAGGGCCTGGGATTATGCCGTGGCCGGCATGCGCGGCGACCGCAAGCGCGTGATCGTCGAGGCCTTCATCGCCTTCGACTACGAGATCACCCTGCTCACCATCCGCACCCGCGACGGCGTGCTCTTCTGCCCGCCGATCGGCCACCGGCAGGAACGCGGCGATTATCAGGAAAGCTGGCAGCCGACGCCGATGTCGGCCAAGGCCATCGCCGAGGCGCAGCGCCAGGCGAAAGCCGTGGTCGACAATCTCGGCGGCTATGGCCTGTTCGGCGTCGAATTCTTCATCAAGGACGACGCGGTGATCTTCTCCGAACTGTCGCCGCGCCCGCACGATACCGGCATGGTGACGCTGATCTCGCAGAACCTGACCGAATTCGACCTGCATGCCCGCGCCATCCTCGGCCTGCCGATCCCCGGCATCACCCAGCATGGCGCGAGCGCCTCGGCCGTCATCCTGGCCGACCGCGACGCCACCGACTTCGCCATCGAAGGCCTGGCCGACGCGCTGCAGTCGCCGGCGCCCGGCACCGATATCGACCTGCGCATTTTCAGCAAGCCGACCACGCGGCCCTATCGCCGCATGGGCGTGGCGCTGGCGCTGGTGAAGGACGGCGATACCGATGCCGCACGCAAGGCCGCGAAGGCCGCCGCCGACAAGGTGAAGATCAGGTACAACAGCTGAAGAGGGCAGGGCCATGACCATCGACCGCAGCAACCCACCGGGCCTGTCGAAGCCGACCGGCTATACGCATGTCACTGTCGTCACGGCCGGCCGGCAGGTTCATATCTCGGGCCAGGTGGCGCTCGATGCCGAGGGCAACCTGGTCGGCAAGGGCGATCTGGGCGCGCAGACCGAGCAGGTGCTGAAGAATCTGAAGACCGCGCTGGCCTCGGTCGGCGCGGATTTCTCGCATGTGTTCAAGATGGTGACCTATGTGGTCGGCCTGACGCCCGACAAGCTGCCGGCGGTGCGCGGCGCGCGCGCAAAGGTGTTCGGCGACGGTCCCTATCCGGCCAGCACGCTGGTCGGCGTCACCGCGCTGGTCAATCCGGATTTCCTGATCGAGATCGAAGTGATTGCCGCGTTGCAGGGCGACGGCGCCGGCGATCCGCCCGGACCCTGAGCGGACAGTTGCGACGGCCTAGTCCGCGCCGTCGCTCGGGATCGGCAGCACGCGGCCGCAATGCTTGCAGTGCACGGCATCCGCGTCGTGCAGGCGCAGGGCGCAGTCGGGGCATTCGTAGCGCACCTTGTTGGGCCGGAAAATCGCCTGCAGCAGGCGCAGGAACAGGCTGACGCCGACGATCATGATAAGCACCGACAGCAGCCGGCCGCCGGGCCCCACCAGCGTGATGTCGCCGAAGCCGGTGGTGGTCAGTGTCGTGATGGTGAAATACAGCGCGTCGACATAGGTCGAGATGCCGCGATTGACGCCGTGCTGCGTGACATAGACGAAGGAGGTCACGATGAAGATGAAGACGACCAGGTTCAGGCTGCGCCAGATCACGTCTTCATGCAGGCGGAACCACAGCGAGCTTGAGCGCAGGTCGCGCAGCAGGTGATAGGAGCGCAGCAGCCGCAAGGCGCGGAAGATGCGCAGGAAGGCGAGATTTTCCAGCAGCACCGGCAGGAACAGCGAGGCGATCACCGCCAGGTCGGCCAGCATGGCCAGGCTGAAGACCTGGCGGCGCCGGTCGGGTTCGGCATAGAGGCGCAGCGCGAGCTCAAGGCTGAGCAGGGCGCCGAGCGCGAAATCGAGCGGCAAGACCCACCAGTGGTCATCCACGGTGGAAACCAGGATAAACAGCGCGATGGTCAGGATATCGAAAATGACCAGGCCGTAGCGGAAGCGCCGCGCCTCGCGATCCTCGCCGAAATAGAGATCCTGCAGCCGGCGCCGGAAGCCGCGACCCGATGGCACCGGCCGCTCGGCGTTTTCCTGGTCTGAGAATAGCTCTGTCATCGGCACGCAGTTTAGGCGCCTGGGCCGGCTTGCGCCACCCCGCCGCGATCCGGCATAAAATCCGGACAGCATTCTAGGCGAAATCCATGACCGTCACCATCTATGGCATCAAAAACTGCGACACCATGAAGAAGGCCTTCGCCTGGCTGTCCGGCCATGGCGTTTCCTACGACTTCCACGACTACAAGGCGGCAGGCATCGACCGCGCGCATCTGCAGGCCTGGTGCAGGGCGCTCGGCTGGGAAACCGTGCTGAACCGCGCCGGCACCACCTTCCGCAAGCTGCCCGACGCCGACCGCGAAGGCCTGACCGAGGCCAGGGCCATCGCGCTGATGATCGCGCAGCCCGCGATGATCAAGCGGCCGATGCTGGATTATGGCGGCGGCAGAGTGATGGCCGGCTTCAAGCCGGAGCTTTATGCGGCGGCGCTGAAGAAAGGCTAAAGCAGTGCCCATTTACGCAGGGCCAGTTTGCATGCTGAGGTTTGGCATCAAGAATGTGCCGCATGCTGCGCAAACAGATATAAGCCGGATCACTCGGTAGGGTCTGGTGATTCAAATCAGCCGAATTGATTGATTGCGTTGAGCGAAATCTGAACTCTCTGCTGAATGAAAAAGCAGAACTCATAATTGCGCATTCGCCCTTTATATACGCGCATAAATGTCCCCTCCGTATCTTTAAACCAAGGTTCCTGGGACCTGCTTCTTTATGGTTGCATCCCCGTCGGCACCCAGCCTAGCCTACCGGCGACTGATAGTTGCCCAGGGCCGATAGAAACAGCATGTCGATGGAAAATCGAATCTTAAGTACATCGCTGTCGCCCGGTATCGTGCCAGAGGATGAGCACCTCGTCTTGTGGCGGCAAAGCGTCGCGCCCTATTTCGATGTGCAACCCGTCCGTGAATCGCGCCCCGGCGATCCCCTCCCGGAAATTCACCAGTTCCATCTGGGCAGGGCGATACTGGCCGAATCGAAATTCGCAGCCCAGACATTCAGGCGCGACCGCCAATGGATGGCCAGGTTCGACGATGTCGATCACGTCCTGTTTCAATTGCTCTGTGAAGGCAGCAACCACGTCGTCAACGGGAAAGCTGATTTCGTTCAGAAATGGGGCAATGTCTATGCGGTCAACATGGCCTATGAGCTCGATGCGCAATCTGTCGATGCCCGGGCCATAACATTCGTGCTGCCGCGCCCCTTGCTGCGCGAGGAACTACCCTATCTGACCGATCTCCGCGGCAGCTTCCTGCCCGACGGCTCGGCTGCCGCGCGGATATTCTCCAGCTATCTGGTATCACTTCGCGAAACCCTTTCTGCGGCCCGGGCGGAGGAGGCCGACTCCATCGTTCAGGTCACGCTCGGCCTGATGGATTCCCTGGCGCGGCACGGCGACATCGCATCGAGCGCTGCTGAGGGCGCTTCTTTCGCTGTCATCTGCCGCTACATCGAGAAGAATCTGAGTGATTTTGATCTTAGCCCAGCAAAAATTTGCCGGCATTTTCGCTGCTCGCGCGCGACTGTCTATCGTCTGTTCAAGCAGCAGGGCGGACTGTGGAGCCACATCCAGCGCCGCCGTCTTGTCGCCTGTTTCCAGGCCTTGACCTCGCCGCACACACGACACCGCGGCATCTTCGACATCGCTCTCGACTACGGCTTCGCCTCGCCCAGCCAGTTCAGCCGGCTTTTCCGCGAGCATTTCGGCGTGACACCGCGCCAGGCTCGGGATGCCGAATTGGCACGTCCAGCCGGCATCGTTCCGCTCCCGCAGATCGGCGATTCAGCCCAAAACGCCGCTGATTTGATGTCGCGTTGGGCGACAACACTGCTCTGGCAATCTCACGGCACCATTGCCGGGGTCAGGTGATGAGCGGTACCAATATAATATTCACTCTCGCCGTGAAGGGTGTTGTTCGCGTCACGTGACCGTATAACTACGTGATTGTTGCTGTCGCAGTGCACGATCATATCGTGTTCTCCTTATCTCTATGCCGCCGCGGTGCCAACTGCCGTCCGCAGGGAGTTCCCCGGCTTGCGCGCCGGCGCCATCGGTCTATCCTGATCCGGGCCCCGCGCAGACGGGGCAGGGAGGACCACATCGTGGCGCTGCACCGGCCCGTTGCCGTCGATCCGAAAGACCGCCGGGTGCAGCATGCGCATCTGCCGCTGGCGCAGGCGCTCGACCATCCGGTGTTCCGGCTGCCCTGCGAGTTATGGCAGCGCAAACGTGGCCCGCGCCGCCTGCCATCGCGCAGCGACTTCGATCCGCTCGAACTCAAACCGATCCTGTCCCGTCTGATGCTGATCGAGGTGGTGCCCGACCCGCCCGACTTCCGCTATCGCCTGGCCGGCACGCTCAGCCGCGATCTGACCGGCGAGGACTGGACCGGCCGGTCGGTGCTTGATCTGGTGCCGCCGCAGCATGGCCGCCTGCTGTGGAACGCGCTGTGCGAGATGCAGCAGACCCTGGAACCGCAGTATGTCCAGCTCAGCGCGATCAGCAGCGGCGGCCAGCCGCTGTCCTACAACGTGCTGCGCCTGCCGCTCGGCGGCGACGGCGAGACCATGGACATGGCGCTGGTGGTGCAGGACCACGGCAATGCCCTGCCGTTGTTGCGGCTGTATTTCGACGAGCAGCGCGGAGAAGGGAGCATCCAGGCGGCGCTGTCGGTCCGACACCTGCCTGGGCCCGGGTAAAAATAACCCGGATAAGGCTTGCTTTAATCACAAAATAGGATTGTACAAAGGATATTCAATCTGGGGTGTATTACTCCAGGCAAGGTACTGCCCGCTTCGCCGAGATAAAAAATGACTGTCGAAAAACCGATCCTCACCGCGCTCGATACTGCCGTTAAGGCGCATGCCCAGTGGAAGGATCGCCTCAAGAGCGCCGTGGAGACGCAGACCAGCGACATTGCGCCGGAACAGGCCTGCCTCGACAACCGCTGCCAGTTCGGCAAATGGATTTACAGTGAAGGCGCGGCGGCACCGCTGGCCGAACGTGGCGCCGATTACGAGCGCGTACGCCAGCTGCATGCCGAATTTCACCGTTGCGCCGGCGACACCCTGCGCAAGGCGCTGACCGGCGACCGTGCCGGCTACGACCGCGATACCGCGCCGAGCGGCCCGTTCCATATCGTCTCCACCGAGCTGACGCGCGCTCTGCTGTCCTGGCGGCGCCGGCTGCAGCGGCAGTTCCGCGGCGGCGACAGCAGCGCATCCGGCACCAGCCTGACGATGCCCGGCCTGCTCTGGGGCAATGCGGCGCTCGGCCTGCTGCTGGGCGGCGTCGGGATCGCGGGTTATGCGCTCTCCGGCACCGGCAACTGGTGGTGGCCCGTTGTCATCGGTGGTGCTGCGAGCCTGGCCATTTCCGGCTATGCCGCGCGCAGTTGCAACGCCTTGCCGCAGCGGCTCGCCGATGCGCTGGAGCGCCTGACCGGCGGCGATTATGACGGCGCCGTGCCGGGCAGCCAGCGCCGGGATGCGTTCGGCGCCATCGCGCGCGGCATCATCACGCTGCAGGAAGCCGCCATCGATTCCGCCCGCGCGCTCAACGCCCTGAACGGTGCGCGCGCCGGTTTCATGGTGGTCGATACGCAGGGACTGGTCCTGTTTGCCAATGCAGCGATGTTCGCCATGCTGGAGCGGGCCGAACCGGTGATCCGGGCGCAGCTCGCCGACTTCCGGGCCGACTCCGTGGTGGGGCGGCAGCTGGGCGCCGTTCATGCGCAGCTTGGCGATCTGGGGGCCCTGACCGCACGGACCGGCGCCTTGCGTCTGCGGTTCGGTGAGCAGGTCTACGACATCGAGGCCGCCGAAACCCTCAGCCGGTCCGGCGCGAAGGTCGGCGCGGTGATCCAGTTCATCGATGTCAGCGACATGGTCACGGTCGAGAACGAGGTGCGCGGTCTGGTCGAGCAGGCCAACGGTGGCGAATTCCGCTCGCGTCTCTCGCTGCAGGGCAAAACCGGCTTCATGCGCGACATCGCCGCCGGCATCAACGGTCTGGTCGACACGGTGGCGCGGGCCGTCGATGCGCTCGACGGTGTGATGGAGCAGATGGCGCAGGGCAACCTGAATCGCCGCATGGACGGCGATTTCGCCGGTCAGCTCAGGCACCTGCAGGACAGCTGCAATGCCACCATCGACAAGCTCAGGGAAATCACCGGGCGGATCGGCGATGCCGCCACCAATGTGAACGAGGCCTCTGCGGAAATCGCCACCGGCACACAGGACCTCGCGCATCGCACCGAAAGCCAGGCGGCCACGCTGGAGCAGACCGCCGCCGCCATGCATCAGATGACGGAAACGGTTAAGCGGAATGCCGACAATGCGCAGGCGGCCAACCGCAGCGCCGCCGAGGCGCGCGATACCGCCCGGCAGGGCGGCACCGTGCTCGATGCCGCGGTCACGGCGATGAGCGAAATCGAAGGCAGCGCGCAGAAGATCGGCGATATCGTCGGGCTGATCGACGAGATCGCTTTCCAGACAAACCTGCTGGCGCTCAACGCTTCAGTCGAGGCGGCGCGGGCCGGCGAGGCGGGCAAGGGCTTTGCCGTGGTGGCGCAGGAAGTGCGTGCGCTGGCACAACGTTCGGCCAATGCGTCGAAAGACATCAAGACGCTGATCAATACGTCCAATGGCCAGGTCAGGCAGGGTGTCGATCTGGTCAACCAGACCAGCTCGTCGCTGCAGAATATCCTTGCCTCGGTGCTGCAGGTCGGCGAAGTGGTGGCCGAAATCGCCACCGCCAGCGGCGAGCAGGCGCGGGCGATGCAGGAGGTCAATACCGCCATCGGCCAGATGGACGAGATGACCCAGCGCAATGCCGCGCTGGTCGAGCAGACCAATGCCTCGACGCAGAATCTCTCCTACCAGTCGCGCGAACTGACCACCCTGGTCGATTTCTTCAGCCATGGCGCGGGCAGCGTGGCAGAGCGCCGTCGCACCAGCCGGCACGACAGCCATGCCGACGACCGCGTCACGCTGAATGGTGCGGTCGCGCCGCTGCGCAACTGGAGCAGCAACGGCATGCTGTTCGGACCGGTTGCCACGGCTCCTGCTGCCGGCGCCGCGATCCGGCTGAAGGCGGCCGTCCGGATCGAGGGGCGCCAGCAGGACTTCGAGGTCGAAGCCAAGGTGATCCGTGTCGAAGGCGGCATGGTGGCGGTCAGCTATCGTCCACTGGACGATACCATGGCGGCCACGCTGAAAGCCTATTTCGGCGCAAACTGAACGCCTGGCTGCACGGTCGCGGGCTTGCCATTTGCATGGCCGGCGCCTAACTGGACACGGGTCCTGTCGCGACCGCGCAGTGCGGCCGCCATTCATCCTGCCATCCGGAGATCAGATCACATGTCGTTATCGATGTACCAGGCCTCGGTGCCGGTCTTTGCCCGCAGCCTGCGCATGCTGTCCAACCTGCTGGCCAAGGCCGAGGCCCATGCCGCCGCCCAGGGCATGAAGCCCGAGGAACTGCTGGAGGCGCGGCTGGCGCCTGACATGTATGCGCTCACGCGCCAGATCCAGGCTGCCTGCGACGCGGCAAAATTCGGCGCCGCGCGGCCGGCGGGCGTGACCCCGCCGAGCCATCCCGACACCGAAACCAGCTTCGCCGAGCTGCAGGCGCGCATCACGGCGGTGCTGGATTTCATCAACGGCATCGGCGAGGCTGCGTTCGCGGGTTCGGAAACCCGCCCGGTATCGCTGAAGACCGGCAGCGGTGAGCTGAGTTTCACCGGGCAGGAGTATCTGCTCGGTTTTGCGCTGCCGAACTTCTTTTTCCACGCGGTCACGGCCTACGACATCCTGCGCCACAAGGGTCTGCCGCTGGTGAAGCGGGACTTCCTCAACCTGGGCTGAGGTCGCAGGCAGGCTGGGCGGGTTACTTCCCGTCCAGCCGGCGGCTGAAGATCACGCGCGGTTCTTCCGCATAGCCCAGTGCGTCGTAGAAGGCGCGCACCCTGTCGTTTTCCGGCCGCACCATCAGCATGACTTTCGGCACGCCGCGGCTTTTGAGCCAGTTCTCGGCGGCGGCCACCATGGCGCGGCCATGGCCGCCTTTCTGCAGGGCGGGATCGACGGCGAGGTAATACAGCCAGCCGCGATGGCCGTCATGGCCGCACATCACGCTGGCCACGACGCGTTTGGTGTTCTCTGGGCCTTCGGCCTCGCCGACCAGGATGGTCGATTCAGGCTTCGAGACGCAGAAAGCGATGTCGCTGCCGGGATCGTTCCATGGCCGTGTCAGGCCGCAGGCTTCCCACAGGGCGATGACGGCGTCGCGGTCACGGGGCAGAAAGACTCTGATATCCATTTTAATACACGTCCGGCCGCAACGCCGTGATCTCCGATGTCAGCCCTCGTATTTGAACGAGACCTTGAGTTTCGCGCGATAGGCTTCGATCTTGCCGTTATTCATCTGCATATCAAGCTGTACCACTTCGGCGACGCGCAGATCGCGCAGCGACTTCGCGGCGCGATCGACAGCCACCTTGGCTGCCTTCTCCCAGGAATCCTTGCTGGTGCCGACGATTTCGATCACTTTATAGACGCTATCGGCCATGACGTTCTCCCGGTTGCCTGTTGGGCTGCGGGCCATCGCGAACCGCCGCGACGATGCGCAGCATACGGTCCCGCTTCTGTGACGGGCCGTGGCAAGCCTAGCCCGGTTGTCCGGGGCGCGGAAGCGGAATATCGGCGGTCAGTGCTCGAGCTGGGCCGCGCGGATCGACTCGACGCGGATTTCCTCGGTCAGGCGCGCCTTGTAGGCGGCGAATTCCGGCGTCGTCTTCACCGTGTAATGGCGCGGATGCGGCAGGTCGATGCCGATGTCGCATTTCACCTTGCCGGGGCGGGCGGTCATCACCAGCACGCGGTTGGCCATGAAGATCGCTTCGTCGATATCGTGGGTGACGAACAGCACGGTCTTTTTATGCTGCTCCCAGATGCCGAGCAGCAGTTCCTGCATCAGCGCGCGGGTCTGGTTGTCCAGCGCGCCGAAAGGCTCGTCGAGCAGCAGGATTTTCGGATCGTTGGCCAGCGCGCGGGCCAGCGCGGTGCGCTGCTGCATGCCGCCCGACAGCATCTTGGGGAAATGATTCTCGAAGCCGCGCAGGCCGACCTGCTCGATGAAATGGGCGGCGATCTCTTCCTGCTGCTTGTCCGGCACGTTCTTCTCGCGCAGGCCGAAACAGATATTCTGCCGCACGGTCAGCCAGGGAAACAGCGTGTAGGACTGGAACACCATGCCGCGATCGGGGCCGGGATCGCGCACTGCTGCACCATCCAGCAGAACCTGGCCGGTGGTGGGCTGATCCAGGCCGGCGACGATGCGCAGCAGCGTGCTCTTGCCGCAGCCCGAGGGCCCCAGGATGGTGATGAAGTCGTTGTCTTCCACGTTCAGCGTCGCCGGTTCCAGCGCGCGCGTGGGCTCGCCGCCACGCACGCCCGGGAAAACGCGACTGACGTTTTCGATGCGAAGTTTGCTCACTTGATGAAATACCAGGGATAGAGGCGCTGGTTGGCCTGCTTGAACAGGAAATCGGACACCAGGCCGATCACGCCGATGACGAAGATGCCGAAGATCATCTGCCCGGTATCGAGCAGGCGCTGGCTGTCCATGATCATATGGCCGATGCCGCTCTGCGCGCCAATCAGTTCGGCGACGATCACATAGGTCCAGGCCCAGCCCAGCACCAGGCGCAGCGTCTCGGCGATCTGCGGCTGGGCGCCGGGCAGCAGCACGCGCAGCACGATGCCGGAGCGTTTTGCGCCTAACGTCTTGGAGGCTTCGACCAGGTCGAGCCGGCTGCCGCCGACGATCACGGCGACCATCAGCACGATCTGGAAGAAGGAGCCGATGACAATCACGGACAGTTTCTGCGCCTCGCCGACGCCTGCCCACAGGATCAGCAGCGGGATGAAGGCCGAGGCGGGCAGGTAGCGGGCGAAGGAAATGAAAGGCTCGAAGAAGGCCTCCACGCTCTTGAAAGCGCCCATCAGGATGCCGAGCGGCACGGCGAAGACGGCGGCAATCACGAAGCCGCCGAGCACGCGCCAGATGGTGATGGCGATAT
>NZ_JAOZVR010000089.1 GCF_025869515.1 Ferrovibrio sp.
GTTAATCGTTCAGAATGGCGAGATCAGATCAGTGACTTATTCAGAAGTTCCTTAAACAATCTCACATCGATAATGGATCATTGGAACCGTGCGACGTGAGCGAAGATGAGGTCTGGATTACGGCGAAAGCGCGCGAAGGTGCGTCGCAGGGCCGTGTCCCGTTCGATCGTCGTCTGATAGAAGCGATTATGGGCGGTCAGCTTGCGTGTCGTCTTCCAAATCGGCTCCACTGGATTGAACTCAGGCGAGTATGGCGGCAGTCGGTGAAGCGAGATGCGCCGATGATTGGCGGCCAACCACTGCTGTCCAGTAGCGTCCAGATTGTGACAGGGGCCATTGTCGAGAATCAGAAAGACCTTGCGCCCGGCATATTTCCCAACCAATCGCTTGAGAAACGTCAGGAACGTGCCGGCGTTGAACACCTCGGCGAACTGGAACGTGAACTGCGCCGTACAGAGACTGACCGCCGCATACAAGTGAGCGGTCTTGCGCGCGCCAAAGGTATCGACTCGTGGCTGGCAGCCGACGCGCGACCAGGTTCGATGCAACGTACCGTCGAGCCAGAAACTGGCTTCGTCTTCGAACAGGACTACGCCTCGGCAAGCAGCCGCTTTTTTTTGATCGCCGGAAACGTCTGTTTCAACCAGAGCGCCTGGCGCTCCGCGTCGGCTTTGGCCAACCGCTTCCGGGGGCGCTGTACCGAGAATCCAAGCTTGTGCAGCAGACGGGGAATATGATGGTTGTGGTAACTGACCCCAAAACGACGCCGGATCAATTCCCCGATCATCGGCCCAGTCCACACACCGCTCTGGTAGCCAGCGGCCAGCGGACCTGCTTCGACCAGCGCAATCCATTGCTGGTGTTGCGCATCCGACAGTCGCGCCTCGCCCCCGAGACGTTCTCGCGGTCGCAGCCCCTCGGTACCAGCGGCCTCGAACCATTGCAACCAGCGATTGACGGAACCACGGGTCACGTCGAGTTGCGCTGCCTGTTGGATCACGCTGATGCCATCGAGATAGCCCAGGACCGCCGTCGCTCGCCGCCACGTCGACAGATCGCCGTCCCGCTTCGCATCCTGCTGCAATTTTCGCAGTGCGCGCAATTCCTGCCGACTTGCTCGTGCTGTGCTGATAGCCTGACCGTTCCGCGCTCGCGCCATCATTTCGACCCCTTGAACAGAGATCGGCCCACGATGATCTTCTCTCGATCATCCGTCAACTCTTTGGATCGCTTCCGACGCGATCATGTTTAGCAGGGCGACAGCGGATGCCCTACGTCGGCACGATGCGTCACTGTCTGTTCGTCTGGGTGTTCTCCATGATAAAAGCAGGTTCTTCGCAGGATGTCGGAGACGACTCGTAGGTTGCCGTGAAAGAAGTATGGCATAAGCTTTTACGCCCATTCGGCAGAGTTACCCGACTGCGGTATCCCGTGCGCCTGCACGTACCGAGGAGCATAGCGCTATGAAAATCTGCAGAACCTCAGCATTCATGTTCCTGCTCGCCCTGCCTTTGGCGGTGACCGCATCCGACCTTCAAGCGAAGTTTGTCGACCCGGTGTGGGACGGTGCCGCCGTGCCAGATGGGTATCAGTGTCAAAAGTTTGGTGGCACCCACGGCTCGCCCGCGCTGCATGTGAACGGAATTCCCGCGCGCACCAATGCGCTGGTACTGGAGTTCAGCGATCGCTCGTATGCGCCAATGGATCACGGCGGACACGGCAAGCTGGGCTACGCAATAGAACTTGGCAGTACCTCGGTTCAGGTACCGTCGGTGCCGCCCCACACGATGGCACTGCCGGCCGGCTTCTGGGCTGTCGCCGAGCACAGCGCGCCCGACTGGGACAAGCCGGGCACTTATTTGCCGCCATGCTCGGGTGGCCGCGGCAACGCGTATTACGTGACGGTGAAGGCGGTCGTGCACGAAGGTGACGACATCGAAGAACTCGCTGAAACGATCCTGGAAATGGGCAAGTATTGAGCTGCTGAAGCCGGCGCCGGGCGGCTGAAAAAGGATCCCGGCCATTGCAATTCCCATAAGCGCACGACAGTGGATTTCATGCGCGATGTTGTACGGGACTGGCTCGCAGCGACGGTCGAGGACACCCGGATTGTTGCGGGTGTACGCATATGGTGATGACCGTGAAATCGAACCCTGATCCGGACGCCCAGCCAACGCTGAAAGACCCGGTGTGTGGCATGACCGTGCGCGCCGACTCGCCGCATACCACGCACCATGACGGCGCGGCCTACCATTTCTGCAGCGCTCGCTGCATGGATCGCTTCGTCGCGGAACCGGGGCGCTATCTGTCCGGGTCAGCGCAGATATCAGTGCCGGTGCCTTCGCGCGCCAGGGATGCCGCACCCGTGATCTTCACATGCCCGATGCACCCCGAGATCCAGCAGTCCGAACCGGGCAACTGTCCCAGATGCGGCATGAGTCTGGAGCCCATGGTACCGGTGATCGAGGACGCCGAGGATCCCGAACTCGAGGATTTCTCTCGCCGTTTCTGGTGGACCCTTCCATTCACCGTCGTCGTCGCGTTCCTGGCGATGGCAGGTCATCGGATGGCCTGGTTCTCCGGGACCACCCAGTCGTGGATCGAGCTCGTGCTGTCCCTGCCCGTCGTGGCATGGGCGGGGTGGCCGCTCTTCAAGCGCGGTGTGGATTCCGTTCGTCATCGCAGCCCCAACATGTGGACGCTGATCGCGCTGGGGACGAGTGCCGCGTTCGCGTACAGCGTCGTGGCGACGATCGCTCCGCAAGTGTTTCCGTCATCGTTCATGTCGATGGGCCGCGTGGCGGTGTATTTCGAGGCGGCCACCGTGATCATCTCGTTGACCCTGCTGGGCCAGGTACTGGAGCTGCGTGCGCGGGCCCGGACGTCCACCGCGATCAAGTCCCTGCTCAAACTCGCGCCGAAAATGGCGCGCCGGATCGCAGCCGACGGCGTGGAGGAAGACATTCCCCTGTCGCACGTTCACATCGGAGATCTGCTTCGCGTGCGGCCCGGAGAGAAGGTGCCGGTGGACGGCGTGGTCACGCAAGGTTCCAGCGCCGTGGATGAATCGATGCTGACGGGTGAGCCTTTGCCGGTGGTCAAGCGCGCGGGTGACAAGGTCATCGGTGCCACCCTGAACACCAACGGTGCATTGGTCTTCCGCGCGGAGCGGGTGGGATCGGCGACAGTGCTGGCGCAGATCGTCCAGATGGTCGCACAGGCCCAGCGCTCCAAAGCACCCATGCAACGCATGGCGGACGTAGTCGCAGGCTATTTCGTCATCGGCGTCATCGCCATCGCGGTGCTCACGTTCTTCGGATGGGGATTCCTCGGTCCGGAGCCGAGCTGGGTTTACGGACTGGTGAACGCCGTGGCCGTCCTCATCATCGCCTGTCCATGTGCGCTCGGTCTCGCGACGCCGATGTCGATCATGGTGGCGACCGGGCGTGGTGCGCAGCACGGCGTGTTGTTCAAAGATGCCGTGGCCATCGAGAAACTGCGCGCGGTGGATACGCTGGTGGTCGACAAGACCGGCACGCTCACCGCAGGAAAGCCGACTTTCGAACGCGCGATCGCGTGCGAGGGATTCACCGAAGACCGGGTCCTGCAACTCGCCGCGAGCCTCGATCAGGGCAGCGAACACCCCCTCGCCACCGCCATCGTGGACGCGGCAAAGCGACAGGATCTCCCCCTGTCCACGCCATCCGAGTTTGAATCGCGAACCGGCATCGGCGTCAGCGGGAGCGTCGAGGGGATGTCGCTGGCACTGGGCAATACAGCGCTGATGCAGCACCTCGATATAACCGTGGCTCCATTGGCAGCACGCGCGGAGGCAATGCGGGCAGAAGGCGCGAGTGTCATGTATCTCGCCGTCGATCGCCGCCTTGCGGGCGTGCTGGCCGTCTCGGATCCCGTCAAAGCGACTACCTGGGAGGCGCTGGACACACTGAACCGCGCCGGTATACGCGTAATCATGGCGACGGGAGACGGGCTTACCACTGCAATGGCGGTCGGACGTCGGCTTGGCATCGATGAAGTGCACGGGGAAGTGCGACCTGCGGACAAACTGGCGCTGATCGAAACTCAGCAGCGCGCCGGGCACATCGTGGCGATGGCGGGCGACGGTATCAACGACGCGCCGGCACTGTCCCAGGCCGACATCGGGATCGCCATGGGCACGGGTACGGACGTGGCGATGAACAGCGGGCAGATCACGCTCGTCAAAGGAGATTTGCGTGGGATCGCGACGGCACGCGCGTTGTCCCAGGCCACCGTCGCGAACATGAAGCAGAATCTCGCCTTCGCGTTGCTCTACAACGCACTCGGCGTGCCGGTCGCGGCAGGCGTCCTATACCCATTCACGGGCTGGCTACTGTCACCGATGATCGCCGCCGCGGCGATGAGCCTGAGCTCGGTATCCGTCATTTCGAACGCATTGCGCCTGACGCGCGTCGAGCTGATGCATCCCGAGATCGTCCGCCGCGCGACGACACCGTGAATGGAACTGGCGTTGCCGCGCGCGAGACGCGTCAATGCTTCGCCTGCGCCCCCCTGTCACCTGCCAGCCGCCTGTAGGAGTCCTGGATATTGCCTCCGGTCGACTCGCCGACCGACACAGCCTCACATCACTGGCGGATTGCGAGCGAGCGCTCTGCCACCCTGTACCCCACGCCATAACCACGGACGAATCCAGTGGCCAGGCCGCAACGGATTGCGGCCGCTCACAAGCTTTTCTATGGGGGCGGTGAGAATGGATCTCTTATATATCGCGTGGGGAATCGTCATCACGGCCGCGGTGATCGCCTTCCATTATTGAACGGCCCGACCGTTCGCGGCGGATTGCTCGCTGGCAGCAGCGACAGCCCACCTCCGAAGCATCACGCCGCGCGTTGTAGAGACGCTTCATGATCGCATCAGCCGCCTCCTGCACCCTCGTGTCATCGTCCGGTCGCCGCCAACGCAGCACGGCAATGACTTGCATCGCCTCCTCGAGCAAGTCGGGAAGTTCGCAGTCGGTGTACTGTTCCATTTTCGCAGTAACGTCCCGGTCGTTGTCACGCGCGAGAGTAGCCCGTCGTGTCGCGCGGGAGTGTCAGCCGACCAGGCTTCCCGCGTGGGTGCGATAAGAGCTGCATCTTCCGTCCCGAACGTACGGGGCGAGTTGCCTGAGATGCTGCTCGACCCAGTCAGACCCTGCCCGCCGTCACCGTGCGCGCCGGGTCGTCGAAGCGCAGCGCCCCGTCCTCGAGTTCGCCCCGGAGCAGGGTTTTCCGGTCCGATGCGTAGTCCTGTGCGTGGTGCCACGGCGCCTGCACGCCCTGTTTGGGCAGCAGATGCAGCCGGCGCGTGATGTAGCCCGGCGAGAAGTCCTGCGTGATCGGGTATTCCGCCATGCCCTCGTCCTGC
>NZ_JAOZVR010000090.1 GCF_025869515.1 Ferrovibrio sp.
CTCGTGCCCTTCGGGATACCCTGCGGCTGCTCTTAGGCCGGAACCAGGGCGGCAACATTGCGGATCACGAACAAATCTCCCGGTTGCGCCTCGGTCAGCAATGCAGGATCGGAGCGCGAATCCGAGCAGGCGATCACCAGGATGCGCGGTGACTGCCCTTCGCTGACCAGGCGCTCGTAGAGCTGGCTGTCGCCCGCGAAGAAACAGTCGTGAAAATGCTCGAACCCGCGCAGCAGGCGGCGCAGGGCCAGTGTGCCGGAACTGTGTTCGCGATCCGGCATGGCAACCTCACTGCACCAGTGGCGATTCGGCTCCGGCCAGGGCCACGCCGCTGATTTCGGCCTCGGCCGCCAGCATGGCGATATACTGACGCACGGCCGTACGGAATACAGACTCACAGAGATAATCGACCACGCGCTGCTGGACGCTGTCATACGGCAGATCGCGCCCCGGCTCGCGCTGGATCAGTTGCAGCACATGGAAGCCGTAGCGGGTCGGCACCGGCGCCGGCGACAACTGCCCGACCTGGAGTTCGTCGAGGAAAGTCTCGAATTCCGGAACCGTGGTATCGCTGGCGAACTGGCCGAGATGACCGCCGTTATCCTTCGATGAGCAGGCCGAATATTCCTTGGCAAGTTGCCCGAACAGTTCGGGATCGCTTTTCAGCAAGGCGATCAGCTTCTCAGCCTGCAGGCGGGCGGCTTCGCGTTCTTCCTCTTCTTCCGGCATGGCCGGGATCAGGATATGTCGTGCCTCATAGAGCGTCGGACTGCGGAATTGGCTACGGTTGGCCTCGTAGTAGCGCCGGCAAGACTTCTCATCCGGTGCCGGTAGCGATACTTCTGCCGCGATCACGCGGTCGATGGCATCCTCGTCCTCCCGATCGTGACCGAGAGCCTCGGCCCGCTGCAGCAGCAGTTCGCGCACTGCCAGGGCTTCGGCGGCCTTTCGCCCGGCCTCTTCGGCGGATGCAGCCGGATGATACTGCATTTCCGCCAACACCGCGGCCTCGTCGATGGCCGCACCATTCACACGGATGACTTCCATGGCAGCCTCCTTACAGGGTTGGGCGGGCCGGCGAGCGCCGGCGCACGACCTGGTAGCTGCGGAAGACATAGCCGAGCGGCGCGCTCCAGATATGCACCAGGCGGCTGAACGGGAAGAGCACGAAGATGGTGATGCCCAGCACGAGGTGCAGCTTGAATGGCCAGTCGACGGCCGATACCAGCTCTGCGGCGCCGCCGCGGAAGGTGACGATCCGCTGCGCCCATTCCGACAGGGCCAGCATCGTGCCGCCATCGCTATGCTGGACCGAGAACGGCAACGTCACCAGACCGAGCACCAGTTGCAGCCACAGCACCAGCAGGATGGCGATATCCATCGGCGAACTGGTGGCGCGGATACGCGCATCGGTCAGCCGGCGGTGCAGCAGCAGGGTCAGCCCGATGAAGCAGATCGTGCCGGCAGTGCCGCCGGATACCACCGCCACCATCTGCTTGGCTCCAGCAGTAATGAAATGCTCGTACAGCCAGTGCGGCGTCAGCAGGCCGACGAAATGGCCGAACAGCAGGAACAGGATACCGATATGGAACAGGTTAGAGCCCCAACGGAGCTGGCTTGTCCGCAGCATCTGGCTCGACCCGCTGCGCCATGTGTACTGGCCGCGTTCGAAGCGGACCAGACTGCCGACCAAGAATACGCTCAGCCCGATATAAGGATAGATGCCAAAAAAGAAGTGTTCGATATACTGTATCATGATCACGGTCCTCCGGTCAGCGCGGGGATGGAGTGTTGATGGCCTGCACCCAGGCCGAAGCCTTGCCGCAGCTGCCGCCGGATGCGCGGTGCGGGTCGTTTTCCGGCCCGAAAGTGACGGCGGCTTCGTCCCAGGCCCGGTCCAGGGCCTCGAAACTGTCGTCGTCCTCCTCGGGCGGGCGAACCGGTGCGGCCACCGCTGCCGCATCGGCCAGAACCAGCAGAGCCGCAGGCACTGCGGCATAGGCGGACTGCCGCTTGTCCAGCCGGTCGCGCAGCAGGGCGAAGATCGGTGCGGCATCGCGCAGGATGCCGCGCGCCTCCTGCGGATCGATCTGGCTGAGGAATTCCAGCAGCAGCGGCAGGTAATCCGGCAGCTCAGTCGAATCCAGGGCAAAACCGTGCCTGTGGTAAAGCTCCATCAGTGCCACCATGGCCGAACCGCGATCGCGTGAATCGCCATGGACATGCTCATAGAGATGCAGCGCCACGGAGCGGCCGCGATCGAACAGGCTGGTATAGCGTTCCTGCAGTTCGATCAGATCGCTGTTGCCGAGCTCGATCGCCAGCCGGTCAAGTGCAGACGCGGTTTTCTGGCTCGGCTTGAGGTCGGCGGCGATCATCGCGCGGATTTCCGGCAGCGCAACCTGCAAATCGGCGGTCGGATAATCGAGCAGGGCGGAAATGGCTTTCAGGATTCTCATGGTTATCACTCCCCGGCCGCGCGCTGACCTGCCGCAAACAGATTGGCCGGTTCCTTGCCGCCCGAGCAGCCGGCGCCGAAGGAGAAGCCGCAGCTGCCGCGCAGATCGAAAGCGTTTTCGGCATATTCACGATGCGTTGACGGGATCACGTAGCGATCCTCGTAATTGGCGATCGCCATGGTCTTGTACATATCCTCGACCTGGGCGAGCGTGAGGCCGACCTGTTCGAGAACCGCGAGATTCTCCCTGGCATCGACATGGCGGCTGCGCATGAACACCCGCATCGCCATCATGCGTTCCAGCGCTGCCACCACCGGCTCTTCCTTGCCGGCGGTAAGCAGGTTGGCGAGATACTTCACCGGAATGCGCAGGCTGCGCACATCAGCGATCTCGTCAGACATCGCAATCTTGCCGGCATCGGCGGCAGCCTGGATCGGCGACAGTGGCGGGACATACCAGACCATCGGCAGGGTGCGGTATTCCGGATGCAACGGGAAGGCAATTTTCCAGTCGATTGCCATCTTGTAGGTCGGCGAATGACGCGCCGATTCCAGCCAGTTCTCCGGCACGCCGTCGCGCCGAGCCTGCTCGATCACCGCCGGATCATTCGGATCGAGAAATATGTCGAGCTGCGCCTGGTAGAGGTCCTGCTCGTTCGCCGCGCTGGCGGCTTCCTCAATGCGGTCGGCGTCATAGAGCAACACGCCGAGATAGCGGATGCGACCGACACAGGTCTCGGAGCAGACCGTCGGCTCGCCCGCCTCGATACGCGGGAAGCAGAAGGTGCACTTCTCGGCTTTGCCGGATTGCCAGTTGTAATAGATTTTCTTGTAGGGGCAGGCGCTGACGCACATGCGCCAGCCGCGGCACTTGTCCTGGTCGATCAGGACGATGCCGTCTTCCTCACGCTTGTAGATCGAACCCGATGGGCAGGCGGCGACACAGGCCGGATTGAGGCAATGCTCGCAAAGGCGCGGCAGATAGAACATGAAGGTCTTTTCGAATTGACCGTAGATTTCCTTCTGCAGTCCGTCGAAATTCTTGTCCTTCGACCGCTTGGCGAATTCGGTGCCGAGAATTTCTTCCCAGTTCGGACCCCACTCGATCTTTTCCATGCGCTTGCCGGTGATCAGAGACACCGGCCGCGCCACCGGGGTGGCCTGCGATTCCGGCGCCGTCTGCAGGTGCTCGTAATCGAAGGTGAAGGGCTCGTAGTAGTCGTCGATCTGCGGCAGATGCGGATTGGCGAAAATCTTCGACAGGATACGCCATCTGCCACCGATGCGCGGCTCGATCTTGCCGCTGCGGGTGCGACGCCAGCCGCCCTGCCACTTGTCCTGGTTTTCCCATTCCTTCGGATAGCCGATCCCCGGCTTGGTCTCGACATTGTTGAACCAGGCGTATTCGACGCCCTGGCGCGAGGTCCAGACATTCTTGCAGGTCACCGAACAGGTATGACAACCGATGCATTTATCCAGGTTGAGGACCATGGCGATTTGAGCACGGACTTTCATGGGGCGATCTCCTTGGGTCTGTGCTGGCTTATTCGGCGGCCGCGGTGCTGGGCCGCGGACCATCCAGCCAATCGACATTGGTCATCTTGCGCACCACCACGAATTCATCGCGATTGGTGCCGATCGTGCCGTAGTAGTTGAAGCCGTAACTCAGCTGCGCATAGCCACCGATCATGTGCGTCGGTTTCACCGTGGTGCGCGTGACCGAGTTGTGGATGCCACCGCGTGCGCCGGTGATCTCACTGCCCGGCACATTCACGATCTTTTCCTGCGCGTGATACATCAGCAGCATGCCTTCGTTGACGCGCTGGCTGACCACGGCACGGGCGACGAGCGCGCCATTGGCGTTGAACACCTCGACCCAGTCGTTATCCTCGACGCCAACCTTGGCGGCATCCACTTCGCTCAGCCAGACGATCGGCCCGCCGCGCGACAGCGTGAGCATCAGCAGATTGTCGGTATAGGTGCTGTGGATGCCCCATTTCTGGTGCGGCGTGATGAAGTTGAGCAGGATTTCCGGATTGCCGTTGCCGCGCTTGCCATGCACGGCGGCGACGCTGCGGGTGTCGATCGGCGGCCGGTAGGTGCACAGGCCCTCGCCGAAGGCGAGCATCCAGGGATGATCCTGGTAGAGCTGCTGCCGGCCGGTCAGGGTGCGCCAGGGGATCAGCTCATGCACGTTCGTATAGCAGGCGTTGTAGCTGACATGTTCGGATTCCAGTCCGCTCCAGGTTGGTGACGAGATGATCTTGCGCGGCTGCGCCTGCAGGTCGCGGAAACGCAGCTTGTCGTCCTCGCGCGGACGTGCCAGATGCGTATGGTCGCGGCCGGTCGCCTTCGACAGCGCCGCCCAGGATTTCACCGCCACCTCGCCGTTGGTTTCCGGTGCCAGCGACAGGATCACTTCCGCCGCCTCGATGTCGGTTTCGATCCGCGGCATGCCCTGGCTGACGCCCGGCTCGGTGACCTTGCCGTTCAGCTTGCCGAGGAATTCCACCTCATGCTGGGTATTCCAGCTGATGCCCTTGCCACCGTTGCCGATCTTGCTCAGCAGCGGACCGAGTGCGGTGAACTTCTTGTAGGTGTTCGGATAGTCGCGCTCGACCACAGTGATCTGCGGCATGGTCTTGCCGGGGATCGGCTCGATCTCGCCCTTGCGCCAGTCTTTGGGCTCGAACGCCTGACCCAGTTCCGCCGGAGTGTCATGCATCAGCGGCGTCATCACCACGTCCTTCTCGACGCCGAGATGACCTTCGCATACCGATGAGAATGTCTTGGCGATGCCCTTGAAGATTTCCCAGTCGCTGCGCGCTTCCCAGGCCGGATCCACCGCTGCCGACAGCGGATGGATGAAAGGATGCATGTCGGAGGTATTCATGTCGTGCTTCTCATACCAGGTGGCCGTCGGCAGCACGATGTCGGAATATATGCAGGTGGTGGACATGCGGAAATCGAGCGTCACCAGCAGGTCAAGCTTGCCTTCAGCGCCATCGCGCCACACCACCTCTTCGGGCTTGCGGCCGCCTTCCTGGCCCAGATCCTTGCCCTGCACGCCATGCTGGGTGCCGAGCAGGTATTTGAGGAAGTATTCATGACCCTTGCCGCTGGAGCCGAGAATGTTAGAGCGCCAGACGAACATGTTGCGCGGGAAATTCACCGGATTGTCCGGGTCCTCGCAGGACATGCGGATGGCACCGCCTTTCAGCTTTTCGACCAGATAGGGCGCCGGCTCCTGTCCGGCGACCGCGGCATCCTTGGCGATCTGCAGCGGATTGCGGTCCACTTGCGGTGCCGACGGGAGCCAGCCCATCCGTTCCGCGCGCACGTTGAAGTCGATCAGTGAACCCGTCAGCTTGCGCGGTGCCACCGGTGAGAGGATTTCCTCCACCGCCAGCTTCTCATAGCGCCACTGCCCGGTATGGGCATAGAAGAAGGATGTCGAGTTCTGCTGGCGCGGCGGGCGATGCCAGTCCAGCGCAAAGGCCAGCGGCAGCCAGCCACATTGCGGCCGCAGTTTCTCCTGGCCGACATAATGCGACCAGCCACCACCCGACTGACCGATGCATCCGCACATCGCCAGCAGGTTGATGATGCCACGGTAGTTCATGTCGGCGTGATACCAGTGATTGATCGCCGCACCGAGGATGACCATGGATTTGCCCTTGGTCTTGTCGGCATTGTCGGCAAAGGCGCGGGCGACCGCGATCACCTGCTCGCGCGGCACGCCGGTGATGCTCTCCTGCCAGGCCGGCGTATAGGGCTGGTTATCGTCGAAGCTCTTCGCCGTCTTCGGGTCATTGAAGCCGCGATCGACGCCATAATTGGCCAGGAACAGGTCATAGACCGCCGTCACCAGCACCGGGCCATTCTTGGTCTCGATGCGCTTGACCGGGACTTTCCGTTCGATCACATCCGTCTGGGCGTTGTTCGGAAAATGCTCGTTCACGATGCCACCGAAATACGGGAAGGCGACCGGCTTCAGCTCGTCCTCGATGCCCTTGAGCCCCAGGCGCAGTTTGGTCTCGCTGCCCGCAGTGTCTTTCTCCTCCAGGTTCCACTTGCCCTGCTCGCCCCAGCGGAAACCGATCGAACCCAGCGGCGTGACGATCTTGCCGCTGGCTTCATCGATCGCCAGCGTCTTCCAGTCGGGGTTGTTGGCTTCGCCCAGATTGTCGGCGAAATCGGAGGCGCGCAGGAAGCGGTCCGGCACCAGACGCCCGTCGCGTTCCACCAGCATGACCAGATTGGGCATGTCGGTGTAGCGCCGGCAGTAATCTTCGAAATAGGTGCTGCGGGTTTTGACGTGATATTCGCTCAGGATCACATGGCCCATGGCCATGGCCAGCGCGGCATCGGTGCCCTGCTTGGGATGCAGCCACAGATCGGCGAATTTGGACGCTTCCGAATAGTCCGGTGTCACTACGGCGACCTTGGCGCCCTTGTAGCGTACCTCAGTCATGAAATGGGCATCGGGCGTGCGCGTCTGCGGCACATTTGAGCCCCAGAGCATCAGGAAGGTCGAGTTGTACCAGTCTGCCGATTCCGGCACGTCAGTCTGCTCACCCCAGGTCTGCGGCGAGCTCGGCGGCAGGTCGCAATACCAATCATAGAAGCTCATGCAGACGCCGCCGATCAGCGACAGGTAGCGGCTGCCGGCGGCATAGGACACCATCGACATTGCCGGGATCGGCGAGAAACCGATCACGCGATCCGGCCCGAAAGCCTTGATCGTATAGGCATTGGCGGCGGCGATGATCTCGTTTGCCTCGTCCCAGCTCGCGCGCACGAAGCCGCCCAGGCCACGCACGGTCTTGTATTCCTTGGCTTTCGCCTTGTCCTCGACGATGGATTGCCAGGCAGCGACCGGATCGCGATGGGTTTGGCGGGCCGCGCGCCACAGCCGGATCAGCCGGCCGCGGATCATCGGATACTTCACCCGGTTGGCGCTGTAGAGATACCAGGAGTAGCTGGCGCCGCGCGAACAGCCGCGTGGTTCATGATTTGGAAGATCGGGCCGGGTGCGAGGATAATCGGTCTGCTGGGTTTCCCAGGTGACGATGCCGCCCTTGACATAAATCTTCCACGAGCACGAGCCCGTGCAGTTCACGCCATGCGTGGAGCGCACGATACGGTCATGCGCCCAGCGGTCGCGATAGGCATTCTCCCAGGCGCGGTCCTCGGTGGTGACGATACCGTGACCGTCGGAAAAACTGCCGACCTGTTTGCGGAAGTAGGTGAGGCGATCGAGAAAACGACTCATGGCTGATCACTCCGTTTCGAATTCAGCACGGATTCGGGGCGCCCTTGCGGGCGTAGTACCACCAGTTGATGGCGACATTGACCGCGTAATAGAACGCGGCCCAGTAGAAGAAGGCGTTCGGCGAACCGAACAGGGTGATCGAATAGCCGAGCATCAGGCCGGCGGCGAACGGACCATAGGCAGCCATCGCACTGGTCCAGCCGATCACGCCGGCGGCCTGGCGCGGCTCGAACAGCATGGGCATCTGCTTGAAGGTTGAGGCATTGCCGATGCCGGAGAAGAAGAACAAGCCGAGCATGAAGGCGAGGAAATATGGGAAATCGGCCATCGAGGTCGGCGCGGTATAGAAAGACACGCCGATGGCGCAGGCGATCAGGCCGATGCCCGACCATTGCGTGACCACGGCACCACCGAAGCGATCCGATAGCGGGCCGGCGATCACGCGCATGATCGAACCGATCAGCGGTCCCATGAAGGCATAGGCCAGCGGATCGGGCGCATTGGGAAAGCCGCCGAAGGTCTGGCGGATCAGCAGCGGAAAAGTCGCCGAGAAGCCGGAGAATGAACCAAAGGTCATGATATACAGCAGCGTCATGAAGAAACCGTGCTTCAGCTTGAAGATGTCGAGCTGATCACGGAAGTTCGCCCGCACCGGCACGCTGCGCAGCATGAACCAGGCCAGGATGCCGAACAGCGCGATGAAAGGCACATAGACCAGCGCCGCGTTCTGCAGCCAGATCTGGCTCTGCACGCCAGCGCGGGTGAAGGGCAGTGGTTCGCCGGCCAGGCTACCGAACAGCGCCAGGCCAATGATCCAGGGCGTGACGAACTGCACGATGCTGACACCGAAATTTCCGATACCGGCCTGGATCGCCAATGCCGTGCCCAGTTGGCGTTTGGGAAAGAACAGGCTTGTGCTCGGCATGAAGGAGGAGAAGTTGGCGCCGCCGAGGCCGGCGAGGAAAGCCAGTACCATCAGCACCCAGTAAGGCGTAGTGGGATCCTGTACCGCATAGAACCAGCCCACGGCCGGAATCAGCAGGCTGAGCGTCGAGATCGCCACCACGTTGCGGGTGCCGTAAAGCGGCACCAGGAAAGTGTGGATGATGCGCAGCGAGCCGCCGGCCAGCCCGGGCATGGCCGCCAGCCAGAACAGTTCGCCGGCATTGAGCTTGAACCCGGCGCCGGGCAGGCGCACCACCAGGGCGCTGACCATGAACCAGACGATGAAGGCCATGGTCAGGTTGGCCGTGGTGATGATCAGTGTGCGCCAGGCGATCGCCTTGCCGGTGGCATCCCAGAACTGGGGATTTTCCGGCTCCCAGCGGCTTAGCCAATGACCCTTGCGCGGCACCGCGGTTTCGTTGGTGACAGTCATGATGATGGTTTCCTTCTACCGGGCGCTGCCCGAAATCCGTGCCGGAATGCCGCCTTCGGCCAGTTCCGGCAGATCCTGCGGTCCGCGCAGGCCCGGATGCTTGCGACGTTCCATGCGTTGAATGGTGAAATGCATCCAGGTCAGCGCCGTGGCGACCAGGGCGAACAGCAGCATGAAGCAGCTGGTCCACACGCCGATGATGTCGTTCAGCGCCCCGAACGTGATCGGCAGTACGAAGCCGCCAAGGCCGCCGATCAGGCCCACCACGCCGCCCACTGCTCCGACATGGCCGGGGTAATAGACCGGGATATGCTTGTAGACGGCGGCTTTGCCGAGCGACATGAAGAAGCCGAGCACGAAGGTGATGACGGTGAACGGCAGGAAGCCGATGGCCAGCGTGAAGCTGATCGGGCCCTTGATGCCATGCACGACATAATCGGTGGCCGGGTACGACAGGACGAACGTGCAGATCACCGAGACGATGAAGGTCCAGTACATGACCCGGCGGGCGCCGTATTTATCCGACAGGACACCGCCATAAGCGCGGAACAGGCTGGCCGGGATCGAATAGGCAGCACCCAGCATGCCGGCAGTCTTAATGTCGAGGCCGTAGACGCCCATGTAATAGCGCGGCAGCCACAGGGCGAGCGCCACGAAGGCGCCGAAAACGAAGAAGTAATAGAGTGAGAAACGCCAGACCTGCAGGTTCTTCAGCGGTGCCAGCTGCCGCAGCAGCGGCTCCGGCTTGGCGCCGGTGCGCTTGCGCTCGGCCTGGGCCGGATCGTCCTTGGTCAGCAGCAGGAACAGGACGGCCATCACCAGCAGACCGATGGCCCAGACCTTGGCAACCATCTCCCAACCGAAGGCGACCATGACGAAGGGAGCAATGAACTTGGTGACTGCGGCACCGACATTGCCCATGCCGAATATACCCAGGGCAGTGCCCTGCTTGTGCTTCGGATACCATTTCGACACATAGGCAACGCCAACCGCGAAAGAGCCGCCGGCGATGCCGACGCCCAGCGCCGCCAGCAGGAATGTTTCATAGGAATAGGCTGAGGTGAGCAGCCAGGTCGCGATCGCCGCTGCGACCATGACCACCGTGTAAACCAGGCGGCCGCCATACTGGTCGGTCCAGATGCCAAGCATGAGGCGGCTGAGAGATCCGGTCAGGATCGGCGTGCCGATCAGCAGACCGAACTGGGTTTCATTGAGACCGAGATCCGCTTTGATCTGGATACCGATGATCGAAAAGATCGTCCACACCGCAAAGCAGACGGTGAATGCCACGGTGCTCATGACCAGAGCCGATGTCTGGCCTTTGGGAGCAGCGTCGATCGAGTGTTGTACCATGATGCTCACGTCTCCAAATCCGTTGCCTTGGACCTTGGTTGTCGTGGCTCACAATGGTGGGAAACGGGAAAAACCAATTGTCCTAAATCAAGCGGTTTTCCGAATTCAGAATTTCGCAGCGCAATATTCTGACAAATGTCAAAATCCGGGTCGCATAATTCGGTTGATATCGGTCAATGCCTTCTGACGACGAGGTGTTTAATTTTCACGCCAAAGGAGATGATCCGCATGCGCCCGTCCGACCTGCAGCTCTTTCAAAAGACCGAGATTTTCGCCCGCCTTGGCGAGGCGACAGCGGAGCGCCTGGCACGCAATTGCCAGGTGAAGGACTATCCGAAAAACACGATGCTGACCGAGCAGGGTGAGACGGCCGAGTATGTACACCTGATTCTGAACGGCCGCGTTGCACTGACGGCGGAATGCCTCGACGGATCGAGTACCATTGTAACTTCTTTTGGCGATGGAGAGATTTTCGTTACCGCGGCGGCGATCCTGCAGCAGCCGTATCTGGTGGCCGCCAAGACCATTTCGCCCTGCCGCATCCTGCTGATTCCGGTCACCCGCTTTCGCCAGGCCCTGCAGACGGAAGCGGCACTGGCATTGCTGATGGTCGATCGCCTGGCGCATCACTGGCGCCTGCTGGTCGGCCACCTGCGCGAGCTCAAGCTGCATACCGCACTGGAGCGGCTGGCCAGCTATCTGGTCACTCGCAGTCCGGCGGCCCGCGGCGCGGCGCATTTCCGCCTTACCGAAGATCGCAGGACCATCGCCGCCGAACTGGGCATGAGTGCCGAATGCCTGTCGCGTTCGTTCCAGCAACTGCGTGCCTGCGGTGTGCGCGTCAGTGGCAGCCGCGTGCATATCCTTGATGTGGCCCAGTTGAAGAAGCTGTATCGCCCTGTCGTTCCGGCACCGCGTCACATGGCAAATCCGGCTGACGAGACCTTCGAGCGGTCGCCGGAATCGGTGCACCAGCAGACGCATTAACCGTAGGCGGTGCAGCCTTCGCAGACCGTACCGCGCACGTCGCGGCGCAGATGGGCGGCACGCAGAGTCTGGAATGTCTCCGAATTCCACGCCTGCACAAACGGCTCGGTGGTCAGGTCCCCCATATGGAAGCGGCCGTCGTGGTCGAAGCAGCAGGCCGACAGCTTGCCATCCCATGTGACATGCCCCTCCGTGAAAACCGCCCAGCAGGGTAGCGGGTCGCGTAGCGCTGCGGCACGGCCGCGATTGCCTGCTACGGCCGACCAGCCGCGTACATCCTCCTCGCCGCTGACGAAGTCGGCCTGATTGTAAAGCGGCAAGGCATAAATTTCATCGACATAAGGGCGGATTTCCTCCAGCGCCTCCTGCATGCGCTCACCTTGAATGCCGTCATACTCGATATACGAGGCGTAAAGCCCGCAGGTGTAACCTGCGGCATCGCGAACCTCATGCGCTGCGCGGATATTGGTCTTGATCGCCTCGAAATAACGCGGCTTCACGCCGGCGACATCGCCGAACTGCTCCGCATCGGCAAAATTGTAAGAAAATTTCAATGAATCCAAGCCTGCATCCATGCAGGCGCGCACGCGCTCGCGAGTAGCCAGGGATCCGTTCGTGGTCAGGAACACATAAGGGTATCCGCACACGCTTTTGGCATGGGCAATCGCTTCCGGCAGCCAGGGCACCATGAAGGATTCTCCCAGATAAAACAGGCCCAGCTCATCAACGCCCGCCTGCCGCATCTCCAGTGCCAGGCGTTTGAACAGATCCTTGTCCATGTCTTTCTGATCGCGCAACATCATCTCGCGCGCGCAGAAAGCGCAGGCAAAGTTGCAGCGCCCGGTCAGTTCGATTTTTACAGATCGCGGGATTGGCGCTATGGCATTGGCGCTCACCTCATCCAGGCGGGTGATGGCATCGATTCGTTCGGTGATCGTCATCTCGCATCCTTTCTGGAAATTTGCGATTACGATTACCTGAGCAGTGATGCTGAATAGCGCGTTAATTGCGCTGCGGCCCGTTGCCGCGCCGGGCAATTGATGGCGTCGACCTGTTGATCACGGTCAATTTTCCGCCTCGGCGGTCTTGTCAAACTGGCGCAGCAACCGCACCAGTGCGATGCACAACTACACAGCAGGGTGATGACAATGAATCAGGACATACCGATTGGTGTCGTGACGATATCAGATCGGGCCAGCGCCGGCATCTACGAGGATCGCGGCGGGCCCGCCATCATCGCCGAACTGCGGCGCATTCTGACAAGCCCCTGGCGTGCCGAGACGCGCGTCGTTGCGGATGAACGTCCGTTGATTGCCGCGACGCTGACCGAACTGGCAGATCGTCAGCGGTGTCCGCTAATCGTGACCACCGGCGGTACCGGCCCGGCCCTGCGCGATGTCACACCGGAAGCGACCGAAAGTGTTTGCGAGAAAATGATGCCGGGTTTCGGCGAGCTGATGCGAAGCATCAGTCTGAAGTCGGTACCGACCGCAATCCTGTCGCGCCAGACAGCCGGAATACGCGGCCAGAGCCTGATCGTGAACCTGCCGGGCAAGCCGAGCGCCGTCGCCGAGTGCCTGGCGGCCGTCTTCCCCGCCATCCCCTATTGCATCGATCTGATCGGCGGCCCGTATCTGGAAACCGATCCCGCCGTCTGCGCGGCTTTTCGGCCTCACCAGTCATTTGAATCAGGCCCTTCAAAAGGCGTCTGACCGCTCGGCCGGCTCAGGGCCAAGATGCAAGATATGGCCTCTTACCGGCATGGAATGTCATTTTATGCTCAGGTCGATGTCAGGTTATGCCACCGGGAATATGGCATAACTTTTTGAATTTTCTTAGGCGTCGGTGTCACTTTATGAGGTCACCGACAACATCAACAAACCCGAGCCATTCCGCCGGCGCTATCGCCTCGCGGGAGTCGAAGACTGCATGCGCTGCCGCGCATCGCGCATCAGCGCCTCGACCTCGCCGTCCGAGACCTGTTGGAAATTGACATAGAATTCGCCCACCGCCATGAAGCGCGCCGGAATCTCCAGGCACACCACCTCGTCGACCAGATCGGCAACCTGATCGATGGCGCTTTGCGGCGCCACCGGTATGGCCAGCACGATCCCGGCCGGTGCCGAAGCGCGCAGTGCAAGGAGGGCAGCGCGGACGGTTGCACCGGTGGCGATGCCGTCATCGACAAGGATGACGGAGCGGCCCTTCACACCCGGTCCGGGATGCCCGCCTTCGTAGCGCAGCTTGCGCCGTTCGATCTCTTTCAGTTCGCGCGCGCCGGCTTCCTTCAGATAGGCCTCGCTGATCCCCAGCTCTTCGGCCACCCGATGATTGATCGCCAGACGCGGCGTTTCGCCATCAGCAATGGCGGCGACGGCAAGTTCCGGTTGCGTCGGCGCGCCGATCTTGCGCACATGCAGCAGACCGAGCGGAGCCTTCAGCGTCTCAGCCACCGCGGCGGCGACAGGCACGCCGCCGCGTGGCAGGGCGAGCACGACGGGCTGAGATTTCGCCATCGGCAGCAAACGCCGGGCAAGCAACTCGCCTGCCGCACGACGATCATGAAACATGGCTCCCTCCCGTGCCTGGCTTGCGGAAATTCTGCCGGAACCATGATCTGGCTCCATCGATCACCTGGTCGAGCGCACCCGGCTCCTCAAACAGATGCCCGGCATTGGGCACGATCTGCAGCGCGGTCCTGCAAGTCATGCGCGCCAGGGCGCGCCGGTTCAGCGCCAGTACGTCGCGATCGTCGCCACCCACGATCAGCAGCGTCGGCGCCCTCACATGCGGCAGGAAGCGGTTGGCCAGATCCGGCCTGCCGCCGCGGCTGACCACCGCCTTCACCAGACTGCTTTCCGAGGCCGCCGCGATCAGTGCCGCGGCGGCGCCGGTGCTGGCGCCGAAATAACCGATCTCCAGCGGCACTCTGTCCATGCGCTGCAGCAACCAGCGGGTTGCCAGCACCAGCCGCTCGGCCAGCAATGCGACATCGAAGACCATGGCACGGTCTTCGGCTTCCGCCGGCGTCAGCAGATCGAACAGCAGTGTGCCGATGCCGGCCTGCGTCAGGGCATGCGCGACGAAGGTGTTGCGCGGGCTGTGTCGGCTGCTGCCGCTGCCATGGGCGAACAGCACGATGCCGGTGGCCTGCCCCGGCACCACGAGATGCGCGTCGAGGCCGAACGGCGGAATGGCGGCGATCTCGTCAATCGTCACCGGTTGCGATGCCGACATGCTCCAGATACTCCGGGTCCGCGACAGCGATGCAGATGCATGCGCTGCACAGCTGAGCACTGTTCCACAGTTCCGGCCGCCTTGAATTGATGTGGATCAGCCAGGCATGGGCGAAGACGCCGGCGTTCAGCCGGCCGCGGCCAGCTGGCCCTGATAGATCGACAGACTGGTATAGGCCAGCGACAGCAACGGCATGGCGATGCCGGCCTGCTTTGCCCGGACCAGCAGGTCGCCGACGATCTGGTCCGCTTCGACCGGCGCGCCTTTCTGCAGATCGCGATACATCGATGAGGTATGCGACGACCCCGCCCTGGTCAGCGTGTCTTTCGTGTTCGCCACAAAGGCTTCGGTCGGCGCCTTGCCCACCGCCGTGACAGCAGCAACGACCTCGTCGATCAGGTCGAGCGCAAAATCCCGGCCGCCGGGTGCGGCCGCCACCTCGCCGACGGTGCCGTGCATCAGGCAGCAGATACCGCCCAGGGCCGCGAGCAGGGTCCATTTTTCCCACATCTCGCGCTCGATATGTGGTGTCAGCTTGGCATCGAAGCCGGCATTCGTCAGCACGGCGTCCAGGGCCGCAATCCGTGCCGACGCGCTGCCATCCATCTCGCCATAGGCCAGATCCTGGAATTTGCCCATCTGGATCACCCTGCCCTGCTCGTCGAGCTGGGCCGGAATGCGGCACAGGCCGCCGATCAGCGCCCGCGCGCCGAAACGGGCCCTGATCGCGTCGACATGCCGCATGCCATTCAGCACCGGCAGGATCATCGTGTCCGGTCCCACGGCCGGCGCGAGGTCGTCCAGCGCGGCCTCAAGCGAATAGGCCTTCACCGTCAGGATCACGGCATCGTAAGGACCGTCGATGCGGTCGGCGGTGACCAGCCTGGGCGTCAGGATGACGTCGCCATGCGGGCTGACAATCTGCAACCCGCCCTTCTGCAATTGCGCCGCGCGGCCGGGCCGCACCAGGAACGTGACATCGCGGCCGGCCTGGGCCAGGCGACCGCCGAAATACCCGCCGGTCGAGCCGGCTCCGACAACCAACAGACGCATGTTTCCCCCTCAGGATGGCATTCAGGCCATCCAACTACCGCATCGGCGGAAATGGTCAAGCTTTGGGTATGGTTGTCATTTGAAACCGGCCTTCACTCCACCGAGCCAGAGGATCAGCGTGCAGAGCCAGAAACCGCCGGCAATAAGAGCGGAATAAAGGGCATAGCGCAGGTAGATTTCGCGCAGCGTGACGGTGATGACACGTTGCGCCACGTCCGGGCTGAGTTCGATGCGACGGTCGAGCAGGATCCACACTTCTGTCCGCTTGTAGGAGTGACGTATCACCCACTCGGCTTTGATCATCAGTACGCAGGCCGTGATCATGGCGAGGATGGCGCCGGATTTGAGCGCCTGCAGCGGCTCGGCGACCAGGCCGACCATGACGCAGAAAATCGCCAGCGCGGCAAAGAAACAGCCGCGCCCGATCGAAAGAACCGCCAATGCCCGCACCCTCTGCTCGACGGGTTCGGCCATGCGGTGCCGGGCTCAGGCCAGACCGGGCAAAGCGAGCAAGATGGCGGCGCCGAGCCAGATGAACATCGATGTCTGGTCGGTTTCCTGACGCCCGGTCAGGCGTTCGAAAATGCCGGCCGGCACCGCTGAGATCATCAGGGTGGAAATCGACACGATCAGGGACGTCCCGTACATCAGGGTGACACGGGTGGGCGGAACGAATTCCGGCAGCCAGACCGGCGCCATGACGAAAACCAGCGGGACGGCCGGAGAAACGAAGCCGTTGATCAGAGTGACGCCGAGAATGGCGATGAAGATGGTTTGCGGGCTCATGACGCGGCCGGCATCAGGCTGGGGGCCAGTCCATTGGCCGCGAAAATGAAATGCGCCACATAGCGCAGCGCAAAGGCCCAGAAGGCGGTCACCAGCGGCAGGAATCGCAGGTTGATGAAACGCGGCGTGATGAAATCGGTGAGCCACACCGCCCAGTTGGTCAGCAGCCTGAAGAAGCGGAAGATGTAGTTCGGGTGATCCGGCGGCAGGAAGGCGGTCATCATGAACCGCCCGACGCAGGTCCAGCCGATCAGGGCGAGGCTGTAGCTGACCGCCCAGTAAGGCAGGTAGCTCCAGAAAAAGTCAGGCTGTGGAGTCATGGATAATCCGGATGAGAACGCAACACACGTAACCTACAAAAGAAAACGGCGGGGGCCAATGGCCCCCGCCGTCACTAACACGTCACCGCACTTAGTGCGAGATGGCGTCCTCGGCATTCGCCAGTTTCACGTCGCCTCTCGGCACGCGGATGCTGTCGATGAAGTCCTGCATCTCCTTCGCCGGGGCCGGTGTCATCAGGCTGACGACATAGGTCACGATGAAGGCCGCCGGGATACCGAACAGGCCACAGGAGATGTTCTTCACCCCGAACCACAGCGGCATGCCATAGAACTGGGTCATCACCAGGTAGTACACGCACACACCATAACCGGCGATCATGCCGAGGATGGCGCCCATATTGCTGGTACGCTTCCACCAGATGCCCATCACCAGCGCCGGGAACAGACCCGAAGCGGCGATCGAGAAGGCCCAGGCCACCATCGCGAGGATGTGCGACGGCTTGGTCGATGCCACATAGGCCGCGATAATCGCCACCACAATCAGCAGCACGCGGCTGATGATCAGGCGCTTCTTCGTCGCAGCATGCGGATCGATCATGCGGTAGTAGACGTCATGGCTGAGCGCGTTGGCGATGGCGAGCAGCAGGCCGTCGGCCGTGCTGAGCGCTGCCGCCAGACCGCCGGCCGCGACCAGGCCCGCGATGACATACGGCAGACCGGCGATTTCCGGCGTGGCGAGCACGATGGCATCGGCCGCGATACGGAACTCACTCAGCTGCAGGATGCCGTCGGCATTGCCCTTCACACCGGCGCAGAGGGCGAACTTCGATGCGGCATCGGCCGCATCGCAGGCGCCGACCAGACCGATCGCACCCCACGACTGCACCCAGTTCGGCAGGGCCGTAATCTGCTGGCCGATCACGTTCTGGTACACTTCCAGCTTGGCGAACACCGCATAGGACGGCGCGGTGAAATAGAGCAGGAAGATGAAGAGCAGGCTCCACGCCACCGACTTGCGCGCATCACGCACGCTGGGCGTGGTGAAGTAGCGCATCAGGATGTGCGGCAGGGCAGCCGTACCAACCATGAGGCAGAGGATCAGCGCGAAGAAGTTCATGCCGTCGGTGAAGTTCATGTTGCCCTTGGCATCGGCGAAGGCCGCGGTGTGGCCCTTGACCACGCCGAGAGCCGGCTCCAGCGCCTGGATCTTTTCCAGGGCCTGGCCGTACATCAGCTGCGGGATCGGCACGCCGGTGACCTTGGCCGACATGATGACGACCGGGATCAGGTAGGCGATGATCAGGATGATGTACTGGGCCACCTGGGTCCAGGTCACCGCGCGCATGCCGCCGAGCATCGAGCAGACCAGAATACCGGCCAGACCGACGAACACCGCAACCTCGAACGAGATGCCGAGGAAGCGCGAGGCGATGATGCCGACACCGAAAATCTGCGCCGTCACATACGCGAAGGAGGCAGAGATCAGCACGATCACGCCGACGAAGCGCGCGACGTTGCCGCCATACCGGGCGCCGAGGAAGTCAGGCACGGTATACTGGCCGAACTTGCGCAGATACGGTGCCAGCAGGATCGACACCAGCAGGTAGCCGCCGGTCCAGCCGAGCACGAAGGCGAGGCCGTCATAACCCGACAGGTACAGCGTACCGGCCATGGCGATGAACGAGGCGGCGGACATCCAGTCGGAACCGGTGGCCATGCCGTTGTAGAAGGCCGGAACCTTGCGGCCGGCGACATAGTATTCGCCCATTTCCGCGGTGCGCGACAGAACGCCGATCAGCGCGTAGACGCCGACCGTCATGAACACGAACAGATAGCCGATGATCCGGTTCGGCACGCCCATCTGTTCAAGGATGGCGAGCACGATCACGAAGGCGGCGAAGCCGCCCGTGTAAATCCCGTAAATTTTACCGAGGTTGTCGATAAAACTCTTACCCCCGGTTTGCGTATTGTTTGCCATGATGGCTTTCCCCCCTGGATTATTCGTCTTCGGCGACGCCGAACTCCTCGTCGATCGCATTCTGCTTCGAGGCGAACCAGAACAGCGACACGACGAAGGCGATCAGCGAACCCTGCGCGGCCATGTAGAAGCCGAGCGGGAAACCGAGGATGCGGATGTTGTTCAGCTGCGGTGCGAAGAAATGCACGACGAAGCTGAAGAAGAACCAGATGGCCAGCATGGTCCACATGAGGCCGGACGTTCTGGCCCAATAGGCCTTAGCCTTTTCGGGAGTTAATTCTGACATGAAGCGCTCCTGCCCCTTGTTTATGATTTCGTTGAGCCCCTGACGCCGGATTCGACCCGGACGTCAGCTTCGTGCAGTATAGGAGTCGGTTCTTGCTACAGCCCATTAGACCAAAGTGTAAGCGAGACCGGTCAGGCAGTTATGCCAGCGTATCACAGGGGGAAATGCATTTTGCTGCGCCGCACACTCGAGTTCTTTTTTCCACCGTCGGTTTCGACACCCGAAGAGCTGAAAGCCTTCGCCGCCGGTGAAGCCTCCTATCTGGCGCAGAAGACGGTCATCGGTTATTGCCGGGTCAAGACCATGCTGGACTACGAGAAGTTGCTGACCGAGCCGGCTTTCCGGGACGCCCAGGAGAGTTGCCGCTGGGAAGCCTATGCCGGCACCCTTGGGGATATGCTGATCATGATCGAGGGCTGGCTGCGCCCCGGCGCCGAACCGGCCCGGCAGAGACTGGCCGATTCGCTGGTCGCGTTCTATCCGGCGATCCTGGGCGAACATGTGCCGTCGCACCGCCAGGACTGGGCCGACAGCATTGCCGCCTTCGAGCGGCGTTTCGCCCTTGCCCGCGCCTCCGAGCCGGCCGCCCCGGAACAGGTGGTGACGGAGACGGCGAAGCTGATCCACGAGCTGGTACCGATCGCCGACCGGTTGAAGCGCAACGACCGCGAGGTGATCAACGGCGATCTGCGTCTGCACATGCTGGCCGCGCATAGTTCGATGATGAAGCGGTTCCGTCGCGATGCGCTGGTGGCAGCGCTGACAACCTGAGGCCTGCGGCATGCGGCGCTCGCTGATCGGCGGTTTCGGCCACATGCTGGCCCGGCTGCGCAGCGCCGCAGCGCCACCGCCGGCCGTCACACTGGCGGATGACGAGCCGCTCGCCACGCTGCCCGCACTGGTGCTCGATACCGAAACCACCGGGCTGGACGTGATGCATGACCGCATCATTTCCATTGCCGGCCTGCCGCATCACGGCGCCACGGCAGATGCCATGCCGCCGCTCGACCTGCTGCTGCATCCCGGCATCCGTATCCCGAAATCGTCGACGGCGATTCACGGCATCGACGACAGAATGGTGGCGACGGCACCGACGCTGGCCCTGCTCTGGGGCAGCATCCAGCTCTTCTGGCAGGGCCGCGTGCTGGTCGGCCACAATATCGGCTACGACATCGCCATGCTGCGGCATGAGTCGGTGCGCCATCGCCTGCCCTTCCATGCGCCGGCCGG
The DNA here is from genome assembly GCF_025869515.1 of Ferrovibrio sp. GTDB lineage: Bacteria > Pseudomonadota > Alphaproteobacteria > Ferrovibrionales > Ferrovibrionaceae > Ferrovibrio. Next base: position 20,303 of record NZ_JAOZVR010000090.1, read on the forward strand.
CGCGCTGGATCTCGGTCTGCTCTATGCCGGCCTGAAACCGCGCGCCCCGCAGATCACGCTGGAACGTATCGCCGGGGATTTCGGCATCGCCCTGGAGGGCCGCCACACGGCGCTGGGCGATGCCGAGGCCACCGCCGGCATCTGGCAGCGGATGCTGCCGGCGCTCGGCCGCGTCGGCGTCGCCACGCTGGGCGATGCGCGCCGCCTGATGCAGCGCCAGCGCGACCTGCTGCATCGCCAGGAGCGGATCGGCTGGGCACTCGACCTGCTGCTGCCGCCGCGATGATACCGTCATGATCACCTCAGCCCCCGTCCTGCCCGACCTCGAACCCTATCGCCGCCGCGTCAGCGCGGTGATGCGGAGTCCGGTGGCCGATATCGGGGCCGGCGCCACGCTGGCCGAGATCGCGCGCCACATGAGCGACAATGCGTATGGCGCACTGCTGGTGCGCGACCGCTTCGACCAGCATGTCGGCATCCTCACCGAGCGCGATGTCACACGCGCGCTCGGACGCGACGGCGCAGCGGCGCTGCAGCTTACCGCGGCCGATATCATGAGCCGCGAGATCGTCGCCATCAACGAGGCCGCCTTCCTGTTCCGCGCCATCGGCCGCATGCGCCGGCTCAACCTGCGCTACCTGCCGGTGACCGACAATGCCGGCCGCTTCACCGGCATGCTGACCGCGCGCGGCCTGCTGCGCCTGCGCGCGCAGGATTCGCAGATGATCGCCGACGAGCTGGATATCGCGCAGAGCGCCGAGGAGCTGGGCCATGCCCGCGCCGCCCTGCCGCAGCTGGCCGCCACATTGCTGGCCGAGGGATCCGAGGCGCCGCCCGTGGCGGCGGTGATCTCCGGCATCTATGCCGATATCACGGCGCGCGCCGCCGCCGTGATCGAGGCCGAATTCACCCGCGCCGGCGACCCCGCCCCGGCGCCCTGGTGCATGCTGATCCTCGGCTCCGGCGGCCGCGGCGAAAGCCTGCTGAAACCCGACCAGGACAACGCCATCATCCATGCCGGCAGCAGCGAGGACGACGGCTGGTATGCCCGCGCCGGCGAACGCATCGCCGCCCTGCTGGATGCCGCCGGCGTGCCGTTCTGCAAGGGCGGCGTGATGGCGAAGAACACCGCCTGGCGCGGCAGCCAGGGCCAGTGGCGCGCCCGCGTCACCGAATGGATCGGCCGCCATACGCCCGAGGCGCTGCTGAATGTCGATATCTTCTACGACCTGCAGCCGGTCTACGGCGCGCTGCGGCTCGGCGAGGCCCTGCGCTTCGAGGCGCTGGCGGCGGCCCGCAGCTCGCCGCTGTTCCTGCGCCTGATGGCCGAACAGACCGCGCAGCTGCATCCCGCGCTGAATTTCTTCGGCCGCCTGAAGGCCGACAGCGACGGCCGCGTCGACCTCAAGCTCGGCGGCCTGCTGCCGCTGGTCAGCGCCGCCCGCCTGATGGCCCTGCGGCTCGGGGTTGCCGCCACCGGCACGGCGGACCGCCTGCGCGCCGTCGGCCATGCCGGCCTGATCGGCGACGCCGACATCGCCGGGCTGATCGCGGCCCATGCCCTGCTGCTGGAAACCATCCTGCGCCAGCAGCTCGCCGATCTCGCCGCCGGCCGCGCGCCGGGCAGCCGCGTCGATGCCGCTTCCCTGACGCGGCCGCAGCGCGACCGGCTGAAGGCGGCGCTGAAGCATGTCGCCCTGCTGCCCGACATGGTGCAGGACGTGCTGACCGCCCCGCTGCCCCCCACCGCCGACCTGCGCGCCCCCGCCCCGGGGGGGCAAGGCGGGGAACCAGCCGGGGAGCAATCCGGGGACGCGCGCTGATCCGGCCCGCTCAGAGCCCTTCGCAACGCTTCGCAGCGCTTCGTTTCTGTTTCTGATAGAATTGATTTTATATTTACACACTCATTAGGCCGCATTCCGGGTTGCGCAGCATCAATGCTGCGGTCCGCAGTCTGCGGCACCCTGCCGGCGCGTATCGAGCAGAGGAGACCGCCATGAGTGCCGGAACCAGTCCCTGGGAGGTTGTGAACCGCCATGTCGAGGCAGCCCTGGCCGAAGCCGGCGCCGCCGGCATCCCGGCCGAGACGGTGGCCAGCAACCTGATCGCCGAGGCGGTGCGCATCCTGAAAACCCGGCGCCAGCCGGACGACATCCGCGCCGAACTGCAATTCGCCATCGAGAACCTGCAGGAGCGAGACTACGAATTCATGCGGCCGTAAACGGCCGTCGGGAATTCATGCGGCCCCAGAATCTGTTCCCGGGCGGCAGCATCACAGCGCGTCGCTGTCCTCGCCCAGTCCCATCACGGCGACGCCCATCTGCACGCTGCCCAGCGTCAGCCCGGTGAAGAACCAGAGCAGCAGCAGCGGCAGCGGATGACCAGCGGCAGCGAGCAGCAGATCGCCCAGCCCGAAAGCGTTGCTCCACAGCACCGCGGCAACGAACAGACCGGCCAGCGCGAAACCGATCAGCGCATGGCGCAGCAGGAACAGTACCTGCCCGCGCCAGGGCGGCGGCGCGGTATGTCGCGAGGTGAAAACCATTCCCGCAGTATCGCGCCGCAGCCGGCCGGCTGCAGCAGACATGTCGTCGCAGGCGGGTTAATCCTCGGCCAGCAGGGCGGCCAGCTTTTTCGGCGCGATCAGGCGGTAGCTGCGGCGCACCAGCCGCTCGACCTCGCTCCAGTTGACGCGCCCGGCCTCAGTCTTGTCGAGCCACATGCCAACCCAGCCCTTGTGGCCCAGATAGGGCGGCACGAAGAAGCGCCCGGGATCGGCGCCCACCAGCACCTCCTGGCTGCCCGGCTGCGGCTTGCACCAGACCGCGCGGCGGCCCTCGATGGCACTTTCCAGCGCGAAGATCTTGCCCCGGATACGGTAGGTCGGGATTTCCCAGGTCTCGCGCTCTTCCGCCTCGGGCAGCGCCAGGCAGAGCGCGCGCAGGCGATCCGTTGGCGCTTTCGGCGCCATCCTGCGCACGTCGTTTTTCTTCGGCACCTGGTATTTCGCCATCGGACCAGCCTGCCCTAAAACAGACTCCCCTGTCGCGTATCGAGCGGCGGATGCCGGAACAGGTCCTTGCGCAGGCTGAGCCGCCGCTCGTTGAAGCCGATGCGCTTGATCGCCATGCGGAAGCGCTGCGCGATCAGGTCGGCATAGGCGCCCTCGCCGCGCATGCGGTCGCCGAAATCGGCCACATAGTCTTTGCCGCCGCGCGACTCCTGCACCAGCTTCATCACCTTCGAGGCGCGATCCGGATAATGTTCCTGCAGCCATTCGCGCCACAGTTCCTTCAGTTCGTGGGGCAGCCGCAGCAGCACCCAGCCGGCCTCGCGCGCGCCGGCCGCCCAGGCGGCTTCCAGCAGGCGTTCCAGCTCCATGTCGTTGACCGCCGGGATCATCGGCGCCGTCATCACGCCGCAGGGAATGCCGGCCGCGTTGAGCAGACGGATCGCCTCCAGCCGTTTCGGCGGCGTCGAGGCCCGCGGTTCCATTTTTCGCGCCAGCTGCCGGTCCAGCGTGGTGAGCGAGAGATAGACTTTCACCAGGCTGAGCTTGGCCATCTCGGACAGCAGATCGATATCGCGGGTGACCAGATGGTTCTTGGTGACGATGCCGAGCGGATGCCGGGTTTCCAGCAGCACTTCGAGGATCGAACGGGTGATCTTCTGCTCGCGTTCGACGGGCTGGTAGGGATCGGTGTTGGTGCCCATCGACAGCGTGGCCACGCGATAGTTGCGGCTGGCCAGTTCCCTGCGCAGCAGGGCTGCGGCATTGGGCTTGATGACGATCTGGGTTTCGAAATCCAGACCGGGCGAAAAGCCGAGATAGGCATGGCTCGGCCGCGCGAAACAGTAGATGCAGCCATGCTCGCAGCCGCGATAGGGATTGATCGAGCGGTCGAAGGGAATATCGGGCGACTTGTTCCAGGCGATGATGTGCCGCGCGCTGTCTTCGTGCAGCACGGTCTTCAGCGGTTCGGCCTCTTCCAGATTGTCCCAGCCGTCATCCTCGCGCTGGCGCGTCTCGGAATCGTAGCGGCTGCGCACTGCCGAGACCGCGCCGCGTCCGCGCCGGGCATCGGGATGGGCATGGTCGGCGGCGGTGGAGATCGCGCGCGCCACAAGCTTGCCGGGGGTGAGTTTCGCCATACGCGCATCATACCCGGAAATGAGAACTTTTCAAGAACACAGAATCGGCGGTTCAGCGGGATTCGCCGGTAACCGGCCAGGATCGTCATGGCTTCTGCCCGCTCCACCCCGGGTCTAGACTGCCGGCATGGCGATGAAATCCCTGCCGTTGTCCGAGGTCTATGCCCTGCTGGAGCCGGGTCCGGTGGTGCTGCTGACCACACGGGCGAAGGATGGCCGCGCCAATGTGATGACCATGTCCTGGCACATGATGATGGAATTCACCCCGCCGCTGATCGGCTGCGTGGTCAGCAACGGCAATTACAGCTTCGCCGCGTTGCGCGCGACAAAGGACTGCGTGATCGCCATCCCGGCGCGCCGGCTGGCCGCGAAGGTCGTCAGGGTCGGCAACTGCTCGGGCCGCGACATCGACAAATTCGCCGCTTGCGGCCTGACGATGAAACCGGCCGCCAAGGTGACGGCGCCGCTGGTGGCCGAGTGCTTCGCCAACCTGGAATGCCGCGTGGTCGATACGCGCATGGTGGCAAAATACAACATGTTCGTGCTGGAAGCGGTGAAGGCCTGGATCGATCCGGCGCAGAAAAATCCGAAGACGATCCATCACCAGGGCTGGGGTCGCTTCGCCGTCGACGGCCGCATCCTCACGCTGAAATCCGACAAGGCGTGACAGTAGAAACGGGATGCCGGCCCGGAGACTCTTCCTGGGCCCGGCATGACGGTTCTTTTTGTCATTCCCGCGAAAGCGGGAATCCAGAACTAGGCTCCCGCTTTCGCGGGAGCGACAATGCTGCTTACAGCTCGATATTGTAGCGCACGAAGGGCGCGCGCTTGGCGACGCGTTCATACAGCCGCCGGGCGGTGCCGTTGAATTCCTCGGTCTGCCAGTAGAGCACGCCGGCGCCCTTCTGCTTCGAAATCCCGGTCACCGCGGCGATCAGGCGGCGGCCGATGCGTTTGCCGCGCGCTTCGGGCACCACGAACAGGTCCTGCAGATAGACGTTGCCGCCCATGTTCCAGGTGGACGGATGCAGCAGGTATTGCACCAGGCCGAGCGCGCGCTCGCCTTCCCAGGCGATCAGCCCTTCGATGGCATTCTGCGGATCGAGCAGGCGGGCCCAGGTGGAATCGGTGACGGCCTGCGGCACGCTCTTTTCATAGAAGGCGAGATAGCCGAGCCAGAGCGGCTCCCACTGTTTGCGTTCGCTGGCGACAATGGAGCGGATGACGATATCGGACATGGTGACACTTTCTGCAGTTTTTACCTGACCCGATTACCCCGGAAGCGGTTCCAGGATAAGCGCCAGTTCCTGCGAAAATCATGGGGCCAGTTTGCCGCCGCGCGGCTATTTGCCGGCGCCGCGCCGTTCATGCTCGCGCAGGCGCGGAAACAGCTCGACGAAATTGCACGGCTTGTGGCGGTAGTCGAGCTGGTCCTTGAGGATCATGTCCCAGGCATCGCGGCAGGCGCCGGGCGAGCCGGGCAGCGCGAACAGATATGTGCCGCGACAGACGCCGGCAGTGGCGCGCGACTGGATCGTAGAGGTGCCGATCTTCTGGTAGCTGAGCATGCGGAACAGCTCGCCGAAGCCCGGAATGGATTTCTCGTAGATGCCATCGAAAGCCTCGGGCGTCACATCGCGTCCCGTCACGCCGGTGCCACCGGTGGCGAGAATCACATCCACGGTATCGTCGTCGATCCAGTCGGTGAGCTGGCCCTGGATCTCGGCCACGTCATCCTTGACGATGGCGCGCGCCGCCAGCCGGTGCCCCGCCCCGGTCAGCCGTTCGGCCAGCGTGTTGCCGGACTTGTCATCCTCGAAGCTGCGGGTATCCGACACGGTGAGCACGGCGATGCGCACCGGCACGAACAGGCGCTTGCCCTCGGCATCGATGTAGGATTGGGGCTGAAGTTCGGTCATGGCGCCGCTCCTGAAAACAGAGACGCGCTTAACCTATGATCTGTAACAGGCTGCGGCTAGGCGTCAGTTCTTTTTTTCCGCGCGCTGGTCGCCGCGGTCGAAGCCGCGATACTGCGGCCATTCGCCGGTCATGGCGGCGCTCAGCGAGGTATCGGGCTGGCCGATGCGCGACCGGTAGATCCAGTAATTGGTCAGCACGCGCTGCACGAAAATCCGCGTCTCGGAGAGCGGAATGGTCTCGATGAACAGGAAGGGATCGTTGGCGGCCATATCGGGATTGGCGCGGATCCATTTCTGCAGGTTGCCCGGCCCGCCGTTATAGGCGGCGGCGAGATGGAACAGGTTGCCCTTGATCATCGGCATGTCGAGCAGATGCTGCAGGTAGCGCTGGCCCAGCTCGATATTGTATTCCGGCGCGAACAGCTTATGGCGGCCGTTCTTGCTGCGCAGGCTCTTGTCGCCGGCCACGGCGCCGGCGGTGCGCGGCATCAGCTGCATCAGGCCGGTGGCGCCGGCCGAACTCATGGCGCGGGCGTTGAAGGCGCTTTCCTGGCGCATGAAAGCGAAGACCAGCGCGCGGTCGACACTGAAACCGCCATCGGGTTCCCAGGGGGGCAGCGGATAGAGCGCGTGGTCGTGGCTCTCGCCCTTCACATTGTACCAGGCGATGGCGATGCGCATGGTGGAGGCTGGCGCCTGCATGCGACTGACCAGCCCGAGCAGAGCCGAGGCGAGGTCGTCGCTGGCCTGGCTGAACAGCCGCGTCACTTCGCGGTCGGCGCGCACCGCCTCGCCCACTTCGCTGAGTGCGATGGCGCGGCGGATGGCCGGAATATCCTTCAGGCGGCGCAGTTCGTCCGGCGAGAGCGGCGGCGGCGCCCAGCTGAAGGGCTGGTCGGTGCCGAGCTGGGCCAGGCTGAGCTGGCCGTAGAAGGTGCGTTCCTCGTTGGCGCCGACTTCGAGCAGGCGGATCGCTTCCGACGGCTGGCGCAGACGCAGCATGACGCGGGCGCCCCACCAGGCTCCGGCCGAACGGTCCCAGGCGGTGGCGGTTTTGGAGAAAGCCAGATTCTCGAAATGATGCGCGGCATTGTCGTAACGGCCGAGCCGCCAGGCGGAAAGGCCGGCGATCCAGTCGGCATCGGGCACGCGGGCACGCGAGCGCTGCGCCGCCGGGGCGGCCAGCTCAAGCGCCCGCGCATCGTTGCCCTCCAGCACATACAGCCAGGCCAGCCGCTTGCGCCATTCATCGTATTCCGAGGCGCTCACCTTGCTGCGTATCTCGGGTTTTGCGAGAAAGGCCGCTGCCTCGTCGAGGCGGTCGCGCTTGAGCAGCGATGCGAACTGCCCGGCGGCCTGGCTGATGGCGCGGGCATGGGCGGGATCGCGGTCGCGCGGCTGCGGCCGGCGGCGCGTGGTGGCGACCAGTCCTGGATCGCCGTCGTAATCGCCGAGTTCGACGCCAAGCGGCGCCGGCGGCGCCTTGTCCTTGCGCGGCTTCTTGCGCATCGCCAGGCCATAGACCTCTTCGGCGCCGGCATGGTCGCGATACTGCTTCAGCCAGGCCAGCAGTTCGGGATAGCCGGCGTTATAGGCGGTGGGATGCAGGTAGCGCTGCTGCAGCACATGGCCGAGCAGCAGCTTGTCGCCCAGCCGGGCGATCTCGCGGTCGGCCCTGGCCCAGTCGGCCTCGGCCTGGAAATCGAAGATGCGCTGATAGCGGTCGATGTCGGCGGCACCAAGCACGCCGGGCAGCTCGACGGTCGTCTCCTGCGCCCTGACTGGCATCACGGCCGTCAGCAGCAGACCGCAGGCGAGTATCAGCCCCCCAAGGCGCATGCCTTCCCCCAGACGATTTTGGTCGCCCGGGATAGCGCAGAAGCGGTTAAGGTACAACTAAACTTGCCGCAACCAATGGTGGCAGCCTGCTTTTCCAATGGCTTAGTCAACGATTTAAGCTGTGCGGCAGTTTCAGCACCATGCCGGCCGCAACCACGCAGCCGGCGGCGCAGATCAGGATCGGCCAGGTGTAGCTGCCGGTTGTATCGAACACCCAGCCGGCCAGCGTCGGCCCCAGCAGGGTACCGAAGGCGACCGAGGTGTAGAGCACGCCAAGCACCGCCGACATGGCGCGCAGGCCGAACAGGTCGGCGGTGAAAGCCGGCACCAGAGCGACGAAACCACCGTAGAACAGCCCGAAGGCCAGCGCGAAGACGGCGAGCGCGGCGAAGCCCTGCGCGAAATTCCAGTAAAGCAGCGCAATGCCGCTGCACAGCATCAGCAGGCCGAGGCTGCGGCCACGCCCCAGGCGATCGGCCAGGCCGCCGAGCACGAAACGGCCGAGCGTGCTGCCGACGCCGATCAGGCCGACCAGCCAGACGCCCTCGCCCCGGCTCAGCCCCTGATCCATCGCAGCGGGAGCCAGATGCACGAAGGGCACGAAGGTGCCGATGCAGTTGAGTCCGCAGGCGAGATAGAGCAGCCAGAACACCGGATGGCGCAGCACGGTGCCGAGTTCCAATCCCGGCGGTGGCCCCGAGGGCGCGGCGGTCGCAGCTGGAAGGGCGGCACCATCGGGCTGCAGCCCCATGCTGGCCGGCGAGGCGCGCAGCAGCAGGGTGGCAAGCGCACCGAGCAGCAAGGTGGCGATGCCGAAGCCGACATAGGCACCGCGCCAGCCGAAGACTTCGATGGCATAGGCCGCGACGGGTGGCGCCGCCATGGTGCCGATCCCGATGCCGGCCACCGCCCAGCCCGACGCCTGGCCGCGTTTGGCGAGAAACCAGCGCTGCACCGTGCCGATGGCCGGCACATAGGAAAAGCCGACGCCGACGCCGATGCCGATGCCGTAGAAGATCACGATGGCGGCGAGGCTGTCGGCGAAGCTGGCCGCGATCATCCCGGCGCCGGTGCAGGCCATGCCGAAACCGACCACCGGGCGCGGGCCGATGCGGTCGGCCAGCCGGCCGCTGATGGCGCCGAGCGCGAAATAGAGGAAGCCGGCGGCGGAAAACACCAGCGACACCGTGGCGCGCGAGGCGCCGAATTCGCGGCTTAACGGGTCGAAGAAGGCGGGAAAGCTGTAGGCCGCGCCGAAACCGGTGAACATGACCAGGAAAGCGGCGGCCACCACCACCCAGCCATAAAAGATGCCCGGCATCAGACGCCGAGCTCGTCCAGCCTGGCGGCGAGTTCCAGCATGTCGCGCCAGGCTTCACGCTTCACGCCGGGCTGGCGCAGCAGATAGGCCGGATGCAGCATCGGCATGGCCGGCACCGCGATGTCGCCGCGCTTGTAGTCGTGCCAGCGGCCACGCACCCGCGTGATGCCCTGGGTGGTGCCGAGCAGGGTACCGGTGGAGAATTTGCCGGTGCAGACCAGCACTTTCGGATTCACCAGCTCGATCAGCCGCTCGATGAAGGGCCGGCAGGCGACGATCTCCTCGGCGGAGGGATCGCGGTTGCCCGGCGGGCGCCAGAACAGCAGGTTGGAAATATAGACATTGCTCTCGTCGCGGCCGATCGCCTTGAGCATCTTGTCAAGCAGCTGGCCGCTCTCGCCCACGAAAGGCAGACCCTGCGCATCCTCGTCGCGGCCCGGCGCCTCGCCCACGATCATCAGTTTGGCCTGCGGGTTGCCGCGCGCAATCACCGTGTTGGTGGCGGTGGCTTTGAGCGCGCAGCCGTCGAAAGCTCTGATAGCGGCTTCCAGTTCGGCAATCGTATTGCAGGCCCGGGCTGCCTGCGTGGCGGCCGTCTCTGCCTGCTGGGCCGACACGCTGGCCGGCTGGGCCGCCCGCGAGGCCAGCGCCGCCTGCACGCCGCTGCCCGGACTCGCAGGAGGGGGCGCGCCTGCCGCAACGGCAGCCGGAACTGCGACCGCCGGCTGCGGTTTGGGAGGCGGCGCGACCGTCCGGTCGACCGGCTGCTCGCCGATCGCCTCGTCCACCCCGGCCTCGGCGTAGAAGAGCGCGATGTCGAGCAGAGAGGGAGGAAAATCAGGGGTTTCCGTGGCGTTCATCGATGCTGGACGGGGGTGGCGCCGTTGGCTTGCCCCCCATAGTCTGGTAAGCAGGCATGGAGCGTCAAGCTGACCGGCCCCGACGTTCCCAAATAAAAAATCGCTACCAATATCCGAGGTGCCCCGTGTCGGAACGCGAAACGATGGAATACGACGTGGTGATCGTCGGTGCAGGCCCGGCCGGCCTGTCCGCCGCGATCCGCCTGAAGCAGCTGGCAACTGAGCAAAACCACGAAATTTCAGTCTGCGTGATCGAAAAGGGCTCCGAGGTCGGCGCCCATATCCTGTCGGGTGCGGTGATCGACCCGATCGCGCTGAACGAGCTTATTCCGGACTGGAAGGCCAAGGGCGCGCCGCTCAATACCCCGGTCACCGACGACCGCTTCATGATCCTGACCGAAGCGAATCACATCCCGGTTCCGAACCTCCTGCTGCCGCCGCTGATGAACAATCACGGCAACTACATCGTATCGCTCGGCAATGTCTGCCGCTGGCTGGCCAGCCAGGCCGAAGAGCTGGGCGTGGAAATCTTCCCGGGTTTTGCCGCCGCCGAGGTGCTGTATGGCGACAAGGGCGAAGTGGTCGGCGTCGCCACCGGCGACATGGGCATCGGCCGCGACGGCGAGCATAAGTCGAGCTACACGCCCGGCGTGGAGTTGCGCGGCAAATACACGCTGATCGCCGAGGGCGTGCGCGGTTCGCTGGCGAAAGAGCTGCAGACAAAATTCAAGCTGCGCGACGGCGTCGATCCGCAGAAGTTCGGGATCGGCATCAAGGAGCTGTGGCAGATCGATCCGGCCCGGCATAAGCCCGGCCTGGTGATCCACACCCAGGGCTGGCCGCTGGACAGCAAGACCGGCGGCGGCAGCTTCATGTATCATCTGGAAGACAACCAGGTGGCGGTCGGCTTCGTCATCCACCTGAATTACCAGAACCCCTATCTCTCGCCCTTCGATGAATTCCAGCGCTTCAAGACGCATCCGTCGGTGCGCGATTTCTTCGAGGGCGGCAAGCGCATTTCCTACGGCGCGCGCGCGATCAACGAAGGCGGACTGCAGTCGGTGCCGAAGCTCACTTTCCCGGGCGGAGCGCTGATCGGCTGCTCGGCCGGTTTCGTCAACCTGCCACGCATCAAGGGCAGCCACAACGCGATGAAGACCGGCATGCTGGCCGCCGAAGCCGCTTTCGAGGCGCTGAAGGCCGGCACGTCCGGCGGCGACGAACTGGCTGCCTATCCGGAAGCCTTCAGGGCATCCTGGTCGTTCAAGGACCTGTGGAAGGTGCGCAATGTCAAACCGGCGCTCGGCTACGGCATGTGGCTCGGCACGCTGGTCGGCGGCATCCATATGTGGCTGAACGATCTCGGACTGGGCTTCCTGGCGCCCTGGACCACGCATCACGCCAAGGCTGATCACGAGACTTTGAAGCCGGCAAAGGACTGTAAACCGATTGCCTATCCCAAACCCGATGGCAAGATCAGCTTCGACAAGCTGTCCTCGGTGTTCCTGTCGAACACCAACCACGAGGAGGATCAGCCGATCCATCTGCAGCTGAAGGACCCATCGATCCCGATCGCGCGCAACCTGCCGATCTACGACGAACCGGCGCAGCGCTACTGCCCGGCCGGTGTCTATGAAGTGCTGCGCGACGACCAGGGCAACAATCCGCGTTTCCAGATCAATGCCCAGAACTGCGTCCATTGCAAAACCTGTGACATCAAGGATCCGGCGCAGAATATCAACTGGACCGTCCCGGAGGGGGGCGGCGGTCCGAATTATCCCAACATGTGAGACAGATGACAGACAGAGCCTCCCGCAAGCGTTTCATCTTCCGTCCCGTCCGCGCTGCCTTGCTGCTGGCAGCAAGCCTGCTGCCGCTGGCAGCCTGCAGCAGCAACAGCAGCATGATGTCCGGGGCGCCGTCGCGCAGCGGCTACCGGCTCGACAGCCCGTACGGCAATTTCCTGGCCGCCCGCCATGCCCGCCAGATGAACGACAATACGGCGGCGGCCAATTACTACATGCGCGCCCTGCGCGAGGACCCTGAAAGCGCATTGCTGACCCAGGGCGCCTTCATCGCGCTGATCGCCGATGGCCGGGTCAATGAGGCCGTCGTGCTGACGCCCTCGCTGCGCCAGATGAATCCGTCCGAATACCTGCCGCGCATGACGCAGGCCTCGGCCCTGATGCTGGCGCGCGATTACGATGCCGTGCTGCGCCTGGTGGCCGAGGGCCCCAGCGGCGGGATTCACGCCGCCTTCAATCCGTTGCTGCAGACCTTTGCCTATGCCGGCAAGGGCGAGGCAGACCAGGCGATCGCCAGCCTGCAGAAGCTGGAGCGCCATCCGCTGTTCAGCGGCGTCTACATGCATCTCAAGCCGATCCTGCTCGATATCCTGAATCAGCCGGAGCCGACCGAGGCCGCCTATCGCGAGGCCATCGAAGGCCGCGAGCGCGCCGGCACGCGCCAGATCGACGGCTTCGCCCGTTTCCTGGAACGCCAGGGCCGCGCAGCCGATGCACGCCGGCTGCTGGAAGAGCAGATGGTGTTCAACCCGGACAATCCGGTGCTGCTGACTGCCCTGCGCCGCCTCGACTCCAAACAGCCGAGCGCCCCGCTGGTCGGCAATGCCGTCGAAGGCATGGCCGAAGCCATGTTCGCGTCGGCCACGGCGCTGGGCCGCAGCGACGGCGGCGACCTGGCCGAACTGCATCTGCAGCTGGCGCTGTTCATGCGGCCGGACCTGGACGATGCCCGCATGCTGCTGGGCGATATCTACGAAAGCCGCGAGCGCTACGACCAGGCGCTGGCGATGTATGCCCGCGTGTCGCTGAATTCGGCCTATGCCGAAAGCGCGCAGCTGCGCCAGGCCTGGTGCATCAGCGAACTCGGCCGCACCGACGAGGCCGTGCGCATCCTGCGCCGCATGGCGAGTGCGGACAGCAACAGCCCGCGCGCCCTGCTGACGCTCGCCGACATGTATCGCCAGATGGAAAAATGGCCGGACTCGGCGCGCGAATACACGGCTGCCCTGGCGCGCATTCCGCGGCTGGAACAGCGCCACTGGACCATCCTGTTCGGCCGTGGCGTGGCCTATGAACGCTCCAAGCAGTTCGACAAGGGCGAAGCCGACATGCTGAAGGCGCTGGAGCTGCAGCCCGACCAGCCGCTGGTGCTGAACTATCTCGGCTATTCCTGGATCGACATGCATCGCAATATCGAGCGGGCGACGCGCATGATCGAACGCGCCGTGCAGCTGCGGCCCAATGACGGTGCCATCGTCGACTCGCTCGGCTGGGCGCTGTATCGCCTGGCCCGCTATGACGAAGCCGTGGTGCAGCTGGAACGCGCCGTTGAGCTGAAGGGCGGCGACCCGGTGATCACCGATCATCTGGGCGATGCCTACTGGCGTGTCGGCCGGCAGGAAGAGGCAAAATTCCAGTGGCGCCGCGCACTCGGCCTCAAGCCCGAGCAGGAGCTCGCCCTGCAGGTGCAGCGCAAGCTCGACCAGGGCCTCGATCCGGTGGCCGCCAAGTAAAAACCATGAACGGCGCACGATGACCGCAGCAGGCCTGAGCCGGCTGGCCCCGGCCAAGATCAACCTGTTCCTGCATGTCACTGGCCGGCGGCCGGCGCATGCGGCACAGGCCGGTTATCATGAACTGGAAAGCCTGGTGGTCTTCGCGCAGGACCCGGCTGCCTGCGACCGCATCGCGGTGGCGCCGGCCGATGACCTGACACTGGTACTGGCCGGTCCGCAGGCCGCAGCCCTCCCACCCGACAGCGACAGCAATCTGGTGCTGCGCGCCGCCCGCCAGCTGCAGACGATGAATGGCCGGGCAATGCGTGAAGCGGGCGCCGCCATTACCCTGACCAAGACCCTGCCGGTCGCCTCCGGCATCGGTGGCGGCTCGGCCGATGCCGCCGCCACCCTGCATGCCCTGCGCGCACTGTGGCAGATCGAGGTCGATGACGAGGCTCTGGCCCGCGCGGCATTGCCGCTCGGCGCCGATATCCCGGCCTGCCTGCTCGGCCGCGCCGCGCTGATGACCGGCATCGGCGAGGAGCTCTGTGCACTGCCGCCGCTGCCGCCCTTCTGGCTGGTGCTGGCCAATCCCGGCGTCGCGCTGGCGACGAAAGACGTCTTTTCCGCCCTGAATGCCGGACTAGGGACCGGCCGGTTCGGCATGCCGATGCCATTGGAGCGCCGGCCCGACAGCGCCGCCGACCTCGCCATCCTGTTGCGCGCGCGCCGCAACGACCTGGAGGCGCCGGCGCGTTTCCTGGCTCCGGAGATCGATCCGGTGCTGGCCGCCGTGAAGGCCCAGGCCGGCTGCCTGCTGGCGCGGCTGTCAGGCTCGGGGGCGACCTGCTTCGGACTGTTCGCGGAAAAACGCGATGCCGATTTCGCCGCCCGCAACCTGGCCCGCGCCTACCCGAAATGGTGGGTGGCGGCGACCGCGGCGGGATAAGCCGCAACCGCCTGACGGCCACTGAAAATCCCTGGCCGGAAGCCCCGAAATCCGCGCCGGAACGGCGGCACCAAAGGCTGGATATTTTCGGCCGCGCCGCCTATTGTCCCGCCCGCGCCGCGCCCTGCGCATCAAAGGGCGTCTGCTGGGGCGTAGCCAAGCGGTAAGGCAGCGGTTTTTGGTACCGCCATTCGGAGGTTCGATCCCTCCCGCCCCAGCCAACTTATCATCTTCACTTATATTCCAAAGCATCGCCTCTGGTCCGAGCAGCGGCAACACATCGGCGGCAGGGACGGCGTTCATCGGCTCAGGGCTGTTTTTCCATCACTACCATCATGCGAAACCCCAAGAGCCGCCCCAGAAGCGGTTCCAGCTTCGCCTCAAGTGCGAGAAGAGGCCGGGCAAAGGCTGCCGGCAACAGACTCCAACGCTGAAAACCACCAGACAACGGATAGGCCCATAAATCGAACCAGCTTCGCTTGGCCATCACCATTCCGGGGAACATTTCAGCCAGGCGGCGTTGATGGGTGACGAACACCAGATGGGGCAAAGCCATATTCGCGTCAGCCGGATCCGGACCGGTCTGCGGTCCGTCGGCAAAGGGATCGACGCGCATGATCATATCCTCGTGGTGAAACAGCTTGAGGATCGGCACGCTTACCGGCGTCACCGCCGGTTCAATCATGATCAACCTTCCACCCGGCTGCAGCACCCTGAAGACCTCGCGCAGAAATGCGGTCGGATACGCCAAGTGATGGAAAACATCGATCATTACCAGATTGGCAATGGCGCCGTCACGAAAAGGTAGGGAATGGGCGTCGCCGACCACATCGATCCAGGGCGTCGTCACGATGTCCATGCCGATGCAATCAGATAGGCCGGCACGCAGGTGCCCCGACCCAGCCCCAATCTCGAGCGTTCGTCCTGGCCTGCAGGCCTGGCGGATGCGATGGTGATAGGCTGTGTAAACAGCTCGCAGTACCGGCTTGCCCTCCCACGCGGAACGTTGCTGCGTCGATGATGTGGCAATGGTCATACCGGCTGAGTCCGAACCAGCAAGATCAGTAACATGTTATTATTGCCTTGACTGCCACAGCCGGCGTGGATCAACACCGCTCGGCCAGCGCATCAGCAGGAAAAATGCGAACCCGAGCAGCGGCCAGTAAAACCACATCCGGCCGGGACTGGTCAGCAGGTTAACGATCAGCAGGAATGCGGCCAACACACCAAGCTTCCAGGCTTGCCCGCGCCATTTTGCAATCGCTGCATCAGCATCGGATTCTAGGCCACTACCCGGCATCTGCACAGGCGCGGGTCGCGCTATGCCAGGCGAAATCTGCACGCGATAGGCCGCAACCGGCTCGGCGATATTCTTGATTTCGCGGTCACCGAGGAAATCGAAGCCGATATCCAGTTTCTTGCGCACCTGCTCGAAGACCGTGCCGGAGATGCAGATGCCACCCGGCTCCGCCAGCGACTCCAAGCGTGCGGCGATATTCACGCCCTCGCCATAGATATCGCTACCCTCGATCATCACGTCACCGAGATTGATGCCGATGCGGAACCACATGGGCGGCATAGCGGGATCTTCGGCATTGCGCGTGGCGAGGCGGCGCTGGGTTTCCACGGCACAGAAGACGGCCTCCACCGGCGAACCGAATTCGGCCACCAGCCCGTCGCCCCAGGTGTTGATCAGGCGGCCATGATGGCGCCCGATCAGATCCACCATGATCTCGCGATACTGCTTCAGCCGCGTGACCGTGCCGACCTCATCGCGCTCGACCAGCGCGCTGTAGCCCTGCACATCGGCGCAGAAGATCGTGATCAGTTTGCGACGGATACCTGAAGCCTGGTCGGTCATAGGCGCATCTTGGGGCGGCCCTTTGCGGATTTCCGCCAAGCTTATACGGAACCGGCGCTGCAATAAAGGCCGCGTGAACCTGTCTGTAACCGTGCGCACACCCGGCCCCGGCGCCATGTATGGCCAATCCATGCCATTTTTTGCGATGCCAGCCGGGTTGATCTGCCTCAAGGCCGTTACGGCATAGCTGCCTATTCTGCGCCCATCCGGTCAGGAGATACAGGTCATGACGCAGATGATGAAGGCCGCAGTGGTGCGGGAATTCGGCAGGCCGCTGATTATCGAGCGGGTTCCGGTGCCGACGCCCGGCCCCGGCGAGGTGCTGGTGCGGATCAGGGCCAGCGGCGTCTGCCATACCGACCTGCACGCCGCCGACGGCGACTGGCCGGTGAAACCGAAACTGCCCTTCATTCCCGGCCATGAAGGCGCCGGCATCGTGGCGGCCCTCGGCCCCGGCGTGACAGGACTGAAAGAAGGCGATCCGGTCGGCATCGCGTGGCTGCACGATGCCTGCGGCGGTTGCGAACACTGCGCCGGCGGTTGGGAAACGCTCTGCGAGCAGCAGCATAACAGCGGCTATGGCGTGGATGGCACCTTCGCCGACTATGCCATCGGCGCCGCCGCCTATGTCGGCCGCCTGCCCGCAAACCCGGACTTCGCCGCGCTGGCACCGATCCTGTGCGCCGGCGTCACCACCTATAAAGGCATCAAGGAAACCGAAGCAAAGCCCGGCGAGTGGATCGCCATTTCCGGCCTCGGCGGCCTCGGCCATATCGCCGTGCAATATGCCAAGGCGATGGGCCTGCATGTCGTCGCACTCGACGTGGCCGAGGAAAAGCTGGCCCTGGCACGTACGCTCGGCGCCGATATCGCCATCGATGCCCGCGCCCCCGATGCGGCGGCGCAGGTGATCAAGGCGACGGGCGGCGGCGCCCATGGGGTGCTGGTCACGGCGGTATCACCGGTGGCTTTCGCGCAATCGCTCAGCCTGGTGCGCCGGCGCGGCACGATCAGCCTGGTGGGTCTGCCGCCCGGCACCTTTGCCACCCCGATCTTCGATGTGGTGTTGAAGCGGATCACGTTGCGCGGCTCCATCGTCGGCGGTCGCAACGACCTGGCCGAGGCGCTGGAATTCGCCGCCGAAGGCAAGGTGAAGGCGCATATCCATCACCGCAGGCTGGAAGACATCAATGCGATCTTCGCCGACCTCAAGGCCGGCAAGGTGGATGGCCGCATCGTGCTGGATATCGGCTGAGACCTATTCAGCGTAGACCATCTTCACGCTCATGCCGCCATCGACGATCAGGTTCTGGCCGGTGACGAAGCCCGCTTCGGCCAGATAGAGGCAGGCTTCGGCGATATCCTCGGGCGTGCCGACGCGGCCGACCGCATGCTGCTCGCGGTCTGCCCGCGAATGCTGCGGCGTCCCGGAGCGCGCGGCATACTGCCAGTCGCGCGTTTCGATCCAGCCCGGACTGATGCTGTTCACCCGGATGCGCTGCAGTGCCAGGCTCATCGCCATGCCATGGGTAAGCGCGACGATGCCGCCCTTGGAGGCGGTGTATCCCTCGGTATCCGGCTCCGACATGAAAGCGCGCGTCGAGGCGATATTGACGATGGCGCCATGGATGTCGCGTTTCGCCATCTCGCGGGCGACCAGCTGCGAACAGAGGAAGGTGCCGCGCAGGTTAGTGGCGATCACGGCGTCGAAATCCTCCAGCGGCAGCTCGAGGAATGGCTTGCGGATCATGAAGCCGGCATTGTTGACCAGCACGGTAGGACACTCGAGGTCGCGGATGGTCTGGGCCAGCCAGGCCTCAACCGATTTCGGGTCGGCCACATCGGTGACGGCGAAACTGGCCCTGGCGCCCTGCCCGGCCAGCAGGTCGAGCAGTTCGGCGCCGGCATCCGCGGCCCGATCCGCGATCGAGACCGCATAGCCGGCTTTGGCGAAGCGTAGCGCGATGCCACGCCCGATGCCCTGGGCCCCGCCGGTGATCGCCACGACTTTCATGTCCGCCTCCATTGCGCAGCCAAACGTGCAAACCGCAGTTTGGTTGCGCCACTGGCGCGGTCAAGCCGTCGGGCGCGCCTCCAGCAGGCGCCGCACCTTGCGGCCTTTCGCCGCCAGGGCGCGGTCGACCACGCCGGGCAGCAGGCGCTGCAGCCAGACGAACAGCCGTTCCGGCCCGCGCGGATAAATGGTATCGGCCTCGTTTTCGATCCCGGTCACGATCCGCGCCGCCACGGCGGCCGGCTCGTCCAGCACCATGGCAAAGGGCGCGACCAGGTCGCTGAACCCGTCGGCCGCCGCCGTGCGGGTGGCACGCGGTGCCGCATAAGTCACGCCGATGCCATCGGTCGCCAGCTCGCGGCGCAACGCGTCCGACAGGCCGCGCAGGGCGAATTTGCTGGCGCAGTAGGCGGCGAAATACGGATGGCCGATATCGCCGAAGACCGAACCGATATTGACCACGCGCGGCCGGTCGGACAGGCGCAGCAGCGGCAGCAGGTCGCGGATCAGCGCAATCGGCGCAGCTACATTGGTGGCAACCAGACGCTGCAGTTCGGCATCGCCCAGATCGCTCAGCAGGCCGCTGGCGACGATGCCGGCATTGTTGATCAGGATATCAAGGCCATCATTGCGGCAGGACTCGACGATCATGGCTCGGCCGGCCGCCGTGGTGATATCGGCAACCACGGTCAGGCTGCGCACGCCGACCGGCAGTTGCATCGCCGTTTCAGCCAGTGCGGCAGCGCGGCGGCCGACCAGGATGACGCGGGCGCCACGCGTGGCCAGGGCGACCGCCAGGGCCCGGCCGATGCCGCTGCCGGCACCG
This sequence comes from Ferrovibrio sp., assembly GCF_025869515.1. Classification (GTDB taxonomy): domain Bacteria; phylum Pseudomonadota; class Alphaproteobacteria; order Ferrovibrionales; family Ferrovibrionaceae; genus Ferrovibrio. Next base: position 39,567 of record NZ_JAOZVR010000090.1, read on the forward strand.
GTGATGACGATACTGCGGCCCTCAAGCAGCATGACTGACCGCGGCATGCCGCGCCTCGATGGTGCTGAACATATCGGCATAGAGTTTATAGACGACGCGCGCGGTTTCGATGATGGCCTCCTGCGCGATGGAATCGTCGATGCCGTTCACAAGGTCGCGAAAGAAGGCGACATGCTCCTGATCGAGCGATCCATGCGAGCCGAGATAGCTGAAGCCGCGGCCATCCTGGATGCCGAGTGCGGTTTTCAGCGTGCCGGCCGCAGCCGTCGCCAGTGCCGCCGACATGCCCTCCAGCACATGCACCATGCCGAGCATGGCATAGGGACTGACATGCTCGATGGCATAGTAGACATAGGCCACCATCAGCCGGCAGGGCAGATCGCCCTGCCCGGCCCGCACGGCTTCGGCATCGCCGCCCAGCGCGCGGATATCGTCGAGAATCCATTCCTCGTGACCGCGCTCTTCCTCGATATATTCCAGCAGCGCGTTGATGTAGCGCTGGTCGCGATCGGTGCAGCGCGCCACTGCGGTGCCGAGCAGGCGGCAGGTATGGCGCACATGGTGATAGGCCTGACCAAGAAAAGCGATATACATGCCGGCCGGCACGCCCTGGCGCAGGGCGCGCTGGATCACCGGCGTGGCAATGAAGGCATCGCGTTCCGTCCGCGTCTCGGCGAACAGGCGCTCAAAAAACTGCATGCTGCATCTCCATGGTTTGCCCGTCATGGGCGGGAAAGAAATCGGGATACCGCGCGGCGATCTCGCGCCGCCGCGGCCGGCCGTTGGCAGTGAGCAGTCCGGCCGCCGCCAGGCCGTCAGGGGCGATCACAGCGATACGGTGCGGGATGGCATAGTCGGGTGCCGCGGCGGCGAGGGTTGCGACCAGGCCTGCAAGCCGCGCCGGATCGGCCTTGCCGAGCCAGGCAGCACCGAGCGGCGAAGCTTCGAGCAGCACGGCGAGCTGGCCGTCGGGTGCCACCAGCACCACGCAACGCCCGATGCGCGGATCCGCCAGCAGCATGGTTTCCACCCATTCCGGCGCGATGTTGCGGCCGTTGGCGGTGACGATCAGGTTGTCTTTGCGACCGGTGACGCGCAGGTAGCCGTCGGCATCCAGGCTGCCAAGATCGCCGGTATGCCACAGGTCATCGGCGGGTCCGTCGCTGCGGCCGAGATAGCCCTGCGCCACGGCCGGGCCGCGCACCACGATCTCGCCATCGGGCGCGATACTGACGGCGCAGCCGGGCAGCGGGCGCCCCACCGTACCGCCGCGCCGGTCGCCTGGGCGGTTCACCGCCACAACGGAACAGCATTCGGTCAGACCATAGCCTTCATGCACCGGAATGCCGAGTTCCCAGGCACGGGCCGCGATGCTGTCGGGCACCGCGGCGCCGCCGACCGCGACGAAGCGCAGGCTGTCGGGCACGGCGACCCGGCCGATCGAGGCCATCATTACCCAGGCTTGCAGCAACTGGGGCACCAGAACCGTGGTGCTGGGCCTCTCGCGCGCCGCCGCCTCGCCGAGGCGCACCGCGATCTCCGGACCCTGGGCGGCAACCACGGTGGCATCGATGGCGCAGCTGCCACCCACGAGGATCGGCAGATAGATGCCGCAGATGGCTTCCAGCAGCAGGGCATAGGGCAGCACAGACAGGTGCCGGTCGGCAGCGCCGGCGCCACTGGCCTGCAGCAGCGCGGCGCAACTCTGCCGCATCTGATTGGCGCCAAGCAGCACACCCTTGGGCGCGCCGGTCGAACCCGAGGTGTAGACGATGCGAGTGCCACGCATCACGGCCGGCTGCCACGCCGCCTCATCGCGCGGCAGCGGCATGACGGCGATGTTGAAGGCCTGCGCCCTTGCCATCTGGTCATCAGCGGCCAATACCGTCGTGATGCCGGCATCGGACAGGATATGCTTCAGCTGCGCATCGGCGAAGAAATGCGGCAGCGGCACCAGCGTCTTGCCCGCCATCCAGGCGGCGAGATCGGTCACCAGCCAGTCGATGCTGCTGGGCCCCAGCAGGCCGAGCACCGGCGGCAGGTTCTGCAGCGCGGCGGCAGTGCCGGCAACGCGACGCGCCAGTGCCGCATAGGTGATGCTGCCGCTCTGGTCGCTGAAGGCCTCGCGCTCGGTCGCGGCAAGGTTGCCGAGTGCCGCCAGCACGTCGCTCATGTGCCTGCCCTCGCCAGCACCGTTTCGGCGCCGCACGGCATGCGCGAGACTTCCAGCCGCTCTTCGGCCGGCAGGCCTTCCACGGCGCAGACGCGCGGGTCGTTTTCGTAGTAGCGACCCCAGTCCTGCGGGTTGGGGACATGACTGGCACTGGCCGGGCCGAGATCGGCGATGTCGATGGCGAAACGCCGGGCCAGCCGGCGCAGCCGGTTGGTGGCGGTGAAGACGCCCCAGCGATAGCCGGAATCAAGGCCGATATGGGCGAAGCCGCGCAGCAGCATGAGCAATGCGCCCGGCCGGCTGGCGGCGACCGAGCCGAGTTCCAGCACGGCTTCGCGCGGCACAGCACGGCCGGCGGCACCGGCAATCGCCTGCTCCAGCGGCTGGGTGAGATACTGTTCGGAGAAGAAGCCGGTTTTCGCGTCGCGCAGACCGGCGGCGCAGCGCGGCGCACCGGCATCGTCGAGCACCACGATCATACGATCTGGGAAGCTTGCGATGCGCGCGCCATATTCCGTGTAGAAGACGGTACGCACCATGGCCTCGACGGCAGGCCGCAGGGCACTGTCGGGCAGGACAATTTCAAAACGCATACGCACCTCGGCTGGGGCTGTGATGCGTCCTGCGTAAACGCCTGGGCTTACAGACGCCTTACGGCGCCTTATCTCTTTTTCAGCGAGCCGAAACCGGCGGTTTCGCCGGCACAGTGCAGCACGAAAATGGCGCCACCGCCCGGGGCATCCGTCACACTGACGCTGCCGCCGAGTGCCCGCATGGTTTCCGCCACGATGGCCAGGCCGAGACCGGCGCCATGGCCATTCTGCGCGCGGCCGCGCCAGAAGCGTTCGAAAATCTGGCCACGCAACTCGGGCGGCACGCCGGGACCGTGATCACGCACGCTCAGGCTGCCATCCGTGCCGACGGCGACCATCACCTCGCTGCCGGCCGGGGTGTGATTCAGGGCGTTTTCGACCAGGTTGCGCAGGGCACCCTCCAGCGCAACCCGCGCGGTCTGCACCACCACCGGGGCGGCGGCCGGCTGCAGGGCGATGGTGCGATGCTGCTGGATCGCCAGCGGCGCAAGATAGCTCACCACCGTCTCGGCCAGATGGTTGAGGTCGACCGCGTCCTCGATCTTCAGCGGCGCGGCTTCCAGGCGTGAAACCTGCAGCAGCTGCGCCACCAGACGATTCATCCGCGCTATATCCTCGCCGAGCTGGCGCGCGACGACATTGTCGTCAAGCTCGGCCAATCGCGCGGTCAGCACCGCCAGCGGCGTGCGCAACTCATGGGCGGCATTGGCAGTGAAGCGCCGCTGCATGTCGAAACCGTGTTCCAGCCGGTCGAGCGCGCTGTTGATCGCCGCGATCAGCGGCAGGATTTCCACCGCCACCTCGCCGGTCGGCAGACGCAGGTCGCGCGTGGCCGGCCCGATCAGCAGCGCACGATCCGACAGGTCCTTGATCGGCCGCAGGCTGCTGCGAATGGTCCAGATCGAGATCAGCAGCGCCACAAGCAAAATCACCGGCAGGGTCCAGCCGATATGCTCGATGAATTCCTTCACCAGCGAATCGACATAGACGTCCTCATGGATATAGCCCTGTGCCACCACGACCAGCAGGTCGCTGGCCACCGGCACGGCGGCGATCAGCGCATAATGCGGCGTGCCGCGGCCATCGGGATCATACAGGCGGAAAATCGGCTCGCCGGCTTTCAGCCGTTCGCGCGGCAACGCGCTGAAGGTGTCGCCGGCCTTCTGGCTCGATGCGATCAGGATTTCGCCTTGCCTGTCGATGATGGCATAGAGATAGCCGTCGCCGGCATCCTGGTAGGCACGCGCGAGCGCCGGCGGCAGCCGCAGGACCGGTTTGTCGCGCTCCAGCCGTACATAACTGGCGACCTGTTCGGCCTGAACCTGCAGGCTGGCATCGTCGAGATTGTCGATCGCCTGCCATGTGTAATGCACGATTACGGCGGTCACCAGCAGGATCGAGCCGAGCAGCACCAGGCCGAGACGCCACGCCAGGCGCGCCTGCAACGACCAGCGCCGTTTCTGCAAATCGGTCAGCGCCCTGTCTCCGCCAGCAGATAACCGACCCCGCGGACGGTATGGATCTCGCCGGAGAACTGACTGCCTTCGAGCTTCTTGCGCAGACGGTGCAGCAACACCTCCAGCGAATTCGGCGTCACCTCGTCGTCGAAGCCGTAGATACGTTCTTCCAGATAGGTCTTGGGCACCACGCGGCCGGCGCGGCGCAGCAGGTTTTCCAGCAGGGCCATCTCGCGCGGCGTCAGGCTGACCGGCTTGCCGCCGATGGTGAGGGCGCGCCCAACGGTATCGAAGCTGATATTGCCGGCTTCAAGCACCAGTCCGAGCGCACCGCTGGGCCGGCGCAGCAATGCCTTAAGACGGGCGATCAACTCGGGCATGGCAAAGGGCTTGAGCAGGTAGTCATCGGCGCCGCTGTTCAGCCCCTCCACCCGATCATCAACGCCGTCACGCGCCGTCAGCACCAGCACCGGCGTGGCATCGCGCCGGCTGCGCAGCTCGCGCAGCAGGGTCAGGCCGTCGCCATCGGGCAGACCGAGATCGAGGACAATGACGTCATAGCGCGAGGCCGCCAGCGCCGCCTGCGCATCGCCGACCTCGCCCACAGCATCAACGGTGAAGCCAGACCGCGCCAGGCTGCGCTGCACCAGATCGCGCAGCTGCACCTCATCTTCCACCAGCAGCAGGCGCATCGGCGCCCCGTCCCTTACTGCATCACACGACGCTATTGACGCAGATATTCAATATCCGAGCCATCCTTGGCCTTAAAACGCACCTTGACCAGTACGTTTTGCGCATCATACCAGAGTTCGCGCTGCAAATCGCCGGTGATGGAATAATGGCGGGCCGGGACCGGCCGGCCTTTCACCGGTACGGTTTCAGGCCCCAGATCGGCCACCGCGATCGTCATGCGGCTGCCGTCCAGCGTATTGAGAATGCTTCTCTGCTGCACGATCCGTTCGTTCCACAGGCTGGCCGGGATGCTGACGGTGGCCCGCTCGGCCTCCCTGCCATCAGCCATGACCGAAAGCTCGTTGCCGCCGGCACTGACGTCCAGCACATGCGGCGTGCCGTCGTCGTTGGTTTTCGACCACAGGCGGATCAGCCGGCCATTTTGCCAGATCTCATGGCCTTCATGCTCGAAACGGTAAGCCGTGATGAAAGCGACCTTGACCGCGACATTGGTGCGGATATCGATCTTCAGGCCATCCGCTTCGTTGCGGAACAGCATTTCATGCCGGCCGACCTGGCTGCCGTTGCGCAGCACAGTGAAATCGAGGCTGCCGCCGGGCGGGGGCGCGGCGACGGCCGGAAGCGCGGAGAGCGAAAGGGCAGCAACCGCCAGAACAACGGCGGCCCGGGCGGTGGAAACGGTTTTGCGGAGCATGGATCCTCGACGGCAATACGGACGATTGCCGCCGAGTATCCAGCACCAAGCTTACAGGCGACTTACGCTGCCGCCCGGTTTACTTGGCCAGCGGGCAGTTGCCCTCGGCGAGCGGACGGAAGGCCTTGTCGGCCGGCACGGTGGCGGCAACCTTCAGGAAATCCCAGTCGCCCTTCGATTCGGCCGGCTTCTTGGCTTCCAGCACATACATCGGATGCAGCTTGCGGCCATCGATGCGGATGCTGCCCTTGCCGAACAGCGGGTCGTCGGTCGGGATCGCCTTCATCGCCGCCACCACGGCACGGCCATCGGTCGCCTCGCCTACCTTGTCAACCGCCTTCAGGTAATGCAGCACGCCGGCATAGACGCCGGCATGCATGTCATTCGGCATCATCTTCTTGGCATGGCGGGCCTGGAAGCGCTTCGACCATTCACGAGTGCCGTCGTTCAAATCCCAGTAGAAGGGCGCCACCGACTGCAGGCCCTGTGTCGCCTTCAGACCAAGCGCCGGCACATTGGTGACGCCGAAGATCAGGCCGACGATACGCTGCTTGTCGGCCATGCCGAACTCCGCCGCCTGCTTCAGCGAATTGGTCAGGTCGCCGCCGGCATTGGCAAAGGCCACGACATCGGCGCCCGATGACTGGGCCTGCAACAGGAAGGAACTGAAATCGGCGACACCCACCGGATGACGCACGGCGCCAAGGATAGTGCCGCCAAGCGACTTGATCTCATCGGAGGCCTGCTTTTCCAGGTCATGGCCGAAGGCATAGTCGGCGGTGAGGAAAAACCACTTCTTGCCGCCCTGGGCGAAAGCGGCGCGTGCCGCCGAATGGCCGTAAGACCAGGTGTCATAAGTCCAGTGCACGAAATTCGGCGAGCAGCGCTCGCCGGTCAGCACCACGCTGCCAGCACCCGAGCCGATCACGGCCTTGTTCTTGTCGCGCGCGATCTCGTTGACCGCCAGTGCCACTGCGGAGTGCGGAATATCCACGATGACATCGACTTTGTCGATATCATACCACTGGCGTGCCACGTTGGCGCCCACATCGGGCTTGTTCTGGTGATCGGCGAAGATCACCTCGACCTTGCGCTTGCTGGTCTTCATGTAGTCTTCCGCCGCCATCTGGGCGGCCAGCACCGAGCCGGGCCCCTGGAAATCGGCATAGACGCTGGACATGTCGTTGAGCACAGCGACCTTGACCGGTTTCGGATCGGCGGCCAGAGCAGGATTCAAAGCGGCGCTGCCGGCCAAAGCGAGCAGGGCGGCACAGATGACGATGCGCATGGCGGGTTTCCTCCATATTTTTGTTATGAGGAAGTATTGTTTGCCTTACCAACGATCGTCAATCGCTATTTCGCGCCGGCAATCGATTGCTGCGATGCACAACGCACCAGCCGTCAGGGCAGCCGCAGCAGTTCCGGCAGCCAACCGGTTTTCTGCGCCAGTTCGATACTCTCCATCACCGGGATGGCCGCCACGAACCACAGCGCGTCGCGGAAGGTGGTGAATACGAATCGCGGCTGCACCAGCACCTCCGCGGCGGACCGCCATCCCGACAGCCGGGGCCCCCAGCGGGGCACCCGCGCGGCATAAGCGGCGAACTCCGACGGGAAACGGGATTTGAGAAACGCCTCCTCCTGCGCGATCACCACGCTGAAAACCGCAAAAACGAACAGACCAAGGGCAAGTCCGGTGGCGAGATTACCCGCCTGCAGGCCCACGCCGACACCGCCGAGTATGGAAAACAGATACAGCGGATTGCGGCTGATCGAATACGGCCCCTCATCGACCAGCAGCGTTTTCTTGCGACCGCCGATATAGAGCGCGCACCAGGTCCGGCCGGCAATACAGATGAAGATCAGGCCATAGCCGGCATATTCGCAGGCTTCGTGCAAAGACGCCGGCCACATCGACCGGGTAAACAGCAGAACCGTAAATGCCAGGACAGCAATGGCAAGAATGACGCGTTTGCGCCGACGCTGCACCTGCCCGAGCGTGTCATCGGCCGGTGCGGCCAGCGTAAGGGCCGGTATGGTTATCGTCATGCGGGGGGCCTTTCTCAGAGTCCCCGCAGAAAACGGCAGCGGGCTTGCAGCCCGCTTACAGAAAAGGCGGCATGCTGCGGCAACTGGCCGCAGGCCGGGTCAGCGCGCCAGACGCCGGACCGTTGCGCGCAGCGCGCGGGCATAGGGCGCGACAGGCGTGTGACGCACCCATTCAATCACGCGCTTCTTAAGCGAAAAACTGTAGGCCTGGGTACCGAAGATATCGACATCGTTACCGAACAGCCGCGCCGTCTTTTCGAAATAGTAGCCATTCCGGTTGCGCAGAGCGCGGCGGTAAAAACCGGCATCCTCGGCAGCCGCGAAATAGGTTTTGTTCGGCGTGATCGCGAATGGACGCAGCCGGGCTGCCGGATCGAACAGATAGCGCGCCACACCGGAGGAAACGTCGGGCCAGAATTCGTTGAAATTGTCATCGAGGACAACCACTCCTCTCGGGGCCAGCACGGCCCCGATCAGCGCCAGATCGTTCAGCACGCAGTCCTCGGTATGCCCGCCATCGATAGAGGCCAGACGCACCGGCCCGCAAAGCCGCAGAAGATCGTCGGGGCGCACATCGAGCGAGGAGCGCTGCAGGATGTCCAGCCGGTTCGCCGGCTCCAGCCAGCGCCGTGCATTGGCCAGAAAGATGTCGCGATCACCGGCACCGGACCGGTCCAGATTGAGATGCTGGTCATCGAAGACATCGATGGCGAAAGCGGATTCGCCCGGCCGGCGGCCGAGCGCGAGCAGAAGGAACAGCTTGCCGTGATGTACGCCAATCTCGCCAACAGCGCCCTGCACACCGGATTCAAGCTGCAGATCGAGCAGCGAATCGATGAAGCGCGCGCTGTAGGGAAACAGCCAGCCGCCGATGCGGCGATAACCGCGTTTCAGATAGGTTTGCCGGGATATGGTCACACCGCCTCCGTCTCTGCTGTGCGAGCAGAGTTAGTGACGATGCGACGGTTTGGGCGTGACTATGGTGTGGTCAGGGGTCGTGACAGTCGGATGACAGCTCAGTTGACCACGCGCCAGGCGCCATCGGGCATCAGGCAGGCCGTGCCGTAGCTTGGCTGCACCCGCCCGTTGACCGTGACGCCGGCCTGGTATTCACGACAATACTGGCCGTTGGGCGCCTGGTAGACCGGCGATGCCGGCACCGCCGAGACCTGCCCATAAGGTGCCGGGGCGTAGATCACTGGCGGCGGCGGGTAATAGGCCGGCGGCGGCTGGACCACCACCACCCGGGGCGGCGGGGCATAATAGGCTGGCGGCCCCCAGTAATGCCGGCTGCTGTAGTAACTGTGATGATGACGATAACCATGCCGGTTGTGATACCGCGGTTGGCCATACCAGCCGCCGCTGGAGTAACTGAAGGAGAAACTGTCGGCTTTGGCCGGCGACGCCAGCGCGATTCCGCCCGCGACGGCAAACAGGGCAGCGGCAGCAAACAGGGGTTTCATGGCACAGCCTCCTTTGGACTGCTACGAAGCCAGACTGCGCAGCGATCATGGCGAATTTATGTTGCCTATGGTCGTGACAAATCGCGGCTGCGCCTCAGCTTTCCCTGAAATTCGGGATTTCCTTTACTTGACTGCGCCGCAATGCAACGCTGCGGCATGCCGCAGGCATGGGATGCCGGAAACATGCTGCAGATCGAATTGATCAGCGCCAATCTGGTTCGACTGCTCGAATTCTGGACTGCGAATCGCGGGGCTGACGGCAGCCCGCCGCGACGCTCCGCCCTCGATCCGCTGGCACTGCCGCCGGCCGTGCTGCCGGGACTGATCCTGATGGAACTGCATCCCGGCCCGCCACCCGGTTCGGAAGAGAGGCCCGGCGATCCCTGGCGCTTTCACTACCGCCTCGTTGGCACGGCCATCGTCGAGATGTTCGGCTTCGATCCCACCGGGCGGTTTCTTGACGAAATCGGTGACACGCCGGAAATACGCCTGAATATCAGCCGCCTCAATCAGGCCATCGCAACAGGGCAGCCGCATATCAGCCGCTCGTCCTTCATGATCCCGTCGCGCGAATTCATGCAGGTGGAACGCCTGACCCTGCCCTTCCTGCGCGAGAACGGTTCGGTCGGCTTCCTGCTGACAGCACTCTCGCCGCTCGACACGGCACCCTGAAAACGAAAAGGCCCGCAGCTTGCGCCGCGGGCCTTTGTGCAGATACGGCCGGTGCCGGTTCAGTACATATGCTGGCCGCCGTTGATGCTGAGCGTCGAGCCGGTGATGAAGCCGCCTTCATCGGCGACCAGGAACAATACGCCGCGGGCGATTTCCTCGGCACGTCCCAGGCGACCGACCGGAATCTTGGCCACAATCTTTTCCAGCACATTCGCCGGCACCGCGGAGACCATGTCGGTATCGATGTAACCCGGGGCAATCGCATTGACGGTGATGCCGCGCGCCGCACCTTCCTGCGCCAGCGCTTTGGTGAAACCGTGGATGCCCGACTTGGCGGCGGCGTAGTTGACCTGCCCATACTGGCCGGCCTGACCGTTGATCGAACCGATATTGACGATGCGGCCGAAACCGCGCTCGCGCATGCCGTCGATGGTGGCACGACACATGTTGAAGCAGCCGCCGAGATTGGTATCCAGCACGGCCTGCCACTGATCGTGACTCATCTTGTGCATGGTGCCGTCGCGGGTGATGCCGGCATTGTTGACGATCACGTCGACCGGTCCGAGGTCGCGCTCCACCTGCTTCACGCCGGCGAGGCATTCCTCGTAATTGGCGACATCCCATTTATAGGTCTTGATGCCGCTCTCGGCCTCGAAGGCCTTGGCGCGTTCGGTATTGCCGGCGTAGTTGGCCGCAACCTTGTAACCGCTCTGATGCAGCAGCCTGGAAATCGCGGCACCGATCCCTCGGGTTCCGCCAGTGACAATCGCTACGCGGGACATGGATTCTCCTCCTGTTGGACTTTTCTGGTTCGCCGGTGCGGCCAGCGTTTATGATGTCAGATGTGCGCCGCCCGGCATTGATATGAAACAAAGGCCGGGATACCCCCTCCCGGCCCCTGCGGGGTGTGATCAGTCGCGGGCCACGCACATGGCGATGCCCATGCCGCCGCCGATGCACAACGTGGCGAGGCCCTTCTTGGCATCGC
>NZ_JAOZVR010000091.1 GCF_025869515.1 Ferrovibrio sp.
GCTTCGCGGCCCGGCGGACGGCGCAGCAGCAGCGACATCTGGCGGTAGGCGACGGCCTGCTTGGACAGATCATCATACACGATCACGGCATGCATGCCGTTGTCGCGGAAGAACTCGCCCATGGCGCAGCCGGTATAGGGCGCCAGGAACTGCAGCGGCGCCGGCTCGGACGCGGTGGCGGCCACCACGATCGAGTATTCCATGGCGCCGGCTTCTTCCAGGGTCTTCACCACCTGGGCAACCGTCGAACGCTTCTGGCCGATGGCGACGTAGATGCAGAACAGCTTCTTCTTGTCGTCGCCGGTATTGGTGGCCTTCTGGTTCAGGATGGCGTCGATCGCCACGGCGGTCTTGCCGGTCTGGCGATCGCCGATGATCAGCTCGCGCTGGCCGCGACCGACCGGCACCAGCGCATCGAGCGCCTTCAGGCCGGTCTGCATCGGCTCATGCACCGACTTGCGCGGAATGATGCCCGGGGCCTTCACTTCCACGCGGGCGCGGGTGACGTCCTTCAGCGGGCCCTTGCCGTCGATCGGGTTGCCGAGCGCGTCGACGACGCGGCCCAGCAGACCCTTGCCGACCGGAACGTCCACGATGGCGCCGGTCCGCTTGACGGTATCGCCTTCCTTGATGCCGCGGTCGTCGCCGAAGATCACGACGCCGACATTGTCGGTTTCGAGGTTCAGCGCCATGCCCTTCACGCCGCCGGGGAACTCGACCATCTCGCCGGCCTGGACCTTGTCGAGACCATGGACGCGGGCGATGCCGTCACCGATGGACAGAACCTGACCGACTTCCGAAACCTCGGCTTCGGCGCCGAAATTCTTGATCTGGCTCTTCAGGATTTCAGAAATCTCTGCGGCGCGGATATCCATCACGCAACACCTTTCATGGCGGTCTTCAGATTATTGAGCTTGGTGAGGACCGACGCATCGATCATGCGCGATCCGAATTTCACGATCAGGCCGCCGATCAGCGAGGGATCGACCTTGGCGTTGATCACGACATTGCCGGCGGAAGCCGTCGACAACGAAGACTTGATCTGGGCGAGCTGCGCGTCGTTCAGCGGCACCGCCGAGACGACTTCGGCCAGCGCTTCGCCGCGATGATGGCTGAGCAGCTTCCGGAAGCCGGCGATCACCTCGGCCAGCACGAAGAGGCGGCGGTTGGCGGCGGCAACACCGAGGAAGCGGCGCACCAGATCGCTCATGCCGGCCTTTTCGGCGACGGCGGCGATGGCGCGGGCCTGATCCTCGCGGCTGAACACCGGCGAGCGCACCAGGCGCACCAGATCGGCCGAGCCGGCCAGCATGGCCGAGAGGCTGTCGAGATCCTTGGCGACGGCATCGAGCTGGCCGGCATCGCGCGCCAGATCGAACAGCGCGGTCGCATAGCGGCCGGCAATGCCGGTAACAAGCGAGGTTTCCTGAGCCACGAAAGCCCCTTCTTCTTCATGGACCGGAGCAGCCGGCCGAGACTCGCCACCAGGATTGGGGGCCAGCCTCCGGACGCTCCGCTTAAGACATTGACCGACTTAAGGAATTTTCAGGGAGACTATAGCTTTTTTACGGCCCCCCCGGCGCGAAAGCCGCGTTTACCTAGCATACGGGTCTGGGCGGCGCAACAGCGAGGCCCGCACTGCAAACAAGGCTATTTGCCGCAGTTCCCCGCAACGTCATCATCGGCACGTCAGGCGTGCGATCCGCGCACGGATTTGCCGTAAAAAGCGGCCTGCTCCATGCCGGTCTGGCGCCGATGGCAGACCAGGCGGAGCCAATCCGGGCCAACGGGAGCCAACGGGAGCCAATGCGAGCCAATGCCGGCCAGCGGCAGCCCGCATGGGCGGCGGGCGACGAGTTTATTTGGGCTTGCCGTTCTGCACGGTCTCGAACCGCGCACTCAGTTCGCCGGCCGGCCGCGCCCGCAGGCTGCCGAGGCCGACCATGCTGCCCAGCCATTGCAGGGTGCGGACATCCAGTTTGTCGGCGCGCTGCAGATGCCGCACGGCATGCTCGCCCAGGGCCAGGAACCGCAATTGCGCCGAGAGCCGCAATTCCTCATGTGCCGCTTCGATGCGATGGCGGAAGCGCGAACTGCGCCGCAGGTTGCGACGGATCACCTGGGCCGGACAGCCGAGCTGGTTGGCGGCCGCCTCGACATCCAGGCCGCGGGCCAGCAATTCGGCCGCCAGGGTCCAGTTCACCCGCTTGCGGCCCGGCCCCGCCGGCCGCGGCGGTTCAGGGGGCGGCATTTCAGGTGCCAGTCTTTCAGGCACCGATCTTTCAGGGACCGGTTCCGGCGGGTGCGGGGGTTCGGGCGGATGCGGAGACTGCTGGCCCTGTCGCGCCTGTTTCAGCGCATGATTAAAGGCGTCGCGCGCCTCGGCCAGTTCGGCCTCGGACGGCAGCGGGACGGGCGGCGGCGGATCGATCGGGTCGCGCATGGCGGACCTCCGGAAGGCTGACGTCGAGCAGTCCATACCCTAGCACAAGAATAGGAACAAATAAAGAACATTTATTTCCACCAAGACCGCCCGGGGGAACGCCCCCGTTCATGCAATATGTCTGAAAGACAGAGTTAAGTGCGCCGCCGGCGCCTAGGCGCCGGCCTGCAGCAGCAGCAGCGTGACGGCGGCGCCCGAGCCCTGCTGGGAGACCGAAAGCGCCTGCATGGTGAGCTGCTGGGCCACCTGCTTGGACTGCAGGCGGGCGCTGTCTTCCGCCACATCGGCATCGATCAGCAGGCCAAGGCCCTTCTTCATGGCATCGACCAGATTGTCAACGAAGCCGCGCTGCGCCTCCATGGCGCGTTTCTGCGACGACACCACCTGGCCGATATCCATCAGCCGCGCCTCGAAGCTGGTGAGCGAGGCGAGCGCGGTGGCGATATCGGGCGGCGCCCCGCCGACCGCTTCGGTCACGTCGGTGGCGGACGGCACCAGCACCGACGGGCCGAGGAATTCGTCGGCATCGAGATCGAGTTCGTGGCTGACCGAATAGGACAGCGACCGGCCGGTGATATCGGCAACGAAGCTGATCGGCGCCGCCGTGGCATCGCCGCGCAGGATGTTGCGGCCGTTATAGGTGGCCTGGCTGATATAGGCATTGACCTGGCCGACCAGCTGGCTGATGTCGCTGCGATAGGTATCGAGCTGCGGCTGCGCCAGCGACCCGTCGCCCAGACTGGCGATCTTGGCCTTGATGTCGCCGATCAGGCTGTTGATGCCGGTGATCCCCGCCAGCGTCACCTCGCCAAGCCCGACGCCAGCCGACAGCGAAGACTGCACGGCGGCATAGGAGCGCACATCCGAACGCACGCCCTGGGCAATGGAAAAGATCGCGCCGTCGTCGCGCGCGTCGTTCACGCGCAGGCCGGTCTGGATGCGCTTGGAAATCTGATTGAGTCCGTCGCCGGTCGACCGCAGGGTCGCCAGTGCCACGGAGGCGCCGATGTTTGTATTCGCCGAAAGCATGGCCCCGATCTCGTTCTGGATCAGCGTCAACTCCGGTCGTCTCGCCCAACCGCGGCCTTCTGGCTGTCATGGTTATGCTTAACGACACGCGGCGGACTCCTTCCGCTGCGTGCAATTATTTAACCCTGATGGGTGGACAACGACAAGGTGTTTTTGCGGTTTACGGGCGCAAGTGCCGGAGATTCGCGCGCGTTAAGGTTAACGGACCCGGTAACGTTAATGCGCCCGCTTCAGTCTCTGGTCAGCACGCGCCGCACCGCTTTCTGCCAGCCGGCATAGAGCCGCGCGCGGGTTTCCGCGTTCATGCGCGGCTCGAAGCGGCGTTCGCAGTGCCAGCCATAGGCCACCGCATCGAGGCCGGCATAGAGCCCGACCGCGAGGCCGGCGAGATAGGCGGCGCCGAGCGCCGTGGTCTCGATCACCTTCGGGCGTTCCACGGCGACATCGAGCATGTCGGCGAGGAACTGGCAGAGCCAGTCATTCGCCACCATGCCGCCATCGACACGGATGGCCGTCGGCTTCTCGGCGCCATCCGCCTTCATCGCCGCGGTGAGATCGCGGGTCTGGTAGGCCACAGCTTCCAGTGCCGCGCGCGCGATATGGGCGCGGCCGGTATCGAGCGTGAGGCCGATCAGAGCGCCGCGCGCATCGGGATCCCAGTAGGGCGCACCGAGGCCGACGAAAGCCGGCACCAGATAGACGCCGTGATTTTCCGGCACGCCCGCCGCCAGCGTCGCCGTCTCGGCCGCGCCGCCGACGATCTTCAGCCCGTCGCGCAGCCATTTCACGGCGGCACCGGCGACGAAGATCGAGCCTTCCAGCGCATAGGTCGGCTTGCCGTTCAGGCGATAGGCCACCGTGGTGAGCAGGCGGTGGGTCGACAGCACCGGCTGAGGCCCGATATTGACCAGGGCGAAGCAGCCGGTGCCGTAGGTGGATTTCACCATGCCGGGCTGGAAGCAGGCCTGGCCGAAGACCGCCGCCTGCTGGTCGCCGGCGATGCCGGTGACCGGGATGGCATGGCCGAGAATATCGGCGCTGGCGATGCCGAACTCGCCGCTGCAATCCAGCACCCTGGGCAGCATGGCCGGCGGCACATCGAAAATCTTCAGCAGCACCTCGTCCCAGTCCTGCCTGGTGATATCGAACAGCATGGTGCGCGAGGCGTTGGTGGCGTCGGTGGCATGAATGCCTGTTTTCCCCGGACCCCCGGTCAGGCGGAACAGCAGGAAACTGTCGATGGTGCCGAAGCACAACTCGCCCTTCTCCGCCCGCGCCCGCGCGCCAGGCACATGGTCGAGCAGCCAGGCGATCTTGGTGGCGGAGAAATAGCTGTCGATCAGCAGGCCGGTCTTTTTCTGCACCAGGCTGCCGACGCCGTCGGCGATCTTCTGGCGGCAGATGTCGGCGGTGCGGCGGTCCTGCCAGACGATGGCGCGATGGATCGGGCGGCCGCCATCGCGCTCCCAGACCACGGTGGTTTCGCGCTGGTTGGTGATGCCGATGCCGGCGATATCGCTGCCGCGCAGCCCGGCCTTGGCAACGGCTTCGCGCATCAGGCTCTGCACGTCGCGCCAGATCTCCTCGGCATCATGCTCGACCCAGCCATCGGCCGGGTAATGCTGGGCGAATTCCTTCTGCGCGGTGGCGACCGGCAGGCCGGCGGCATCGAAGACGATGGCGCGGCTCGACGTCGTGCCCTGGTCGATGGCGAGGATATACTTGGCCATGGCCTATTCCGCTGCCGCGGCACAGCCCTCGGCCTTGAAGACACGCTTCTGCGAGGCCGGGTATTTCGCCAGCATCGCCGCCGGCCGCACCGGCCGCGCCACCAGATTGCCGCGGCAGTTCGGGCAGATGCCTTTCAGCGCAGTCTCGGCACACTCACGGCAGAAGGTGCATTCGAAGGTACAGATCATCGCATCCGTCGCATCGGGCACGAGATCGCGGTTGCAGCATTCGCAGTTCGGTCGCAGCTCGAGCATCTCAGCTTCCTTTCGCGATGGAGACCGCTTTTTTCGCCAGCGCGGTAATCCCGGCCCAGTCGCCCTTTTGCAGCAGGTCTTTCGGCGCCAGCCAGGAACCGCCGGCGGCAAACACATTGGGCAGGCTGGTATAGCTGCGCAGGTTGACCTCGGTGATGCCGCCGGTGGGGCAGAATTTCATCTCCGGGAAAGGACCGCCAAAGGCTTTCAGCGCGGCAATGCCGCCGCTGCTTTCGGCCGGGAAGAATTTGGCACGGCTGAAGCCGAGCTCCATGGCGCGCATGATGTCGCTGGCGGTCGCCACCGCCGGCAGATAGGGCAGACCGGTATCTTTCGCGGTGAAATACAGCGACTCGGTCGCACCCGGCGAAATCACGAAACGCGCACCGGCCAGCTGGGCGGCGGCGAACTGCGCCGGATTGAGCACGGTGCCGGCGCCGACCACCGCATCGGGCACCTCGGCGGCGATGCGTTTGATCGCCTCCAGCGCCGCATTGGAGCGCAGGGTGATTTCCAGCACGCTCAGGCCGCCGGCGACCAGGGCTCTGGCCAGCGGCACGGCATGGGCGGCGTCTTCCACCACCAGCACCGGGATGACCGGGCTGCGGGTCAGGATGGCATCCAGCGTGGCTGTGCGCTCGGTGGTCTTTTCAGTGGCCTTGTCCGGCATGTGTCCTCCCGTTGTTTTGGGAAGGATACGCGCGGGACGGCGCCGGCTTCAAGCCATCCGAACCGGGAAGGGAAGCCGCGCTCAGTCCTGCAGCCGGCCGCGATGGTAGCGGCGCACCACGGTGTCGTCCGGCGGGAAATACTCGGGCTGCATCGGGGTGATCTGCGCCTGGATGCAGGACCACAGCCCGTCTTCCAGCAGGTAGGTGTCGGTATAGACGGTCATGCCCGCATTGGCGACGCCATCGCGCCGCCGTGTGTAGCAGTTGGTGGCGCAGACCAGCGCGACATCGCCGAAGACCTCGATCTTCTCGTCGCGGTAATCCCAGTAGGTGATGACATCGGGATCGAAACCGGTGGCCCAGTATTTCAGATAGTCTTCGCGATTGAGCCGCAGGCCGTTGGGCATGATGCAGGTGAAGCGCCTGTGGACGATCGCCGCCTGCGCCGCGACATCGTTGGTGACGAAATTATGGATGAATTTTGCATTGAGCCGGCGCAGGGCGACCAGCGTTTTATCGAGCACGACATTTCCCCTCGTGGAATGACAGTGCCGTCTGTGTCGCGCATCGCGCGGCGGTCGCGCAATTACCTGCGGCGTCAATCGAAGAGGGAAAGATTCGGCTCCGCCGCCAGCCGGCGCGCCAGCGCTGCCGTCGCCGCGTCGGCGGGGAAGAAGCATTCGATCTTGATCTGCTGCAGCGTGATGTCGCGCGGCATGGCGAAGGTGGTGAGCGTGACGAAGAAGGAGAGATCGTGCCGCCCGATACGCAGCTGCATCGGCGCCATCGGATGATCCACCGCCGGCGCACTGAAAGCCGCCGGCATGTCGGGATAGCGCAGCAGCGCCTCGCGCAGTTGCGCCGCCGCATGGCTGAGACCCTGGGTTGCCTCGCGATGCAGCACCTGCAGATAGGCAGCAACGAACTCCGCCCAGTTCGGCATGAAGCGCCGCATGCCGCCGGGATGACACATCGCATGCATGGCATTGTGGGCGAGCGTTTCCGGCACGTCGTAATACGGCCGCAGCGCGCCGAGGATGCGGCCGGCCGCCGTGTTGCGCTGGCGCACCTCCCAGCCCTCGTCCACCACCAGGGCCGGAAACGGCTCCTGCTGCGCCAGCATGGCATCCAGCGCCTGCTGCACATTGCTGAGTTCCGGCGCGTCGAGGCCGGTTTCATGGAACAGCGGTGCGAAGCCGGCGGCGACCAGCAGGGCATTCTGGCCGGCGAGCGGGATATCGAGCACCTGAGCCAGCAGCACGACCATTTCCCGGCTGGGCTGCGAGCGGCCTTTTTCAAGGAAACAGAGATGGCGGGCGGAGATGCCGGCCTCGGTGGCGAGGCCGAGCTGGCTCATGCGCCGTTCGCCGCGCCAGTGCCGCAGCAGGTCCTGGAAATCCGGGCGGCCTTGCCGCGCCGGCGCGATAGCCAGCATGCCGTTCATGGCCGCAAGCTTACGCCCGGGCGGTAAGGCCGACAATTACCTCTGAGGTCAATCGGCTGAAAGCAGCGATTTGAACCGCTTAGTGGCTATTCCTTGAGCCCGCCGCTTTTCAGGATGAAGTCGGCGATCTCGGCGACGCCCTGTTCCGCCTTGAGGTTGGCGAAAATGAACGGCCGCGCACCGCGCATCTTTTTGGAATCGCGGTCCATGACCTCGAGCGAGGCACCGACCAGCGGCGCCAGGTCGATCTTGTTGATCACCAGCAGGTCGGAGCGCGTGATGCCGGGGCCGCCCTTGCGCGGAATCTTGTCGCCGGCCGAGACGTCGATCACATAGATGGTGAGATCGGCGAGTTCCGGCGAGAAGGTGGCCGCCAGGTTGTCGCCGCCGGATTCGACGAAGATCACGTCGAGGCCGGGGAATTTCTTCTGCATGTCGGCGACGGCGGCCAGATTGATCGAGGCATCCTCGCGGATCGCGGTATGCGGGCAGCCGCCGGTCTCGACGCCGGCGATGCGCGCCGGATCGAGCGCACCGGCGCGGGTGAGGAATTCGGCGTCTTCCTTGGTGTAGATGTCGTTGGTGACGACGGCGATATTCCAGTCGTCGCGCAGATGACGGCAGAGCCGCTCGACCAAAGCGGTCTTGCCGGAGCCGACTGGCCCGCCGATGCCAACGCGAAGGGGGTTTGACGAACTCATGAGCGGAACAGCCTCGTATACTGGGTTTCGTGCATCATAGAGGTGAGATCGATCATCGGCGAGGCCGTGCCGCAGTCGTCCAGCGCACAGGTCAGCGCGCAAGGCACGATGCTCTCGACCACCGGCATCAGGGCGGCCAGGGTGCGCTGGCCGTCGGTCTGGCCGAGCGGGATCAGGCGCACGGCGGCCGAGACCAGGTTGGCGGCAAAGGCATGCAGATAGGCGGCCAGCACAGACTCGATCTCCAGGCTGTGATCGGCGGCGGCGACGCCGACCGCGATGCACAGCGGCACCGGCCTGTCGGCACGGAGCGCGGCGAAGGCATCGAGCGCCGGACTGTCGCCCCAGGCGGCGCGGGTGACGCTGAGATACGAGCCGCCCTGCTGGCAGCTTTCCAGCGCCATTTCCGCCGTACCGCGCCAGGCGGATGCCAGATCGGCCAGATCGCCGAGCTTTGCCGCGTCATCGGCGGCGGCATGCGCCTCCTTCAGCAGCACGGCATCGACCCAGCCGGCGCCGTGGCGCAGGATATGCGCGATCCATTGGGTGAGCGTGGCGACATTCGTCACCCGGCCGGTTTCGACCGCATATTCGACGCCATGGCTGTAGGAAAAGGCGCCGATCGGATAGCTCGGCGAGAACCAGGCCAGCAGGCGATACAGCTCAGTGCTTGTGGTCATGGTCGTGGCTGTGATCGTGCTCGTGGCCGGGATCGTCGGCATGGGCATGCACATGGGTATGGCCATGGCCGCCATGGCTATGCGCCGGCTCGCCATAGCGCGAGCCCAGCCCGTAGGGATGCGAGGGATCATGGTTATGCTGGCCGTAGGCGCCGCCTTCGGGATCGAAGGGCGCGTTCACAGCCGCGACGCTGGCGCCAAGGCCTTTCAGCATGTCGACGATCACATGGTCGTCGCGGATCAGGATGCGGTCGCCGCGAATCTCGGCCGGCAGATGACGGTTGCCCAGATGCCAGGCGAGCCGCGCCAGCAGTTCGGGCGTCGGCGCCGACACCTCGATGAGCTGTTCAGGTGCTGCCTGCACCTCGATATAGCCAGCATTGCCGTCGAGTTTCAGTCCGTCGCCATGGCGCAGCACGGTGGCTTCCGCCAGATCGAGCAGGAAGGCGGTGCCGTCATCGGCGGTGAGCCGGATGCGGCGGCGATGGCGGTCGTGATGCGCCAGCGTCACGGTGGCCTTGCGCTCGGGCAGGGGCCAGTGGCCGGCGGAAATTACTTGGGCGGCGCGCATCATTTCTTTGCCCTCAATGGTGTTTTCTTTTTTACCATTTCCGCTTGGATCGGATGGATATACACCGAGGCAACAATACCTTCTAAAACATCCATCAACATCGACAGCACTTCACTCGAAGGATTAAATCCCCGATGAGCCGAAGCACTTCCAGCATTAATTACAATGCTCAAAACTTCGTGCTGCTTTTTGGAGATGTACTCCATACGCTCAAATTCTGACAGTTTTTTACCGAAGTCTCCTACATCACTGATTTTCTCCACCATAATCATGTCTATGGCAGTTCGAATGCCTGATGCAGCTAAACGCGTTAAATGCGAATGCAATGCTGAGTAAATTTCATCCAAAATATCCCGTAAATCATCCGGAATAGCTTCGTAGTATTCTGCCGCATCCAACCAATCCGGCCTTCGCCGAGATACAGCCGGAGGGTAATGTTTTACGAATGCGGGATCACCTTTCGGTTTCTTTCTAGAAGTAACGTCGAGCCAAGTGCTTTGGCGTAATGAGTAGTGACCGCACCCACAACAAGTCAGAAAATCGTATCGATCAATAAAACTGATTATAAGCCTCCCCTTTTCATCTCGACTGTCATCCATCACATCCCTTGAAAGAAGGACTGTATGATCTCGAATCCCGACGCACTGATTGCAATGTGATTTAACTATTTTTCCGGTTACGCGCGCCATAATCAAAACAGGAAATAGCGCTGCGCCATCGGCAGCACTTTCGCCGGTTCGCAGGTCAGCAGCTGGCCGTCGGCGCGCACCATGTAAGTCTCCGGATCGACCTCGATCTTCGGCATGTAGGCATTATGCACCATGTCCTTCTTGGTCACCGTGCGGCAGCCCTTCACCGCGACCAATGGCCGCTGCAGGCCGAATTTGCCGGCGATGTCGTTCTGCAGCCCGGCCGCGCTGACGAACAGCAGGCTGGACTGGATCGAGTTGCGGCCGAAGGCGGCGAACATCGGGCGGTAATGCACCGGCTGCGGCGTCGGGATCGAGGCATTGGGATCGCCCATCGGCGCCGCCGCGATGCTGCCGCCCTTGAGGATCATGTCGGGCTTGACGCCGAAGAAGGCCGGCGACCAGATCACCAGATCGGCGAACTTGCCGACCTCGACCGAACCGATCTCATGCGCCACGCCGTGGCTGAGCGCCGGGTTGATGGTGTATTTGGCGATATAGCGTTTGGCGCGAACGTTGTCGTTGTCGCCCTTTTCCTCGGGCAGCCGGCCGCGCTGCTTCTTCATCTTGTCCGCCGTCTGCCAGGTGCGGATGATCACCTCGCCGACGCGGCCCATCGCCTGGCTGTCCGACGACATCATCGAGAAGGCGCCGAGATCGTGCAGGATGTCTTCGGCCGCGATGGTCTCGCGGCGGATGCGGCTGTCGGCGAAGGCGACGTCTTCCGGGATGCGCGCATCGAGATGATGGCAGACCATCAGCATGTCGAGATG
The DNA here is from genome assembly GCF_025869515.1 of Ferrovibrio sp. Classification (GTDB taxonomy): domain Bacteria; phylum Pseudomonadota; class Alphaproteobacteria; order Ferrovibrionales; family Ferrovibrionaceae; genus Ferrovibrio. Next base: position 10,987 of record NZ_JAOZVR010000091.1, read on the forward strand.
CTCGTCCACGGTATTCACCGTGTAGGGCATGGTCGGGTTGGTGGAACTGGGCAGCACATTGGCGAGCCCGGCCACCTTTATGATGTCCGGCGCATGACCACCGCCCGCGCCTTCGGTGTGGAAGGCATGGATGGTGCGATGTTTGAAAGCGGCGATGGTGTCTTCGACGAAACCGCTTTCGTTCAGCGTATCGGTATGGATCGCCACCTGGATGTCATACTGCTCGGCTACGGTGAGACAGTTGTCGATGGCGGCCGGGGTGGTGCCCCAGTCCTCATGCAGCTTGAGGCCGCAGGCACCGGCGGCGACCTGTTCGACCAGGCCTTCGGGACGCGAGGCATTGCCCTTGCCGAGGAAGCCGATATTCATCGGGAAGGCTTCGGCCGCCTGCATCATGCGCATCAGGTGCCAGGGGCCGGGCGTGCAGGTGGTGGCCGAGGTGCCGGCCGCCGGGCCGGTGCCGCCGCCCATCATGGTGGTGACGCCGGAATACAGCGCCTCGTCGATCTGCTGCGGGCAGATGAAATGGATATGCGCATCGAAGCCGCCGGCGGTGACGATCTTGCCCTCGCCCGCGATGGCTTCGGTGCCGGGGCCGATGATGATGTCGATGCCCGACTGGATATCGGGATTGCCGGCTTTGCCGATACCGACGATCCGCCCGTTCTTCAGGCCGATATCGGCCTTGACGATACCCCAGTGATCGAGGATCAGCGCATTGGTGATGACGGTATCGACGGCGCCGGCCGCACTGGTGACCTGGCTCTGGCCCATGCCGTCGCGGATCACCTTGCCGCCGCCGAATTTCACTTCCTCGCCATAGAGCGGCGTGTTGGCGGAATAGCCGCCCTCGCCCGCTTTCGCTGTCGGCGGCATCGCGGTGAAGTCTTTTTCGACCTCGATGATGATGTCGGTATCGGCGAGCCGCACCTTGTCGCCCAGGGTGGGGCCGTACATGCCGGCATAGGCCTTGCGGGGAATGCGGTTTGCCATTGTTCTCTTCCCTCGCCTTACAGCTTGCCCATGACGGCCGCGCGGAAACCGTAGACCTCGCGCTTGCCGGCAAAGGACACCAGGTTGACGCTGCGGGTCTGGCCCGGCTCGAAACGCACCGCCGTGCCGGCTGGAATATCCAGCCGCATGCCGCGGGCTTTGTCGCGGTCGAATTTCAGCGCCGGATTGGTCTCGAAGAAATGGTAATGGCTGCCGACCTGGATCGGCCGGTCGCCGCTGTTGGCGATCTCCAGCGTGACGGTGGGCCGGCCGGCATTGAGTTCGATCTCGCCGTCGCCTGTGATGATTTCACCGGGAATCATGCGGACGCTCCTCTCCCTACTTTCGTCACCCGCGGACTTGATCCGCGGGTCCCATTTTGATGGGAAAGAAAATGGGATGCCCGGGTCAAGCCCGGGCATGACGGAGAGAGTTGTGCAAAGTCTCGCATCGCCCTCACCGGATTGGATTATGGACAGTCACCAGCTTGGTGCCATCCGGGAAGGTGGCCTCGACCTGGATCTCGTGGATCATCTCGGCAATGCCGTCCATCACCTGGGCGCGGGTCAACACGGTGGCGCCGGCCTGCATCAGGTCGGCGACCGAGCGGCCGTCGCGCGCGCCTTCCACCACAAAATCGGTGATCAGGGCGATGGCTTCCGGATGATTCAGCCTGACGCCGCGTTCCAGCCGGCGCCGGGCAACATTGGCCGCCATGGCGACCAGCAACTTGTCCTTCTCGCGGGGCGTCAAATTCATGCCGCCACCCCTCCCCTGCTGAAACGAACCGAATGTCAGACGGTAAGATAACGGCGGACGTCGTCGGCATCCAGCCGGGAAGCGTCGCCTTCGACCACAACCTCGCCCCGCTGCAGCAGGATAAAGTTGTCGGCAAGCGCCCGGGCGAAGTCGAAATACTGCTCGACCAGCACGATCGCCATGGTGCCCCGGTTGGCCAGCTCGCGGATCACCCGGCCGATATCCTTGATGATCGAGGGCTGGATGCCCTCGGTCGGTTCGTCCAGCAGCAGCAGCCGGGGTCGCGTGACCAGGGCCCGCGCAATCGCCAGCTGCTGCTGCTGTCCCCCCGAAAGATCGCCGCCGCGCCGGTTGCGCATTTCGTGCAGCACCGGGAACAGCGCGAAAATCTCGTCCTCGATCCTGCCGCCGCGCGGCAGCGGGGCGAGGCCGGTTTCCAGGTTCTCGTAGACGGTCAGGCGCGGGAAGATTTCGCGGCCCTGCGGCACCATGGCGATGCCGCGCCGGGCACGCTCATGCGGTTTCAGCCCGACGATATCCTGGCCTTCCCACATGATTTTCCCCGACCGCACCGATTGCAGGCCGACCAGGGCCCGCATCAGCGAGGTCTTGCCCACGCCGTTGCGGCCCAGCACGCAGGTAATCTTGCCCGGCTCGGCGGTGACGCCGACATCGCGCAAAGCATGGCTGGCGCCGTAATAGAGATTGAGGCCTTCGGCGGTCAGCATGGCTCAGCGTCCCAGATAGACTTCAATGACGCGCGGGTCGTTCTGCACATGGTCGACCGTGCCTTCCGACAGCACACTGCCTTCATGCAGCACGGTAACCCTGGCGCCGAGATCGCGCACGAATTCCATGTCGTGCTCCACCACCACCAGCGTGCGTTCGCCCTTCAGCGTCAGGATCAGCTCGGCGGTCTGCCGGGTTTCGGCGTCGGTCATACCGGCGACCGGCTCGTCCAGCAGGATTAATTGCGTATCCTGCACCAGCAGCATGCCTATCTCGAGCCACTGTTTCTGGCCATGGCTGAGCGACCCGGCAAAATCGCGGATCCTGGCTTCGAGGCCGACCGTATGGAGCGCCCAGGCGATGCGGTCGAGCGCCTCGGAATTGAGCCGGCCGAGCAGCGTCTTCCACGCGCCGCGCGCGGATTTCAGCGCCAGTTCAAAATTCTCGAAAACGGTGAGATTCTCGAACACGGTCGGCTTCTGGAATTTGCGGCCGATGCCCAGATTGGCGATCTCGACCTCGTCCAGCCTGGTGAGGTCGACGCGGCCAGCGAACATCACCTCGCCGGAATCCGGCTTTGTCTTGCCGGTGATGATATCCATCATCGTGGTCTTGCCGGCACCATTCGGGCCGATGATGGTGCGCAGCTCGCCCGGCGCCACCATCAGCGCCAGGTTGTTGATGGCCTTGAAACCGTCGAAGGACACTGAAACGCCATCGAGATAAAGCTGGGTATCGGATACGCGCGGGCGGTCGACCACATCCGGCGACATACCGGCGGTGGCACGCTGCAGTAACGGCGATGGCAGAGGCATGGCGGGGCGTTTCATCACTCGGCCGCCTTTTCTTTCAAGGGCACTTTTTCATTAAGGGCATAGGCCTGTTTCGCGGCGCGCCAGCCGCGCCACTGGCCGAGCAGCCCCACAATGCCCTTGGGGAACAGCAGCGTGGAGGCGATGAAGAGTCCGCCGAGTACGAAGAGCCAGAGTTCCGGCGCCGCGCCGGTGAGCCAGGTTTTCACCAGGTTGATCACCACGCCGCCGAGGATGGCGCCATAGAGCGTGCCGCGGCCGCCGACCGCCACCCAGATGGCGATCTCGATCGAATTGGCCGGCGAGAATTCGCTCGGGTTGATGATGCCGACCTGCGGCACGTAAAGCGCACCGGCGATGCCGGCCAGCAATGCCGAAAGGACGAAGGCAAACAGCTTGGCTGCCGTGGGCGAATAGCCGAGGAAGCGCACGCGGCTTTCGGCGTCGCGCACCGCCAGCAGCACACGGCCGAGCTTGGACTGCACCACGAAACGGCAGAGCAGGAAACACAGGCCGAGCACGATGACCGAAACCACATAGAGGCCGATGCGGGTGCTGGGCGCCTGGATCGGGAAGCCAAGGATGTCCTTGAAGTCGGTCAGGCCGTTATTGCCGCCGAAACCCATGTCGTTGCGGAAGAAGGCGAGCAGCAGGGCAAAGGTCATCGCCTGGGTGACGATAGAGATATAGACGCCGGTGACGCGACTGCGGAAGGCGAACCAGCCCAGCACCAGCGCCAGCAGTCCGGGCGCCAGCAGCACCATCAGCATGGCAAACGGGAAGCTGTCGAAACCCATCCAGTACCAGGGCAGTTCCTTCCAGTTCAGGAACACCATGAAATCGGGCAGCACCGGATTGCCATAGACGCCACGGGTGCCGATCTGGCGCATCAGGTACATGCCCATGGCATAGCCGCCAAGTGCGAAGAAGGCACCGTGGCCAAGACTCAGAATACCCGCGTAGCCCCAGACCAGATCGAGGGCCAGCGCGAGAATGGCGTAGCAGGCATATTTGCCGAGCAGCGGAATCAGGTAGTCCGGCACCTGCATCATGCTGCCGCGGCCCGGCAGCAGGTTGAGCAGCGGCACCACCACGATCAGCACGAAGCCGATGGCGAGGAAGACGGCCCAGCCGCGGCGATCCAGCAACGGCTTGGGCCTGGCGAGGGTCTGCAGCTGATCAAGCATCTGCGGACCTCCCCTTGGCGGCGAAGAGTCCGCGCGGACGTTTCTGGATGAAGAGGATGATGCAGACCAGCACCACCACCTTGCCCAGCACCGCGCCGGCCACCGGTTCGAGGATCTTGTTCACCACGCCGAGCGTGAGGGCGCCGACCAGCGTGCCCATCAGGCTGCCGACGCCGCCGAAGACGACGACCAGGAAGCTGTCGACGATATAGATGGTGCCGAGATTGGGCGAGACATTGCCGATCTGGCTGAGCGCCACGCCGGCCATGCCGGCGATACCGGAACCGAGCGCGAATGTCATGGCATCGACGCGGGCGGTGGGAATGCCCATCACCGCGGCCATCTGGCGGTTCTGCGTCACCGCGCGCATATGCAGGCCGAAGCTGGTGCGCTTGAGGATCAGCGCGATGAGGCCGAGCACGGCGAAACAGAAGATGATGATGTAGACGCGGTTCCAGGTGACGGCGAGACCGCCGGCCACCTCGATGGCGCCGGTCATCCAGCCCGGATTGGCGACCTCCTTGTTGGTGGCGCCGAAAATGCTGCGCACCGCCTGCTGCAGGCAGAGGCTGACGCCCCAGGTGGCCAGCATGGTTTCCAGTGGCCGGCCGTAGAGGAAGCGGATGATACCGCGCTCGATGGCGACACCGACGATGGCGGCCACCAGGAAGGCGACGGGCAAGGCCGCGAGCAGATAGGCGCCAATCCAGCCGGGCGGCAGCAGCGCGCGGAAGATTTCCTGCGTTACATAGGCCGAATAGGCACCCAGCATGATCATCTCGCCATGCGCCATGTTGATGACGCCCATGACGCCGAAGGTGATCGCCAGACCGACGGCGGCGAGCAGCAGCACCGAGCCGAGCGAGATGCCCTGCACGAAATTCTCGGCATAGGAATACAGCGTGATCTTGGTCTGCATCCTGTCGAAGGCCTTGACCAGCGCGGCCTTGACCTCGGTGTCGGTTTCCAGGCTGAGGCGGGCTTGCAGCAACGACCGCACCCGCAGCTCGGCCGCGCCGCTGAGCGTCTGGATCGCCAGGATGCGCTTGGACTTGTCGGGGTCGCTGAGTTCGGTGGCGGCAAGCGACAGCGCCATCACCGATTTGACACCGGCATTCTGTTCCTTGTCATGCGCTTCGCGCAGCAGCGCGACCGCTTCGGGCGCCGGGTTTTCCAAAAGAGCGGCCGCCGCCGAGCGGCGCACGGCCGGATCGCTGCTGCCCAGGCCGAGGCGGCCGACGGCTTCGCGCAGCACGTTACGCAGGTTGTTGTTGACGAACAGCGGGTCGATCTCGCCGGGCGCGACAATGCCGAGCGGCTCGCCGGTGGCCGCATTGGTGAGCGCCACGTCGTTGCCGCTGGCAGCGCCGATCACCAGAGCGCTGTCGCTCTTACGGGTGAACAGCCGGCCGGCGGCCAGCGCCTGGAAGGCCGGCACGGCGCGCGCATCGCCCAGCGCGGTGAGCGCGGCGATGGCCTTGGCCTTGTCGGCGAAGCTGTCGGCCTTCAGGCCCTCGATGGCGGTATTGAAATCAACCGGGCCGCTCTGCGTATCGGCCGCAGCCACGCCGAGCAGCGACTTGGCATCGTCAGGCACGGCGATGGCCTGCAGCTCCTCGGGCTTGAGCATGTCTTCAACATCGCCGGTGGCGGCATTGGTGACGACAACCATCTCGCCGTCTTTCTCGCCGATCACCACCGCATTGTCGGATATCCGAATATAGAGATTGCCGGCGGCCAGCGCGGCGAGCGCGGCCTTGGCCTTGTCGTCGCCGCTCTGGTTGAGCGCGGCAATCGCGGGCTTGGGATCGGCATCTGTCAGGCCGCTCAGGGTGGCGGCGAGGTCCTGCGCAGCGACCGGGCGGACGACCGCCACCAGCGCCAGCATCAGGGCGATCAGCACAATAGGCAGGAAACGTTGCATGTTTTCAGCGACCGCTTGAGCGATTCTTGGGACGATGACGGAACGGATTTTATGGTGTTGGGCGCTCCGAACCCCTTCCTGCGCAGCTTTGCCGCGAAGGAAGGGGCCGGATGCCATGCGTTACGCTTTACCGGTTAGTTGGCCAGAGCCGCGTATTTCGGCTTCTCGCAGTTGCCGCAGACCCACGGGAAGGTCCAGTCGGCGGTCAGCTTGGCGCTTTCCGGGATGTACTTCGACCAGGCATCGGCCTTCACCGGGCCCTTGGTCTGCCAGACGATGTTGAACATGCCGTCGGGGCGGATTTCGCCGATCAGCACCGGCTTGGACAGATGGTGGTTGGTGTTCATCACGGCGGTGAAGCCCGACGGCGCCTTGACCTTCTGGCCATACATCGCCTGACGCACGGCATCCACATTGGTGGTGCCGGCCTGGGCAACGGCCTGGGCCCACATCTTGAAGCCGATATAGGTGGCTTCCATCGGATCGTTGGTCACCCGCTTCGGATCCTTGATGAAGGTCTTCCACTGCTTGATGAAGCCGTCGTTGACCGGGCCCTTGACCGACTGGAAGTAGTTCCAGGCGGCCAGATGGCCGACCAGGTTCTTGGTGTCGATGCCGGCGAGTTCTTCCTCACCGACCGAGAAGGCGACCACCGGGATGTCGGAAGCCTTGATGCCCGCGTTGGCGAGTTCCTTGTAGAACGGCACGTTGGCGTCGCCGTTGATGGTCGACACCACGGCGGTCTTCTTGCCGGCCGAGCCGAACTTCTTGATATCGGCGACGATCGTCTGCCAGTCGGAATGACCGAACGGCGTATAGTTGATCATGATGTCTTCCTGCTTGACGCCCTTGGCTTTCAGGAAGGCTTCCAGGATCTTGTTGGTGGTGCGCGGATAGACGTAGTCGGTGCCGGCCAGGACCCAGCGCTTCACTTCGCCGCCGTCCTTGCTCATCAGGTATTCCACCGCCGGGATCGCCTGCTGGTTCGGCGCGGCGCCGGTGTAGAACACGTTCTTCGAGCTTTCCTCGCCTTCATACTGCACCGGATAGAACAGCATGCTGTTCAGTTCTTCGAAGACCGGCAGCACGGACTTGCGCGACACCGAGGTCCAGCAGCCGAACACCACCGAAACCTTTTCCTTCGAGATCAGTTCGCGCGCCTTTTCGGCGAACAGCGGCCAGTTGGAAGCCGGATCGACCACCACGGCCTCGACCTTCTTGCCGAGCAGACCGCCCTTCTTGTTGAGATCGTCGACCATCATCAGGACGGTATCCTTCAGGGTCGTCTCGGAAATCGCCATGGTGCCCGACAGCGAATGCAGGACGCCGACCTTGATCGTGTCCTGAGCCTGCGCGCCGGTGCCGGCGGCAACGGCGCCCAGCATGGCGCCTGCCACGGCCATCGTCCGCATGAACTTGCTCATTGGAATTCCTCTCCTGCTTGGGCCATGCCCCCCCGGGCCGGCCATACGGAGATTGGAATGGCAAGGAGTGTGCCAAGCCGCCCATGTCCTCCCGGCATGGGCCAATGCCACCCTTAATTCGCTGATTCCGCGCCGCAATATGACAAAGACAGATGTCTGCCACTGCAGCGATTCAAAACTCCGTCGACGAACAATCACTACGAGCTAATGCTTGTTTTTTAATCACATCATCCTGAAAAAAGTGCAAAGCGTAAAATACGAGCAGAAACCAGAGTCGGATGATTCAAAGGGAGTCAGAATCGCCACAGCCGGGGCATGGCCGGGCGATGCCCCAGCCCCGGCCGCAAGGCCGACCACAGATGGGCGAAGACCCGGCGCAGGCGGGCCGCATCGCGATCCAGCAGACGGACCAACAGCAGACCATCGATCACGGTGGCGCCCCAGTTACCATTCCCGGGGCCATGTGGCTCGCCGATCTCGAGGCTGCGCAGGCGGTCGCGCGCCGCGACAGCATCCGGGGCCTGATACAGGATGAGCGCCTGGGCCACCGCACCGGCAAAGCCGGCCGGATGATCCAGCAGTGCGGCGGTGTCGCCCTCGAGCCGGGTGCTGTCGGTCCAGACCAGCCGGCCATCGCGGCGCACCTGCCAGCGATCGAACAGGCTGCCACCGGCAAAGCGTTCGCCATGCGCAGTGCGGCCAAAGACGGTGATATCGCCGGCCAGCAGTCGCGCACCGGCAGCCAGCGCCACGCCGACGCGGCGCTCGAGCCGGGCACCGTCGAACAGGATCATTTCCTGCGGCAGCCATTCCAGGGCAGCATTGGCGCCGACCTCAAGCGTGAGATCGATGGCGGCGGCCTGCTGATCGGCGGCGCGATAGATTTTTTCCGCCGCCTGCGGCGTGCACAGTGCATCGGCACCGGCATCCACCATGGCCGCCAGACGCAGCCGGTCGCCGCCGGTAAGACCGCCAGCGGTGGTGATCAGAATGGCGGTGAGCGGTTCGCCGGGGTCGGATGCCGGCAGCAGGGCGCGGCAGGGATCGGACTGGTAGAGATCGGCCAGCCGCGTGGTGCCGGCATCATCGGCAAAGCGCAGTCGCAGGGCGCCGTCGGCGCGCTGCAGCCGCGGCGCCGGCGCTGCAGTCATCACAGCAGGTCTTGCTGTCCCGCCAGCAGGGGCTGGTCGGTATCGGCGATCATCACCTCGGCGACTTCCGGGCTGACCGGCCATTCGATCTTCAGCGCCGGATCGTCCCAGGCGATGCCGCGCATCAGCTCGGGGCTGGTATTGGCGCTGGTCTTGAGCAGGATCTGCGTTGCATTGTCGAGGCTGCACCAGCCGACCGCAAAACCGGGCATGGCATAAAACTGCTCGCTGCCCATGTAACTGATCGTCGCGGTGCCGGCGCGGCCGAAGGTGGACGAGCCGCGCCGCACATCGACAGCAACGACAAACAGCCGGCCATGCAGCACGCGCAGCAGCGTGGCCTGACTCGCCGGTGCCAGCTGGTAGCGCAGGCCACGCACGTTGCCGGACTTGTCGGCATAGATGATGCGGTCGTCGACAAAGCGGTCATGCACGCCGACGGCACCGAGCGCGGTTTCGTTATAGACCGCGCTGGTCCAGCCCTGCTGGTCCATCACGGTGTCGGGGCGGATCAGCAGGAGGCCGGGAATGGCAAGCGGCGTGGCGTGAAACATGGCGGACCGGGAATGAGACGAGGCGGGCTCCATCATGGCTGGAGGCCCGCCGCCAAATCAAGGCATGGGCCGGAGTTATCCACCGGCACTCATACGGAATGGCGACCGTCACACCACCGTCGCATGCCGCTCGATGCAAGTGCGCAGCACAGCATCGGCATCCTGTTTCCACCAGTTATTTGTGGACATGATCTCGACCTCGCAGAAGCCGTGATAACCGACACCCTCCACCATCGTCCGGATCGCCGGAATGTCGATCACGCCATCGCCCATCATGCCGCGATCCAGCAGCAGGTCGGTGGTCGGCACCAGCCAGTCGCAGATATGGAAGGCCAGCACGCGCCGGCTGGCCCGCCTGATCTGCCGGGCCAGCTGCGGGTCCCACCAGACATGATAGACATCGACGGCAACACCCAGATGGGTGTCGTCGGCGCCGCTGCCCAGCGCATCGCACAGATCGAGGGCCTGGCCCAGCGTATTCACGCAGGCGCGGTCGGCGGCATACATCGGATGCAGCGGCTCGATGGCGAGCGGCACCTTCGCGGCCCTGGCATGCTCCAGCACGGCGGCGATGCCGTCCTGCACCTGTTGCCGCGCACCGGCGAGATCCTTCGATCCGGCCGGCATGCCGCCGACCACCAGCACCAGGCATTGGGCGCCCAGGGCCGCCGCATCGTCGATGGCGCGCTTGTTATCCTCGATGGCAGCCCGGCGGCCGGCAGCGTCAGCCGCCGGGAACATGCCGCCGCGACAGAGGCCGGTCACCGTGAGACCGACATCGCGGATATGCCGAGCAGCCTTTGCGATCGTGTAGTCCGCCAGCTTGTCGCGCCAGGGCGAAATGCCGGTGATGCCATGGCGCGCACAGCCTTCGATACACTGCTGCAGCGACCACTGCTCGCGCACCGTGGCGGTATTGAGCGACAGCGGGCCGGGTTTCGTGGTCATGCCGCCACCCCATGCACGGCCATGACGGCCTTCATGCGCGCCGCCGCCTGTTCCGGATCGGCCAGCAGCCCGGCCGCATCGGCCAGCCGGAACAGCTCGGCCAGGTGCAATGCCGAGCGCGTGCTCTGCTGGCCGCCGACCATGACGAAATGATCCTGGTGGCCGTTCAGATAGGCCATGAAGACCACGCCGGTCTTGTAGAAGCGCGTCGGCGCCCTGAAAATATGGCGCGACAGCGGCACGGTCGGCGCCAGGATATCGTGGAAGGTCTTTTCATCGCCGCGCGTGAGTGCGCCGAGCGCCGCCGAAGCGGCCGGCGCGATGGCGTCGAAAATGCCGAGCAGCGCATCGGAATGGCCCTGCGCGTCGCCGGCGATCAGTTCGGCATAGTTGAAGTCGTCGCCGGTATACATGCGCACAGCTTTAGGCAACCTGCGGCGCATGAGGATTTCCTTGTCCTTGTCGAGCAGGGAAATCTTGATGCCGTCGACCTTGTCGGCATTGGCGGCAATAACCTGCAGGCAGGTTTCCATCGCCTGCATGTGGTCGGCATTGCCCCAGTAGCCGGCAAGTGCCGGATCGAACATCTCGCCCAGCCAGTGCATCACCACCGGCTGCTTCACCTGGCTGAGAATGCGGCCATAGACCCTGATGTAATCATCCGGCGACTTCGCCGCGGCGGTGAGCGCGCGGCTGGCCATCAGGATGATGCGGCCGCCGAGCTTCTCGATGGCGCCGCACTGTTCCTCATAGGCGCGGATCACCGCATCGATGGTGACATCCGGGCCTGGCGCCAGATGGTCGGTGCCGGCGCCAGACGCCACCACCGCACCCGGCACATCCTTTGCCGCATCGAGCGAACGGCGCACCAGTTCCAGCGCATCGTTCCAGTCCAGCCCCATGCCGCGCTGGGCAGTGTCCATGGCTTCGGCCACGCCGAAGCCGAGCAACCACAGATGCCGGCGGAAGGCAATCGTGCGGTCCCAGTCGATCGCCGGCGTCAGCCAGGGATCGTGATCGGCCAGCGGATCGGCCACCACATGGGCAGCGGCATAAGCCACGCGGCTGAATGGCGGCTTCACTGTCGGGAAGGCCTTCGGCGTCTTCAGCGTATAGGGCACCAGTTTGCCGGCGCCGGCAGGCAGGGTGAGTGTCGTCATCTCAGACCTTCAGACAGTTAAATTTTCAACTCGGGCAAGTCGATCCAGCGGCGCTCCTTCCAGCTCTTCAGGCCGGCTTCGGCGAGCTGCACGCCCTTGGCGCCTTCCAGCAGCGTCCATTTGAACGGCTCGTTGTCGACCAGATGGCGGATATACATCTCCCACTGGGCGCGGAAGCCGTTCGGATAGACGCGATTCTCCGGCACTTCCTGCCAGGTATCGAAGAAATTGATGCTTTGCGGCAGATCGGGATTCCACACCGGCTTGGGCGTGGCGACGCGCGGCTGTACGAAACATTTATGCAGGCCGGCCACCGCCGAACCCAGCGTGCCATCGACATGGAAGGTGACCAGATCGTCGCGCCGCACGCGGGTGACCCAGGAGGAATTGATCTGAGCAATCACACCGCCTTCCAGTTCGAAGGTGGCATAGGCGGCATCGTCGGAATCGGCCTTGTAGGGCTTGCCATTCTCATCCCAGCGCTTGGGGATATGGGTGGCGCCAAGGCAGGAGACGCTTTTGACGCCGCCGAACAGGTTGTCGAGCACATAGCGCCAGTGGCACAGCATGTCGAGAATGATGCCGCCGCCATCCTTGGACCGGTAGTTCCAGCTCGGCCGCTGCGCCACCTGCCAGTCGCCTTCGAACACCCAGTAGCCGAACTCGCCGCGCACCGAGAGGATCTTGCCGAAGAAGCCACTGTCGATCAGCACCTTCATTTTTTCCAGGCCGGGCAGGAACAGCTTGTCCTGCACCACGCCGTTCTTGACGCCGTATTTCTTCGCCGCCTTGACCAGATCCATGGCCACAGCCAGCGTCTCGGCTGTCGGTTTCTCGCAGTAGATATCCTTGCCGGCTGCCATCGCCTTTTTCAGCAGGCCAGCACGGGCTTGGGTGGTGGCGGCATCGAAGAACAGGGTGTCGTCTTTGTTTTTCAGCGCGGCATCGAGATCGTCGGTATAGCGTTCGATGCCATGAGCCTTGGCCAGACGTGCAACCTTGTCGAGATTGCGGCCGACCAGGATCGGATCGGGCATCACGCGGCGGCCGTTCTTCAGCACCACGCCGCCATCCTTGCGGATCGCGCAGATCGAGCGGATCAGATGCTGGTTCATGCCCATGCGTCCGGTCACGCCATTCATGATGATGCCGAGACGAATATCCTTGCTCATGGTTTCTTGTCCTTCTTTCACGAATTCAGTGTCATGGGGGCGAGACTGCCCCAATCGGGTTCGGCTTCGGCGGCAAAGCTGACAGCAGCCATCACGCTGCGCAGGTCGAGGCTGCCGTTGCGGATGGCGAGCCGCACCCGGCCGTATTTCGGGTCGCGGCTGTAGAGATCGGGATGGGCGGCAAAGAAGGCATCCTGCTCGATCTGGGGCGCAGTGCCAAAGCCGTCGACATAATGATGCCCGTTGCGCTCGACATGGCTGAGGCCGAGGGTGGCGACCAGGGCAAGATCCTGCTGCACGGCAAGGCCGGCCTGGCAGGTGAGGTCTTCGCCGGTGATGAAATAGCCGTTGCCCCACCGGACACACCGCGCCGCGTTCAGCACCGCACGATAAACGCCCTTGCAGGTCTTGGACGAGATGCCGCGATAGCCGAGGCTGCGTGCCTGCGGGAAGACATCGTAATCGGCATCCGACTCGTCGACGATCAGCGGCGTTTCGGCGGACAGCGCCTGAACCGATTTCTGCAATGCCGCAGCGCGTTTGATCGGCTGCTCGATATACTGGATGGCAGCACAGAGCCGGCGCAGTTTCGGATCGGCCTGCATCGTCCGCCACAGGACTGCGATGCCATCGACATCGTCATACTGCTCGTTGCCATCCAGGCTGACGTAATACGGATCCGCCGACTGGTCGAGCACGGCGGCGATGCCCTGCAGGCGGGCGAGATCGGCTTCGGCATTGCCACCGACCTTGAGCTTGAACCAGCGATGGCCGTATTGCGCGATGGCGCCTTCCAGGCTTTCCGGCAAGCCGTCGTTGAGTCGCGACCCTGCCGCCACGTCGCTTTCACGCAGCGGATCGATCAGGCCAACCGTATGTCGTGCGGCGATGCGGCGATGCGGCACCAGATCGGACAGCCAGGCATCGAGACCGAAGCCGGCCAGATCAGGCGTCAGGACTTCGGCCCTGATTCCGAGCAGATTCCTGCCCAGCACGGCATCGAACGGCAAGCCGCGCAGGCGGCACAGCGCATCGATAACGGCGCGATCCAGCAGGGCCGGGCCATAGGAGGCCACCAGGGCATTCAGGCCGGTTTGCGCACCCTGCCGCACCAGCGCTGCATGATGGGCGGCGGAATGACCGAACGCCGTGCGCGCCGCGGTATCGGCGGCATAGGCGTCGGCGGCATGGCGGAGGCTGAGACGCAGCTGGTCGAAATTCTGCTCGTTCGACAGGGCTGGATTCTTGTCGAACCATTTCGGCGCCATCAGTTCGGCCGAGGCGCCCCAGGCACTGCGCCCGTCGGATGTCTCGATCCGCAGCCGGGTAAAGGCCTGCGGCGCCTCGGTCAGGGTCACCACTCCGAAGCGGAATGGCAGGCGCAGGGTGACCGGTCGCTCGAACAGCCGGATCTCGGCCAGCCGGAAGGCAGGTGCGCCATTCTGCGAACGGGCTGTCATGCAGCCTCCTGCAGGATCGGGCGCAGGTAGTGGATGGCATGGGCCGCAACGCCTGGACCATCGGGTTCGTAGATGAAGGGTTCGACGCCGATGTCGCCGGCATAATCGCCGCTTTTGAGCGCGGCGATGATCGGCACGAAATCCATCTCGCCCTGGCCGGGACCCTTGCGGTTCGGGTCGTTGACCTGCACATGGGCGATCAGGCCGGTCGGCAGCCAGCGTTTGATCAGCGCCGGCACGCTTTCGCTTTCCGCCAGGCCAGCCGCACTGCAGTCGATCATGGTCTTGAAGGCATTACTGCCGATGTATTCGACGATGCCGACCGCTTCACCCACCGTATTGACGAAATTGGTTTCGCGCGGCGCCAGCGGCTCCAGACAATAGGTCACGCCGGCCTTTTCGGCGGCGCGGGCGGCCACGCCGAAGGCTTCGAGCGCCCAGCCCTTGGCGGCATGAATGTCGCGATCCGGCAGGCGACGCTGTGCCGGCGAGCCATGTACGAGATAGCGCCCGCCGAGATCGGCACAGAGTTCGCAGAGCGCCTGAATCGCCTCGCGGGTGCGGCGGCGCATGGCCGGGTCGGGATCGGTGAGCGACAACCCCCTGGGCGCCACCAGCAGCCAGTGCAGGCCGGTAACTGCCAGGCCGGCTTCTTCGACGGCACGGCGGATCACCCGCCGCTCGGCCGCGTTCAGGGTCAGTGGATCGTCCGACAGCGTGAAAGGCGCAATCTCCAGTCCGTCATAGCCGAGTTCGGCGGCCAGCGCACATTGTGCGACGAACGGCCGGCCGGCGAGAACTTCATTGCAGAGCGAGAGGCGCATCGTTCGGGTCGGGTTGTTGGTCCTGAAGTAACCAGTCAGTTACTTATAATGCGATACAGCCGGTTTCGTCAATTCGCAGCATGGCTCAGGCGCGGCGAAACGGGCGCAGCAACAACGCGGTCCCCTGCCCCATCACCCGCCGCGCAACCGGGATATTCATCAGCAGGGTAAGCAGCACCAGCAGGAACAGCACGAAGGCGATCGGGCGGCCGAAGAAGGGTGTGAGATCGCCATCCGACAGGCTGAGGCCGCGACGCAGACTCTTGTCCAGCAGGTCGCCCAGCACGATTCCCAGCACCAGCGGTGCCATCGGATAATTCATGCTGCGCATGACCAGGCCGAGGATGCCGAAGACCAGCATGACGAGAATGTCGAAAGGCCGTGAGGCGATGGCATAGGAGCCGACAGCGCAGAGCACGAAGATCACCGGCATGATGAGGGCGCGCGGCACCAGCAGAATCTTCACCAGCAGCCTGGTCAGCACCAGGCCGTAAATCAGGATGCCAATGGAGGCGAAGAACATCATCGCAACGACGTCGTAAACAAAGGTCGGATTCTCAACCATGATCAGCGGACCGGGCCGCACGCCATGGATCAGCATGGCGGCCAGCAGGACAGCAGCCGGCGCAGAGCCCGGCACCGCCAGCGTCAGCACCGGAATGACAGCGCCGGGTACGCAGGCATTGTCGCCGGTTTCGGCCGCCATCAGACCTTCTACCGACCCCTTGCCGAATTTTTCCTTTTCCTTGCTGGCGCGACGCGCGGCGGCATAGGAACTCCAGGCTGCGACATCCTCGCCGACACCGGGCACGATGCCGATGAAGGTGCCGATCAGGCCGGAGCGGATCACGGTGCGCCAGTATTGCAGCACATCGCGGATTTTCGGGATCACCGTGTCATAGGTATTGATGATGAATTTCTGCGGCTTGTCCTTCATCACGTTCAGCACTTCGGCAAAACCGAAGACGCCGACCAGCGCAGGGATCAGCGCGATGCCGCCGGAGAGATCGTGCACGCCGAAGGTGAAGCGGTCGTAGGCATACATGCCTTCCTGGCCGATGGCGGCGATGAACAGGCCGATGAAACCGGCGATCCAGCCTTTCAGCGGGTCGGTGCCGGTCAGGTTGCCCGAGATCACCACGCCGAAGACGGCCAGCCAGAAGAATTCGTAGGCGCCGAATTTCAGCGCCATCTCGCCCAGGATCGGCGTGAACAGCGCCAGGAAGAACATGCCGATCCAGGTGCCGAGGATCGAGCCCGAGGTGGCGATCCCCATGGCACGGCCGGCCAGGCCCTGCTTGGCCAGCGCGTGGCCATCGAGGCAGGAGGCGGCCGAGGCCGGCGTGCCCGGAATATTCAACAGGATGGCGCTGCGGCTGCCGCCATAGATGGCACCGACATAGGTGCAGATCAGGATCAGCAGCGCCTGGTCGGAGGGCAGCTTGAGTGTCAGGGTGGTCATCAGCGCCACGCCCATGGTGGCGGTCAGGCCCGGCAAGGCGCCGATGATCAGGCCGACCAGCGAGCCACCCAAGGCGAAGAGCAGGACTTCCGGCCTGGCAAAATGCCAGATCGAATTCGCAAAACCAATCAGACCGTCAAACATCGATGCAATCCTGACTTACGGCAACCGGACCAGGAAGAGTTCTTCAAAGGCATACTGGATCACCAGTCCGGCCAGCAGGCCATGCACCAGGGCCACGACGATGCCGCGCGGCACCTGCCGGCTGGCGCGACGCTCGGCATACTGGAAGACGATCACGAAGGTGGTGACGTAGACGGCGGTGACCAGCCAGAACGGCAGCGCGCTGGCGACGATGACCAGTGCGTAGACCAGCGACAGGCCCAGACTGAAAATCAGGCGCCAGTGTTCGACCAGCACCAGCGGGCGGCGCCGCCGTGGCCGCAGGGCACCGGCATTCACCGCGCGCAGCAGCAGGATCGCGCCCATCAGTGCAATGGCAAGGCCGAGCAGGCCCGGCACCAGGCCCGGCGCGGTGTAGATACTGGCCTGGAAGCGCTCCATCCGGTCCATGCCCAGGCTTATCGCTGCGATGGCAAGACCGAGCGCGATCCAGACGAAGCTGGACCAGAAATCGACACGCGGCGAAACAGCCGGTTCGGCGGCTGCCGGCGGGGCTTCGGTCTGGTCCATCGCGGAAACTCCCTGCGAAAAAAGCAAATCGGCCGTCCGGCCCGGTGAGGAGCCAGACGGCCGCGTGGTGTGCGTGACTTACGGCTTCGGAATGCCCAGCGTGTCGGGCGAGACCTTGGCCTTGCCGCCTTCCTGCAGGATCCAGGCGGCACCCTGGATCGCCGGGAAGGACGCCTTCTTGGCAGCCTCCCCATATTCAGGCCCGAACAGCGCGCCCTTTTCCGCGGAATATTTCTTGAGGGCGGCGTTGTTCTTGATCTTCTCCGCCCAGATCTTGTCGAGCGTGGCGATGACTTCCGCCGGCACACCCTTGGGCACGAAGATGCCGAAGTAATTCGCCTCGGTGCGGAAGCCCGGCAGCGTCTTGGTGATCGGCTCGATCGGCGCGACGCCATCGACTTCCAGCGGCTTGCTGGCCAGCACGGCGAGCGGGCGCAGGCGCTTGCCGCGGATCATCTCGATCTGCTCGACGCCCAGCTGGCTGGTCACTTCGGTCTCGCCCGAGACAGTGGCGATCACCGCCGGATTGCCGCCATCGTAGGAGACATGCTTGTAGGTGGCACCGGCGGCGCGCGACAGCGCCTCCGAACCGTAATGGCCCGAGGAATTCACGCCGGCGGTGGCGAACGACACCTGGCCCGGCTTGGCCTTCATCGCTGCCAGCAGGTCGGCGACGCTTTTGTAGGGCGTGTTGGGATTGACGCTGATGACCGCCTGGTTGGCGACGGTGAGATAAAAGTCCCAGTCATTGGCGGTGGTGTTCAGCAGGCCGGACACGGCATAGGAGCCGACGTCCTTGGCCGCGCCGGCCGCCCAGGTATAGCCATCCTTGCTGCCCTCCAGCACGCTCTTGGTGCCGATCGAACCGGACGCGCCGGGCTGGTTCACCACCACGACCTTCTGGCCGAGTTCCTTCTCCAGTTCGGCCGCGGTGACGCGGGTGACCTGGTCGGTCGAACCGCCGGCGGCCCAGGGCACGATGATGGTGATCGGCTTGGTCGGCTTCCACTGCTGGGCGGCAGCCGGCTGAGCGACGAAGCCCAGGGTGCCGGCAACGAACGCGGCCACAGCGGTACGAATAGCAAGCTTGCCTTGCATGGCGGTCTCCTCCGTTTATGGATCGTCGCGATCCTTGTTATCCGCCCAGCATTCCGATGCCGGACGGACTTGTCAACGGAGAAGTAACTGACCAGTTACGAAATTCGACTTTCGGCCGGATCAGGGCCGCAGGTACCCCAGCACCACCGCGATGGAATGGTCGAGACGGGTTTTCTGCTGCTTCGGACTGAGCAGGTTGCGGCCGAAAATGGTCGAGAGCGTATGGATATTGGAAAAGTAGAAGAATCCGAGCGCGGCGATGGTGGTATACAGCTCGACCGGATCGACATTCTTGCGAAATACGCCGTCGCGCTGACCGCGTTGCAGCAAATCGGTGATCACCACCAGCAGGGGTGTATATAACTCGCGGATTTTCTTCGAGTTCTTGAGAAAACTGGCCTTATGCAGGTTTTCGGCATTCAGCAGGGCGATGAATTCCGGATTGCGCGAACAGAATTTGAAATTGAATTCCATCAGATAGCGCATGCCCTCGACGGGCGACATGCGGGCCACGTCGATGGCATGTTCTTCCTCGCGCATGCGCTCATAGGCGCGTTCCAGCACGGTCAGCCACAGGCCGTCCTTGTTGCCAAAATACTCGTAGATCATGCGCTTGTTGGAGCCGGACCGCGCGGCAATCTCGTCGACCCGCGCTCCGGATAAGCCCTTGGCGGCGAACTCGACCAGCGCGGCATCCAGGATATTGCGCCGCGTCACATCGGGCTGGCGGGTGCGGCCCGTGGTTTTCCTGGCATCAGGCTTGGCAGTCTTGGACTTCGGCATGCAGCACTCCCCTCGCCCAGTCTTGCCGGGCCACGGGGGGCGGCGTCAAGCAGCAGCCGTTACGGACAGGTAGCGCCGCTGGTGAAGCTGACCGTGCCGGTATTGGGGCCGGCGACGATGCTGCAGGCCGTTCCGGCGGTGACCGTGTTGCCGGTCGACCCGGCCAGAGCCGTACCGTTATTGAAAACGACGGCACCGAATGTGCCGGCACCGCTACGGGCGACACTGAACGTGTTGTCCGCGACCGTCGCCGAGGAGCCATTCACCTGGATACCCAGGGCCGTACCAGCAGTGACATTGTTCACCGTAATGGTGTTGCCGCTGACCGTCACATTGCTGGAGCTACTCAAGACATCCACGCCGTGCGTCGTGCCGCCGGCGGTTGATCTCGCATTGATCGTATTGTTGACGATCCGGGCGCCGCTGACACCATTCGCACTTACGGCAATGGCATTATTGCCGGTGGCATCCGTATTGTTGATGGTCAGGCCCATCAAGGTGCTGTTGTTGCCCATCACTATGGTGGCGTTGGCGCCGCCGACATCGCCGGTCAGCGTGGCAGTCGGCGAGGTCAGCGTGGCGACGCGGCCCGAAGGCGCCCGCACCGCGACACTGCCGCCGCCCATCAGGGTCTGGCCCGACTGCAGCGTCGTGATGCCACTGGCGTTGCTGTTAGCAGTGAAACTGCCCGACAGGATCACGGTGGAATTGGCGCCGGCATTGGTCACCGCCGTCGGCAGATTGGCGCCGCTGGTGCTGGCGCTGCTCAGCACCGTGATGGCCTGGCCATTGGCCGTGGTTGTCGCTATTTCTGTGGCGCCGAAGGCACCGGCCTGGGCGACGACGTCGATATCGCGCACCACCGGATCGGCCATGCGGCGCTCCATCGGCGTCAGCTTCGAGGCAGCGCGACCGTAAATCTGCAGCGGGATGCGCAGCCGCACCGAAAGGAAGCCTTGACCGCCGCGCGGATCGTCATGCTGCCATTCGGCACCGACGGAGAAACGCGAGCCTTCCCAGGAATTCGGCAGGCTATCGAAGGTCAATTCGGCGCGCAGGCGCGGGCCGGAGATGTCCTCGATGCCATTGCCCGAGAAGCGATAGCCGCCGCCATAGACACGCAGCGCCTTTCCGGCATCGGCGTCGAAGACCGGCACGCGCCAACCCAGTTCGGCATCAAATCCGCCCTGGCTGCGTTCCTCGCCACCGCGGAAGACGACACTGGTGCCGGACACCTCGGCCGTGTTCAGCGGGTCGACCTGATGGCTGCGGCGGCCGACGGGAGCGTAATAATTGGCGCGTGCATCCCAATCGATGGAAAGCGCCTCGATGCCGAAGGTTGCCTGGGTGAAGTGGTTGTCATACTCCGTGCGGCGGCGATCGAAATAGCCATAGGCGCCGAGGTTCCAGCCGCTTTCCAGCATGTGGCGCACACCGAGGCCGAAATTGCCTTCGGCGCTGTCGTTGTCATCCATGCGGGTGCGGATACTGGCGAACAGCAAGGTGGCACCGTCCTGCGCCAGCGGCAGGAAGGCATCTACCTCGCCCAGATTACGCTTGGTGCCGAGCTTACCCTCGACATCGATATGCGGGCTCCATTTGGGGTCCAGGGCCGATTGTGCGGCAACGGCAAACGACACCAGCATACCGACCAAACACAGAAGTAAGCAGACTACAGGTCTGCCCTGCCTGCGCGGCACAGCCAGCTGACATGCGTGCATACTCGCCTCCGGAACGCGGTCTTGCACCACATTCTCAGCGCCAGAGGTAGAGGATGCCTATTAATCCGTCAAATGACTTCTGAATCCACAACTTATGGGTGATATTTCAATTCACCATCTCCGGCAGGGTCACCAGTTTCACCCCGGCCTGCTCCAGCCCGGCGCGGATATGCCGCGCCATCGACACGGCACCGGCGCTGTCGCCATGCACGCAGATCGAATCGACATTGCAGGGGATGCGCTTGCCGCTGACCAAGACGATGGCGCGCTCCTGCACCATGCGCAGCACGTTGCGCAAAGCCTCGTCGTTGTCATGCACCATGGCATGGGGCTGGCCGCGCGGCACCAGGTTGCCGTCGTCGTCGTAATTGCGGTCGGCGAAGACTTCCTGCGCCACCGGCAGGTTCATCTTCGCTGCCGCCGTCACCATGGCCGAGCC
This sequence comes from Ferrovibrio sp., assembly GCF_025869515.1. Classification (GTDB taxonomy): domain Bacteria; phylum Pseudomonadota; class Alphaproteobacteria; order Ferrovibrionales; family Ferrovibrionaceae; genus Ferrovibrio. Next base: position 32,280 of record NZ_JAOZVR010000091.1, read on the forward strand.
GGCCGGGGCCAGGAAGATCAGGTCTTTCGACACGCCCGCGATGCCGCGTGCCAGCGCCATGGCGAGATCCATGTCGGTGGCCGCCTTGTTGTTGATCGCGCCATGCGGCTTCACATGCGTGACCTTGCCGCCCCTGGTCGCCGCCACACCCATCAGCGCGCCGATCTGATAGGCCATCAGCGCCTCGACTTCCCTGTTGCTCATGGTCATCGGCCGGCGGCCGAACCCCTGCAGATCGGGATAGGAGGGATGTGCGCCGATCGAGACGCCGTTTTTCACGGCTTCGGTCACGGTGGCCTGCATCACGCTCCAGTCGCCGGCATGGAAACCGCAGGCGACATTCGCGGTGCCGACCACGGCCAGCATGGCCGCGTCGTCGCCCATGGTCCAGGCGCCGTAGCTTTCGCCCAGGTCGCTGTTCAGGTTGGTCTTCACCGTCATGGGAGCCTCGCTTCCGTCAGCGCCACTGCCCGCTGGGGGCATCGACGGCGCCGCTGATCAGGTTTTGTGTATATAGCGCGTTCAGGTCGAGAGTGACATCGGGCATTGCCGTGCGGATGCCGTCGATCAGGCGGCGCACCTGCTTTTCCTGTTCGCGGCGAACCGCCTCGGCCTCGGCTACCGTGACAGCGGCAAACTGCAACGTGTCGCCCGGCTTCATGCGGCCGACCCGCGGCAGGTCGGCGGAAATCACCGTGGCAATCTTGGTATAGCCGCCTGTGGTCTGGCGGTCGGCCATCAGGATGATCGGCTTGCCGTTGCCCGGCACCTGGATCGAGCCGGTGACCACGCCTTCAGAAGCGATGTCGGCGCCGCGCACATGCTCGACGGTCTCGCCATCGAGGCGGATGCCCATGCGGTCGGCTTCCTTGGTCACTGTATAAGTGGCCGACAGGAAGGTCTCAATGCCGTTCGGTGTGAAGCGATCCTCCTGCGGCCCGAGCACGACACGGATCGGGCCGCCGCCGTAGTCGATCTCGTCCGCCAGTTCGCGCTCGTCGCCTTCGGCAGCCACGACATTCAGCGGCAGACGGTCGCCGGCCTTCAGCGCGCGGCCATCGAAGCCGCCGAGGCCGGAACGCATATAGGTCGAGAAGCTGCCCATGAAGGGTGCGATGGCGAAGCCGCCGGCCACCGCAAGATAGGCGATGCTGGCCTCTTCAACCGCGCCAATGGCCAGGCGGTCACCGCGTCTGAGCAGCAGCGAGCGCCAGGGTTTGAGACTACGCGCCTCGCCGCCATCGGCCGGCTGCAGGGTCAGCTTCGCCTTGCCGCCGAGCACGACGCGCACGCCATCCACCGCCGCGACCAGCGTCGGGCCAAGATAGCCGATCTCCAGCGCTGCCGTGTTCTCCGGGTTGCCGAGCACGGCATTGGCGAGACGAAGCGCAATCGGATCGGTGGCGCCCGCCACCGGCATGCCGAGCGCCTGCGACCCGAAGCGGCCGAGATCCTGCACCGAGGTCATCAGGCCGGGCGAGACGATTTCGAGAAAACCGGCCGCGTTCATGGCGTCACCTTCAACGCGGCATAGTCGAAGCTGCCCTGCTCGATCTGGCGCTGCATGGCGACATAGTCATCGGTGGAGACGGCGAAATAGCTCACTTCGTCGCCGGCCCCGAGCAGAATCGGCTCGGGTCGCGCGGCATCGAAGAGCTTCAGCGGCGTGCGACCGATCAGATGCCAGCCGCCGGGACTTTCCCACGGATAGATCGTGGTCATCGATTCGGCGATGGCAACCGAACCCTGCGGCACCTTGGTACGCGGCGCCGAACGGCGCGGCAGATGCAGTGCCGCATCCAGTCCACCCATATAGGCGAGGCCCGGCATAAAGCCGAGCATGTAGACGAAAAAACGACCGCCGGTGTGGATCGCGACCACCCGGTCGGTGGTGAGTTTGCACCGTTCGGCGACGTCGGCCAGATCCGGCGCCAGGTCGGCAGCATAACAGACCGGCAGACGCCAGAGCCGGCCGGCGCGCTGCTGCGGCCGCAGCCCGGCCAGCAGGCCGCGTACCTGCGATTCCAGATCGGCGCGCCTCGTCGCCAGCGGGTCGTACTGCACCAGCAGGGCGCGGAAAGACGGAACGGTCTCGACCAGACCGGCCGGTTTCAGATCGCCGAGCGCGGCATGCAGCGCCATGACCATGGCATTGACGCCGCGGTCGATGCCCTCGCCGAATTCGACGCTGAAGCCGGTATCGCCGAAGGACCGGATCTGTGGATAGCCGTTCATGCCCCTGTCTTACGACCTCGCCAGTCAGGCGACAACAGGAAGTGCCTCGATATCGTAGGCATGGCTGAGCTTGCGCTGCAGCACCGGATCTTCCAGTTCCATCTCGAAGCGGCTGCCCGGGCGGATGCCACCGATGGCACCGATCGTGCCGCCGAACATCAGGCTGCCGGGCGGAAGCGTTGCGGTATTGCTGTAGCGCTGCATCAGGTCGGCCGGGCTGCGCAGACCGGAGACCGCACCCTCCTGGTAGAGCACGCGCTGGCCATCAATGGTCGCCCAGGCGCGCAGGATCAGACTGTCCCAGTGCGGCGCCACTTCGTCGTAACGCCACAGGCCGCTGCCAAGCACTTTCGAACACAGCTGCTTGGACAGGGCGACCCCGGCGGCTTCTGCCTTGCGGTCGGTATGGTCGGAACCGACCGTAACCCAGAGGCCGTCGGCCAGTGACAGAATCACCGGCTCGACCTCGCCCGAGGTGTCGGAGCCGAGCACCTGCAGGTGCGCAGTCTGGATCAGCTGCCCGGTGCCAATGCGATAGAACAGCGGCACGCTGCTGGGCCGCGGCACGCCGATGGCGGCCAGTTCCTCGATATGGTGTTCGATGGCGTGCTGGTCGCGACCGGCCCAGCCGGCAACAATCAGCGTGTCGATCTGCACGGCGACGCGGTCGCGGCGGTCCTGCCAGAAGCGGTCGAAAGTGAGCATGTCGGGAATCCCTGAAGCTTAACCGAAAGTATTGGGCAGCCAGAGCGCCAGGCCCGGGAAGATGGTGAGGATCAGGATGAGCAGGACCATGATGCCGACGAACGGCACCGAGCCCGCGATCACATCATTCAGCGTGCCATGCGTGCGCAGCGACTGCACGACGAAGAGGTTGAGGCCCACGGGTGGCGTGATCAGCGCCATCTCGATCAGGATGATGATGATGATGCCGAACCAGATCGGATCGAAACCCAGACCGAACATTACAGGCGCCACAATGGGGATCGTGGTGATCATCATCGACAGGGTTTCCATGAAGCAGCCGAGGATGAGGTAGAAGACCACAAGCGCGATCAGCATCTCGAATTTCGACAGGCCAAGGCCGGCGATGTAATCCGTCAGCATCGTGGTCAGGCCGATGGCCGAAATGACGAAGTTGAGGAAATAGGCCGCAACGATGATCATCATCACCATCGCCGTGGTGCGCATGGTGTTTTCCATCACCTCTTTCAGCATGGCGATGGACAGGCGGCGATAGAAGGCCGCCAGCCCCAGCGCCGCCACCACGCCAAGCGAGGCGGCTTCGGTCGGCGTCGCCAGGCCGGCATAGATCGAGCCGACCACGACCAGGAAGATGCCGAGCGGCGGCAGCAGGTCGACCAGGCTGGCAATGCGTTCTGCCCAGGTGACGCTGACCGTCCGGCCGCCCCAGGCCGGCTTCACCATGCAGCAGATACCGACAAAGACCATGAAGAGGAAAGCCAGACCGAGGCCGGGAATGATGCCGGCCAGATACAGTTTCGGAATCGAGGTATCGGTCAGCACCGCGTAGATGATGATATTGATCGACGGCGGGATCAGGATGCCGAGCGTGCCGCCGGCAGCCAGCGTGCCGAGGAACAGGCGCTCGTTATAACCATGCTTCTTGACCAGCGGCAGCGCGACAGTGCCGACGGTGGCGGCCGTGGCCACCGAAGACCCGGAGGTGGCGGCGAAGATGGCGCAGGCGCCGATATTGGAATGCATCAGGCCGCCGGGAATCCACGCCAGCCACTTCACCATGGCGGCATACATGCGTTCGGCCACGCCGGCCCGCAGCAGAATCTCGCCCAGCAGGATGAACATCGGGATCGAGACCAGCAGGAAGTCCTTCGACGACGACCAGGCCACCTCGCCCAGCGCCAGGCTGAGCGGCATCTTGGAATAGATCTTGTCGAGCAGCAGACCGAGCATGCCGAGCGCACCGGCAACCGGGATGGCGGCGGCCAGCAGGGCGAGCAGGAGAACGAGTGTCGTGCCGAGCATCGGATCAGTCCTGCGGCTTGATGGTGGCAGTGTGGGCGGCTTCGTCGGCGGCGTCTTCCTCGATGGTGCGCGCCCCGGCCAGGCTGCGCACCTTGACGAGATCACCGCCCAGCAGCGCGAACAGGCTGCGCAGCAGCAGCGGCAGGATGGTGAAGAGGAAGAACACCAGCCCGATCAGCCAGAGCGACTGCGGAATCCACAAAGGCGTCGCCAGCGGTGTGGTAGCGCGGGCCTGGAAGGCCAGCGAGGTGTCAAGCACATCCCAGGCCTGCCAGGTCAACAGGGCAAGGAAGCCGCCGAAAGCGATCAGGGCCAGGATATCGAGAATGGCGCAAAACGCCTGCGGCAGATGGATATAGAGCGCGTCCACCCGCACATTGGCGCGGCGCAGCAACGTAAAGGCCAGCGCCCAGGTGGTGCCGATGGCGAAGGCGTAACCGGAAAGTTCGTCGGCGCCGCCGAGCGATACCAGCAGAAGTTTGCGCAGCACGACGTCGACGGAAACCAGAAAAGCGGAGGCCAGAATCAGGGTTCCGCCCGCCCAGATGGCGTAATGCGAAAGGCGATCGGCAAAGCCGAGCCAGCGGTCGAGCAGCGCAGTCATGGTGTCCCCCGAGACTTCAAAGACGGAACGGGGCCGTGCGAGCACGGCCCCGCCCATGGCGGAGAAAGATAATCAGTTTGCCTTGGCGGTGATACCGACGATCTTGCCGATGCTGTCGTTCCAGGCCGGGACGCAATCGCCCGCGCAACGCGCCGCCCATTTCGGCACGACGGTTTCAGCCATCGCCTTCTTCAGCAGCGCCTTGTCGGCCTCGGTGACCGGCACAACGGTCATCTTCGCCTTGGTGCCCATGGTGCAATTCGCCTTGCCGGCATTGCAGTCATAGCCCTGCTCGGTTTCCTCGGCGGCCGCCTTCCAGATGCGGTCTTCCAGGCCCTTGATCTCGGCCTGCAGGAAGCTGCGCACCTTGGGGTCGAGCTTGTCCCAGGTCTTGACGTTCACGCCATGCATGACATGGCTCCAGCCGAGCGGCAGGGCATAGATATGCGTTGCCACCTCATACCACTTGGCAGAGTTGCCCGACAGCGTGCCGGTGATGGCGCAATCGACCACTTTGTTCTGCAGGGCAGGCACCACTTCGTTGAAGGCCAGCGTCACGCCGGTACCACCGAAGGCCTCAACGAATTCGGCCAGCGTGCGGTTGCCGGTGCGCACCTTCTTGCCCTTCAGGTCGGCCAGTCCCTTGATCTCGCCGTTGCAGAACAGAACCTGGGCGGAATACGGCCAGATGCCGAGCACCTGCACGCCGAAACGCTCGCGGTAGAACTTGTCATAGACCGGCTTGTAGGCATCCGAAACCTTGCGTGCGGTCGCCACATCCGGCGACAGACCGGCAAGATCGACCGCTTCGTTGCGGGCGTCGTCGGCGGCGACATAGCCGAGCACGGTGGAACCGAAGTCGATCACGCCGAGGCGCATAAGGCGGAAGATTTCCGCACCCTTCAGGCCCATTTCATTGAACGGGGTGATTTCGGCGGTGATGGCGCCTTTGGACTTCTCGGTGATTTCTTTGGTCCAGAACGGCTGCTCAAAATTCTTGTATTGCGTCAGGTTGCCCCAGGCGCCGACCACTTTCAGCGGCGTCTTCGGCATGTCCTGCGCAATGGCCGCGCCGGCCAGGCCGGCAGCAAGGGCGCCGGCAATCGCCAGCGTCTTGATCATGGATGTCATCTCTTCCCCTCCGTGGTTGAACTCAAAGAATGGCTAAGCGGCTGTTTTTCAGGTCAGTCACCAGCATGTGCCCCGGCGCATGGGTGATGCAGAAATCCGGTTTCACCGTGGCGATCACCGATTGCGGCGTGACACCGCAGGCCCAGAAAACCGGCAGTTCGTCGGCTTTCACCTCGACGGGATCGCCATAATCGGGCTCGGCGAGATCCTTGATGCCAAGCAGTTCGGGCTTGCCGATATGCACCGGCGCGCCATGCACGGCCGGGAAGCGCGAGGTGATCTGCACCGCGCGGATCGCATCGGCCGGCTTCAGCGGTCGCATCGAGACTACCAGCGGGCCATGGAACGGTCCGGCCGGCATAGTTTCGATATTGGTGCGATACATCGGCACGTTGGTACCGCAGCTGATATGGCGCAGGTCGATGCCATCTTCGATCAGCGCTTCCTCGAAAGAGAACGAGCAACCGATCAGGAATGCCACCAGATCTTCACGCCACACGGCTTTCAGGTCGGGCACTTCCTCGACCAGCCGCCCGTCGCGCCAGACGCGGTAGAGCGGAATGTCGGTGCGGATGTCGAGATCCTCGCCCAGGCTGGGCAGATGTGGATCACCAGGCTCGCTGGCGGCGAGCAATGGGCAGGGTTTCGGATTGAAGTGGCAGAAGCGGAAGAAATCGTCGGCCAGTGCTCTGGGCAGGATGGCGAGATTGCCCTGCACGAAGCCGGGCGCGATGCCGGCGGTGGGGCCGCGATGATCGCCGCGCCGGATCGCCTGTCGTGCCTCGCGACCGCTTGCATATATTTTACCGGCAGATACTGCGTTCATGTCCCCCTCGCGAGCCTGAAACAAAGGCGACGCATTATCGCAATACAGGCGGCAAGTCTGTCCAATCGGGAGTTCGCATGGAAGCCTATAAGAAATTCTTATCGGTTAAAATTGAGGCGTTGCGCCGGATTTATTGGCGCTTCTGCCGGCGCTTAGCCTCGGCCTGCGCCACCGTGCGGGCGATTTCAGTCACGGCCTCGGCCAGATAACTGTCCGGCTTGACCGAATAGGTGGCGGTAAAGTTCAGATCGGGCAGGCTTTGTTCCGCGCGCACCAGGCGCAGGCGTTTCTCGGCCAGCTCACGACGAATCACCACCGGCGGAATCGCGCTGATGCCGATGCGGTCCAGCGTCATGCGCACGATGGTGCTGAGCGAGGCATTGCCATACATGCGCAGGTTGGGCAGATCGGAGCGCGTCATCATTTCCCGGATGGTAATGAAGGGCCGGGTGTTGCGCGGATAGGTAATGATCGGCCAGCGCGCCAGCACCGGCAGCGGGACAGGCTCCGGGCCGAGATCGAGATCCGGGCTGGCTACCCAGGCCAGCGGATAACTCGATAAAGCCACGTTTTTCGTGCGTGGTTCGCTGACCGGACCGAGGAGAAAGGCAACGTCGAGCTGATGCGCCAGCAGCCGCTCGCGCAGCAGCGGCGAAGTATCGACCTCGATCTCCAGCGTCAGTGCCGGATAATCGGCATGCATACGCTCGATCAGTTTGGAGAGCCATGTGTGCACGATGGTTTCGGCGACGCCGAGCCGCACCACGCCGCGCATGGCCCGCTTTTCGCGCGCTGCCTGCAGCAGATCGGCACGCAACTGCAACATGCGTTCAGCATAGGGCAGCAGCTCATTGCCCTTTGTCGTCAGCGCGATACCGCGCGGCTCGCGGTCGAACAGTTTCACGCCGAGTTCGGATTCGAGCAGAGCAATGCGCTGCGACACGGCCGGTTGCGTGGTGTTGAGCTTGTCGGCGGCAGCGCGGAAGCCGCCAAGATGGGCGACCCAGACAAAAGTTTCGAGATTGCGCAGATCGGCCATAACCATAAGCTCCGGAATTTCCCGGCAGACTATAAGCCGGGCTTATCGGTCCGGGGCAAGCCGATATCGCGGATGGAAAATCTAATGAAACATTCGTATCATTTTTAAATACCACAGAATCAATTGTTGCATTCCTCGCGGGCCTGCGCTTCAATCAGCCCATGTCCCTCCCTGCCTCACCGGACGCCCCCCAGACCGCCCTGTCATTGGGCGATCGCATCGCCCAGGCTTTCGCCAGCCTGCCGCCGCAGTTGCAGACAGCCGCGCAATTCGTGCTCGATCATCCCGACGATGTGGCCCTGCTATCGATGCGCGAACAGGCCCGCCGCGCCGGCGTGCCGCCGGTGACGATGACGCGCCTGGCGCGCCAGCTCGGTTTTGCCGATTACGCCGCCTTCCGGGATGTGCAGGCCAGTGCCCTGCGTCGCCCAATTCATACGGCCGAGTTCAGTCATCGCGCCGGCCGGCTGCAAAAGCATCAGCAGCAGAGCGGCGACGGCGCGCTGGCCGCCCAGATCGGCTGGACCATGGCCGACCATATCGCTGGCAGTCACGATGAAGCCGGGATCGCGGCGCTGATCGCCGCCGCCGCCCTGATCGAGGGTGCGCGGCGGGTCTATTTCCTCGGCCTGCGTTCCTGTCATGCCGTCGCCTTCCACGCTCATTACGTCCACGGCCTGTTCCGCGATAACGGCGTGCTGCTGGATGGCGCCGGCGATACCGGCTTCGATGCCCTGCGCCATGCCGGTACGAAAGACGTGCTGCTGGTGGTCAGCGTGGCGCCCTATACCACGGCAGCCGTCGAGCGGGCGGCCTATGCGGCCAAGCACGGGGTCGCCGTCGTGGCGATCACCGACAGCCGGGTTTCGCCGGTCGCCGCCATCGCACGCAATTGCACCCTGGTGCCGACCGAGACACCGTCATTCTTCCATGCCATCACACCTGCATTTTCCGTCGCCGAAACACTGATCGCCCTGGTGGCGGCACGCGGTGGGGAGCAGGCGCTGAGCGCCATCCGCAATGCCGAGCATCAGCTCGACGCCTTTTCCACCTACTGGTCCCGCCGGCCGCAACGCAGAAAGCCAAAGTCATGACGAGTCGCATCCTTCATCGCGCCATCAATCATACCTACCCGGTCGCCGTGGGCGGCGAAGGCATCCACATCATCGATGCCGAGGGTAAGCGCTATATCGATGCCTCGGGCGGCGCAGCCGTGAGCTGCCTCGGCCATGGCCATCCTGACATCACGCGCGCCATGCATGAGCAGGCCGACAAGCTGGCCTTCGCCCATACCAGCTTTTTCACCACCGAGCCGGCTGAGAAACTGGCCGACAAGCTGATTGCCAATGCACCGAAGGGCATCAGCCATACCTATTATGTGTCCGGCGGATCGGAAGCCATCGAAGCCGCCCTGAAGATGGCGCGGCAGTATCATGTTGAGCGCGGCGAGCCGCAACGCCAGCATTTCATCGCCCGACGCCAGAGCTATCACGGCAACACGGTGGGTGCGCTGTCGGTCGGCGGCAATGCCTGGCGACGCCAGCAGTTCGCGCCCATGCTGATCGATGCGCACCACATTTCGCCCTGTTTCGACTATCGCGACCGTCGTCCCGACGAAACGCCGGAAGACTATGGCCAGCGCGTGGCCGAGGAACTGGAAGTCAAGATTCTCGAACTCGGCAAGGACAGTGTGATTGCCTTCATCGCCGAGCCGGTGGTCGGCGCCACACTGGGTGCCGTCACCGCCGTGCCGGGTTATTTCAAGCGCATCCGCGAAATCTGCGACACCTACGGCGTGCTGCTGATCCTTGACGAGGTGATGTGCGGCATGGGCCGGACCGGCACGCTGCATGCCTGCGAGCAGGAGGGCATTTCGCCCGACATCATGACCATCGCCAAGGGCCTGGGCGGCGGCTACCAGCCAATCGGCGCCGTGCTGCTCGGCCAGCATATCTTCGACGCTTTCAGGAATGGCTCCGGCTTCTTCCAGCACGGCCATACCTATCTTGGGCATCCGATGGCCTGCGCCGCCGCACTGGCCGTGCAGGAGGTGATCGAGCGCGACCACCTGCTGGACAACGTGAAGGCGATGGGCGCACATCTGATGGACCGCCTGCAGGACCGCTTCGGCAACCACCGCCATATCGGCGATATCCGCGGTCGCGGCCTTTTCCAGGCCATTGAGCTGGTGCAGGACCGCGCCAGCAAGGCGACCTTTGATCCGGCCCTCAAGCTGCATGCCCGCATCAAGAAGGAAGCGATGAACCGCGGCCTGATGGTCTATCCGATGGGCGGCACCATCGACGGTCTGCATGGCGATCATGTGCTGCTGGCCCCGCCTTTCATCTGCCGCAAGGACGACATCAGCCAGATCGTCGAACTGCTTGGCGATACCGTCGACACCGCACTGAAGAGCGTCGCCTGATGAACAGCATGACCACCGCCATCATCGCCGTCGCCCCGAACGGCGCGCGCAAACTGAAGCCCGATCATCCCGCCGTACCGCTCAGCGCCGACGAACTCGGCGCCTGCGCTGCGCAGTGCCTGGATGCGGGCGCCGCGATGATCCACCTGCATGTCCGCGAACCGGGCAGCGGCAGGCACTCGCTGGATGCCGGACTGTATCGTGAGGCGATCCGGGCGGTGCGGCGCGAGGCCGGCGACGATCTGATCATCCAGGCCACCTCCGAAGCAGCCGGCTTATACGACCGCCATCAGCAGATGGCGGCGATGCGCGCCCTGATTCCGGAAGCCTGTTCGCTGGCGGTGCGCGAAATCTTGCCCGATGCCGAGGCCGAAGCGGAAGGCGCCGCCTTCCTGACCGAACTCTACAAGGCCGGCGTGATGATGCAGTACATCCTCTATGCCGACACCGACGTACAGCGTTTCCACGAACTGAAGGCGCGCGGCGTCATTCCGGGCGACAAACATTTCGTGCTGTTCGTGCTCGGCCGCTATACCGCCGGCCAACGTTCGGAGCCGGCCGATCTGCTGCCCTTCATGCATGACTGGAGCAGCAGCGACGGTGCCTTTGCGGTCTGCGCCTTCGGGCCGAAAGAATCGGCCTGCGCGCTGACCGCGCTCGGCCTCAACGGCCATGCCCGGCTGGGCTTCGAGAACAATACGCTGCTGAGCGACGGCAGCACGGCACCCGACAATGCCGCGCTAATCCGCCAGACCGTGCAGGTCGCCGGCGTGATGGGCCGCAGCATCGCCGATGCAAAAACCGCGCGCGCCTATCTGGCAGCGCTGCGCTAGGCGGCGGCGAGCGAGAAATCGTCGGTCGGTACCGGCGACGACCGGCCGGCGAGGGCTGCGGCAATTACCTCGGCCGAACCGAAGGCCAGCGTGAATCCAAGCGCACCATGGCCAACATTCAGCAGCAGGTTGTCGATGCCGCTGGTATTGAGAATCGGCAGGCCCCGGGGCGTCGCCGGCCGCAGGCCGGTCCAGGGCTCCATCTGCTGCCAGGTGGAAGCCAACGGGAAGGTTTCGCGCGCCTGCGCGACCAGTTGGCCAAGCCGGCGCGGATCAATGCTCTCATCCGTACCGACGATATCGGCCATGCCGGCGACGCGCAGCTTTGCACCCAGCCTGGCATAGACCACCTTGTATTCGGTGTCAGTGACCGAGACGCGCGGGGCCGCATCGTCATTGGCAATCGGCAATGACAGGCTATAGCCCTTGATCGGATAGATCGGCAGATCGAGGCCGGCGGTGAGACCGAGCCGCCGGCTGGCCGCGCCGGCCGCCAGCACATAGGCATCGGCTTCCAGCACATTGCCATCCGCGGTTTCAACACCGAGCAGGCGGCGACCGCTCCGCAGCAGGCGGCGTACCCTGGCACCATAGACGAAGCGCACATCGCTGTTGTCGCCCGACAGCAGCCCCTCGATACCCTGACACAGCCGGTAGGGATCAGCGGCTTCCTCGTCTACGGTATAGACGCCGCCGACGATGCGATGCGCGATGCCCTTCAGCGCCGGTTCCAGCCTGATGCAGGCGTCGCGATCCAGCACCTGCTGCACGCTGCCCAGACGGCTCTGATATTCGACCTGCGCCTGCGCTCCGGCCAGACCGGCAGCGTTGCCCTGCACCACCAGCTTGCCGGCCTTATTCCAGGCAAAATCCAGGCCGCGGATATCGGATGCCGCATGCAGCACGTCGCGGCTCAGATACGCCAGGCGCAGCAGCTTGTCAGTGGTGGCCAGTGCTTCCTGCTGCGTGCAGGCGCCCATGAACCTCAGCAGCCAGCGATACTGAAACAATTCGAAGGTGGGACGGAAACGCATCGGCGAGTTGCGGCCGAACAGGTATTTCGGCAGATCGAACCACACGGATGGACCGGCCAGCGGCGCGACATAGGAATAACTGAGCTGCGCACCATTGGCATGACTGGCGCCCTGCGCCGTAGCGGGTGCACGATCCACCACGGTGACGCGATGGCCGTCGCGCGCCAGCCGCCAGGCCGTCGTCATCCCCACCACGCCAGAACCGATCACCACGATATCCATGCGACGCTCCACGTTACACAACGCTTGGGCGCGCCGCAGGGATGCATGGCCCGGCAGCGGTCATCCCAAGCTAGGCAGCCCTGCCACCGGCTGCCACTGCCGATCCGGCGGTTGCCCATAACATTGCGTTATGCCATGTCTTGCCCGGTATTCCTTCCTGGCTCGCCATCCGGCGCCGCCTGTATCCGGACCAACCATGCAACTGCGCCATCTCGAAGTTTTCCACGCCATCATGCTGACCGGCACGATCACCGCGGCCGCCAAGCTGCTCAGTATCTCGCAACCGGCCGCCACGCGGCTGCTGCTGCGCGCCGAAGATCAGCTCGGCTACAAGCTGTTCGACCGCGTGAAGGGCCGCCTGCTGCCGACCCGCGAGGGCCAGATTCTGCATGCTGAAAGCGAACGCATCATCAGCGGGCTGGACAACCTGCGCAAACTGTCGCGCAATCTCGGTGCCGCCACCAGCGGGCATCTGCGCATCGCGGCGGCCCCCGCGCTTTGCGTCGATCTCATCCCGCTGGCGATCACCCGCTTCCGCCAGAAACATGCCGATGTCAGCTTCGAGGTCGAAAGCCGGCAATATGCTGATCTGGTTCGCGTGGTGCTGAACCACGAAGTCGATCTCGGCATCGGCTTCGACATCCAGGCGCATCCCGGCCTGGATATCCAGACTCTGGCGCCAGCGCAGTTCTACGGCATTTTCCCGAAGGCAATGGAAACACAGCTGCCGGCGACGGTGAAGATCGACTGGTTCCGCAAGCATCCCTTTATCGGCCTGCGCAGTGACGATCCGCTGGGTGCCGCTTTCAGCGCCGCAGTCAAGCTATCCGGCGTCGAACTGCAACCGATCGTCGAGGTCAAAACGAACCAGATCGCTTTGGCCCTGGTATCGCGCGGGGCCGGCGTGGCGATCGTTGACCAGTATACCGCAGCCTCCCATGATCCGGCGCTGGTTGTGGCCCGCCCGCTATCACCACGAATTGATTTCACGGTGCATACCATGCGCGCTAAGCACCAGCCCGCCTCGGTTCTGGCGCGGAAATTCAGTGCCATGCTGGCCCTGACTGAAAAGGCCATTTCCGGGGTGCTCGGCCCTGCCGAAAAGGCATATCGGGCTTGACGAAATCCCCCTAAATCGTCTCCATACCCTTGGGTTATGGACATGGCACCGATACGCATGGCAGAAAAGCTGTACGGTTCAGCTATCACAGGGCTCAGGAACTGACCGACGCCGCTACGGGGAGCGGCCCCGGTTCATGGTCTGCCAGGGAATTCGGAAATCCGAAACCGGCAGCCCCGGTCCCGCGTCTGTCCCGATACTGCCGTTCCTGGACTTCCGCAGTCCCTGAACGGCGTCAGCAGTAAAGCCTGGCCCCGCCAATCTCGGTAGTCGGCCACTCACGGAGGAGAAGTTATCATGCTGTTTGAAACCAAGCGCCTCGCGATCGGTGCACTCGGCGCGGCCCTGCTGGCCGCCCTGCCCGGCGCCAGCATGGCGCAGCAGAAATTCGTCACCATCGGTACCGGCGGTGTGACCGGCGTGTATTACGCGGCTGGCGGCGCGATCTGCCGCCTGCTCAACAAGGACCGCAAGGCCCATGGTATCCGCTGCTCGGTCGAATCGACCGGCGGCTCGTCCTACAACATCAACACCATCAAGGCCGGTGAACTCGATTTCGGCGCCGCCCAGTCGGACGTGCATTACCAGGCCTTCAAGGGCGTCGGCTCGTTCAAGGATGCCGGCGCATTCACCGAACTGCGTTCGGTGTTCTCGGTCCATCCGGAGCCCTTCACGGTGCTGGCCCGCAAGGAAGCCAACATCGCCAAGTTCGAGGATTTCAAGGGCAAGCGCTTCAACGTCGGCAACCCCGGTTCGGGTACCCGCAACTCGATGGAAGAGCTGCTCGGCGCGATGGGCTGGAAGCTGACCGACTTCGCGCTGGCATCCGAGCTGAAAGCTGACGAGCATGGCCCGGCGCTGTGCGACAACAAGATCGACGGCTTCTTCTATGCCGTCGGCCATCCGTCGGCCAACATCCAGGATCCGACCACGACCTGCGGGGCCAAGCTGGTTTCACTGACCGGCCCGGCGGTCGACAAGCTGGTCGCGGCGAATTCGTACTACGCCAAGGCGACGATCCCGGCCGGCCTGTACAACAACAATCCGCAGCCGACCCAGACCTACGGCGTGCTCGCCACCCTGGTCAGCTCGACCAAGGTTGACAACGAGACCGTCTATCAGCTGGTCAAGGCCGTGTACGAGAACTTCGACGAGTTCAAGAAGCTGCACCCGGCCTTCGCCAGCCTGGATCAGAAGGCGATGATCAAGAACGGCAACTCGGCCCCGCTGCATGACGGCGCCGTGAAGTACTACAAGGAAAAGGGCCTGATGTAAGCCCGAGGCATGCAGGCTGAGCCGGCCCGTTTCCAGGAACGGGCCGGCTTTTTTTTAAGTAGAAGACCGCACTGAATTTTCCGGGGATTGCCATGACCGCCAGCACAACCAACCGGCCCGCCACCGAGCAGGAGCTGCAGGAGCTTGTGAAGGAAGCCGATCTCGGCGGCCGGAATCCACAAGGCGGCGTTGCCCGCATTATCCTGGCGGTTGCCGTCGCCTGGTCGGTATTCCAGGTCTGGTATGCCTCGCCGCTGCCCTTTCTGCTGGGCGCCTTCATCCTCAACGACACCGAAGCCCGCGCCATCCACCTCGGCTTCTCGGTCTTCCTGGCTTTCACCTGTTATCCCGCCTTCAAGCGCTCGCCGCGCAGCTACATTCCCCTCTTCGACTGGATCTTTGCCCTGGCCGGCGCCTTCGCCGCCGCCTACCTGTTCCTGTTCTACCGTGACCTGGCGCTACGGCCTGGCCAGCCCACCTGGTACGATCTCGTCGCCTCGGGCGTAGGCCTTCTGCTGCTGCTGGAAGCCACCCGCCGCTCGCTCGGCCCACCGATGGTGATCGTCGCTGCGGTCTTCATCACCTTTACCTTCGCCGGCCCCTGGATGCCGGATGTGATCCAGCATAAAGGCGCATCGCTCACCAAATTCCTGCAGCATCAGTGGCTGACCACCGAAGGTGTATTCGGTGTCGCGCTCGGCGTTTCCACCGGTTTCGTCTTCCTGTTCGTGCTGTTCGGATCGCTGCTGGAAAAGGCCGGCGGCGGCAACTGGATGATGCAGATTTCCGTTGCCCTGCTGGGCCACCTGCGTGGCGGCCCGGCCAAGGTCGCGGTGGTTTCATCGGCACTGAACGGCGTGGTCTCCGGCTCGTCGGTATCCAACGTGGTATCCGGCGGCATCTTCACCATCCCGATGATGAAGCGCACCGGACTGTCCGGGGTGAAGGCCGGCGCCATCGAAACGGCGTCTTCAGTCAACGGCCAGATCATGCCGCCGGTGATGGGGGCCGCCGCCTTCCTGATGACGGAATATGTCGGCCTGCCCTATTCCGATATCGTCAAGCACGCCTTCCTGCCCGCCGTAATCTCTTATATCGCGCTGTTTTATATCGTCGATCTGGAAGCGCAGAAGATCAACGCCAAGCCGCTGGAACGTGCGGTGAACCGGCCGCGCGGTGAATTCTGGCTGCGTCAGATGCTTGGCTGGAGCGGCACCGTCGCCTTCATCTGCGCATTGTATTACGCCATTCTCGGCATTCAGGCGCTGTTCGGCGCTGCCGCACCGTGGCTGCTCGGCATCGGCGGCATCGGTTTGTATCTTGTATCGCTGTGGTATGCCGCCAGGTTCCCCGACCTGGAACTCGACGACGCCAGCAATCCGAACATCAAGATTCCTGAAGCCTGGACCGTGGCCCGCACCGGCCTGCATTTCACTCTGCCGATCATTGTGCTGCTGTGGTGCCTGATGGTTGAGGAATTGTCGCCGGGCCTGTCGGCCTTCTGGGCCACCGCATCGGTGATGGCCATTGTGGTGACGCAGCGTCCGATCATTACGGTCTTCCGCAGCAGCCACGAGATCGCCACAGCCCTGAAGCAGGGCCTGGTCGACCTGGTCGACGGCTTCAATCTCGGTGCCCGAAACATGATCGGCATCGGCATCGCCACGGCAACAGCAGGCATCATTGTCGGCACCGTGACGCTGACCGGCATGGGCCTGATGATGACCGACTTCGTCGAGTTCCTGTCGGGTGGCAATGTCATGATCATGCTGTTCCTGACGGCCTTCATCTGCCTGATCCTCGGCATGGGTATTCCGACCACGGCGAATTACATCCTGGTTGCCACCCTGATGGCGCCGGTGATCGTCGAGCTCGGCGCCCAGGCCGGCCTCGCCATTCCGCTGATCGCCGTCCATATGTTCGTGTTCTATTTCGGCATCATGGCGGACGTGACACCGCCGGTGGGGCTCGCCTCGTTTGCGGCCGCCGCGATCTCAGGCGAAGACCCGATCAAGACAGGCTTGCAGGGCACCATCTATTCGATGCGCACCGCAGTACTGCCCTTCGTGTTCATCTTCAATCCGCAGCTGCTGCTGATCGATATCGACCATGGTGCCGAAGCCGCGCTGGTGGTGGTCGTTTCGACCGTCGCCATCCTGCTGTTTTCCGCCGGGACCATGGGTTGGTTCCTGATCCGCAGCAAATTGTGGGAATCCGTCGCATTGTTGCTGATCTGCTTCGCCATGTTCCGGCCCGGCTTCTTCATGGACAAGCTCTATGAGCCCTACACGCAGGCGCCGGCCAAACAGATCTACGAGCTCGCCGGCCGTCAGGCGGCAGACAGTCGCATCCTGCTGGTGGTGGCCGGCACCACGCTGGAAGGGGAGGATGTCACCAAAACCATCAGCCTGCCGCTGGCCGCCCCGGGTGACGGCCGCAAGCGGCTGGCCGATGCCGGTCTCACTCTGGTGCCGATGGCCGACCGCCTGCAGGTTGGTGCCATCAAATTCGGCTCGGCCGCCAAGCGCGTCGGCCTGGAAAGCGGTTTCACCATCGAGCATGTGCTGCTGCCGGCTGATCGCCCCAGCAAGCACCTGATCTACATCCCGGCCTTCGTCCTGCTCGCTACGGTCACGCTGCTGCAACTGCGGCGACGCAAGACTGGCCGGCTGGCCACCGCATGAGCAAGACCGTCGTTCTTTGCTCCGGCGGGATTGATTCCGTCACGCTGGCCTACAAGGTGGCGGCCGAGCGCAGGCTCGATCGCCTGATTTCCTTCGACTACGGGCAGCGGCACCGGCGTGAAATCGAGCATGCGGCACGGATCGCCCGCGAACTTGGCGCCCGCCACGATGTGGTGGATATCACGGCACTTGGCCGCTTCCTGACCTCAAGCTCGCTGATCAGTGGCGGAGATGCGGTGCCCGATGGGCATTACGCACAGGACAACATGAAGTCCACCGTGGTGCCGAACCGCAATGCCATCATGCTCAGTATCGCTTTCGGCATTGCCGCCGGCGCCCAGGCCGACGCAGTGGGGATTGCCGTCCATAGCGGCGACCATTTCATCTATCCCGACTGCCGCCCCGCCTTCGTCGAGGCTTTCCGCATCATGCAGGCCTGCGCACTGGAAGATATGTGGGAGATCGAGCTGTATGCGCCTTTCACTGGTACCGACAAGGCCGGCATCGTGGCCGAGGGCGTACGGCTCTGCGTGCCCTACCATCTCACCTGGAGCTGCTACAAGGGCGGCGAGCAGCATTGCGGGCGCTGCGGCACCTGTGTGGAACGGCGTGAGGCATTCCACCTCGCCGGCGTGTCCGACCCAACGCAATACGAGGATACCGAATACTGGCTGCAGGCCATCGCCGAGATGAAAGCCGAAAAGGCAAACAGCAAAGAAAAAGGCGGCTCGTAAAGGCCGCCTTTTTTTGTTATGCCGCGGCGATGCCGAGCCGCTGGTCGCGATCGCGCAAGAGCCGGATCACCGGAATGCTGAGCAGCACCATCCAGGCTTTGCCGATGATCTGGCCAGCCAGATAGTCGAGGCTGCCGAAAGCCAGATAGAGGAAGACGACGGAGTCAACGCAAAGGCCGGCCAGGCTGGACAACACCACGGCGCGGATCAGGCCGCGCTTTTGCAGCGGCGTATAGACTGCGAAATCCGCCAGTTCCGACAGCAGGAAGGCGACTGCGGACGCGAGTACCAGCGCCGGCGGCGCCACCAGCCCCGACAGCGCTGCGCCGACCAGAATGGCGCCCAGCGTCCAGCTCTTGCCGAGGCGACGCTGCACCAGATCGCGCAGCACCAGTGCCAGGCCGATCATCAGCACGCCGCTCGGGGCTGTGATCCCGAACGGGGCGACCGGAATCAGGCACGGCCCCTGCGGCACACAGACGGTACCGACATTGCCGATCAGCCAATTGGCGGCGGGCACGCAGGCAATAAAACCGGCGAGATAGATAAAACCTTCGAAACGCTGGCGGTCCATGCGAAAGCTCCTTCGGCGCCGGGATATACGGCGCCGCCGGGTTTCAGGCAACCCCGCAAGTATTAATTCCGGAATTCCGGGATAATCAGGCTGCTGAAACGCTCGCCCAAGGCTGCGCGATCTCGACCATGCCGCTGCAAAGGCCGTCAGAACCGAACATCACGGCGCTGGGGCAGGCATAATGCAATGGCAGCGGATCGCGCCGCTTGGGCAGCGCGCCGGGGAAGCGGGCCCTGATCGCCTCCTGTATGGCCGGGTCATGCTGCGGATCGAACCAGGGCTGCCCCAGCACGCTGGCATCGATACGCGGCTGGTGGAAGGCGGCCTCCAGCGGCAGCTTGTAGTCGATCAGGAAGGACAGTATCTGCATTACCGCCGGCATGATGCGGCGGCCGCCTGAGGCGCCGGCGGCCAGCCAGGGCCGGTCGCCATCCAGCACCAGGGTCGGCAGCATATTGCTTAAGGGCCGTTTGCCCGCACCGATGGAATTAGGCCGGCCGGGCCGGGTGTCGAACCACATGATGCCGTTGTTCATGGTGATGCCGCTGCCCGGCAGCATCGTGCAGCTGCCGAAGGCGGCGAGCAGCGTCTGGGTTACCGCCACCATATTGCCATCGCCATCGACCACGCAGAAATGACTGGTGCAGCTCTTGCCATTGTCGGCATCGCCCATGCCGGCCAGACGTTTTTCATAAGCCTCCGTCAGGCCTTCGATATAGGCGATATAGCTCTGCGCACCCAAGCCTGTGCGATCCAGTTTCGGGCCGGCGACTTCAAAGGCATCGCGCAAAGACGGTCCGGCGGTAAGATTGGGTGGCAGCAGCAGCGTCTTGCCGCCGTAGTCATAACGCAATGGTTCGGTCAGGCGGGCGCGATAGCCGCTGAGGTCAACGGCATCGATTTTCGAGCCGCCTTCGGCCAGATCGCCGGCGATGCCCTTTGCCAGTTCACCTTCGTAGAAATCGCGGGCACCTGCCTTGGCCAGGCGCTGCAGCGTCGCCAACAGCGCATCGTTCTTAAGATAGACACTGGCTTCAGCCACCGGTGGAAAGCCATCGGCCAGGAAAACCGCCTTTGCCGCTGGCGACTTCGCCAGATGCCGCGCCGCATTGGTCACCTGCAGGCTGAGGAACCAGTCGGTTTCCATACCACGCTGCGCCAGCGCGATGGCCGGCGCCAGGCTGGCGGCCCAACTGCGGGTGCCAAAGGTTTCCAGCGCCAACCGCATGCCATCCACGAGGCCCGGCACGGCCATGGAGGGATAGCCGAAGATGTTGCGATCCTCCAAGACGGTTGGCCAGCCGAACATACTGTCGTCCTGGCCACCCAGCAGCGGATAGTCGGCCGGATCGAGCTTGGCCGCGCTGATCGCGCTGAAGTCTATTACATGGGCTTTTTTCTTTTTTGCATCCCAGACCTGCATGTAACCGATACCGCCGATGCCGCTCATCCACGGCTCCAGCACACCCAGCGCAAAAGAGGTGGCAACGGCCGCATCGATAGCGTTGCCGCCATCACGCAGCACGGCAGCACCGACATCGGCGGCCGCCTGGTTCTGTGCCGCCACAACGCCGCGGCGGCTGCTGGCAGCGGATTTACGGAATTGCAGCGTACGATTCAGATTCGAGGACATGGAGAGACTCTTTTTGCTGGCGGTGTTATTCGGCGGCGAACGGATCGGCGACGCGCGGCCAATACGGTCCACGCACCTTCTGGAACGGGATATCGGCAAAATCCGAGCGCATCGCACCCGGTGCCTGCACATGCAGAATCTCGCCCGCAATCGGCGCGAAGCCGGCATGGAAGTGCTGCGTCGACTTGACCACGATGATCGCTTTGCCGGCAACATCGATGCCGAACTGGCCGAAGGCATCCGGATGGAAGGTCTGCGTGCGAGTCGAGATCAGCACCAGGTCGCGATCCCCCTCCATCTGCAGCCAGACGGCATCTCCGATCGGTACCGCCCCGCTCAAGGCCGGCTGCATGCCATCCTTGATGATCCGCTTCACCGTCACCTTCAGGTCGAGCGGATCGCCCGAACTCGGCCCGCATTTGCCACCGACACGGAGATCAAAGACGGCACCTTCGCCGGCATCGCAGCAGAAGCGTACCGCCATCGGATCCCAGTATAGGCCGCTCACCACATTTCCGATGCCCCGTTCGATGATGCGGCGCAGAATGAATGTGGCATCGCCGGGCGCGCCGCCACCAGGATTGTCGGTGACATCGGCCAGCACCACCGGGCGCTTCGCCGTTTCCGCCGAGGCACGGTCAAGAGCGGCATCGATGCTCAGATTTTCCGTCGCCGTCTGCTCGCGCAGGCTCCATATCTTGCGGCCGAACTTTTCCGCCACCGCAGCTGCCCTGGCGCCATCGCCATCCGCGATCACGATCATCTTGGCGGTAGCATCAGGCACATCCTGCATCGGGAAACCATGTGCAAACGAGACCGAAAGAATGCCATCCCTGCCTTCCTGGGCCTGCATTTCGCGCACAAAGGAGGTCATCGGCTCGACCGGTGTGCGCCAGAGGTTGATCATGCGGGTATCGAACACGGCCATCACCGGCTTCGCCACGCCCTGATGTTTGGCCAGCAGGATATTGTAAAGCTCCTGCGCCCGTTCCTTGCTGTCGGTATGTGGATATTCCTTGAAGGTGATCAGCGCATCGGCACTGGTCAGCATTTTTTCAGTAATGGAACAATGCAGATCGAGTTCGGCGCCGACCGCGGCCTTTGGTCCAACAATGGTTCGGATCTTTTCCAGCAGGTCGCCTTCGCAGTCATCATAGCCATCGGCCACCATGGCACCGTGCAGGCTGAGCAGCACAATATCCACCGGCATTGCGGCCTTGAGATCAACCAGAATCTCGTCGCGAAAGCCTTCATAGACCTTGCGAACCGTCACGCCGGCCGGCTGGGCAAAAGCCGAGAGGCTTTCACTGACAGTGGCCTGCTGCGCCTCGGCCGCACGCCGCCAGACATGCAACGGAGCCGAGAAAAGGTTCTCGGGCCGTTTGGTTGCATCGCCCCGATACAGCATCCATTCCCGGAAGCCGGCTTCAGCCGTTGGCAGCGGCGAAAAGGTGTTGGTCTCTGTGCCCAGGCAGGCAATGAAAACATTCATCGGACGATCCCTCCACCCATACGATAAAGCCCGGAACAGTCACGAGTCTTCGACATGGACCAATGTCTCCTGGTTATACGATGGACGCCATGGCAACGGGCATGCTGCACAGCGAAAGGGCATTGCCGCAACTGCCTGACAGAAAGGCAAACTCCTTCTTGACCGAAGCCTACATACCATGATCAGCTTTCATTAGCGGTCAAACAATGACAAGGGGGAGTGCTATGCGTACGCGTCGATTCCATATGCTCGTTTCAGCCATCGGTCTGAGCATCGGCCTGGGCCTGCTGGCGGGCGCCGCCACGGAGGCCGTCGCGCAGGACAACAAGAAGGTGCTGCGCTTCATCCCGCATGCCGGCCTGCGCATTACCGATCCGATCCTGACCACCGCCTTTATGTCGCGCAATCATGGCTACATGATTTACGACACGCTCTTTGCGGTCGACGACAAGATGCAGGTCAAGCCGCAGATGGTCGACAAGTACGAGATCAGCGGCGACAAGCTCACCTATACCTTCACCCTGCGCCCCGGCCTGAAGTTCCACGACGGCGCTCCGGTCACCTCGGCCGACGTGGTCGCCTCGCTGACCCGCTGGTCGAAAAACGACACGATGGGCCAGAAGCTGTTTACCTATACCAAGGAGCTGAAGGCGGTGAACGACACCACCTTCCAGCTGGTTCTGAAAGAGCCCTACGGCTTGGTGCTCGATTCGCTGGGCAAGCCCAGCTCGAACGTGCCCTTCATCATGCCCAAGCGCATGGCCGATACTCCGGCGAGTCAGAACGTGCCGGAAGAGATCGGCTCGGGTCCTTATCGTTTCATCAAGGCCGAGTTCCAGCCCGGTGTGAAGGTGGTTTACGAGAAGAACCCCGACTACAAGCCGCGCAGCGAGCCGGCCAGTTTCACCAGCGGCGGCAAGGTCGTGAAGGTCGACCGCGTCGAATGGACGACCATCGCCGATCCGCAGACCGCCATGAACGCCCTGATTAAGGGTGAGGTCGATATCTGGGAACAGCCAGCCTTCGACCTGCTGCCGGAACTGAAGAAGCAGAAGGACATCGAAATCCGCAACCTGCAGCCGCTCGGCATGAACTACATGCTGCGCATGAACTGGCTGCAGCCGCCGCTGGATAACGTCAAGGTGCGCCAGGCCATCCTGCATGCCGTGCAGCAGGAGGATTATCTGGCCGCCCAGGTCGGCGATCCGGAATATTACAAGGTCTGCGGCGCGATCTTCGGCTGCTCGACTCCGCTGGCCACCACTGCCGGCGCTGTCGGCACCAAAAAGGCCGATGTCGCCAAGGCCAAGAAGATGCTCGCGGAAAGCGGCTACAAGGGCGAGAAGATCGTCATCATGGCGCCGACCGACCTGAACAGCATCAACCAGCTGCCGCTGGTTTCGGCCCCCCTGCTGCGCGCCATCGGCATGAATATCGAAGTGCAGTCGATGGACTGGCAGACGCTGGTCGGCCGCCGCGCCAAAATGGATCCGATCGACCAGGGCGGCTGGCATATCTTCCACACCGCCTGGGGCACTGCCGACATGATGAACCCCATCGCCAATGCCGGCACCAAAGGTCTGGGCAAGCAGGGCGGCTTCTTCGGCTGGACCGAAGACGCCGAAATGGAAAAGCTGCGCGATTCCTATGCCCGCGAACCCGATCCGGCCAAGCAGAAGGCCATCGCGGAAGCCGTGCAGAAGCGCCTTTATGAAATGGTGCACTACATCCCGCTCGGCGAATACTTCCAGCCGTCTGCCGTGCGCAAGAACATCAAGGGGATGTTGCCGAGCCCGGCCTACGTACTCTGGAACATCGAAAAGCAGTAGAGTGATTTCGCTGGCATGATTGTTGCGTATTAGTTTTCCATGCTGCGTCTCATTCTTTCACGTCTGGTGGCCGCCATCCCCGTCATGGGGGTGGTGGCCATTTTCGTTTTCCTGCTGCTGCGCCTGAGCCCGGGCGACCCGGCCGCGATCCTGGCCGGCGACACGGCAACACCCGAAGCCATCGCCGCCATTCGCGCCGATCTGGGCCTGGATCGCCCGATTCCGGAACAGTTCATCACCTGGATCGGTCAGCTTGCGCAGGGCGATCTCGGCAAGTCTGTGCTGTCCAAACAGCCAGTTGCCACGATGATCGGCCAGCGCGTCGAACCCACCATGTCGCTGGCGCTGACCACACTGATCTTCGCTATCGCCGTCGCCGTTCCGATGGGCATTCTGGCTGCCTGGAAACAGGGCAGCTGGTTCGATCGCGGCATCATGGCCCTGTCGGTGGCCGGGTTCTCGATCCCGGTCTTCGTGCTCGGCTACATCATGGTGTTCTTCTTCTCGATGAAGCTCGATCTGTTCCCGGCCCAAGGTTTTGCCCCGCTGCGCGATGGCCTGCCGGCCTTCCTGGAACGCATTGCCCTGCCCACGGTGACACTCAGCTTCATCTACATCGCTCTGTTTGCCCGCATCACCCGCACTGCGATGCTGGAGGTGCTGAACGAGGATTATATCCGCACCGCCCATGCCAAAGGCCTGAAGGAGCATGTGGTGCTGGTGCGCCACGCCCTGCGCAATGCCGCCATCCCGATCGTTTCGGTAATCGGCATCGGCTTTGCCCTGCTGATCGGCGGCGTGGTGATCACCGAAACCGTGTTCAACATCCCCGGCATCGGCCGCCTGGTGGTCGATGCCGTCCTTGGTCGCGACTATCCGATCATCCAGGGCGTGATCCTGGTTTTCTCCGGTGTCTACGTACTGATCAACCTGGCGATCGACGTCGCCTATGTGCTGCTCGACCCCAGGATTCGTTACTGACCATGCAGCAAATTTTCCGTCATGCGGCCTTCCGCAACCCGTCCGTATTGATTGGCGGCGGCATCCTTCTGCTGCTGCTGGTCGTGGCCCTGCTGGCGCCGCTGCTCACCGGACATGACCCCGGCAGCATCGCGCCGCGGTTCCGCCTGCGCGGCCCCTCGGACGAGTTCCTGATGGGCACCGACATGCTGGGCCGCGATGTCTGGACCCGCGTGGTACATGGGGCGAGGATTTCGCTGCTGGTCAGCACCGTGGTGGCGACCATCGCCATCTCGATCGGTCTGGTCATTGGCCTGACTGCGGGCTACATCCGCTGGCTCGACGGCCCCATGATGCGCGCCATGGATGGCGTGATGGCCATCCCGGGCATCCTGCTGGCTATCGCGCTGGTGTCGCTGTCGGGCGCCTCGCTGATCACCGTGATCGTCGCCATCGTGATTCCGGAAATTCCGCGCGTTGCCCGTCTGGTACGCGGCGTGGTGCTGTCGATCCGCGAAGAACCCTATGTCGAAGCCGCCGTCGGCCTTGGCACACCGACCGTGAAAATCCTGATCCAGCATATCCTGCCCAACACCATCGCGCCGCTGATCGTGCAGGGCACCTATATCTGCGCCTCCGCCATCCTGGTCGAAGCCATCCTGAGCTTCCTGGGTGCCGGCCTGCCACCGGAAATTCCGACCTGGGGCAACATCATTGCCGAGGGGCGCGGCGTATTTCAGCGCGCACCCTGGATCATTCTCTTCCCAGGCGGCTTCCTGGCCGTCACCATCCTGGCGGTCAACATCCTCGGCGACGGCCTGCGCGATACGCTGGACCCGCGCATGAAAAAGCGGCTGGGAGCATAACCGATGACCGAGACCATGCCGGCGCCGGTTCTCAGCGTCACAAACATGTCGGTCGCGCTGCCCAGGGGCGGCGACCGCAGCCTAGCCGTTCAGAATGTCAGCTTCGAGGTCATGCCGGGCGAAATCGTTTGCCTGGTGGGTGAGTCGGGCTCCGGCAAGTCGGTCACCGCCAGCACAGTGATGGGGCTGGGCAGCCTGCCCGTGGTCAGTGGCGACATCCGGCTGGAAGGCGAAGACCTGCGCAAGGCTTCGAAGGCGCGGCTGCGCGATTTGCGTGGCAGCCGCATGTCGATGATCTTCCAGGAGCCGATGACGGCGCTCAACCCGGTGCACCGGGTTGGCGACCAGGTCGTCGAACTCCTGAAGGCGCACCACTGGAAAGGACGCGGCGTCAGCGCCGAAGAACGCGTGCAGCAGCTGTTTGCCGACGTGCATCTACCCGATCCAGAGCGCCTGATGAATGCCTATCCGCACCAGCTGTCCGGCGGTCAGCGCCAGCGCGTGATGATTGCTATGGCGCTGGCGCTTGAGCCGGCCCTGCTGATCGCCGACGAGCCGACCACGGCGCTCGACGTGACCACACAAGCGCAGATTCTCCTGTTGCTGCGCGAACTGCAGCAGAAGCGCGGCACCGGCGTTCTGTTCATCACGCACGATTTCGGCGTTGTCGCCGATATTGCCGACCGCGTGGTGGTGATGCGGTATGGCGAAGTGGTCGAAAGCGGTAAGACCGATGACGTGCTGTATCGGCCGCAGCATGACTACACCAAGATGCTCATCAATGCAGTGCCGCGCCTGAAACCGCGCGAGGCCACACCGATCACCGCCGAACCGGTACTGAGTGCGGAAAATCTTAGCAAGCTTTACGTCACCCGCAGCATGTTCAAGGGCACCCGCGAGGTGCGCGCCGTCGACGGGATCGAACTGAAGCTCTACAAAGGCCAGACCCTTGGCATTGTCGGCGAGTCCGGATCGGGCAAATCGACCGCGGCCCGCTGTGTCGCCCGCCTGATCGACCCGACCGGCGGCCAGGTGATCCTGGACAATACCGATATCGCTCATCTGAATGTGCGGCAGCTGCATCCTTTCCGCCGCCGTATCCAGGTGGTGTTCCAGGACCCGTATCGTTCGCTCAATCCGCGCCGTACGGTGGCCCAGTCGATTATCGAAGGTCCGCTGAATTACGGAATCAAGCAAGCCGAGGCGCTGGAGCGCGCCCGCAATCTACTCAAGATCGTCGGCATCGACGTCAATGCGCTCGACCGCTATCCGCATCAGTTCTCCGGCGGCCAGCGCCAACGCCTGGCGATTGCTCGTGCACTGGCCATGGAACCCGAAATCCTGGTGGCCGACGAGGCCGTATCCGCGCTGGATGTCTCGGTGCAGGCTCAGGTGCTCGACCTGCTGGAACATATCCGCGATCAGTTCGGCATCGCCATCCTCTTCATCACTCACGACCTGCGCGTGGCGGCGCGGCTCTGCGACCGCATCGCCGTCATGCAACGCGGTAAGATCGTCGAATTCGCCGAAACGGCGAAGCTCTTTGCCGCACCACAGCACGAATATACTCAACAGCTCTTCGCGGCCCTGCCCGGACGCCACTGGCTTGAGGCCGAACGGGCAAGTTAGGTCGACCATCTAAAATCTGTCAGTGGAGAATGCGATGTCAGCGCTTCTGGATCAGGCCGATGTGACGGACATCAAGCGCGCGGTCGACAGCCTGCGAGACGAAGCCACCGATCTGCTGGCCGATATGGTACGCTGTCCGTCGCTGCTTGGCGCTGAAAAAAGCGCCCAGGACCTGGTCCGCGGCGTTTTCGAGGGCATGAGTCTTGAAGTCGATGAATTCGCCATCGACGAAGCCAAACTGAAAGATCACCCCGGCTACTCACCGTCCATCGTTTCCTATGATGGCAGACACAATATCGTCGGCGTGCACCGGCCGCGCGGAGCGACGCGCGGAAAATCCCTGATCTTCAATGGCCATATCGATGTGGTGCCGGTCGGCGCCGAAGCCCTGTGGACCAAGCCGCCATTCGAGCCATGGATCGATGGCGACAAGCTCTATGGCCGCGGCGCCGGCGATATGAAGGCAGGCATTGTCGCCTATATCATGGCGATGAAGGCATTGAAGACTCTCGGCCTCGAACCTGCCGCAGATGTGATTCTGCAATCGGTGGTCGAGGAAGAATGCACCGGCAACGGAGCCCTGGCCTGCCTGGTGGAAGGCTATCGCGCCGATGCCGCCATCATCCCTGAGCCGTTCAACGGCATCATGCATGCCCAGATGGGCGTGATGTGGCTGGCGCTCGAAGTGGCCGGTAAGCCAGTGCACGCCTCGGTGGCCCACACTGGGGTCGCCGCCATCGATTTTGCCCTCTACATGTTCGGCGAACTGAAGAAACTGGAGCATCAGTGGAATGCGCCAGGCGGCCGCCATGCCGAGTATCATTCTCACGAGCATCCGGTGAACTTCAATCTCGGCAAGATCCAGGGCGGCGAATGGGCCTCGTCTGTGCCGACCGCCTGTCGTGCCGACATCCGGCTGGGATTCTACCCAGGGGTCAGCCCGGCCGACGTGCGCGAAATTGTCGAAAAGCTTTTCGCTGAGGCACATCGGAAACACCCGCAGAACAACAGCATCGAATACAAAGTCATTTACGAGGGCTTCCAGGCCGAAGGTTTCGTGCTTGATCTCAACACGCCCATGGTCACCACCCTAGCCGACTGCCATCGCAGCGTCGCCGGCAGCGACGTTGCCTTCAACGCCTTCACCGGCACCACCGATGCCCGCTTCTTCAATCTCTACGGCAATATTCCGGCCACCTGCTATGGCCCCACAGCCGCCAATATCCACGGCATCGACGAATGGGTGTCGATCGACAGCATGATGGAGGTCGCGAGCGTTCTGGCGACATTCACCGCGCGCTGGTGCGGCGTCAACCGGCTCTAACCACAAAACGTCCGCCACGAGGCTGCCATGACCGACCTGCACAATCTGAGCGCCTATGATCTATGGATGGGCTATCGCACCGGTGCCATCTCGCCGGTGGAGGCGACCAAGGCCGCTCTCAAGCGGATCGAACTCTGGGAACCCAAGATCAACGCCATGTATGTCATCGACGCCCAGGGCGCATTGGCGCAGGCCAAGGCCTCCGAGCAGCGCTGGCGCAAGGGTCAGCAGCTCGGCCCGCTGGACGGCGTGCCGATCACACTGAAAGAAAATATCGCCAGCAAGGGCGTCCCGACCCCGGTGGGCACTGCCGCCACAATCCTCACCCCGAGCGCCGTGGATGCCCCGCCGGCCGCCCGCGTGCGGGAAGCCGGCTGCGTCTTCCTTGGCAAGACAACCATGCCGGATTTCGGCATGCTGGCCTCGGGCGTTTCGAGCCTGCATGGCACGACACGCAATCCATGGAATCTGAAGCGCAATACCGCCGGCTCCTCGTCCGGCGCCGGGGCCGCCATTGCCGCCGGCTATGGTCCGCTGGCGCTGGGCACCGATATCGGTGGCTCCGTGCGCCTGCCTGCGGCCTATAACGGCATCTTCGCGCTGAAGCCCAGCCTGGGCCGCATCCCGATCAATCCGCCCTATCTCGGCCGTGTCACCGGCCCGATGACGCGCACGGTGATGGACAGTGCTCTGCTGATGAACCACCTCACCCTGCCGGACGGCCGGGATTACATGTCGCTGCCGTATCTTGAGCAGGATTATCCCAGGCTTCTGGATGGCGAGGTGAAAGAGCTGAAGATCGGCCTGCTGCTGGATGCCGGTCTCGGCATTCCGGTACAGCCGGCGGTGCAGGATGCGGTCGAACGGGCTGCCAAACTGTTTGAGTCCGCCGGCGCCCGTATCGAACCGGTCAGACCTTTCATGACCCAGGATATGGCCAATGGCCTGAACACCTTCTTCCAGTCGCGCGCCTATACCGATTTCGCCGCCATGTCACCCGAACGCCAGGCCAAGGTTCTGCCCTACATCGCCAAATGGTGCGGCATGGCGGCCGGCTATACCGCTGTGGATGCCATGCGCGCACTCGGTCAGGTCTTCGCGTTGCGCGAGGCCACCGTGGCCGCCACCCTGCCCTACGACTACGTACTGTCGCCGACTTCGCCGATCACAGCCTACGATGCCGAGGAGGCCGCCCCTGGCAACGATCCGCAATATAAGTCAGAACACATCCGTTTTACCGCACCCTTCAATATGTCGGAGCAGCCGGCCGCCTCGATCTGTGCGGGCTATGACGGCGACGGGCTGCCGATCGGCCTGCAGATTGTCGGGCGGCGCTTCGACGATGCCGGCGTGCTGCGCATGGCCCATATTTACGAACAGATGCGCCCGGCGCTGCGGCCCTGGCCTGAGCCCCCGACAAGCTGACCGGCTTCCACTGCCCGGAAAAAAACGCTAAGCATCCAGCATGACTGTCGTGGTGTCAGGCGGTACCGGCTTCGTTGGCCGGCATCTGGTGCAGCGGCTTGCCGAGAGTGGCGAGGCCGTGCATGTGCTCGTGCGCCCTGAATCTCAGGCAGATCATTTGCCGGCAGGCGTTGCCCGGCACCGGATCAATGATCCGCTTGCACTGGGTGACCTGCTGCTGCAGCTGCGCCCAGCCACCTGTTTCCATCTGGCCACCCGCTACAGCCACGAGGCGACCCCGGCCGACATTCCCGCCCTGCTGGCCGTCAATCTCGGCTTCGCCACGATGTTTGCCGACGCGGCAGCCCGCAGCGGCTGCGCCGCTTTCGTCAATGTCGGCACGGCATCGCAGCTGAATGTTCGCGGTGCTTACATGCCGGCTTCGCTGTATGCCGCCACCAAGCACGCTTTCGAAGACCTGCTGGTCTATTTCGATCGCCGCGCCGGCCTGCCCTGCGGCACCGTGCTGCTGTTCGATACCTATGGCTCCAACGACCCGCGCAACAAGCTGCTGATGCAGTTGGTCGCTGCCGCGAAAAGCGGCAGCGAAATTGCCCTCAGCCCCGGCGAGCAGGAAATCGATCTGCTGCATATCGACGATGCCGTAACCGGACTGATAGCAGCGGCGCAGGCGCTCCATAACGGAGCCGCGCATCCGGCGTATTATGTCCTGTCCTCGGGACGACCGCTCACGATCCGCGGGCTGGCCGGCCTGATCGAAGCCAGCAGCGGCCAGAACCTTCATGCCAAATGGGGAGCACGTCCTTATCGGGATGGGGAAGTAATGCAGACCTGGAAAGGTGGTACACCACCGCCGGCCTGGAGACCGCAGCGCCGGCTGGAGGATTTCCTGCGCGATGCGATGAAGGCTTAAGCCTTCACCTTGGCGATGAAATCCTCGATCGGACCGTAGAACGCCGCCTCGAAGCGGCGGATTTTCTCATCCGGCCACTCCCACCAGCGGATGTCCAGCAGGGCGTCAATAATTTCAGGCGCGAAGCGATACTTGATCAGCCGCGCCGGATTGCCGGCAACCATGCCGTAGGCCGGCACGTCGCGAGACACCACAGCCCCGGCGGCAATGATCGCACCATCTCCCACTGTTACGCCGGACAGAATCATGGCGCGCGCACCAATCCAGACATCGCTGCCAATCCACACCGAACCCTTTGTCACCGCATCGGCATTGCCTGCCTCCGGATGCAGCAGCTTGGTGCGAAAGGGATAGGTGGAAACCAGCCCGGTCGGATGATCAGCCCGGCCGAAAATCAGAACATCCGGTCCGATCGAGCAGAAGGCACCCACCGAGATAGGTGCTACAGCATGCGGTTGCACGAAATTCCGCTTCGACAAACCGTAAGTATGGCGGCCGACCGAAACATACGCCGGCCAGGCTTCCATCTTTCGCAGACCAAGCATTTCCCGCAGACGGCGGAATCCGGCCATATTCACGTTCTCCGATAGTCGGGCCAGCCGGCATCGCGGATATTGACGACAATCGGTGCCAGCGGCCAGGCAACCCCGAAGGCCGGATCGTTCCAGCGGACGCCTGCAGCACAATCACTCTGTTCCGCGGCACCGAGTTCGTAAAGCACGTCGGTGTTATCGGCCTGCGTAATGAAGCCATGAGCAAAGCCAGACGGGATAAACAGCGCCATATTATTTTCTGCGGTCAGTTCGATGCCGAACCAGCGGGTATAGGTGGTCGATTCCGGTCGCAGATCGATGGCGACATCGAAGATCGTCCCAGTCAGACAGCGCACCAGCTTTGCCTGCTTTACCGGTGCCTTCTGATAATGCATGCCGCGCAGGGTGCCGCGCCTGGCATTATGGCTGATACCGCCCTGTCGTGGCACGAAGTCGATGCCGGCTGCGGCAAAGGTCGCGGCATCGTAGAGACGATGATAATATCCGCGTTCATCTTGGCTTGGCGTGGTTCCGATCGTGAACAGTCCCTCAAGGCCGGTCGAGGATATCTGCATCAGAACACCTGCAGACGCGGAATCGCGGTAACGAAATGACCGCCCCAGTCCCTTATCTGCGCCTGTTCGGCAGAGATTTCCTCGCGCAGATTCCACGGTAGGATCAGCAGGTAATCCGGTCTGTCCGCGGCAATTGCCTGCGGATCGCGAATCGGGACCTGCGAGCCGGGCAACAGGTGATTCTGCTTATGCGGATTCTTGTCATAGACCACCGCAATATCTAATGCGGTAACACCGCAATAATTCAGCAAGGTATTGCCTTTGGCGGCAGCACCATAGGCGCACACCTTGCGGCCGACCCGTTTGGCTTCGGCAAGGAAAGCCCGCAACTGTTCGCGCACAGCCTGCACCTTCGGGGCAAAATTATCATAGGCCGCGAGCCCCTGCAGGCCAGCCGCCTGCTCTTGAGCACGCACCATCGTCAGTCCCGACGAATCGGCATGCACGGCATCACGGTGGCAAACAAAGAGTCGCAATGAGCCGCCATGGGTCGGCAACTGCTCAACATCGAAAACCCGCAGGTCATGGGCAGTGAAAATCTTCTCCGCCGCCAGTAACGACAGATAGGAATAGTGCTCGTGGTAAATGGTGTCGAACTGCACCTGCTCGATCAGATTGAGCAGGTGCGGGAATTCTACGGTCAGCACGCCCTGCGGTTTCAGAAGAATGGCAAAGCCGGCTACGAATTCATTCAGTTCCGGCACATGGGCCATCACATTGTTGGCGACCATCAGATCGGCAACATAGCCTGCATTACGCAACCGTTGTGCCGTTTCCGTATTGAAGAAAGCCACTTCCGACGGAATGCCTTTCTGCTCCGCCACAGCAGCTACATTGGCAGCTGGCTCGACACCCAGAACTTTGATCTCGGCAGCTTTGAAATGCTGTAGCAGGTATCCGTCATTGCTGGCGACCTCCACCACCTGGGATTCCGGCCCCAGACCGAACCGCTGCTGCATGACC
The DNA here is from genome assembly GCF_025869515.1 of Ferrovibrio sp. GTDB lineage: Bacteria > Pseudomonadota > Alphaproteobacteria > Ferrovibrionales > Ferrovibrionaceae > Ferrovibrio. The sequence goes on from NZ_JAOZVR010000091.1 coordinate 65,165, forward strand.
AGCGCATAGCGGCGGGCATGCTCGACCCAACTGGTGGCGTAAGACGAGAAATAGGCATAATCGGAGAAAATCGCCTCAGCCGGAACATCATGATCCACCTGCACCAGCAGGCAGGATTCACAGAGGCGGGCATGCAATGGGTAGCGGGGCTCAGGCACCCCTGCCTTGTTTGCCGCCACATAGGAATTCGCCAGCGGCTGCAGGCCAAGATCAACGAAGCTGCGCGCGAGCGGCGCATGACAGAAGCGGCACTCACTCATAGTCCATCCTCGAAATCGGCAATCTGGCAATCCGTCAGGGCGGCGGCGTCACCACCGGCCAGCCAGTCACGATACCATGTCACGGTGGCATCGAGTGCGGCCTGCGTGGAAAATTGCGGGTGCCATTGAAGGGTTTCGGCGGCCAGTCGGGCATCCAGCGCCAACACGCCCTTTTCACCGATCCCGTCTTGCGCTTCATGACGCCACATCGGCGCACCGAAGGCCCGGGTCAGATCAGTAGCAATGGTTCCAACGGTGATGCGTTGATCCTCCAGCGGGCCAAAATTCAGGCTGGCGGGCAGGTCTGTCTGCTGCGCATGGAGCGCCTCGGCATAAAGCAGATATCCATGCACGGGATCGAGCACATGCTGCCACGGTCGCGTCGCATCGGGCCGACGCAGCACGACACTGCCCTGCCTTTGCGCGGCCCGCACGATATCGGGAATCAACCGGTTCGCCGACCAGTCTCCGCCGCCGATCACATTACCGGCGCGGGCCGTGCCGACCTTGTGGCGGCCGGCGAAAAAGCTTTTCATCCAGCTGTGCACGGCAATCTCGGTCGCCGCCTTCGATGCCGAATAGGGATCGTCGCCGCCCAAAGGCGCGGTTTCAGGGAAGGCGGCGCCGCTTTCGTTATTGGCGTAGACTTTGTCCGTGGTGACGATCACGGCCGTCATCGGCTGCGGATGCCGGCGCATCGCCTCCAGCAGATGGAGTGTGCCAAGAACATTGCTTGTCCATGTACCGAGCGGGTCGCGATAACTTGCCGGCACAAGAGCCTGGGCCGCCAGATGCAACACAAGATCAGGCTTCGATTCCGTCAAAGCGTGGTCGACGGCTCCGGCATCGCGCAGATCGGCCAGCCATTCGCCAGCCAGCGGTGTTTGCAGCAGGGCGTGCAGGCTGGGCCTGGTATCCGGCGGCAGGGCAAAACCATAGACTTCGGCCCCCAGACGCCGCAGCCAGCGGGCCGCCCAGGCGCCTTTGAAGCCCGTATGACCGGTCAGCAGGACACGGCGGTCGCGCCAGAATTCGCGGGTCAGCCCCATACCTTCAGGCCCAGGTCTTCCACGGCGCCTTGCCGCTGGTCCACAGCGATTCCAGCACCAGGCGCTCACGCACGGTATCCATCGGCTGCCAGAAACCGTCATGGCGGAAAGCGCGCAACTGGCCTTCGGTTGCCAGCCGTTCTAGCGGAACACGCTCCCAAACTGTCTTTTCGTCGGCGATATAGTCCAGCACCTTGGAGGACAGCACGAAGAATCCACCGTTGATAAGTCCGCCGTCGCCACGCGGCTTCTCGCGAAAGCCGGTGACGCTGTCGCCATCCAGAGTCAGTGCACCAAACCGCCCCGGCGGCGTAACTGCCGTCATCGAGGCCAGCCGTCCATGTGCGCGATGGAAAGCGATTGAAGCCGTGATGTCGATATCGGCAACGCCGTCGCCATAAGTCATGCAGAAGGTTTCTTCGTCCTGCAGCCAGCGCGCCACACGCTTGAGCCGTCCACCGGTCTCAGTTGCCTCACCGGTTTCGACCAGCGTTACCTTCCATGGTTCGGGCGCACCGCTCAAATATTCTAGTTGATTATTCGCCAGATCGACCGTCACGTCGGCAGCGTGCAGCACATAGTTGGCGAAATATTCCTTGATCACATAGCCCTTGTAACCGAGGCAGATCACGAAATCCGTGATACCATGAGCAGCATATATTTTCATGATATGCCACAGGATCGGGCGCCCGCCGATTTCGACCATGGGCTTGGGTCGCAGCGCGCTTTCCTCGGTGATGCGGGTACCGTAGCCGCCAGCCAGGATGACTGCTTTCATTTCGATTTCATCCCTATCAGGTAAGCCAGTGTCCCGCAGAACCGGCCGGCATCACGCAGACCTTTGTTGCGGAAGTCGGTCAGCAGATAAAATGGCATTTTCATGCCAAACCGGAGCAATGCCGGCAGGGCTATAAGCCACATTGCCATCGTGCCGCGGTATTTCCGCTCGATATACAGCCGCGACCAGGCCAGATGCCAGAACTTCTCCCAGTGCTTGTCCCAGCTGCGCTTGATCGACCCGCCGCCAACATGATCAGCGACGGCATCGGCGACCCGGACTAGACACCAGCCAGCGCGCCGCAGGCGGATACAGAAATCATCATCCTCATAATACAGGAAGATAGCCGGATCGAAGCCCGGCACGCCATCCAGCGCCGCGCGACGGACCAGCATGGCGGCACCGGAAACATAATCGGCGCAGATATCGCCTTCCGGTTCGGGATCAGTACGCTTTGGCGACATTTCTGCCCGGCGGAACATATCGACATCATGGGAAACTTCCCATCCGCCGGCCGGAGTGTGCAGAGCCGGCGCCAGCACGCCAGCCTCGGGATAGCGCTCGGCCGCAGCAAGTAGCCGTTCCAGGCAATCGGGGCGCAGCTTGGCATCCGGGTTGACCAGCAGGATGAAATCGCCGGTCGCCTGCACAAGCCCCTGGTTAGCAGCATTACCGAAACCGCGGCCGATCTCGTTCGTAATCAAGGTCGCCTGCGGTGTCCGACTGCGGATGATATCACGCGTGGAATCCCGGCTGGCATTATCGGTTACTACCAGCGGCCGGCCCGGTGGAAGATGGGTCAGGAATTCGCCGATGACGCGCTCGCTGTAGTGGGTCACGGTTACGATCGTCACCGATGGGGCCGATTGTGTCACTGCGGGCGTCACATTCTGGTTAGGGTTTTGCAGGGTTTTACACAGATTCGGCCGGCCATGCGAGGCCTTGCCCGGCTGGACTTGTATATACAATTGAACTTATACTGCCAGGGCAAAAACGACAGGGCAGGAAGCCGATGTCCGGGCCAGCAGCAGTGACGCAAAACGGACCAACGCCAAGGTATCGCCGCGTCAAGGAGTTCATCGTCAGGCATATCGAGGCCGGGGACTGGCGTGCCGGCGACCAGGTGCCGTCCGAGAGCGCCCTGGTCAAACAGCTCAAGGTCAGCCGTATGACGGTGAACCGTGCATTGCGCGAGCTGACCCATGAAGGCCTGATTGTGCGTGTGCAAGGTACGGGCACTTTCGTGGCTGAAAAACGCCCGATCTTCAATCTGGTTGAACTGCGTAATATTGCCGAGGAAATTGCCGAACGCGGCCAGCGCCATACCGCCCGCGTCGAACTGCTGAAGTCCGAAAGGGCCACGCTCGAAACAGCGCGCGACCTCGGCCTTAACATCCACGCGGTCGTCTACCATTCCGTGCTGGTGCATATGGCCGATGGCGTGCCGCTGCAGGTGGAGGACCGGTTCGTCAACCCCGCCACTGCTCAGGGCTATCTGGGTGCCGATTTCACCACCATCACGCCGAACGAATTCCTGATGCAGACAGCGCCGGCCACCGAGGTGGAGCATATCGTCGAAGCCGCCATGCCTGACGCCCGCATCCGCAAGCTGCTGAAGATTGGCGGCAACGAACCCTGCCTGCGCCTGCGCCGCCGCACCTGGTCGGGCAGTCAGATCGTCTCCGCCGCGGTGCTCTGGCATCCCGGCCACGCACACCGTTTCACGACCCGGTTTTCCTATCGCGCCGACGGCACGTCGAAGCGCACGTATCTGTAACGAGGCCCCGCCATGTCCGCCGATAACCGCCGCGACAACACTCGCGTCATCCGCAGCCCGCATGGCAGCGATCTGAATACCAGCAACTGGCAGATCGAGGCAGCCTACCGCATGCTGCGCAACAATCTCGACCCCGATGTGGCCGAGAAGCCGGAAGAACTGGTGGTCTATGGCGGCATCGGCCGGGCGGCACGCAACTGGCAGAGCTTCGATCAGATTCAGCAGAGCCTGAAAACGCTGAAGCCTGATGAGACCCTGTTAGTGCAATCGGGCAAGCCGGTCGGCGTATTCCGTACTCATGAAGATGCGCCGCGCGTGCTGATCGCCAATTCCAATCTGGTGCCGGAATGGGCGACCTGGGACCATTTCCATGAACTCGACCGCAAGGGCCTGATGATGTACGGCCAGATGACGGCCGGCTCGTGGATCTATATCGGCAGCCAGGGCATCGTGCAGGGAACTTACGAAACTTTCGTCGAAATGGGCCGCCAGCATTACGGCGGCAACCTGAAGGGGCGCTGGATTCTGACGGCCGGCCTCGGTGGCATGGGTGGTGCCCAGGCGCTGGCCGCCACTATGGCCGGCGCTTCGATGCTGGCGATCGAATGCCAACCCTCGCGTATCGAGATGCGGCTGCGCACCGGCTATCTGGACGCCAGGGCCGAAACGCTGGATCAGGCGCTAGCCATGCTGGATGAGGCAAAAAAAGCCGGCAAGGCGATCTCCATCGGCCTGCTCGGTAACGCCGCGGAAATCCTGCCGGACATGGTGAAGCGCGGCATCTGCCCCGATGCGGTGACCGACCAGACCAGCGCACACGATCCGCTGAATGGCTACCTTCCTGCCGGTTGGAGCCTGGAGCAATGGGAGCGCGCCCGCGAAACCGATCCGCAGGGTGTTGTGAAAGCGGCAAAGGCGTCGATGGCTACCCATGTCCGGGCCATGCTGGCCTTCCAGAAGCTTGGCATTCCAACTTTCGATTATGGCAACAACATTCGCCAGATGGCCAAGGAAGTGGGGGTCGTGGAAGCCTTCGATTTCCCGGGGTTCGTGCCGGCCTATATCCGGCCGCTCTTCTGCCGCGGCATCGGCCCGTTCCGCTGGGTGGCGCTGTCCGGTGATCCGGAAGATATCTATAAGACCGATGCCAGGGTGAAGGAGCTGATCCCCGACGATCCGCATCTGCATACCTGGCTCGACATGGCGCGCGAGCGCATCCACTTCCAGGGCCTGCCGGCCCGCATCTGCTGGGTCGGGCTCGGCCAGCGCCATCGCCTCGGTCTCGCATTCAATGAGATGGTGGCCAAAGGCGAGTTGAAAGCCCCCATCGTGATCGGCCGCGACCATCTAGATTCCGGATCGGTTGCCAGTCCGAACCGTGAGACAGAAGCCATGAAGGACGGCTCGGATGCGGTTTCCGACTGGCCGCTGCTCAATGCCCTGCTGAATACCGCCTCGGGCGCCACCTGGGTATCCCTGCATCATGGCGGCGGCGTGGGCATGGGCTTTTCCCAACATGCCGGCGTGGTCATCGTGGCCGATGGGACATCCGCAGCAGCAAAGCGGCTCGAGCGGGTGCTCTGGAATGATCCCGGCACAGGTGTCATGCGCCACGCCGATGCAGGCTACGAGCTGGCCATCCAATGCTCTCGGGAACAGGGACTGAATCTGCCTTTCCTGGCAGAATAAAGCAGTGCGCCATCGGTAAACCGGCGGCCGTTTTCGATTCTTAACCTGCCGGACCGGAATTTTGCGCTATGCTGCAGTGCCAACTGACGAGGACTGCGCCATCGCCATTTCAGCCCTTCTGCGCCGCATTGACCGCCGCCTGCTGATCAGCAGTGGCGTAGTCGCTGTCATCCTGGCATTGGGTTTTGTCGGCTATACGCTACGGCCTTCGGGACGAAATGCCGAGGCCGACTTTTATACCCCCGGCGTCACACCAAAGCGCGAAGACTGTGTCATCACTAAGATGAAAAATTACGCCAAACTCGACAGGATGGTGATGCAAAGCATCGCCCAGGAATGCGAGTTAACGGTACAAAGCATTGAAGGACATGAAAAACTGCGCCAGGCTTGGGAGGAAAGGCAGGCGGCTCGCGAAGCCGCACCCAAACCCGCTGCGGCGCCCGAACCAGCAGCTCCGGCGGAAACCGACCGGCTACGCCGCGTCTGGCGCTGATCAGCCCACCTTCAGACCATGCTCTTCTAATATTTTGCGATACAGCTCTACATAATTCTCGACACAAGCCTCTAGAGAATAACGCTCACGCACAAGCAGTTGAGCTGCTGTACCAAATTTCTGACGCAAGGATGGGTCGAGTGCCAGTCGCAGAATCGCATCTGCCAGAGCCGCCGGGTTATGCGCCGGCACGATGATGCCGGTTTGCTCGTTGAGTACAGCTTCTGGATTACCACCGACATCAGTGGCAACCGTCGGAAGCCCGGTCGCCATATATTCGATGAGAGCGTTGGAGAAGCCCTCTTCATGTGAGGTGAGCAGTGCTATATCTGCGGCTGCGAGTAAGGAAGGAACATCTTTGACTGAACCCAACCAGTGCACACGCTGCGTCAGGCCCAGTTCCTCAACCATGTCCTGAAGAAGCGAGCCGATGCCGTCATCGCGGCCGGCGCAAAGCAGGGCCCAGTTTTGCGGCAGATGCTCCTTGATCTTTGCAAATGCCTGGAGGAGATCGGCATGCCCCTTATACGGAATGAGGTTCGCGACGATGACAAAAACGAGGGCTTCGCCGCTCAAGCCGAGCCGATCGCGCGCAACCTGCTGCGGTATCTGACGACCGAAGGCCGAGAGATCAACGCCATTATAAACCAGATACAATTTTGATTTCGGAACACCTTCTTCAGAAAGCTGCTCGATAACATTCTGCGAGTTACCGAGCACCGCACTCATACGGTGATGCCATTGCCGCTCGATAAAGCCGCTCCAGAACATTTGCTTCTGGTATCTATTCTGGCTACGACGGCTCATCAAGCGAATGCGGCTACGCGCCAGAACAGACGCCGGAGCACCTAGAATGTAAGCGGCCGGAAGAAAGAAGTGGACGATCTCCGGCTTGCGGCGAAGCAAATGGAAAAAAAGCATCACCGCCCTGACCAAAAGATGGCCAATGCGAACCAGAAGACTTGACTGAGGAACATCGGAGCCATGGACGAGAATCCCTCGTCGCTGCATCTCCGCAGCCAGTTCACCCCGATGATGCAAGCAAAAGACCTCAACCTCGAAGTTATGGCCAAGCAGGCGCGGCAACACCTGCAGTAAATGCCATTCCGCACCACCTCGATCCAATGCCTCAATCACGATCGTTAGACGGTAGGACATTCTTTAACTATCCACCAAGTATATGATCGCATCAGACATAGGTATTCCTGCTTTTTTAAGGGATATACAGTTAATTCGCAAAGTGGGAGCTTCCTTTTTTCGAATCAGCCCACACCCTGAAACTGAGTGCGGACCAGTTCAGCAAACAGACCGCCGGCGGCGACCAGTTCATCGAAACTGCCACGCTCAATAACCCGACCATTCTGCAGAACCAGGATCAGATCGGCCCGACGTACCGTGGTGAGCCGGTGGGCAATGATAAAGGTGGTTCGCCCCCTCATCAGTGTATCAAGCGCCTTCTGGATGCGGGCTTCGGTTGCGGCATCCAAGGCCGATGTCGCCTCATCGAGGATCAGCACCGGGGGATTCTTCAACAGAGCACGGGCAATTGCCAGTCGCTGACGTTCGCCGCCACTCAAGTTCACGCCGCGTTCACCGACGATCGTTGCATAGCCATTACTCTGGCGCAGGATAAAGTCATGTGCCTCCGCCATCCGCGCGGCCTGCTCGACCTCGGCGGCGCTCGCCTCGGGCCGGCCGATGCGGATATTGTCGGCAATAGAGCGATGGAAGACGGCGCTGTCCTGAAAGACGACGCCGATGTTGCGGCGCAGGCTTTCCAGTGTCACATCGCGAATATCGATGCCATCGATCAGGATACTGCCTGATTGCGGATCCCACAGCCGGCTGAGCAAGGCCATGGTCGAGCTTTTGCCCGATCCGGTCGGCCCGACCAGCGCCACTGTTTTACCGGCCTCAATGTCGAAGCTGAGATCGATCACTGCGGGGCGCTTGTCGTCGTATGACAGCGTGACATGATCGAAAGTCACGGCGCCCTTCAGCGCACCGGCTTCTCGCGCATTCGACCGGTTGCGCACCGCAGCCTCGGTGTCGAGCACCTGGAAGAACTCGCCTAGCGAATGCATCTGGAAAAACATCCGACTGACGAAGCCCATTGCGGCTTCCAGCCGGCCGATCAGCAGGGTGGCAAAACCCATGAAACTGACGATCTCGCCCACACTCGTCTGGCCATGCAGGTGCAGCCAGCTGCCGAGCATGAATATGCTAATGATCGTGATGGTTGAGGCCATACGACTCAACACCGTCATCAGCGCCCAAAGATTGAGAACGGGAAACTGCGCCTTGAGCAACCGCTCCATAACCATGGCCAGTTCCTGCGCTTCCAGCGCCAGGCGCACGAAACTTTGAACCAGCACTACATTGCCAAGCGCATCGCTGGCCCGTGCCGCCAACTCGGAATGATAAGCCTCAACAAGGCCCTGAGCCTTCTCGGTCTTGCTCACCACAATGGCACTCACGAGTGCGAAAACCACGATTAACGCAATCAGCAGCAGGCCAAGACGCCAGTTCAGGTACAGCGACAGAGGCAGCAATGCCAGCACGGCAACGAAAGTCGAAAGATGCTCGCGGAAGAAGGCGAGCCACAGGCCGAACAGATTATCGGCACCGGTGAGCATGATCTTCAGCAGCGTGCCGGAATGGGTGGCGGAGTGGAATGCCGCCGGCAGGCTGAGGACATGCTCGAAATAAAGCGCCATGGCCGCAAGCCGACGCCGATGCGCCAGCCTGTCGGCATGCAGCGCGACCAAGATGCCGGCGAGGATGCCGGCCAGACCGGCGCCACACCAAAGCGCCAGCAGCTCAATGGTCCTGGACCAATTCTCGTCCGGTGAGAAGCCGGCGGAATTTGACAGCACATCGATAATGCGGCCAAACAGAATCGGCTCGATAAAGCCGACCCCGGCAAGGCCGATATTGGCCGCCGCCAGAATCATGGCGAGACGCTTTTCCGGTTTCAGGAGCGCCAGAACGCGGGCATAGATGGCGACAAAGCTCATGCCTTAAGTATGCGTCGCCGGTGGAAATCCCGCTAGCTCTTGTCCAAAAAATGAAAAGCGCGATAGTGCCAGAACTTATCTTTCGGAGGACCGCATGAACGCGCCTGCTGCCGCCCGCTCGAGCCGGGATCGCCTGGAAGTCTGTCTGGCCCGGATCGAAGACCCAGACGGCGAAGGCCAACGGGCTTTTACGAGAGTCTATGCCGAGCGCGCCCGGGCAGCTGCCGAAGCCTCGGATGCCCGGACCCGACTCGGTCAGAGCCTTGGCCCCCTGGATGGCCGAATTGTTTCGGTCAAGGACCTCTTTGATATACCGGGCGAGCCGACCACAGCCGGCTCCAAGCTGCGCCGTGACGCGACCCCAGCCATCATCGAAGCGCTCGCCATCGCCCGGCTGCGCGCTGCCGGTGCCGTCATCATCGGCAAGACCAACATGACCGAATTCGCCTTTTCCGGTGTCGGGATCAATCCCCATTACGGTACCCCGGGGAATCCGGCCGATCGCAGCCGCATTCCCGGCGGATCCAGCTCGGGCGGTGCCGTCTCGGTTGCTGACGGCATGGCCGAAATTACCATCGGCTCGGATACTGGTGGTTCCACCCGCATCCCGGCCGCGCTCTGCGGCATTGTGGGGCTGAAGCCGAGCCAGTACCGCGTGCCGACTGCCGGGGCCTTTCCACTGTCCTACGCCCTAGATAGCATAGGCCCGATGGCTGGCAGTGTCGCCGATTGCGCACTCGCCGACGCAGTGATGGCCGGGGAAGCCCCGGTGCCGCTGGCCCTGGCGGCACCGCTGGCCGGCCTGCGGCTGGGCATCCCGCAGGGCCCACTGATGGAAGGGATGGAACCGGCGGTTGCCGCCACTTTTGACAGCGCCCTTGCCCTGTTGGGCAAGGCAGGCGCCCGGATAAGCGACCATCCGCTGCCCCTGCTGGCCGATATGCTGGCCGTGAATACCAAGGGCGGATTTGCCGCCACTGAGGCCTATTTCATCCATCGCGCGGCGCTGGAGCAACGCCCGGGCGATTTCGACCCGCTTGTACGCGGCCGTATTGAACGCGGCCGAGCCGTGCCGGCGGCCGACTATATTTTCATGCAGCGTCGCCGGGCCGAACTGATCACCGTCATGGATCGCAATTTGGCCGACCTGGATGCCCTGATTCTGCCGACCACGCCCATCGTAGCGCCCAAGATCATCGATCTCATCCAGGATGAGGCACCCTTCACGACTGCCAATATGCTTCTGCTCCGCAATACGGCCGTCGCCAATTTCTTCGACCTTTGCGCGATCTCGCTGCCTTTGCCAGTCAACGGCCTGCCGATCGGTCTGATGCTGGTTGCCCGCAACGGACAGGACAGGCGGCTTTTGCGGCTCGCACAGGCCGTCGATAATTTATTGCGCTAGATTCCAATCCGGGAACCGGCCGCAATGCCCTGCAGGAGCGCTTCTGTGGTCGCTCCAAGCACATCAACGCTGTAATGGCGCAACACCCGCTCCCGCAGGCGCTCGCGGTACTCCCCCCGTTCAAGCTTTAGACGCCGCAGCGTCACCTCCACCGCCTGCGCCATGGCTTCATCATCACCAGGCGGTACAACGGGAAGCAGCTGATCGGCAATCGCGGCGCAATCGCCAACACCAGTGCTTACAATCGGCGTGCCGCAGGCCATGGCCTCTACCATGATATTGGGGAAGCCCTCGCCGTGAGCCGACGGCAGTACACATATATCGGCCGCATTCAGCACCGCTTCGACATTTTCTTGCGCCGGGAGCCATAGTAGTCGGTCCTCCAAATTCAATCCGGATGCAATCCGCTTGAGCTCGGCGAGATAAGCGCTATCCCCATTGCCCACACAGGCAAAAACCATCTCCGGATGCAAAACTGCCAAGCGTGCAGCCGCACGCAAGAATAAAGGGTGATCCTTCATTACATCGAGACGGCAAATTGTTGCGATGAGAATTTTCTCAGGGCCTAGTGAAAGCGATTCACGCAATCGACTGCGTGCCTCAGGATCAGGACAGAATCGCGACGTATCTACACCATTCGGCACCAGTCGTAATTTTTTCGAAGGAAAGCCACGATCCATGCACCAACGCAATCCAGATGCGGAATTGGCTATGATGAGGTTGGAAAAATGCGCCACATACGGTTCAAGTCCATAACTCAATCCCGCCAGGCCATCGTACTGCGACGCATCAAGATATGCCGCGCGAACACCCAGAACGACCTTCGCGCCGCCGAGAAAAGGGCTCATGACAATGGCCGCAAGGTTCTGCGCCGGCAGGAATGAATAAAAGATGTCGGCACGCCATTCACGGACAAGTTCGGCGATCCGCCAATGCGGAACCAGGAGATCGTAGCGTCCGCGCTTGCCTACCACCCGATGCTCGATTCCGGCTTTTGCTAGGTCGGCGGCAAATGCCTCGCCGCCATATAGGGTCACAACACAAATTTCGTGTCCGCGCCGGCGCAGCGCACAAGCGAGTGCCACCACTTGGCGCTCCGTCCCACCGTACAAAAGCGAGCGAAGGAAAAGAACAATGCGCATTGATTCAGAATATCCGCATGCAGGGGATTCCGGTGGAGCAGTTCCATAGCCGGCCTAACAAACCGGAAGCGTAACAACAAAACGTATTGTTGGAAATAGATCGACACTGGCAAAGTAATTCTTCGTATGCCATAGAAGCTACAAGTAATCATTCTCCCGATGCCGATCTGCTTCGGAAGCACGGCGATAGAAATACATGCTGTTTAACAGCCTCACGTTCCTGGCTTTCGCCACCGTTTACTTTCCGGTCCATTTTGCGGTCAGGGGCAATATCCGCATCGCCTGGGCCATGGTTGCCAGTTATTTCTTTTACGGCTGGTGGGACTGGCGTTTTCTGCCGCTCATCATGCTGTCGACTGCGATTAACTATGCGGCTGGCTTACTGATCGGCAATGCGAGACCGCAGTGGCGCAAAACCATCGTCTGCATCGCGGTAACCTGCAATCTCGGCATCCTTGCACTCTTCAAGTATTTCGATTTTTTCATCGCCAGCCTGCAAATCGCCTTTGCCAGCATCGGATTGTTAGTAAGCCCCGGCCTACTGAATCTTGTTTTACCCATTGGCATTTCTTTCTATACGTTCCATGGCATTAGCTATGTCATCGACGTCTACAGTGGCAGCTGCCGGACTGAACGCAATCCGCTGCGTTTCGCTGCTTATATTGCATTGTTCCCCCAGCTCGTGGCCGGCCCGATTGTACGCGCCTCCAGACTTCTGCCACAGATGATCATCGACCAGCCTTTTGACCTGAAAAGGGTTCTGCGCGGGATCGAACTGGTGATCATAGGATTTGCACTCAAACTGATCGTCGCAGACAACCTAGCTGCGTTCGTCGATGCAAGCTTCAGCAATGTGACTGATTCGAGCGGCGCAGCCCTCGCGCTGGCCACATTGTTTTTCACATTCCAGATCTACGGAGATTTTGCCGGGTACTCGCTGATTGCCATCGGCCTTGGCGTCGTCATGGGTTACGACTTTGGCGAAAACTTTCGCCGCCCTTATCTTGCGACAAGCTTTAGCGACTTCTGGCAGCGCTGGCACATATCGCTGTCGAGCTGGCTGCGCGACTACCTATACATACCGTTGGGCGGAAACCGCTCGGGCGGCCTGCTCACGGCGCGCAACCTGTTCATCGTGATGTTCCTGGGTGGTCTGTGGCATGGCGCGAATTGGACATTTGTGATCTGGGGTCTGCTGCATGCCACCTATTTGGTGCTTCAGCGTGGTGCGGATGGGGTTTTCCCGGCCTCACGCAGGCATTGGGTAAGCGATGCAGCACAGATCATCGCTGTCTTCCTGGCCGTCAACTTCGCCTGGATCTTCTTCCGGTCCCAATCCCTTGCCGACGCATTACTGGTCATCCGCAAGATCGCGACAGGTGACGACGGAACGGCCGCGCTGGCCGACCGCCTCGCCATTGTGCGGAACCTGCTGATTATCTGCGCCCTGATGGGAATGGAGATCATTGCGGAGTATCGTCAGCGCCGAGGACTGCCGGCCCGATTCATGAATCCCTGGTTGCGTGCGATCTTCTTACTTGTACTCCTATGGCTAATCGCTAGTTTCGGTGCGTTTGAAGGCTCTGAATTTGTCTATTTCCAATTCTGATGAACCATCGGACTAACACGGCTATCCCGCTTCTGATCCTGGCTTTCGTTCTGGCCTTCCTGGCTGGCGATCGGGCCCTGGCCCTGCTCGGCCGTGCTGCAGCCGCGAAATCCCATATGCCATTGGCTGAACTGTATGCTGGCCGCGGCGCGGGCGATATTCTGATTCTTGGAAATTCACGCGCCTACCGGCATTTCGAAACCACGCCCCTCAGCGACAGCACCGGCCTCACTGTGCGCAACTACGCCCTACTGGGGGCGTCAACCCGGCTCATGCAGGCCCTGCTTGCTGACTATATTGATCGCTATGGCCCGCCAAAGGCAGTGATTCTCGAGATATCTGGCCTGAATGCCAAAGCCGGACCGGAAATTTCACAGCGCTTCTACCGTCATGACAGCCCGCGCCTGGATCACCTGCTCCGCCATGCCAGTCCGGAACTGTATTATGCGGGTAAGATCAGCCACCTTATTGATCTAAACACAGACGTGTTTCTCAACACGCTGCATAAAACCGTTGCGCCTCATCCGAGTATCTTGCTGCACGGCACACTGGATGCGGCAACGGCCACCCGGATTGCCGATCAGGCCAAGACACCATATTTCGTGATTCACCCGGACAATGCCACTGCGTTACAGGACATCACAGTCCTGGCCCGCCAGCGCGGCATCACCCTGATACCGGTTCTGACTCCCATCCTGCCACAACTGCGCCGGCAACTGCCGGAAATTCCCAACTTTATCCGCGCCACCGCTGCTCTGAGCGGCGCTCCGGTACTCGATTTCACATCCTTGCCATTGTCCGAGCAGGATTTTGCCGATGCCGTGCACTTGAATGCCGAAGGCGTTGCCAAATTCCAGAATGCCTTCTTAAAGGCACTGCCCGCCACCCTGGCTTCAGCCTTGGCGTCCTCAAGCCAGCGCTATCGGGAAGAAACCGCCATTGCACCTTTAGACGGACCGCCAATAGATCATGACAAATAAGATCATTCGTCGCTGCATCATTTGCGGCTCAGACCACCATGTCCCAAAGTTTACCTATACTTGGGACTTTCTGACAAAAGTACGGTGGTCGCCGCCGGATGAACTGAGGCTGTACGGTTGGGACGAGAATTCGACATCTACGGTCGTCGAATGTAGTGATTGCGGGTGCTTTTACACTCGTGATGTTATTGCCTATCCTGAGGCGGCATCGGTGAACGAACTGGTGACCGACCACGGTGGAGGAGATTCATCGATAGAGAATCCCCGCCTGTATAGCAGAATCGATGCTGCCGCCTGGACGATCCGCAACCTCATTGTACTCGCTGCGGCCGGGAAAACACGCGGCATAAAATTTATGGATTTCGGCGCGGGCAACGGAACACTTTGCAACATTGCGCGCGCCCTGGGCGTCGGCACCGTGGTTGCCTACGATCCGTTCTCGCCGCCTGGTGAACAGGCCTACCGGGATCGGAATTTCCCCGGCATTCTCCATACCCGCGGACTGGAAAAAGCCACCGCATTCGGCCCTTTCGATGCGGTCGCCTGCCAATCCGTCATCGAGCATGTTCTGGACCCGCGCGAGACGTTAGCGACGATCTATCGCCTGATGGCGCCCGGGGCCTATTTGTATATCAACAACCCCTACATGCCCCTGGACCGAGAACTGCCTGCCCTGCAGGCGGCCACCAAAATCAGCAAACGCGATATCATCAGCTATTACCATCAGCATCATTTCAACTACATGAAACCCGCCCATTTCGAGCGCCTGGCTAAGGAAGTGGGCTTCACACTGACACCAATGACTTATTTCCCCCCCGTGCCCTTCGCGCCCGGCATGCGTATGCGCTGCACCATACAGCATCTCAAAAGCCTGTATCGCGGCTTGCAGCACAGACTGGGCATTAACTACGGACGACAATTTTACATACTAAGGCGTGAATAATAACATTCAACACCAGTAACGGCCGACTGGATGCTGTGAATATCCATCTGGCGCCCCAGGGATATGTCATTACTTATCAATGACTTATGAAAATTCATGATCACATACCTAGATGACCGTTCATGCAATGAACAAATACATTGACCCGGTTCCCCACCGTCATTATTCCTAGCTGCATCTCTGGTGGTGGTGGCAAAGTCACCCGCCCTGCGGTAGCCGTGCAACATACTCATCACCATCCTTCTCGATGATCGTCAGCATCCACCAGCCGGCCTACCTGCCGTGGCTCGGGTATTTCGATAAAATCCGCCGGGCTGATCGTTTCATTTACCTGGACACGGTTCAGTTCCAAAAAAGCAGCTTTCAGAATCGCAATAAGATTCGCACTGCTGATGGCTGGACTTGGCTGACTATTCCGGTCGAGACCAAGGGGCGGTTGTTCGATACGCCGCTACGCGACACCTTGATCAACAATCGGATCGACTGGCGCCGCAAGCATCGCGCCGCGATCGAGATGAATTACCGACGTGCCCCGCACTTTGCGCAGGTCTTTCCCCGGCTATCCGGATTTTACGATCGTGACTGGACGTATCTGTCCGCACTGTGCCTTGAGATGCTGCGGACATTCAGTACCTGGCTGTCGATTCCGACCGAGATTGTCGCAGCAAGCGAAATGCCGGCGATCGAAGGCACAAAAAGCGATCTGGTGCTGAATCTGTGCCTGGCTGCCGGCGCAACTACATATCTTTCGGGCAGCCAGGGCCGCGACTATCTGGAACTCGACAAATTCAAGGCGGCTGGCATCGTCGTCGAATTCCAAGACTACCAGCACCCCACCTATACCCAGACCTACCCCGGCTTTGAACCGAATATGGGACTGGTCGATCTGCTGATGTGCACAGAGAACCCGGCCGCCCGAATCTGAACTCAATCCAAACCTCCGCACCATTGTAACATGCCAGGATATTCATTCATGACGACACGCCAAATCGAGATATGGCAGGGCGAATTCGGTGCCTCGTATACCGAGCGATGCACATTCGAGAATGACGATGCATTCAATGCGCTGTATGTGAACCGGTACGGTCGCAAGCGTGACGACATCAATCAGGACTGGCTTGGCGATTTGCCCCGAGATATCCGGATTCTGGAGGTCGGGACAAATGTCGGGAATCAGTTGCGCGCGCTGCAGCGCCTCGGCTTTTCCAACCTGACCGGCATTGACATTCAGCGGTACAGCGTCGATCGCTCCAAGGATTTTTATCGCGGCCTCGACATCATTGTCGGTTCAGGCTTCGACATCCCGTTCAAGGACGGATATTTCGATCTCGTTTTCACCAATAATGTTCTGATCCACATTGCGCCGGAGAATATCGACGGCCTCCTCTCGGAAATGCATCGCGTCACGCGCCGCTGGATCTGGGGCTTTGAATACTATGCTCCGGAATTCACCGAGATTCCGTATCGCCAGCATGAAAGCCTGCTGTGGAAAGCAGACTACGCCAAACTGTTTACCCAGCGGTTTTCTGACGTCCAGATCGTACGTCAGGAGCTTTTCGCATGCCTGGATGAGCCTGGCCTGCAGGACAAGTGCTATCTTTGTGAAAAGCAGGCCTAAAGAGGCAACCCCATGAATGCAACCGGTGGCAAGACGATCAAAATCGGCAACCGTCTGATCGGCGCGGGGCAGCCGGCTTATATTATCGCTGAAATCAGCCAGAACCATTGCGGTGAATTATCCAAGGCGAAGGAATTGGTCGATGCCGCCAAAGAGATCGGCTGCGATTCGGCTAAATTCCAAACCTTCACGACCGAACTGTTCTGCGCCGACCGCTCCAAGATGTTCACATACCGGAGCCAGGGTCGTGATGTCACCGAAAGCGAATACGAGCTTCACAAGCGATACGAATTCACGCCCGATCAATGGGCCGAACTTGTAGCCTACTGCGAAAAACGCCAGATTCAATTTCTCACCACCATTCAGGATCCGATCAATCTCGAATTGATGCTGACCTTGGGCCTGTGCGGTATCAAGATCGGTTCTGATGATTTCGATCATGTCGAGAACCTGCGAATTTATGCGCGAAGCGGCCTGCCTCTTCTGTTGTCAAAAGGCATGGCGGCACTTGGTGAAGTCGACCGCATTGTCCGCGTCCTACGCGCCGAAGGTGCGCAGGCGGCGATCATGCATTGCGTCTCGCTGTATCCGACTGGTGCGGAAAACCTCAACCTCCGTCAGATACAGACCTTGCAAAAACTGTATCCGGATATCGTGTGGGGTTTTTCCGATCACAGCCAGGGGCCGCTGGCCAGCACGCTTGCCGTAACGCTCGGCGCCAAGGTGATCGAGAAGCATTTCACACTTGATCACAACCTTCCCGGTCCCGATCACTGGTTCTCGATGGATGTTGGCGAAATGGCGCAACTGGTTCGCGACGTTCGCTTCGCCGAAGCCGCAATGGGCTCGGGCGATGTAGTCCCCGCTGCCGCTGAACTGGCCGAGCGCAGCATACGCCGCCGCCGTGTGGTTGCCCGCAAAAATCTCAAGCCTGGCGACATGCTTGATGAGCAGTCCGTCACCTTCAAACGCGCCAGCAATGGCCTTTTCGTGTCGGAGTGGGATCTTGTGCGCGGCACACGCCTGCGTGCCGCCAAGCAGGAAAACGAAGGCATCGACCTCGCGGATATTGCCTTTGAAACCTCTGGCGCATCGACATGAGCCGTATTGCCGCGCGCCTGCCGACCAAAGCCATCGAAAGCCTGACTGATGCCATTTGCTGAAGAGTGGGACCGCCTATACACCTCCAGCCGCCATCTGAGCATCTGGCCGTGGACCGACGTTGTGGCTTTGACGTTGCGCCACATCCGCCCCGCCTCACCTGATTTCCGGGTTCTGGAGCTGGGCTGCGGCGCGGGTGCCAATATTCCATTCTTCCGTTCGCTCGGCGTCGAATACTGGGCGATCGAAGGCAGTCCGGCGATCGTTGCGCAATTGCGCGAAACCTATCCCGACATGGCCGAGCGCATGCTGGTTGGCGATTTTACGCGCCAGATCGGCGCCCCCGGGCAATTCGACTTGATCCTGGACCGCGGCTCCCTGACGCACAACCAGACCTCCTGCCTGCGTCGCTCTCTGCAATTGCTCCGCAACGCACTGAAGCCTACCGGGCACCTTCTGTCGGTGGACATGTTCTCGACGGACTTCTCCGAATTCGCCGAGGGGGAAGCTGGCGAGGATCATTACACCCGAATCAACTTTACGCGGGGACGACTGGCCGGCACTGGCGTCGCCCATTTCGCCGATGAAGTGCATTTGCGTGACCTCCTGTCGGATTTCACTATCGAGGTTCTGGAGCACAAGACCGTTAGGCAATTTGAGCCCCAGAACGGCGTGTTTGCCGCCTGGAACATCATCGCCCGCCCGGCGAATGCATAAGCCTTCCCGACCGCGGATATCATAGTGGCTAAATCCTCCTCAAAACCGGAAGCACTCTGGCGCAGCCTGTCGGCCATCGTTGCCGATTATGTGCCGCAGCATCCGTGGCGTTTCCTCATTGCGCTCCTGCTTCTGCTGCTGGCAGGCCTGGCAGAAAGTGTCGGCGTTCTATCGCTGCTGCCGCTGCTTGAGATACTACTGTTCCGAGGCAATGCCCGTTTCGACAACCCCGTCATGCAGGTATTCCTGCAGGCCTATGCAGCCGTTGGCCTGGAACTGAATCTCACGACCGTTCTGGCCGGCATGCTGGCGGCCATACTGGTCAAGGCTGTGCTGCAATTTGTCTCCGAAGCGTATTTCGGCATCGTCTTCATCCAGATCACCCGCAACCTCCGCCTGCGCCTGCTGCGCGCCACCAGTGCGGCCAAATGGGCTTACTTCACCAGGGAACCGGCCGGCCGCCTGCTCAACGCTTTCACGACGGAAAGTCAGTCCTCCACCGATGCTGCAAAGCAACTGTTCGGGCTCGCCAACTTCACGATCCAAACACTTGTCTATTTCGCAACTGCACTGCTGATCTCGTGGGAATTCACCGCACTGGCCTTGGTCTCGGGCATCTTCCTGCTTGTCAGCCTGAACAAGCTGATCAGCGTCTCGCGGCGACATGGCCGCCGTCGTACGGAGTTGATGCGCACATTCAGCAGCGGTGTGATTGATTGGCTGCATGGACTGAAATCGCTGAAGGCGATGCATCTCGAAGGCCTGCTGGCCC
The DNA here is from genome assembly GCF_025869515.1 of Ferrovibrio sp. Lineage (GTDB taxonomy): Bacteria > Pseudomonadota > Alphaproteobacteria > Ferrovibrionales > Ferrovibrionaceae > Ferrovibrio. Next base: position 84,515 of record NZ_JAOZVR010000091.1, read on the forward strand.
GCCGGCTTGCGGAAAATGTCGAAGGCATCTGCCGGGCGCAAACCCGGATTCAGCTATATGGCAGCATCATCAAGGCGCTGCAAGAACCCTTCGGTATCGTGTTCCTGATGGGCGGCCTGATTCTCGCCGTTGAAGTGCTCGATGTGCCGCCGGCCGCCTTGCTTATTCTCGCCGGCATATTTCTCCGCACCATCGGTCGGATCAGCGGCATACAGAGTGCCCTGGTGAATATCGCCATCTTGGAATCGACCCACCACCAACTCGAAGCAACCATCCGCGCAGCCGAGGCTGCCGACGAGGCGCTTGAGAGCACGACGCATGGACGGCAGCCCCACCTGCAATCGGAATTGCGGGTCGAAGAGCTTTCCTTCTCCTACATCCCCGGCACCCCGGTGCTGGAAAATCTTTCGCTCAATGTGCCGGTTGGATCATTGGTTGCCGTTGTCGGGACGTCGGGCGCGGGCAAGTCGACGCTGCTGGATCTGTTGTCCGGCCTGTCGCGCACTGAAACCGGCCGCATCATGGTCGACGGCAAGCCGCTATGGGATCACGATATCGCAGCCTGGAGACGCAGCATCGGCTATGTGCCGCAAGAAGCCGCATTGCTGCACGACACCATCCGCAATAACCTCACGCTCGGCGGTGAGTTTTCCGAAACCGATATCCAAACCGCTCTAGAGCGCGCCGGTGCAGCCGAGTTTGTTGCGGCACAAGCGAATGGCCTGGAAACAATGGTCGGCGAACGCGGCGCCTCTCTGTCAGGTGGACAGCGGCAGCGCCTGAGCATTGCGCGCGCCCTGCTGAGAAAACCCATTCTCCTGCTGCTTGATGAGGCGACAAGCGCAATGGACGCTGAAACAGAGCGTGACTTCTGCGCAACGCTGGCAAAGCTGATTCCCGATATTACCGTCATCGCCATCACCCATCGCCCGGCGATCGAACGGATCGCATCTATTGCATACCGACTCGAGAATGGCCGGCTTACGGAACGGGCAGGCATGCTTCCATATCTGCCCAGTAGCGACAGAAACATCCAGACCGCTTGAAAACGCTCGCCATCATACCGGCACGAGGTGGCTCCAAGCGGGTGCCACGCAAGAATCTCGCTCCGTGCGCCAATCGCCCGCTCCTGGCGTGGACCGCCGAAGCCGTGCGCAACAGTCGGAGCGTGTCACGCGCGATCCTGTCGACCGATGACCCCGAGATCGCCGCAGCAGGCCGGGAACTGGGCTTTGAAGTGCCGTTTCTGCGCCCCACCGAACTTAGCCGTGATGATACGCCCATGCTGCCGGTGCTCCAGCACCTGCTCCGAGCAGTTCAAGACGATTCCACGATTGATGCCGTGATTCTGCTGCAACCGTCGTCACCGCTGCGCACTGGCCGGCATATTGACGAGGCCGTGGCCCTGTTCCAGAGCCAGCCCACCGGCTCCGTGGTCAGCGTGACCGTCGTGCCTCATCAGTACAATCCCTATAAGGTCATGCAGCAGCGGGACGGAGCCTTGGAGCCATTCCTGGCCAGCGAATACGTGCCCGGTGCCGCATCCTCAGCGTTACCACCCGTATTCGTTCGGAATGGACCGGCGATCGTCGTATCCAGACCAGCCGATATATTGGCTGGTACCCTGTACGCGAACCCCTGCCGGCCCTACCTCATGCAGCCGGAGGATTCGATTGATATCGACACTCCGTTCGACCTGATGCTTGCCGATGCCGCGTTACGACAGAGAACCTCTGAAGGTCCGGCGTGATTCCATCCATTCCCCTTACGGCAAGACAACGCCTGTGGCGCCAGGCGGTTCGCTGGATCCTCGGCAAGCCGCGCGCAACTGTCTATTCGCAGGATATCATCAACTCCCCGCTGCCGATTGATGTGGGCGCCGAGATCATCAACACCTGCAATGCTGACTGCTCATTTTGCGGTTATGGCAAAGGGCCGAAAGGCAAGGCTGCGGATCCGCGTCCGAAACGGAAGTTGGATCGGTCGATCTACTCCCACATTCTGAAGCTTTACTCCGATGCTGGTGGCGGCTCGTTTGCCTTGTCACCCATCCTGGGTGAGATAACCGCGCACCCGGACTGGATCGACATGGTGCGCGAGGCCCGCTCGCATGCCAACATCGTCGGCGTATCCTGCTTCACCAACGCAATCCTGTTCGATCGTTTCGACACGAAGGAGGTTCTGACCTCCGGCCTTACGCATATGGCCATCTCTACTAGTCTGGGGTCGCGCGAGCAATACAAGCGTCTCTATGGTGTCGATAAATACGATCAGGTTGTCAGCAATATCCTGAATCTTTTGCGTATGAACGCCACGCTTGGCCGCCCCATCCTTTTCAGCCTGCTGCTGCGGATCGATAAGCCGTTCGACGTCTTCCTGTCCTCTGATCTCTACAAGGAGATCACCACCTATATCGATCCAGGCAACATCGAGATTCTCGATAACCTCTGGGATGACTTCCACGGCGTTATCGGACAGGACGGCATACCTGTCGGGCATGAATTCAAGTATAACGCCGTCGACAAGACCGTTCCCTGCTATGCGCTCTTCCGCAAGCTCCAGGTCCTGATCGATGGCACGATACAAGGTTGCTCATGCCGCGTTGAACCGGAACTATGGGCCGGCAACATCAAGGATTATCAGAGTCTGGGCAGCGCCTGGCGCGATCCGGCCCTGCAGCGCTTGCGCGACAACTGGGCCGCAGGAAACATTCCCGACTGCTGCAAGAAATGCTCGCATTATCAGCCCTTCACTAACCTGATTGAAGATACCTCGCCGGCGCGGCTGGCGCGCAGCCTGGCTCGTCGCCTTCTGCGCCGGCGTCCGCGCGAAGCCGTCATGTCGGATTCGTAACACTTCCCCGAAGGCACAGCACCCTTGTCCAACATGCTTAAGTCTGGCGGCCTCCGCCTGCTCAGGTCCTTGCTCAGTTCCGAGCCCGGCCTGTTCCTGATTGCACTGGCTGTGTCCTGCACGTTGAAGCCGATCAACACCGGCCGTGCTGACGGGAAGACTCGACTGAGAGTGGCCGTCTTCAGCCGTGAGCGCTGGCGTCAGGATGTAGAGACCCTTGGCCGGATCGAGAACCTGCAGCTGTTGGATTTCCCCACCCGTCTGGTGGAGCTGATCAATGCAATCCTACAACCACCCCGGACGCGGCGGCGCTATGCGCCCGGCGACTACTTCCTTGAAGCCGACCCCATGGTCCTCGAGGATCGCGACCGTCACGCCGCACGTATTGCCAAGGTCATGCAGTGGGTTCGAAAATGGCGGCGACTCGATTGCGCGGTCAGCGGTGCGTTCAAATATGTCCGGGAAGTGCCCTTTGCACGTGCTTGCAACTATATCAACCTGCCATTCGTCGCCCTGCACAAAGAATTCACCGTGCTTGAACCACAGCATGTCGCCCAACGGGCGACCGAAGCGCGCAACCTCGGTTTCCGTTTCTTTGGTAGTCATTTGGCCGTGGTCAGTGAAACGGCAAAAAAACTGATGGCGGATGCAGGGATTTTCCCGTCGACCAAGATTTCCACGATCGGTCTGATGCGCGCGGATTCCCTGCACCGGGAAGCGCATCTGCCACAGGCCACAGCCTCCTCCGGCCAACGCCCGCAACTGACGCTTTTTTCCTTTGGCACTCTGACCGGTCCATTTCCGTCGCCACTGCCACCCTTGCGCTCTTATTACTTCAGCGCCGATGAAAGTTGCGGCTTCACTGAGCTTTTTGCCGATGTGCATGGCGGCTTTGCGGAAATGGCGATCAAGCACCCGGAAGCCGACTTCCTGATCAAGCCCAAGAATGTGGAAGACTGGTGGATCCGCGAAATCGACGCCATTGTCCGGTCGGCGACCGGCCTGCAGATCCGCGACATCCCCAACCTGCGCATCGTTGGCGACTCCGCTCCGATATTGATGCGCCGATCGCTGGCCAACATCGTCCTGAACTCCACCACGGTCATCGAATCGCGCGTGCTGGATCGCAATACGATTATTCCGATCTTCGCCGAAGCAGCAGGGCGACACGCAGACATGATTTATTTCCGGGATTATCTTGATCTTTTCAGCATTGCGGAATCCAAGCAGGGCCTCCAGAAACTTTTGGAACAGGCACTGCAAGGACATGATCTGCGCCGGGGCAGCCCGGAACGGCTCCAGGCATTCTTAAATCAGCAGATCGGCAATCCGGACGGTCGCGCGGCCGAACGATTCTCCGAGCTGCTACATCGCGCGGCCGGCAAGTCCGAGTACCGCTCCGGCGCCGCCGCCTGATGATGCTTAGCAAGAAAACTATTGTCATACTGCCGCGCCACTCTACATCGTGGGCTGAAATGCTGCCGATAGCGCAGCGGATACGCGACACCGACCAGTTGCATTCCCTCATTGTGCTGGCCAATGACTATACCGCAGCCCGCAAGCACATTCTAGAAACCGAACAATTGCCGTTCGTTGATCTGTATAGCGAAATTGCAACCAGGATGTCGGCTACAGCGGGTGTGGCGGCATGGCTTCTGGCACACATCAAAGACAGGGTTGAGAACAGCCCCCGCTTCGCCAACTGGCTGCCCGTCGCCATGCTCCGCATGATCGAATTGCGTCGCCAGCTTGGCGTAGAACGGGACATTTTCCGCAACTTCCTGCACAGTTGTCAGGCGAAAGCCGTCCTGCTGCCCGGCGATCGTGAACTATCCCCGGTTCCCTCTATGCTGCGCGCCTGCCGTGATGAGCATGTGCCAACCTTGATCGCAGCAACCAATCTGCCTTATTCAGGCGGACTGGAAGTTACCCGCCTGAACGATCCGGGCCACCAGTCCGAGCTTCATAGAGGTGCGCCACTGCTGAGCGTTCTGGCGGCGTGGCTTCATCCCAAACAAACTCTGCGCTCCAGTTATGGCCGCCTGCTGTTCTCACCCGGCTGGCGCACATTTGCCCTGGCCCTGGAAAACATGCTGCCAGAGCAGCCCTGGATACAGGGTGGCGGGTTGAGCGATTTCATCCTGCAGCATAACCGCAGCAAGCTGATGGAATACCTTCGGCAGGGCCTCTCCGATTCGAAGGTAGTGGGCATCGGCGACGTGACGCTTGATCCGCTGCATCGAAACCTGTTCCGGAAGGAAGCCCTGCGCAAAGAACTGTCGGGGCGCTACGGCATCGCTGACGGCCGTCCGCTGGTGGTGATGGCCGTACCCAATGAGGCCGAACACGATCTCTGCGACTGGCCCACGCACCTGCAGCGCCAGGAGTCCTTCTGGTCCAAGATTGCGCGCCATGATGCTACCGTCCTGTTGAGCCTGCACCCAAAATCCGAGCGCAAGAACTATCAAGCTCTCGCCGATCGTTGCGGCTTCCACTTCGCAGACGAGCGGCTTCACGACATCCTTCCGGCCGCGGATTTGTTCGTTTGCAGCTGCTCGACGACCTGCCTGTGGGCAAAGCTGTGCGCCGTGCCAGTCCTGAATATGGATTATCTCGGCCTGCGCCTGGATTACTTCCGCGAACCCTGCGGCGTATTCGAGGTATACACACCGGACGAATGCGCGGCGGTGCTGCCGATTGCGCTCGCCTATACCCGATCACCGCAAATGCTCGATCTTCGGCAGCAGGCCGCTCGCATTGCCCAGGATACCATATTCGATGGCAAGGCCATGGATCGCCTGATGCGTTTCGTAGAGCTGCTAGCGTCCGGCGAACCGGTGAGCGGCCCCCTGATCCCAGAAGCTTGGCGCACGAAAGATGCAAGTCAGCATCCAACCGGCAAGCTTTTACACCCACATTATGGCTGAGACCTCGAAACCGCTCGATCGCACGACGGCCGTCGTGCTGTTCGGTCGTTTCAACTCGAGTCGCCTGCCCGGCAAAGTGCTGCTGCCGCTGGGCGACCGCCCGATGCTCGGGCGTGTCATCGACCGGATGCGCCTCCTGTCCACACCCGCAAGAATTATTGTTGCCACCAGCGACCAGCCGGACGACGACGGGATTGCTTCTTTTGCCGAATCCGAAGCCGTGGACGTTTTCCGTGGCGATAAAAACGACGTGCTCGCCCGCGCCGTCGCCTGTGTCGATCATTTCAAATTGGACAGGTTCGTACGCATTTGCTGCGATAGCCCGTTCATGGATACTGAGCTGGTGGATCACCTTCTGGCGTTGCATGCGGAGGAAAATGCTGAGCTCGCCACCAACATGTTGCCGCGCAGCTACCCCTTTGGCATCTCCGTCGAGATTCTAACGGCAGGCCTGACCCGACGCCTGGATCGGGACGCGAGCGATCCCGAAGATCGTGAACACCTGACAAGGTTCTGTTACCGGTTCCCCGAGCGTTTTCATATCGCGCGACATTCCGCCACGCATGAACGCTACATCGGATTGCGCCTCGTCGTTGACACCCCGGAAGACTACGCCCGGGCGGAAGCCATCACACGCCATCTCGGAGTACGACCGGAAACCGCCACGCTTGACCAAGTGGTCGCGGCGGCAAGTGCGAACCAGGTCGAATGACCATGCGCATCGGCATACTCACCACCGACACGCCTCATCATCGCTATTTTATCCGCGAGCTTTATCGCTTGCTGCCTGCACCGGCCCATCTGTCCTTCGTGATGTTTGAAACCAAACCTTATCCTTGGATTAGCCGCGCCAAGGCATTCTTCATCCAGAAGCTGCCCAATGCCTGGATTGGCCTGCTGGGGAACCCTTATCTTCAATCCAAAAATCTCGCCCGATCGGTTCTCGCCTATGAGCGGGCTCGCTTCTTCGTCGACGGCGATGATGCGCTGCCCCCCGATCTCCCCCTGATAACAGTCGCAGACGTCAACGATGCGGATGCGGCGGCCTTCCTGGACCAACATCCCACCGACATCCTGTTTGTCTACGGAACCGGCCTGGTGAAACCTTCTGTATACCGGCGCGCCGCGGTCGCGGCGATTAATGCCCATGGTGGCCTGCTGCCGAATTACCGCGGCCTCGATACAAATCTATGGGCCGCACTCGAAGGCCACCCCGAAGATATGGCCATCACGCTTCATCACGTCGCCGAAAAATTTGATACCGGCGACATTCTTGCCGAACAGCGCCTCCAGCCGGCGCCTGACCTGTCGCTCGTCAGCCTGCGGTACCACGTCACGGTCACGCTGGTGCCGATGACCCTCAATCTTCTGTCGCGCTTTCTGGCCGGCAATGTCGCTTCTGCTCCCCAAACGGGATCCGGCCGATACTACGGCCCGATGCCGCATCTGATGAAGATTCGTGCCGGCCGGATAATCGCCCGCTGGGCGGCCCGGACGCATATGCAAGCCCGCATTCAGGAGTCCACGCCATGACCGCCTATGATGTGCTACTGTATCATGGCGTATACGATACCGGCTTGCAGACCCGGCCCCGCAACCGCTCCGGCAAGCATATTCCGAGCGACCGCTTCCAGGCGGAGATGCGCCATCTTGCCGCCAATCGTGCCGTTGTTTCGATGGCGGACATTGCCGATGCCTATGCCGGACGAAAAACCCTGCCTGCAGGTGCCGTGGCAGTGACCTTCGATGATGGATTTCTCAACAACTATCAGTCAGCCTGGCCCATCCTCGAGGAATTCGGCGTTCCGGCAACAATCTACATTGCCACCGGATATATCGGTACCGGCCGGATGATCTGGAGCGATCAGCTGGAGACCAGTATCCTGGATACTGATCAGAGCCATCTTGATATTGCAGTCGCCGGCCAGTCTTTTTACTACCCACTCGACTCAAGCGCAGGCCGTGTTGCCGCTTTTCTTGATATTAAGACACGCTGCAAGGCGCTACCCAATGAAGATAAAGACCGCGTCGTTCGCGCTGTGACAGACACCCTTGGCCACGGCTCGTCGGGCGATCATCCGCTATATGCCTTCATGAACTGGGATCAGGTACGCGAGATGAACCGGTCTCCGCTGATATCCTTCGGTGCCCACACGATCGATCACATCTCCCTGGCTAAAGTGCCGCTGCCGGAGATGCATCGTCAGATCGATGAATCGGTAAGCCATCTTGCCAGGATGATCGATGAGCCCTCCCCCTTCTTCTCTTATCCGGAAGGCCAGGCAGGCGACTACAATGACTCTGTCATTGCATATTTGAAGCAGCGCGGCTTTGATCATTGCCCGACCGCCATCGAAGGCAGCAATACGATCGAGGATGTCGGGCCATTCCACATCCGCAGAATCATGGTGGGCTTCGAAGGACGGCCATATCCCTTCGCCAGTGTCGAGGAGCTCGGGTACAAGGCATGAAAATCTTTGGAAAATCGCTTGATCGAGAAATCGCCGTCGTGGCAGAGATCGGGGTCAACCACGAAGGCGATCCGGCAGCGGCTTCGCGCCTGCTACAGCTTGCAGCCGATACGGGCGTGGATGCTGTAAAGTTCCAGAGCTATACGCCGGAGCGTTACGCCTCGGCCTCCGATCCGGAGCGCCTGGCCCGCGTTTCGCGCTTCGCACTGGACGAGAGCGCTCATCGCCGTCTCGCCGCAGAGGCCGCCGAGCTGGGTGTGGCATTCTTCTCCACCCCGCTGACGGAGGATTGGGTAGATCGTCTGTCGCCGATGGTGCCTGCTTACAAGATTGCATCGGGCGATCTGACGTTCGAACCGGTTATCCGTGCCGCCGCGCGCAGTGGCAAGCCCGTCATCCTGTCGACTGGCCTAGGCACAATCGAAGAAATCGATGCGGCCATTGGTTGGGTGCGGAGCGAAATCGGCACCGCCCCTCTGACCGAGCGCCTGATTCTGATGCACTGCGTCAGTGCATATCCGACACCCATGAATGAAGCCAACATTCGGGCGATCCCGTTCATGCGCGACCGCTACGGCCTATATGTCGGATACAGCAATCATGTCATCGGTCCGGAGGCTTGCTGGGGTGCCATTGCCCTTGGCGCCACAGTACTTGAAGTCCATATGACCGATCAAAAAGCCAACCGCACGTTCCGTGACCACGAGCTGAGTTTTGAGCCCGACGAATTGCGTGACCTGGTCGGCCAGGTCACGCGCATCCAAGCGAGCCTCGGCTCATATGACAAGCAGCGCATGCCGAGCGAAACCGGGAATCTGATAGCAGTCCGCAAAGGCGTCGTGGCCGCCCGCGATCTGGATGCCGGCGCGGTGCTGACCGAATCCGACCTCATGTATGCCCGGCCGGCCCGTGAATTCCCCGCTGCCGACCTGCACGTCCTGATCGGCCGGAAACTGCACACCGCTCGCCGCGGCGGCGAACTGATCGCCCGGCAGGACATAGAATAGACCGGCTGCAAGAATAGTATCATGTGTGGCATTGCAGGAAGCTTCGGCAACACACCGCTCAGTAATGAGCGGGTGGCTGCGACACTGGCGGCGATGAACAATCGCGGACCAGATGCCGCGGCGCACTGGCAGGGCGATCTTGCAGGGCACGGCGTGAATCTGCTGCACACGCGCCTGGCCATCGTCGATCTTGACGACAGGTCAAACCAGCCCTTTGTGAAAGATCATCTGAGCCTTTGCTACAACGGTGAAATCTACAATTACAAAGAACTGCGCCACGAACTTGAAGGCCTGGGCCACACATTCATCACCGATAGCGATACGGAAGTCGTCATCGAGGCCTATCGTCGCTGGGGTGTCGATTGTCTCAAACGCATGGAAGGAATGTGGGCCTTCGCCTTGACCGACGGCAAAGCCGGCAGCCTGCTTCTCAGTCGGGACCGTTTCGGCGAAAAGCCACTGTATTATCGCTGGGATGCCACGAGGAAGACGCTGTATTTCGCGTCACAGACATCATTTCTTCGTACGCTCGGATCCAAGGATACCGGTCTCAATCATGACCATATCCGGCGTTTTCTTGTTCAAGGCTACAAGTCGTTGTTCAAGTCCCCGGACAGTTATTATAACGACGTGCGTCAATTACCCCAAGCCAGCTACGCGCTCCTGACCCGGCCCGCCGAGCCACAACCCGTGCGCTACTGGACCCTATCCTATGCGCCCCGGAACATGTCACTCCACGAGGCCGAAATGGAGATTCGTCGTCTTGTGGACGACGCGCTACGCCTGCGTCTTCGCGCCGATGTCCCGATCGCGTTCTGCCTGAGTGGCGGAGTCGACTCAACTACCCTGGCCGGCATCGCACATCATGAATTCAGGCAGAGCATCCACGCCTTCAGCATATACGATGACGACAGCCGCTACGACGAATCCGAGAATGTCGAGCGTGTTGTCAGGACACTTGGCTGCGACCACCACATCACCCATACCTCGAAGGATGGCTTTCTCGAACGCATGAAGCGTCTGATCGCTTATCACGACGCTCCCCTGGCCACGATCAGCTTCTATGTCGAATCTTTCCTGGCCGAGGCCATTCGCGCCAACGGTTACAAAGTAGCCATTACCGGCACAGGGGCCGATGAGCTGTTCACCGGTTATTATGACCATTACAATTTTTGGCTGGCCGACCGACAGAAGAGTGGAAATATCGACGACTTGATCACCGACTGGCGCAAGGGTTATGGCGGTTTCGTCAGAAACCCTGTACTCAGCGATCCACTCTGCTTTGCCAAACAGCCGGAACGGCGCGACCACATCTATCTGAATGAAGATATTTTCAACGGGTTGATGCACGAGCCTATGGCGGCCGGATTTCACGAAATGCCTTACGGCGGAGACCTCCTGCATCGCCGACTTCTGAACGAAATATGGCATGAAAGCCTGCCGTTACTCCTCGACCAGAACGATCTGGTCTTCATGCAGGAGTCGATCGAGAATCGCACCCCGTTCCTGGACCGGCAGCTTGCGGAATTCCTGTTTACCGTGCCGGCAGAACACCTTATCTACGACGGCTATCCCAAATGGCTACTGCGTGCCGCAGGCGCTGGCCGGGTGCCGGATGAGGTACGGCTTGACCGGCGCAAACGCGGTTTCAACGTACCCATCGGCTCTCTCATCGATGTCAAGTCTGCCGAAACACGGGACTGGATGATGGCTGACGGCCCAATATTCGATATTGTCGATCGCACCCGCTTCACCGACTTTCTTGAGAGTGCCGACGAACGGAACAGCTTCTCAAAATTCATCTTCAGCTTCATATCGGCACGCATATTCCTCGATCAGGCCGAGGCCGCTGCGTCGTGACGCCGCACACTTGCCCTTCGCGGTTGCAACCGTTTCTGTCGCATCAAGCCTTTGAAGCCGGTTTTTTCGGAGGGCCCGTTTGGCGCATCGCTCTTCCGACCGAGGCTGATACGATGAGGGAGATCGTCCGATTCCTGGAGTCTTCGGCATCTTGCCTAGCCTTCTGCCGCATACCGTCAGATGCCCAGGCCAGTACCGATCTGCTTCTGTCTGCCGGCTTCACCTGTATTGAGGAGCTTGTGACACTGGAATGCGACTTGTCCGGCGAGACCCTAGTCAAGCTATCCAACCCGGCCATCACCATCGCCACATCGACCGATCTGGCGGCTATCACTGCCATTGCCACACAGGCATTCAGGCATGACCGCTATCATGCGGATATAAAAATTCCAGGCGCCATTGCGGATTCGATCAAGGCCGCATGGGCCCGCAACAACGCGGCCGGACGTGCTGATGCAACATTCCTCTTCCGCAGACAGGATGAGGTGTGCGGTTTCAACACCTGCCTCCTGCGCGACAAGACTGCGTTGATCGACTTGATTGCAGTGGCGCCTGCCCATCAGGCTAGCGGGGTAGGCAGTGCCCTGGTCACTGCGGCGCAGGATCATTACGTGAAACGCTGCAATTCCCTGCAGGTCGGCACGCAAAGCAGCAATCATGGCTCACTCCGATTGTACGAGAAGCATGGCTTCCGCAGAATCCGTATCGATCGGACATTTCATTGGCACCCATCCGCGATGAAAGCGACGACCTGAGATGATGCGCGTTGGTATTGTCGGTCTTGGCGTGGGTGAGGCGCACCTGCGCAGTTACGAGTCACTCCCAGACTGCGAGGTTTCGGTTATCTGCGACATTGACCCCGACCGGCTGCAGCTAATTGGGAATCGCTACGGTGTCGCGCGCCGCACGACTGACTGGCGTCATGTTACCGAAGCCACCGACATCGATATCGTCTCGATATGCTCCTACGATGACGCGCATTCCGAGCAGTGCATATCCGCGTTCCAAAACGGAAAGCATGTCTTTGTTGAAAAGCCGGTGGCGCTTTTCCGACGCGATGCCGAAGCCATACTGCGGGCACAGCAGGATGCAAAACGGACGCTCAGTTCGAACTTGATCCTGCGTGAGAGTCCGCGCTTCAAAGAGCTGCGCCGACAGGTTCAGGCCGGCGAATACGGCGAGATCATATGTATTGAGGGCGACTACTTGCACGACATCCTCTGGAAGATCATCCGGGGTTGGCGCGGACAGATGCCCTACTATTCCACGATTTATGGCGGCGGCATCCATCTTATCGACCTGATGCGGTGGATTGTCGGCGCCGAGGTTGCCGAAGTCGCTACCTTCGGCAACAAGATCTTAACCCGCGATACATCATACCGCTTCGACGACACTTTCCTGACGATGCTCAAATTCCAAAACCAGACACTCGGGAAATGCCTGACGACACTCGGACCGGCGCGGCCAAAGTTCCACGCGCTTAACGTTTATGGAACCAAACGCAGCTTCGAAAACGACACGCCAGATGCCAAGGTGTTTTCCGGCGATCAGCCAGAAAACGAGAGTAAAGTGGTGACGCCGTATCCAGGAATGGAAAAGGGTGACCTGATTCCAGAGTTCGTCGAGGCGATCAGCAATCACCGACAGCCTAATGTGAACCATATCGACGTCTTCCGCGTGATGGATGTCTGCTTTGCGGCAATGGAAGCCGCAGAGCAGCGCCGGACGATATCTATCAGCTATTTAATCTGACCGTGCTTCACATCACTTAAGGAACAAGCGTCATCATGACTATCGAGAATCCGATTCCTTTCGGTCGCCCGCAAATGGGCCAGGCGGAAATCGATGCCGTGGTCCAGGTATTATCCGGTCCGCAGCTTGTACATGGCCCAGTCGCCAAGGCATTCGAGCAGCGGTTTGCCGCGCGTGCAGGTGCAAAGCACGCCATTACCGTGTCATCCTGCACGACTGGGCTGCATTTGGTACTTCACGTCCATGACATCGGTCCTGGTGACGAGGTTATTGTGCCGGCGATGACCCATGTGGCAACCGCCAACGCCGTTGAATACTGCCGCGCCAAGCCTGTTTTCGCCGACATTCTGCCTGACAGCGGCAATATCGACCCTGCCCATGTCCAGTCGCTCCTGACGCCAGCAACCCGCGCCATCATCCCCGTGCATTACCTTGGTCTGCCTTGCGATATGGACCGCCTTGAGGCTCTCGCTCGTCCGGCGAATGCCTTCCTGCTGGAGGACTGCGCTCTGGCCCTGGATGCTGATTATGATGGCCGCAAAGCCGGCACACTGGGCCTCGCCGGCACCTTCTCGTTCTACCCTGCCAAGCATATGACAACGGCCGAAGGTGGTATGATTATCACCGATGATGATAATCTGGCCCAACGTTTGGGGCGCGCCAAAGCATTCTCCTATGATCGCGGCCTGGGCGAACGGACAAAGCCCGGCATCTATGATGTGGTCGGCTTGGGATTCAATTATCGGATGAGCGAAGTGCATGCCGCTATCGGGCTGGCACAGATGGACCGACTCGATGAAATTCAGAAGGTGCGGGCACGGAATTACGCCGCCTTGCGCGATAGCCTTGCCGGCCTGGATGAAGTGACCGTATTTGCACCGCAGCAGGGCAAGGCGCGCTCGTCGCATTACTGCCTGAACGCCATCCTGCCGCACGATCGCAGTATTGATCGCGACGCTGTCGTGCAAAGCCTCAATGCACAGGGCATCGGTACCAGCGTTCACTATCCGAGCGCAGTACCACTATTCACTTTCTACCGCGAAAAATACGGCTACCGCCCGGGTCAGTTCCCAGTGGCGGAATGGATGGCCGAACAGACGATCTCACTTCCCGTCGGACCTCACCTGCATGATGGCGACCCCGAGCGGATCGGAGCTGCGATGAAGACCGCCATCATGCAAGCAAAGCGCCAGTAACCGCCGCCCGGCAACAACACTATTCGCAAGTATCCGGAATTATCCCAGAGAAAATGGACATTGCACTATGACTGAAATTTCCTATCAGAGCTGCATCGATAAGCTTGCTGGTGAACGTGTCATGCTGGTTGGCGGCGCCGGCTTCATCGGCCACAACCTTGCGCTGGAACTGACCAGCAAGGGCATCGAGACGATGATCTTTGACAATCTGATGTTCAACAGCTTGATCGAGAACGTCTACAACAATCAGCGCGAAGCCGTACAGGCCGAGCTGTATCGTGGTTTTCTGCTTGAACGTTTCGAGATTCTGCGTAAATCGCCGAAGCTGACTATGAAGAACGGCGATGCCCGCATCATGACCGATCTGGCACGCGCCTTTCATGAATTCAAGCCGACCAAGGTGGTTCACCTGTCGGCAATCGCCAGTGCAGTACGCGCGCGACACGATCCCGGCCTGTGCTTCGACCTGCAGTTGGTGACATTGCGCAATGTTCTTGAACTCTGCCGCGAACGTGTCGGCGAAATCAATCAGATCATGCTGCTGAGTTCCAGCACCGTATATGGCGACTTTGAGACCCCGACGGTCACCGAGGATACTCGTCCACAGCCGAAAGGCATTTACGCCAACACGAAATACATGGCAGAGCGACTGGTCCGCACCTACTGCCATCAGCACGGACTTGGCACCACGATCATCCGTCCCAGCGCGCTGTATGGCGAACGCTGCGTCAGCCAGCGCGTCAGCCAGATGTTCATCGAGAATGCTCTGGCTGGAAAGCCGCTTCGACTTGAAGGCGGCGGCGACGGCCGCCTGGACTTCACCTATATCGCCGACCTTGTGGACGGCATGGTGCGTGCATTGGCGCTGCATGAGGGAAGCGGGATCAGCGAAACATTCAACATCACTTATGGCAATGCCCGCACCATTAAGGACCTGTTCGACATCGTGAAAGAAATGGTGCCCAACGCTATCGGCGTTGAGACAGCCCGGGCCGAGGACAAGCCTGTTCGCGGCACGCTCTCCACGGCCCATGCAGAAGAGAAGCTTGGCTTCAAGGCGTCCTGGTCCCTGGAAACCGGCTATCGTCGCTATGCCGAGTGGTATATCGAGCGCTGGGATCAGGCCCGGCAGCGTACGCTCACCAATTCCCAGTAGCGAAAATAGTGAGCGGACTGACCTGAGATGATTGGTGTCATCGACTATGGCCTGGGCAACCTGAGGTCAGTGGTCGGCGCGTTGGGGAAACTCGGTGCGAGCGCAGAGCTCGTCGCAACACCGCAGGCTGTGGCCCGGGCTGACAAGCTTATTCTGCCTGGGGTCGGTGCATTCGGCCGGGGCATAAACAACCTGCGGGAACGCGGCCTCGATGCTGTCATTCGCGATCGCGTTCTCACAGCCGGTATTCCCATCTTGGGCATTTGCCTGGGTATGCAACTGTTAGCAAGCCAGAGTTCGGAATTCGGTCAGCATCCCGGACTAGACTTGATCCCCGGCGACGTCACACGCCTTACCTCTGATGCCACGGGAGAACGCGTCCCTCATGTCGGTTGGAATACAATCCGACAAATCGAATTCAGCCGTTTGCTGCAGGGCGTATCCGAAAACGCCTATTTCTATCACGTCCACAGCTTCCACTTCCGGCCGAAGGACGAGACTGCGGCCGTTGCCGAATGCACCCATGGCCATGCCTTCTGCACTGTCGTCGAGAAGGGGCATATTTTCGGGGCGCAGTTCCACCCTGAGAAAAGCCAGCGGCAGGGCCTGCAGGTATTGACGAACTATCTCGCGCTATGACCGCCCTCAGCAAACGCATCGTCACGGTGCTGACATTCAACAACGGCGTGCTGTTCCGCACAAAGCTGTTCCATCCGGACTACCGCTATACACTGAATTTTGTGGATGCGTGGTCAGTGGATGAAATCGTGGTCCTCGACGTCACCCGCCAGGGCGGCACCGGAGCGAAAGAATTCCATGATGCGATCGGCGGTTTTGCAAGCCGCTGCTTCGTTCCGCTTGCGGCCGGCGGCGGTATCCGCACTCTCGACGATGTCGCGCGCTTTCTTGACAGCGGCGCCGACAAGATTGTCATCAACACTGGCGCGCTGCAGAGGCCAAGTCTGATTACAGAAATCGCCGAAAGCTATGGCTCGCAATGCGTTGTCCTGTCAATTGACGCCAAACAGACAGCCGATGGCGGGTACGAAGTGTATGCGGATGCCGGCAGCATGCCGACCGGGCGCCGCCCGCGCGAATGGGCGCAGGAAGCCGAACAACTCGGCGCCGGCGAAATTCTGATAACATCGATCGATCGCGATGGATCGCTGGAAGGCTACGATCTCAACCTCTCCAGCCAGGTTGCAGAGGCGGTCGGCATTCCGGTTCTGGCGCTGGGCGGCTGTGGCAGTTGGGCGCACATGCAAGATTTATTCTCTAACACATCGGTCGATGCCGCCTGTACGCAGAATATTTACCATTTTACCGAAACCAGCATCCGCAGTGCGAAATCGTTTCTTTCAAAGCGCGGCGTAGCGATCCGAACCGAGTAATTTTTTTGAACATCATGTCAGCCGATCAACCACTGCATCGCGGCCCACCATTGAAATTCATTCATGTCGGGCATCACAAATGCGGCAGCACATTCCTGCAGTATGAAGTCCTGCCCAAGATCCACGCCTTGCGCCAGCCATCCGGCAAACAGCCGGATGGAACCTCGGACCTGCGCTTCCGTCGCGCCTGGATTTCTCTAGCCAGCCAGGGCGATGGCGGGTTCGACATTGAGGCGGTCGCGCGTGAATTCTCCAGAAAGGACTTCAACTGCCTGTCGAACGAGGCTTTTTCCGGATATGGCTCGATCGCCGCCGCCACGGGAAGCCATGCGCCGCTGGCGGCGCAACGCCTGCATCGAATATTTGGCGACGTTCCTGTATTGATTGTCATCCGCAATCAACGTTCGATCGTCCAATCCCTCTACATGGATGATGTCGAGTACGGCTATGTCGCCGACTTCGAGGCATGGGCGCGGCACCGGCATTTCCACAATATGCTGGACTGGTTCCGCTACGCACCTCTCATTGAGGCCTACCAAACGGCTTTCGGCCAACAGCGCGTCCATGTAATTACGGCTGAAGACCTGTATCGCCGGGAGACAATCGAAGCTGTACTGCAGCGCTTCGACATACCTTCCGATGGCCTAGATGCCGTGGATTTCGGACGGCGCGTCAACGATAGCCCCTGCGGCCCCGTCGTCTGGTTGACGCGGCAGTTGTTCCGCCGGATCGGTACACCCGCAAATATGGGACGGGGGATGGTCTATAATTTCTGGATCGATCACGCACGATGGACACTCGACAGGTTGCTTCGCCAGGCCGGCGCGGCCCGCGCCGAATATAATTTCTTGGGATATGAAGACATCCTGCGGGAGACATTTCATGCCGATAACCTTCGGGTAACTGCGCTGACCGGCCTTGACCTCACAGTGCATAACTATCCGTAGGATTGACGGATCGCCTTTATCAACGGGATACCGACCATGCAAGTTCGTTATTGTCGCAAATGCCTGATGCCGGACAGTCGCCCACGTATCGTTTTCGATGGCGAGGGTGTGTGCAACGCCTGCCGGACGGCTGAGGAAAAGGATCGCATCGATTGGAGCGCGCGCCGCAGGGAGTTCCTTGATTACCTTCAGCGGCTGCGCCCGAAATCAGGGCCCTATGACTGCATCGTGCCCTGGTCCGGAGGGAAGGATTCGAGCGCCATAGCGCACAAGCTGAAATTCGAGTTCGGCCTGAATCCGCTCCTGGTCACCTGCTCTCCGCTTATCCCAAACGAACTGGCCGTTCATAATCGCGAGGAAATGCTGAAGCTCGGCTTCGATCATATCCTTGTACGGCCGAACCAACGCGTCTCACGCCACTTGTCCCGGCGCTTCTTCTCTGAGCGCGGCAATCCCAAAGTGCACTGGGATGCAGGAGTGAACACGATTCCGGTTCAGGTTGCGGTCAAATACAAGATTCCGCTTATATTCTACGCTGAGCACGGTGAAAGCGAATACGGCGGCCGCGTCCTCAACGAGGAGAGCCGGAAGATCCGCAACTTTACCGAAGTTCTGGAACACCAGATAGGCGACGATCCGCGCAACTGGATCGACGATGTAGTGGAGGAACGCGATCTCGCACCTTACCTTTATCCGGACCTGAACCAGGTTGAAGAACTCGGTATTACCGCGATGTATTTCGCTTATTTCTTCCGCTGGAGCATGCTGGATAATTATCACTACCTCCGCGACAAGATCGATTTCCATACGGCTCCGAATGGCCGCACCGACGGCACATTCACCGACTTCGATAGCCTCGATGACAAAATCGACAACGTTTATTATTACATGCAGTTTGTGAAGTTTGGCTTCGGCCGGGCGGTTCGCGATGCCTGCCGCATGATCCAGAATAACCAGATGTCCAGACTGGACGGCCTGAAGCTTGCCTTAAAGTACGACGGCGAATACCCGAAAACATATTTGCCAGAAGCACTGGAGTACCTCGGCTTCAGCGAGCCCGAGTTCAATTCGATTGTCGACATGCATCGCAACAATGAAATCTGGGCGTTTGAAGGCAATGCCTGGAAACTCAGAATGCCACTCGAACAACTTGCCAGCCAAGAGAGACTGACCTTATGAGCGCCACGCTTTCCCCTTTCGCCTGCGACGTATGCGGTAGCATGGAGGCGGCCGAGATTCCGGTCGTTCCGGATTATTCGGGTGGGCAGACTCTTCATACCTGCACGCAGTGCGGATTTGTCTTTGCCCATATGCGTCGATCCGACGAAGCGATCAAGAAAGACTGGGCCGAAAGCATGTTCGGCGACGCCTTCGATGTCGAGCAGACGGAAAACACCGGCTATACCGGCTATACCGCCAAGGTGCCTGCCGTCACTGCCCGCCTGACATACGCGCTTGAGAATTTCGACACCCTGGTCGGCTTCAAAGGAAAGAAGGTCTGCGACATCGGTGCCGGCGAAGGCGATTTCCTGGAGATGATTAAATCCCGGAAGAACCCTGAGAGCGTGTTCGGGGTCGAGCCGTCGGTGGAAAACTGCAGGCTGCTTGATGGCATGGGTATCTCCTGCTTTGCCGGGGGCGTCGAGGAGTATATCGCGCACCCTGACACCAAGAAGGGCGCCTTCGATTTCATCGGTCTCAATTGGACTCTTGAAAACACGCAGAACGCACGTCGCGTGATTGAAGCGGTTTATGACTTGCTGCCAGTAGGCGGGTACCTGCAAGTGGCAACTGGCAGCCGCATTCTGGTGCCGTTCAAGAAGCCGCTGCACTATTATTTCAACCCACGCAATCCCGTCGACCTGCATTCCTTCCACTTCAGCGCCAATGCCCTGTGCGGATTGCTCGGTTCGGTCGGCTTCGATCCGATTCACGTCAATCGCTACATCGACACCGACTATCTGGTCGTCATCGGGAAAAAGATGGAATCCGGCGCCAAAAAGCCGTGGCCGCGCGACGACTACACCCGCGTTATCGCATTCTTCGAACGCTGGAAGAAGGAAACCGACGAGAATTATCTCTAGGCAGAAATGGCGGCCACCGCATGACCGTGTTCCATAACAGCGTTATCGCCGAAATCGGCTCTGTGCATGATGGCAGCTTCGGCAACGCGTGCAAACTCATTGCGCTGGCCGCCGAACTGGGAGCGGATTGGGCCAAGTTCCAGACCCATATTGCCGAAGCAGAGACACTGGCCAATGCCCCGTCGCCCGCATACTTCCGGGGCGAACCCAGGATGGAGTATTTCCGGCGCACTGGTTTCTCGCTGGAGCAGTGGCGTGGACTGAAAACGAAAGCCACTGAGGCGAAGATAAACTTTCTGTCGTCGCCATTCTCGCTTGAGGCGGTCGACCTGCTCGAGGCTGTTGGCGTCGACGCTTACAAGATTCCTTCGGGTGAGGTCACCAACCTGCCGCTCCTGGAGCGTGTTGCTGCAACCAGAAAGCCGACCCTGTTATCCTCGGGAATGAGCGACTGGGCTGAGCTCGACCGTGCCGTTGCGGCCCTGCGCCCGGGCGGACCGCTCATCATCATGCAATGCACATCCGCCTATCCCTGTCCGCCGGATTCCTGGGGACTGAACGTGATCGGAGAGATGTCGCAGCGCTACCGCCTACCGGTTGGTTTCTCCGATCATTCAGTGGGGCTTGCAGCCCCCATCGCTGCGGCCGCGTTGGGAGCCGTCTGCATTGAAAAACACCTAACATTCTCAAAGAAAATGTACGGTTCGGACGCCGCTAATGCGATGGAACCTGAGGGGTTCGCCGCGATGGTAGATGGTCTGCACGAGACCTGGACAGCATTCGGCAGTCCGGTCAACAAAGATGACATGAGCGCATTTGCCGATATGAAGCGCATCTTCGAGAAAAGCATCGTTTCGGCACGAGCACTCGACGCCGGAGCCATCCTCAAATTCGAAGACCTGGCATTTAAAAAACCCGGCGATGGCATATCCGCCACCCGTTTCAAGGAAGTAATCGGCAAACAAGTCAGGCAGCAATTGCCGGCTGATCATAAATTCACCGAGAAAGATTTCAAATGAGGAAAATCTGTATTGTCGTTGGGTCCCGCGCGAACTACAGCAGCATCAAGTCGGTCATGCGCGCCGTTCAGGCGCATCCTGATCTCGAACTGCAGCTGATCGCCGTCGCCTCAGCACTGCTGGACCGATACGGTAAGGTCAGCGATATCATCGAGAAGGATGGCTTCAAAATCAGCGCCCGGGTCAACATGCTGATCGAAGGCGAGACCCCAGTCACGATGGCCAAGTCGGCCGGTCTTGGCCTGCTGGAGCTGCCCACCGTCCTTGAATCGCTGCAACCCGACGTTGTCCTGACGGTCGGAGATCGCTACGAGACCGTATCGACCGCCGTGGCAGCGGCCTATATGAACATACCGCTCGCTCACACCATGGGCGGCGAAGTTTCCGGTACCATTGATGAGAGCATCCGGCACGCCATTACCAAATTCGCCCACATCCACTTCCCGGCTACACAAGGTGCCGCCGAACGTATCATCCGCTTGGGCGAGCACCCAGATACGGTCTACATGGTGGGCTGCCCCAGAGTGGATCTGGTGCAGGAAATCCTTGCAAACCCGGTAACTGTGCGGAACGGCCGCCTCATGCAAGGCGGCGTCGGCGATCCGATCGACATTTCCCAACCCTTCCTGCTGGTCTCCCAGCATCCAGTCACGACCGAGTATGGGCGTGGACAGGATCAGATCAGCGCCACCCTGGAAGCGATCAAGGCCGTCGGCCTGCCGGCCATCGTGTTATGGCCGAATGCAGATGCCGGCTCGGAAGATATAGCGCGCGGCATCCGCAAGTGGCGCGAACGTGGCCTTGCGCAGGGATTGCACTTCTTCAAGAATCTTCCGATCGACACCTATGTCGAGCTTATGGCACGGACAGCCTGCCTCGTCGGAAACTCCTCGAGCGGCATCCGCGAAGGTGCCTTCATCGGCACGCCCGTCGTCAATGTTGGCTCCCGCCAAGATCAGCGGGAGCGCGGCCACAACGTAGTCAACGCATCCCACACTAAAAGCGACATCGAGAAAGCCATCACCGATCAGATTAAACATGGCAAGTATGCGCCGGATCCGCTGTACGGCGATGGCCGCTCAGGTGAGAGGATTGCCAACATCCTGGCCACTGCCAGTATATCGATCCAGAAGCACATCACCTATTAATTCACTCAATCTTGAAATGAGTCCCACGTGAAACTGGAACAATTCCACAGCCCGCCGCACCTAGGCGGACCCCTTGATCTGACCGATACCTCGATTCTGGTGACGGGCGGCACCGGATCTTTCGGTAAGGCATTTATCCGACACCTGCTCGATCAGACGCGGGTGCGCCGTATTGCGGTGTATTCCCGCGATGAACACAAGCAATCCGATCTTGCTCTCGCGCTCAACGCTGCCGATCATGAACGGGTCCGCTTCTTCATCGGTGACATCCGTGACCTCGATCGTCTGTCGATGGCGATGAAGAATGTCGATTATGTCGTCCATGCGGCGGCAATGAAGATTGTCCCCGCAGCCGAATATAATCCGTTTGAATGCATACAGACGAATATCATTGGTGCTGAGAACGTTGTTCGCGCGTCCCTGCAGCATAGCGTGAAGCGCATCATAGCCCTGTCCACCGACAAGGCAGCCAGCCCGATCAATCTGTATGGCGCGACGAAGCTGGCATCGGACAAGATTTTTGTTGCTGCCAACCATCTAGCTGGCGGCGATGGCGGTAGGTTCTCAGTTGTCCGCTACGGCAATGTCATGGCGTCGCGCGGCAGCGTACTGCCTTTTTTCCGCAAGCTGATTGCGCAGGGGGCAGTCGATCTCCCCATCACAGATGAGCGCATGACCCGCTTCTGCATCACCTTGGGGCAGGGCGTTTCTTTTGTGCTGTCGTCACTGGCGATGATGCGCGGCGGAGAAATTTTTGTTCCGAAGATACCCAGCATTCGTGTGGTGGACCTGGCGCACAATCTGGCGCCGAATCTACCGCTCCGCATGGTCGGCATACGACCCGGCGAAAAACTGCACGAAATGATGATAACCACGGACGATGCGCGCACCACCGTTGAGCTGGATGATCGCTACATCATTGAGCCGGCGATTCATTTGTGGGACCGACAGAGATCCAGCCTGCTTGAGGAGACCGGTACCAGAAAAGTGGCCGAAGATTTTCATTACTCCAGTGACATCAATACGCACTGGCTGACGGGAAGAGATCTGTCCGAATTCATTGCCGCCGGCGAGGCGGATGCCAGAATCTGATATACCTCTTATTGGTCTTTCCTATCACCTCTATGCGGCACCCAGCATGACTATTGTCGTCACCGGTGCGTCCGGAATGCTGGGCCGCCACCTAATGCCAGGCCTGGCACCGCTGGGGCGCCTGCATGGCATTGCCCGTCAACCTGCAGGTATGGTTAGCCATACGGTCGACCTCGCCGACGCAGCTTCGGTGAATCTGCTTTTTGATGAGCTGATCCCAGATTGCATTGTCCATTGTGCCGCGCTGGCGAACGTCGATGCCTGCGAAGCCGACATGTCTCTGGCTTACGCGGCAAATGTGCAGGCTACAAAGAATATTGTCGATTGGCTCGGCCGTAAACGCCCACAGGCGAGGCTGATTTATATCTCCTCCGACCAAGTATATGACGCTCCCGGCTTCAGCCGCGAAGATACTGTTGCCCCCTGCAATGCGTACGCATTGACGAAATTGTGGGGCGAGGATTTCGCGCGCCATGCGACGAATCACCTGATCCTACGGACCAACTTCTTCGGGTCACCGGCACGCGGGCAAACTGGCCAGGTCGGCTGGCTTCTGCGCAAAGCGACTGCCCGCCAGGCCAGCACACTCTTCACTGACGTCTTTTTCAACCCCCTTTATGTCAACGATCTGGTCGCCCTTCTTCCCGAGCTTGTGTCCGGCGAGTTATGCGGCACGTTCAATCTTGGCAGCAGCGGCGCCGGACTATCCAAAGCCCAATTCTTCCGGCTTCTGGCCAGTGCCATGGACGTTGCGACCGATTGGATGCGGGATGGCAGCGTTTCTGATGTTGCGCTGAAAGCGCGGCGCCCTCGAGATATGCGGATGGATGTTGGCGCGATAGAGTCTGCTCTGGGCCGTCGCCTGCCGGATCTGGAAGACAGCATTAATCGCTTGGCACAGGATTGGCGCGAGGTGAATCGATGAATCGCATTTTAGTGGTTGCCGCGCATCCGGATGACGAAGTTCTTGGTTGCGGTGGCATGATCGCCGCAGCCCGGGACAAGAAGCGGGACGTCAGAGTCATCTTCCTCGCGGAAGGCGTGATGTCCCGCTACTCCGCCGACCAGATCAACAGCCCTGCGGCTCTTGAAGCCAGCCGCCTGCGTAATGCCAACGCCTTCAAAGCGCTCGATATCCTGGGCGTACCAGCGGATCAGGTATTCGTATCCGAACGCCCCTGCTGCCGCCTTGATCAGGCTTCCCTGCTGGCTCTCACCCAGGAAATCGAGGCGCACCTGAAGGATTTCAGGGCCAGTGTCGTTTACACTCACGCCCAGAATGATCCCAACATCGATCACCAGATTGCCTTTAAAGCCGTGCTGCCGGCGGTGCGGCCGCTCGGCCCTCAGAGTCCCAAGGCTGTGTACAGCTTCGAGGTACTGTCTTCCACGGAATGGAATCCGGCCCACCCATTCCAGGCGAACTGCTTCGTGGACATATCGTCGTCGATCGACCGGAAAATATCGGCCCTTGCCGCCTATGGCGATGAAATGCGGCCGGCTCCCCATCCTCGTTCGGAAGATATGGTCCGCAGCCTGGCCCGCTTCAGGGGCGCGCAGAGCGGCCTGAATTATGCCGAGTCCTTCAACCTGATTCGTGCCATCGAGTCGTGATGGCACCCGTCAGCGTTATTCTGCGCTGCGATGCCGGCGAACAGGCCGGCTATGGCCATCTCTCTCGCTGCGTCATCCTCGCCGGAGCCCTGGCTGCGGCTGGCGCGAACCCAAAAATCTTGATCAATGGCGGCGGGGATGCAGCCCTTGATTTTGCAACCCGCAACGGCATTGTCGCGACCCAGGCCCCTTTCCTGTTTGGCACGGCCGCAGATACAGAGCACCTGCTGTCCGTCCTGCAAGTGTCCCGATCCCCGGTCATCGTCGTCCTGGATTCGCGCAATTTGAATGCCGGCCACACGGAGGCAATCACAAGCGTTGCCCCGACCGTAGTTCTGGACGATGAAGCGTTACGCGATCTGCCCTGCAGTCTTCTGATTAATCCCAACTTCTGGGTCCGAGTGACGGATTATCCGCATGCCGCTGCTGCGCGCCGGATACTAAGCGGAGCAGCATACAACCTCATAAACCCGGAATACTTTACGCAGCGCAGCCTGCCCCGCTCCTCTCCCCCAAGTCGCATCCTGATCACAATGGGCGGCGAAGACCCCTGGAACTGCACATCATGGCTGATCCGGAATGCGGCAGACATCCTGAACAACTGGACTGTTGATGTGGTTGTGGGGCCATTTCATCCTGACCGGACGGATGTGGAACGCGCCGCAGAATTGCTGACCAGAAAGCATCTGACCGTTGCGCCCGCCGGACTCACTTCCCTCATCGCTTCAGCCGATCTGGCGCTGACAGCCGGTGGAACCACATGCTACGAACTTGCCGCCTCCGGCGTGCCGATGGCTGCCGTGATACTGGAACCGCATCAGGGGAAATTCGTGGATCGCCTGGTCGACCACGGCGCCGCAATGGTCTTGGCCAGTTTTGCCGACAAATCCACGGATGACATGCGGACCCGCCTGAAATCCCTTCTGGCGGATACCGCGGTCAGCCAGGATCTGATCGCGGCCGGCCGCAAATTATTCGAAGGCCCCGGCGCTTCGCGCGTTGCCGCTGCAATCCTGACGCTCGAATTATAGGATATCTGGAATGTTCGCCTATATACCAGCTCGCGGCGGGTCTCAGCGTATAGCGCGCAAGAATATAAAAACCCTTGGCGGTAAGCCGATTATTGTCCATGTTATTCAGGCATTGCAGGCCGTTCCGGGCATTGACCGCATTCACGTCTCGACGGATGACAGGGAGATCAGGGCAATTGCCGAAGCACATGGCGCAGTTTGCCTCGAACCCCGCAGCTCCGATCTGTCGAACAGTAAAGCCGGCTTCATAGATCTCATTCGCGAAGATATTCCGAGATACATCGAGGCGAATGGCGGTACATCTGAGGTCGTTTTTGCACTCGCAACAGCAGCATTAGTACCCGCGGCAGTGTATTCCGATGCAATTTCAGCCTTTCAGCAGAATCGACCTGATGTTCTGATGAGCTGCGAATCCTACGATCATCCGGTCTGGTGGGCATTCCGGCAGAAGCAGGATGGGTTCTGGACACCGATTTTCCCCGACAAGGTTCAGACCAACTCTCAGGATCTGCCACCGGCACTCACCGATTCCGGGCTGTTCTATGTCTTCGACCAGAAGGTACTGAGCCGTTTCCCATCCCATAAACTGGTCGACAAGCTACTTCCGTATGAAGTGCCCGCAGCCTATCGCTGCGATATCGACACACCGGAAGATTGGGAGCGGCTGGAATGGAAATACCACCGACTGCACCAGGCAACGAGTTGGCAGGAATGAAAAGTCCGGCCGTCATAAGATTTCCAGTGATTTCATTGCCATGAACCTCGACAGTTTGCTCGGCAATATCGATCTGCATCCCCGGCATTGGGGCGAGGTGCAGGCCGCGCTGATTCGCGGCCACGGCTGGCCGCTCAGCAGCGCAGAGATCGTGCGCGTCCGCGATGTGTTCAACGCCGAATTCGCAGCCGTTATCCGAGCGCATGGCATCAACCGGAACCAGCAGGCCGAGCTCGCCTGGCTGGCGGGGCCGGTCCTGATGATCGACAGCATGGAATGCTACGCGGCACAGGCACTGAGCCGCCGGTTTGCGAATCGCGGCATTGCTGCCCGTTATGATGGCGCCGGCATTCTCGGTGCCCTGGCCACGGGCGCCACGTTGCCATTGCCGATTGCCCTGTCTCGCATCCTGAAAGGGATCCCGCCACGCTCTCCGATCGTACGACTGGCGTCGGCCGCACTTGCCCCCTGGCGCGGCACGCGCCTGCCGCGCGATCTGCCGCGGAGCATGCGGAAAAATCGCGACATTCTCGCCTTCAACGTGACGCCGCTTATCATCAGCTCCGCTTCAGCCGCCGGCCTGCGGCTGGTTCTGGGCGACCGATCCGATTGGTTCCCGACCGGATCGCACAATCCAGCCACACTGCCGCAGCCCTTGGGCAATGCAATCGTTGAGGCCATCCTGACTGCGTTCGAGACTGCCTTTTCCGCCGGTGGCGAACAGTTCGGCCCTGCTATCAGGGAACGGTTCCGAACCACCCTCATCACCCTCGCTGGTGTCGGGAAAGTCTATATGGATTCCCTGGAGGCCAAGGCCCGATGGCTGCCGGGACACTTCTGGGCAAATTCCCTCGGACCGTTCCATAATCGGGTAATGGCGCGTTCTGTCGCCCGTCACGGTGGAGAAAGCGCCGCATTCGACCATGGCACCGGGGCAGGATGGTGGATACTGCCTGCCCGTACTCTGGTGGAATATGCTGCAGCAACCCGCTTCATCACGTTCACTGCCGCTCAGGCCAAGCGCGAAACTGCCGATATTGACCCACAGTTGCTCGCTGACGAGAGCCATGTCTGCCAGATCGAGCCGGCGCCTGGAGCCGCAGCCTTTCAGGCCATCCCCACGCTGCCTCCGCAGACTTTGGCCGGGCCGCGGAAAATTATGTACGTCTCGACGCTATACCCCGGGGAAAAGGGCGAGATCGTACCGGTTCCCTCGGATCTTGTGCAGGTTGACTGGCAGGATCGTCTGTTCGGCCACTTGAGAAGCCGCGGGCACAAAATCCTGTTCCGTCCGCATCCGGAAAGCCGCGCCACCCCACCGGATGCCCTGATGCAGGCCCACGAGGCGGAACTGGTGCAGGATGTTCTGGAGATCTCATTGACCAAGGCCGATCTTCTGCTTTTCGACTGGCCGCAGTCGAGTGCCTTCGTCAGCGCCGTCCGCTCAGGGCGCCCCATTGTGTTGGTTGATCTTGGCGTTATACCGATTGCGCCGGAAGCCCGCGCGTCGCTGGAGCGCCGGGTTGCCATTGTATCTGCTGGCTTTGATGGAAAGAATCGGATTTCCTGTGCATGGTCCGATCTCGATGAAGCCATCCTCAAGGCCTCCGAACGGGCCCGTGATACAAGCTTCGTTCGCCAGTATTACGGCTGAAGTCGAATCAGGCATCGTCGCGTGACACATCAGATTCCGAACTTTTACGTCGAAACTCTGCCGGCCGGCGCCGGCGCTCCGACAGCAGAATGGGCCTGCCTCGGGCCGCAATCGATCAGCATGCACGCGGACAGGATTCACCCCGACAGCCTGACGCGGCATGATTCGCCGAATGGCAGCCGGACAATTGTGGTCGGCCACGTCATTCTTGGCGATCGCATTGCGAATGTGGATGTGGCGCAACAGGCGGCCTACCAGATTCACGATGACGCCTGGCTTGCAAGCTTGAATGGTGAATTCCTTCTCCTGCACGCCCAAGGCCCTTCCCTGCAGATCATCAGCAGCCGGTTTGGCTATCCGCCATTCTGGTATGCTTTCGTCGACGGAAAGCTTCTTGGGGGAACACTATTCGCAGCCGTCTGGGATCGCATGCAGGATCTTGGCCGCACCGGTGTGAACACCCAATCGCTGTTCGAGACCCTGGTCTACAAACGTGTCTTCGGAACCAAGAGCCCACATCCGGATATATTCGCGCTGCCCCCGGCGCACCGGCTGACTCTTGATCCCAGCGGCTTGCGCACAAGCCCATACTGGGCGCCTGATTTTTCCAGAAAACTCTCGCTTTCTCCACAGGAAGCCGCCGAAGAACTTTCGGGCAGACTGAAGAAATCCCTGCAGCGGAAAACCAGCGATGGCCGACGCTACGCGCTGTTCCTCAGTGGCGGCATGGATACGCGCCTCGTCCTGGCGCATGCCGCCGAACTGGGCCTTGAACTTCCCTGCATCACCATCAATGCCTTTGAGAATCGTGAAGTGCTTGTGGCGCGGCGGGCGGCCGAACTAACCGGGCAAAAACACATCTTCATGGAAACGCCGCAAGGCCATTACCGCAGCACACTGGATGAGGCCGTTCGCCTTACCGGTGCCATGACCATGCCGATGTGCATGTTTCATGGTCATCAGGAAGCCGTCGCCCCGATTGCCGATGTCGGACTGCACGGACATGGCTTCGACTATTTTTTCCAGGGCATGTATATCCCGTCCCGGCGCTACACGATCCTGGGCAGGACGATACCCTACCGGACGCGGCGGGCGATATCGGGCGATATTGTCACCGATTTCCTCGACACAATCAGCTACAAGCTGCGTGGTAATCGGTTGAGCGATGTTGCCAGACCCCCGGCGTTTGCCCATCGCATGGAGATTCTGCGGGCCGAACTGTCGGATATCGCCTCCGCATTTGCGGGACGCGCGGCAGAGCCTGGCGATACATATGAATGGCTGGCCTTCCACAACCTGGCGCGCCATTACTCGATCGGCGACCACTGGGGCATGAATACCGTCGTCGAGCAGAGGACCATATCCTTCGACAATGATCTTTACGATTTCTATGCCCGCCTGCCTTCCGCATTGCGCTTTGACGCCAGAGTGATGCGGCTGTGCCTTGAGCGGCGCAATCCGGCTCTAGCGCAACTCATTAGTGCCAATCACGGCTATCCGATCGGATTGTCCTCAGCGGAACGAACCCTGAGGGCTGCCGCACGTTTCCTGCGCCGCCGACTGCGGCCGATGCAGCAAAGCGAAGCGACGGAATTCGATCGCATGGGCCTGCCGCAGCAGCACCTGATCACTGGCGAGTGGCGCGAAGCCATGTATGAACTCGCCAATTCACCGCGCCTGGCAGCGCTGGATTTTCTCGATGAGAAAGCCGCCAAACGGCTGGCTCATGAAGCCGCCGACGGAAAGAAACTCCGCGATCCTCAGTTTCTGAGCCTGCTGATGACCGTCGACCGCTTCCTGATGAACCACACCCGCAATGGCTGACGCCTCAACCGGCAGAGGTCGTCCATTCCCGCAGGTCGTCTCCGAGCAAGGCCGACAGCTTCTGGTTCTCGGCGGAGAATTGTGCGGTCAGCCGTGCACGCGCATCGGTCGGCAGCGGCTCATAGGCCTGCGCCTCCCCGGAAGTGGATTTGGCGCCCAGCAGCGACCAGAGTAAAGGCCGCACCCGCGTGCGGCGCAGCTTCCGCCAGATCGGCAGAATGAACGAAAGATTGATGATTGGCGAAACCACCTTGTAAAGCAGCATGCCCCGCAAGCCGGGCAGGATCCTTGTACCTCCTACGCTGCTACTGGCCGCTGCCGGCACGAATGTCGGATCGATCTTGAGGAAAGTGAAAAGCGATTTGAAGAATTCCTCCGGATGGGCCGTCGCCCGCTCGTAGATGGCAACAAAAATCTGCTCCCGGGGAAACAGTTCAAGGAACCGCGAGATTTGCGTAAAATAGCGTCCGCGATCGAGAAACTCCGGATGACGGGTAATGACATCCTCGAATGGCGGCAGGTCCGGAGTGTGGCGACGCCACATCCAGTATGCCGAGTAAGCGCGATCCACCGGCTCACGCAGCATAAAAATCAGCTTCAGGTCCGGATTGAACTCATGCAGTTCTTTCGCGACATAAGGATAGAACATATAGTCCGGCGTTGCCTCGCCAGCAACCTTACCCGCAGCATCCGAAAACTGCGCCAGATACCAGTCAAAGCCGAGATGCCGGCGGCTGAAGCGGTTGTCTTCGGCCCGGGAAAAGAAATGCAGTTCTTTGATTTGAGGCATGAAAACTGCCGGATGCTCCTGAAGGCATTCGTGCAGCCACGTCGTTCCGGCCTTCTGCGCCCCCAGCACCATGAATGTGGGCATATTCATCGTCACATATCCCGCGCTTGCGTCATTTTATCGCATAGCTATACCCCCGGCAGCCAAACAAGCGCAATCTGTATAGAGACATAACGATGTGCGGAGTTGTCGGAATTTTCCTGAACCGGCCGTTGCGGCCAGATGATGTTGCGCTCGGCCGCGCCATGCAGGCCGCATTGAAGTATCGCGGGCCGGATGCCGAAGGGGAATGGCAGGATCAGGATGCCGGCGTGTGGCTTGGTCATACCCGTCTGGCCATCCAGGACCTGTCGGCTGCCGCCAGCCAGCCGATGCTGTCCTCCAGCCATACGGCGCTGACATACAACGGCGAGATATACAATTTTCCCGCCCTTCGCGCTGATCTTCTCCAGCATGGAGACCATTTCGTTTCTGATGGCGATACCGAAGTCCTGCTGCATGGCTGGAACAGATACGGCAAGGCCTTCCTGGAACGCATCGATGGCATGTTTTCATTCGCACTGTGGGATGGCGAGCAAGCCTGGCTAGCCGGCGATGCCTTCGGTGAAAAAACCCTTTATGTGGCGGAAACGCCGGATGGCATATATGCCTGCTCGGAACTCGCACCTCTTGCCAGGCTGCTGGAGGCCGACGCCAGCCTGTCCGGTGACCTGCTCTGCGCTTTCCTGGCACTCGGCTACATACCTGCCCCGCAAACCGCGCGTGCAGGCATAAGGCGTCTGGCGCCCGCCGGCATCCTGCAGATAAAGCGCGGCAGGATCGTCGCCGAAAGCTCGCATTGGTCACTGCCGGTGCCGCAGATCGGCAAAGGCGAACCGGAACCCTTGACCGAGACCGAACTCGATTCACTCTGCGACAGCCTGTGCACGTCTCTGCGCGGTCGGCTGATATCGGATGTTCCGGTCAGCCTGTTTCTTTCCGGCGGCATCGACAGCGGATTGATCGCCGCCCTCTGCGCCAAGGAACTCTCTACAAAACTGCCTTGCGTCACGGTCCGCTTCAGTACCGATGATGGGGATGAATGTCATACGGCCAGCGCCGTGGCCAAACACCTCGGCCTACCGCACCAGATCGTCGACAGCCAGAGCGGCAACACGTCTCTGGATGCCGATACCCTGCTCGGCCTTTTCGGCCAGCCGAATGACAATCTAACTGTCGCTGCCGTACATCAGATGTCGACTGCCGCTACCGCCCTTGGCTATACGGTCGGCCTGACCGGCATGGGCGGCGATGAACTGCTCATTGGCTATCAGAAGGCAAGTTTCCTGTGGCGCTACCGGCACCTGTTCGATATGCCCTGGCCGCTCCGCAAGGCGCTCGATCCGGTTTTCGCAGCCGGCGCCGTGTTCAACAGCCGGGCGGCAACCGCACGCGCCCTGAGCAGGCAGCCGAACTGGCTGCGATACCTGACGATCAAGAACCAGCCGGGCAACGAACTGCTCCGCGACATATCGGGCTTCGATTCATGGGCCAGCCGCAACTTCGGGCATTCCGGCCCCGCCTGGCTGGAAGCGGCAGCATTCGATGCAGGCTCTGTGATGCCATCGAGCCAGTTGCCTGCCCTCGACCTGGGCAGCATGCGAGCCAGTCTTGAGCTCAGGACACCCTTCCTGTCGCGCATGCTGTTCGAGCAGGTTGCCAAACTCGATCCTCGCCGCCTGGTGTCTCGCGGCCAGAAGGAACCCCTGCGACGGCTACTGCGGCGATACCTGCCGGAGAGCATAACAAGCCTGCCCAAGCGTGGTTTCATCCTGCCGCAGAGCCGATTTCTCGCGCAACATCCGGGGAAGACTCCGGAAGTGCCGGGCGTGCCGGCGGCAGTCAGCACCGCTTTATGGGAGCGCAGGACAGAGATCGGCTACGAGCGTCTGGCCGTGCGCCTGGCCCTGGCCGAACGTTATCTTGCGAATGGCTGACGCATGCGCCTGCTGATCGCGGTTCGGCTGTCCTCGGGGCTGCGCTCCTCGGTGACGACAGGTCACTGGCGCCCCAGCGGCTCGCCGGCGATATACAAGCTGATCGAAGGCCTGCATCAGAATGGCCATGCCATCAAGCTGATTTTGGTCGATCGCGATACCATCACAGATGGCAAGCCACAGGTTTTGCGACTTGAGGGGCTCGACATCGACATACAGCGATTGCCGGTGCCGAAGATGTTCAGCCGGCTGCCGCGGCAACTGCAGACGATAGCAACCGAACTGTATCACGCCTTCGGCATCTGGCGGATCGGACGACACTACCGGCCGGACGCCGTCTATCTGGATCGCGCCATGCTGTGGCCGGCTGGCCTGCTAGCCCGGTTTTCCCGATGGCCGGTGATCTGGCGCGTGCTTGGGATCAGTCCGAATCTGCAGGAAGCCTTCCATGGCCAACGCCTGAATCACAAGGCGATGCGCTGGTTGATGCAGTCGCCATTTTCATCCGTTATCTGCAGCCGGGATGGCAGCGGCGGTGACGCCTGGTTGCCGCGCCTGCTCGCCCCGCAGATTCCGAGCGCGGTTCTGCTCAATGGCGTCGATCAGCCGGACGCGCCCAATCCGTCAGCACCGGCACTGAACATACCAGCATCCGATACTGTCGTGACCTTCCTCGGCAGGCTGGACCACCTGAAGAATCTACAACTGTTCGTTGCCGGGTTTGCACAGGCGGCAGCCAGACAACCTGGCCTGCACGCCCTTGTCGTCGGCAACGGCGAAGAGAGGGCATGGCTGGAGCAAAGACTCCAATCGCCCGACTGCAGTGCGATCACCTTTATACCTGGCGTTCCGCATGATCAGGTTTCCGGCATTCTTGATCTGACCGATATATATGTGTCGCTGAATGCCATGGGCAATCTCAGTAACGCCAATCTGGAGGCGATAAAATCCGGCCTTTGTTTGGTGATCCCCAAAGCGGATCCCGATACGGCAAGGGACGTCGACACCGACAATTTCCTTCCTGAAACGTCCGCATTGCGGATCGACATGAATGAGATATCTCTGGCAGATGCCTTGATCCATCTCCATCGCAATCCCGGCGAGCGCATCGCACGCGCCGCTGAAACAGCAAAGATCGGCGCCACTCTGCAGACATGGCAAGCCAGAATCGATACCGAAATCGACTTGATCAGCGATGCCATCCGGAACAGTCGCACGACCGACATCGCATTTGTCATCGCCGATCTTCAGGCCGGCGGCGCCCAGCGCGTGGCAACCATTCTGATGCAGGCCTTACACCGGCGCGGCCACCGGATTTCCCTGATCACATTCTCCAGCGAAAGCGAAGATATTCTGCCCGTCGCGCCGGGGATACGCCGCATCGCACTTCCGGCGAATGGGAACAGCGGGAACGTTTTCTCCGCGCTGTATGGAAATATCCGACGCATCCTCCTGCTCCGGCGTGCATTATCTTGGTTGCAGGCGCCGGTTGTTGTCTCCTTCATTGGCAGTACCAATATCGTCGCCGCTCTGGCCAGCCTGTTCTCACCATGGCGCCTACTCATCTCGGAGCGGAACGATCCCGCCCGCCAAAGCTTGGGAAAGGTATGGAATATCCTGCGTCGTCGCCTTTACCCCCTGGCTGACGTCATTACGGCCAACAGTGCCGGTGCCATACAAAACATGGCAGGCTGGGTCAGCCCGGACCGACTGAAGCTGGTCCGCAATCCATTGCCGTCCACCGCATTCTGCGCCGAGCAGCCGCCGTCACAGCGCGAGCAGGTCATTCTTGCCGTCGGCCGCCTGCAACCGCAGAAAGGCTTCGACATTCTGATCGAAGCTCTTGCACGCCTCGATATCCCGCCGACCTGGCGTCTTGCCATTGCCGGCACCGGCCCTCTCGAGGCTGATTTGAAAGCCATGGCAGTTAAAAACGGCGTCGCGGATCGAATTGACTGGCTAGGCTTCGTAACGGACATGCCTCGCCTTTATGCCAGGGCTGCGATCTTTGCCCTTCCTTCCCGCTATGAAGGAACGCCGAATGCCCTGCTGGAAGCTATGGCGGCTGGCTGTGCCTGTGTGGCGGCGGATACAGCACACGGTGCCGTCGAACTGATCGCTTCGGACTCGAACGGCATACTCTGCCGCGGTAACGACCGCGATGCATTGGCCGCCGCCCTCTCGGTGCTCACTGTCCGGCCAGACATGCAGGATCGTCTCGGAGCCGGTGCCCAGGCCACGGCCAGGCAATATGAGAGCGAAGGCGTAGTGGACGAATGGGAAGTTCTGTTCGGAATCCGCGATTCTGCCGGCATGCATACCGGGGCAGACCGGCGATGACGACCCGCATTCATGTTCTCACCGCTCCCCGGCTGACCAATGCCGGCTACTGCTTCCTGTGGCCCTTGCTGCGGTTCCGTGCCGCACTCGGCGAAACGGGTATTTCCATTCGCCTGCTCTATGACCTGGAAGCACCCGGTCTGGCCGATTGCGACATCCTGCTTATCGAAGCGCGTGCACTGGGCGAGATGCGCAATGGCCATCAGGCCAGACTGCTGGAACTCGTTGCCCGCCTGTCTGAGCAGACAACCGTTGTCTGGGCAGATAATTACGACAGCAGCGGGCAGGTTTTTGCCGAAATCCTGCCCATCGTTCACGGTTACTGGAAATCGCAACTTCTGGCGGACCCGAGGATGTACGGCCAGCCCCATTACGGCGGCCGTATTTATACCGACTACTATCATTCCAGATTTGGCATAGAGGACGACACGGCGCAGGCCAGTACGCCCATTACGGATGAAGCTCTCCTGCGCCGCCTTGCAGTGTCATGGAATATGGGGTTATCCGATCACAGCGCCGGGGCGCGCTGGATGGAATATTTTTACGCCCGCCTCCACCTGCCTCTGTTCATGCAAGCACCGGCCGGTTTTCACCCGCCGGCCGCGCCACGACCACAGCAACTCTCCGCCCGCTTTGGAAAGAATTACGCGCGTCGCACCATTGCGTTCCAGCGTGCCCGGCTGCTGGAGGCCCTGCACGGGCGGATTGCGACAAACCGCATCAGCCGCACCGCCTTCCGGCGTGAACTGCGGTCGTCCCGCGCTGTCCTATCGCCGTATGGCTGGGGCGAAGTCTGCCTGCGGGATTTCGAGATATTCCTCTCCGGTGCAGCGCTGATCAAACCGGACATGGATCATTTGAGGACGTGGCCGAACTGGTATCGCCAGGCTGAGACCTATTACCCGATAAAATGGAATATGTCCGACCTTGACGCCGTTCTCGAAAGTATTACGACAGTCCCCGTCCTGGCCCAGGACATCGCCCGCAACGGGCAGATGCTTTATTATCAGCACACTGCGGGCAAACAGGCCGCAGGATCCTTCAGCACGCATCTGAACCAACTTATCAGGTCGCTCTCGCAGGACACCCAGGCCCTGCAGAAGCAACCCAAACCGAACACGACAGAAACCACCGCATGAGTTCCGCAATGACATCCCCGCCAATGCCAGATTCACCTCAACCCGGACATTCCGGAACCGCCGATCTGACGCATCTGCGGCGCCTTGAGGCAGAGAGCATTCATATTTTCCGCGAAGTGGCGGCGCAATTCCGTAAGCCGGTCATGCTGTATTCGATCGGCAAGGACAGTTCGGTAATGCTGCATCTGGCTCTGAAGGCCTTCTGGCCCTCCAAACCGCCCTTCCCGTTCATGCATGTTGATACGACATGGAAGTTCCGGGAAATGATCGAGTTCCGAGACCGGCGCGCCAAGGAACTGGGCCTCGACCTTATTGTCCATATCAACGAAGAAGGAGTGCGCGATGGCATCGGCCCCCTCTCGCATGGCTCGGCAGTTCACACCGACATCATGAAAACCCAAGGTCTCAAACAGGCTCTCAACAAGCACGGGTTTGATGCCGCCTTCGGCGGTGCTCGCAGAGACGAAGAAAAAAGCCGTGCCAAGGAGCGTGTCTTTTCTTTCCGCACCGCAACACATCGCTGGGACCCGAAGAACCAGAGGCCGGAACTCTGGCGCCTGTACAACGGCCGCATCAAGGACGGGGAAAGCATTCGGGTATTTCCGCTATCGAACTGGACCGAGTTCGATATCTGGCAGTACATCTATCTTGAGAAAATCCCCGTTGTGCCGCTCTACTTTGCAAAACCGCGTCCAGTTATCCAGCGCAGCGGCAGCCTGCTCATGGTCGATGACGATCGCATGACGTTGCAGCCCGGTGAAGTCCTGGAGGAACGCTGGGTCCGTTTCCGGACACTGGGCTGCTACCCCCTGACCGGCGCCATCGAAAGCCGCGCGCAGACGCTGCCAGAGGTGATCCGGGAAATGCTGCTGACAAGAACCAGCGAGCGACAGGGCCGCCTGATCGACAGCGACCAGGCGGCGTCGATGGAAGTCAAGAAGCAGGAGGGTTACTTCTAATGGTCAAGCATATGGAGGCTCCCGCCGAAGCCGGGTCCTACCTGCTGCAGCATGAGCAGAAAGACCTGTTGCGTTTCATCACGTGCGGATCGGTCGATGACGGAAAGTCCACACTCATTGGTCGGTTGCTTTTTGACAGCAAGCTCCTGCTCGAGGATCAACTGACCGCGCTCGAGAAAGACTCGAGCCGCTATGGCACAACCGGCAGCGGCGAACTCGATCTGGCGCTGCTTGTCGACGGTCTCGCCGATGAGCGCGAGCAAGGCATTACCATCGACGTCGCCTACAGGTTCTTCGCTACCGAAAAGCGCAAATTCATCGTCGCCGACACGCCGGGCCACGAGCAGTATACCCGCAATATGGCCACCGGTGCCTCGATGGCTGACTTGGCCGTCCTGCTGGTAGACGCTCGGAAGGGTTTATTGCCGCAAACCCGGCGGCACAGTTACATCGTTTCCCTGCTCGGCATCAAGCATGTTGTTCTTGCGATCAACAAGATGGATGCGGTTTCCTGGGACAGAGATACATACGAGCGCATGGTCGCCGAATATCGCGAGTTTGCAATCAAGCTGGACATTCCCAACGTGACCTGCATCCCGGTTTCGGCTCTGCTGGGCGACAACATCACCCGCCGCAGCAGCGCCATGCCCTGGTACGATGGAGCCACGCTGATCGATCACCT
This sequence comes from Ferrovibrio sp., assembly GCF_025869515.1. GTDB lineage: Bacteria > Pseudomonadota > Alphaproteobacteria > Ferrovibrionales > Ferrovibrionaceae > Ferrovibrio. Next base: position 122,142 of record NZ_JAOZVR010000091.1, read on the forward strand.
CGAAGAGGTGGAAGTCGGCGGGGACGTGACGTCGGCACCATTTCGTATGCCCGTGCAATGGATCAACCGGCCCGATCAGGATTTCCGCGGTTATTCCGGTACGATCGCCAGCGGCATGGTTTCTCCTGGCGACAGCATCGTTATCGCCCCTAGCGGTCGAACCTCGAAAATCGAGCGTATCGTCACATCTGGCGGCGACCTGCAGCAGGCCGTCGCCAATCAGGCGGTCACGATTACGCTTGCCGATGAGGTCGACGTCAGCCGCGGCGATGTGTTGGCCGACTCGAAGATACCGCCGGAATCTAGCGATCAGTTCTCGGTCCATATCCTCTGGATGTCTGCCGATGCCATGCTTCCGGGGCGCCCCTACCTGCTCCGTATCGGCAGCATCATGGTCGGCGCTCAGATCACGGAGATCAAATATACGGTCAATGTGAATACGCTTGAGCATACGGCGGCGCGCCATATAGACTTGAACGAAGTCGGTGTTTGCAACCTGGCCCTCGATCGGCCGATCCCCTTCGATCCCTATCGTAAGAACCGCGATATGGGCGGCTTCATCCTGATCGACCGCATCACCAATGCGACAGTCGGTTGCGGGATGATCTCTTTTGCTCTGCGGCGGGCATCGAATATCCATTGGCAGGCGCTCAAGGTCGGCAAGGCCGACCGCGCCGGCCTAAAACAGCAAAAGCCCTGCATTGTCTGGTTTACCGGTCTGTCGGGCGCCGGGAAGTCCACGATTGCCAATCTCGTCGAGCGCAATCTCTTCGAGCTCGGGCGGCACACCGTTCTGCTGGATGGCGACAATATCCGGCATGGTCTGACCAAGAATCTGGGCTTCACCGCTGAAGACAGAGTGGAGAATATCCGGCGTGTCGCCGAGGTTGCCAAGCTGATGACCGAGGCAGGATTGATCGTTCTCGTCAGCCTGATTTCGCCCTTCCGCAGCGAACGCCAGATGGCGCGGGAAATCGTTCCTCCGGGTGAATTCCTTGAGGTCTTTGTGGATGCCCCGCTGGAGGTATGCCGCACGCGTGATCCGAAAGGCCTGTACAAGAAGGCCTATGCTGGCGAATTACCGAATTTCACTGGTATCGACAGCCCATACGAGCCCCCGGTCGATGCCGATCTTCACCTGAACTCGGCCGATCAGACACTTGAGGCCTGCGGGGAGGCTGTACTCGCCATGCTGTCCCAGCGCGGTATCGTTTAAATCCTGCCAGATTCACTGCCCGGAGACGAAGATACCTCTGGCCCATACTGGGTTTTAAGTCCTAGATTGGGCCATTTCCGATTGACCAAGCCAGACCACTCGCTTATGTTCATGCCATGAACGAAAATGGCGCATCGGACGGAAAGCCGGATTCCGCGACCTTGGCGGCGCTGTTGCACGTTATCGGCAATGCCGATGAGCAACATACCCAGCGCAGCTTGGCCGTGCGCCTGGATATCGCTCTCGGGCTGGCCAATGCCCTGCTGCGGCGCTGCGTCAGCAAGGGCCTGATCAAAATCCAGAATGCCCCCGCCAGACGCTACGCCTATTATCTGACGCCGAGCGGCTTTGCCGAAAAAAGCCGTCTTGTGGCGGAGTATCTTGAAACATCGCTGAATTTCTTCCGCCGTGCGCGGATTCAGTATGAAGATATTTTTTCCGCCCTGGTGAGCCGGGGGGTTACCAAGGTCGCCATTGCCGGCAGCGGCGAACTGGCCGAGATAGCCCTCCTGTCAGCTTCTGCAGCCGGCATGACGATCTGCGCCGTTATTGCTCCGGGCCGCAATGAAGGCCTTTTCCACAATCGCGCTGTCGTCAGCGACCTTGCTGACGCCCTGAAACTGGGGGCGGAAGCGATCATCATTGCTGACAATACAGCGCCGCAGGCCACCTATGACCGGCTAGCGGCAGACTTGTCGGCCGATCGCCTGCATGCACCATCCCTGCTGCATATCAGTGCAGATGCGCCTCGGCGCAAAGAAAGGGCGGCATGACAAACGCCTGGTACGCCGTTTACACCCAGACGGGCAGGGAAACCGCCGCTGCGCAGCACCTGCGCAACCAGGGTTTCTCCGTCTACCTGCCGCAATACCGCAAGATGCGGCGCCATGCCGGTCGCGTCGAGGTCGTCGCGACACCCTTGTTCCCGCGCTATCTATTCGCCGGCATCGACATGCAGCAGCAGCGCTGGCGATCGGTAAATGGGACGATTGGTGTCATCGGCCTAGTGATGAGCGGCGACAAGCCGATGCCGGTGCCTGATCCGGTCATCGATGAAATCCGGGCGCGCGAAGATGAAACCGGCTTCATCAGTCTCAGCACTCCCGCATTCCGGCGCGGTCAGGCTCTGCGCATTGTCGAGGGGCCGATGGCGGATACCCAGGCCCTGTTCGAAGAAACCATCGACAACAACCGAGCTATCCTATTGATATCCCTAATGGGTCGCCTTGTGCGCACGCAGATGCCTTTGCGCCAGGTCGAAGCCGCCTGAATCGTCGGCGCCAGACTGGTCATCGCCCTGTTTCGGGCGTATAAGCCGCCGCCATGACCAAAACCATGCCCCCTCCTGCCAACCCAGCCCCCAAGGTCGGCATCGTCAGCCTTGGCTGCCCCAAGGCCTTGGTCGATTCCGAGCGCATCATCACCAAGCTGCGTTCGGAGGGCTATGCCATTTCCGGCTCCTACGATGCCGCCGAAGTGGTGCTTGTAAACACCTGCGGTTTCCTCGACAGCGCCAAGCAAGAATCGCTGGAGGCAATTGGCGAGGCGATGCGCGAGAACGGCCGCGTCATTGTCACCGGCTGCATGGGTGTCGAAGCGGAAAAGATCCGCGGCATGTTCCCCGACGTTCTCGCGGTTACCGGGCCCCAACAATACGAAGCCGTCATCAAGGCTGTGCATGAGGCGGTTCCGCCGGAGCACAATCCCTATGTCGATCTGGTCCCGCCGCAAGGCATAAAGCTGACGCCACGCCATTATGCGTATCTGAAAATTTCAGAAGGCTGCAACCATAGCTGCAGCTTCTGCATCATCCCCTCGATGCGCGGAAAGCTGCAAAGCCGACAGTCGAACGATGTGCTGTACGAGGCAGAACGTCTGGTCAAGGCTGGTGTCAAGGAACTGCTGGTCATCTCGCAGGATACCTCGGCTTACGGCACCGACATTCGCCATGCCGAAAGCCAGTGGCGCGATCGGAAGGTCAAAGCGCGCCTGACAGAACTATGCGACGCCATGGGCAGCCTCGGCGCCTGGATTCGCCTGCACTACGTCTATCCCTATCCCCATGTCGACGAGATCATCCCGTTGATGGCCGAGGGCAAGCTACTGCCCTATCTCGATATTCCGTTCCAGCATGCCAAACCCAGAATCCTGAAAAGCATGCGACGGCCGGGCAATCAGGAGAAACTCCTGGCGCGCATCCGGAGCTGGCGTGAGATCTGTCCTGACCTGGCAATCCGCTCGACCTTCATCGTGGGCTTCCCGGGCGAAACCGAAGCCGACTTCGAATTCCTGCTGCAATGGATGGAAGAGGCTCAGCTCGATCGCGTCGGCTGCTTCAAATATGAAGATGTGGAAGGCGCTTCCGCCAATGCCCTGCCCGGACATGTTCCGGCTGAGGTCAAGCAAGACCGCTGGGAACGCTTCATGATGACCCAGCAAAAGATCAGTGCGCAGTGTCTGAAACGCTTCGTCGGCCGCACTCTGGACGTCATCGTCGACGAGGCCAAACGCACGACCGCGACTGGCCGCAGCTATGCCGATGCACCGGAGATCGACGGTATCGTGAAGATCAGGCAGGCTCCCGGCGTGCAGGTCGGGGACATGATCAAGGTGAAGATCGAAAAAGCCGGCCCATACGATCTGAGCGGCTCAGCCGTCTTATGAAATCGAACGGCAGAGTGGATGATATTCGCCCACCAGGCCGACCGGTACTGCCTGACGAATGGCATAGACAGCTTCTATGCTCGGCCGCGCTTCCTGGAGGCCGAAGCCATTGCCCTTGAGGATTTCGGCATAACTTGCGGTATGTAGGTCCGCAAACCCCTCCGAGAATTCAAGCTCCTCGCCATCGATCTGGATGGAGCGGTGTGTCCGTTTACCGGCTGCGATATCGGGCGGTAGGTGGCGCGCATCGATGGACAGGAACCAGCGCACACGGGCCTGACGGTAGGTGAGATACCCGGCGGCGCAGTCATCACGATGAACATGAACGGTGTTTTCTTGGCATTCGCCGAAAACCCACTGCAGCATGTCGAAGAAATGCACGCCGATATTGGTCGCGATCCCACCGGACTTCTGGATGTTGCCCTTCCAGCTACTGCCGTACCAGTGGCCGCGCGATGTAATATAGGTCAGGTCCACGTCGAACCGTTTCGCAGCCGGGGCCTTGGCGATCCGTTCACGCAGCTGCCGGATCACCGGATGCAGGCGCAGTTGTAGGACATTATAAATCTTCGCTCCGGTCTCCTGCTCGATCTCTGACAAACCGTCGATGTTCCATGGATTGAGAACCAGCGGCTTTTCGCAGATTGCGTTCGCCCGATTGCGCAGGGCGAAACGGATATGAGCATCGTGAAGATAGTTGGGTGAGCAGATCGAGATATAGTCCACGCCATTTGCACGGCGCCGCATCTTGTCGATGTGACGATCGAATCGCTCGAATTCGGTAAAGAAATCCGCTTCGGGAAAATAACTGTCCAGAATGCCAACACTGTCGTTGGGATCGAAAGCCGCAGCAAGGTCGTTGCCGGTTTCCTTGATGGCCTTCATATGGCGCGGCGCAATGTAGCCGGCAGCCCCGATCAACGCGAATTTTTTCATTGTCTTCATTTCTCAGCTATCTGAGTGATCAGAACCATATAATCTTATCGGATTGCAAGCACCGGGCCATTCACTCGCATTTTCCCACATCCGGGCGAATCCCTGCATTTGCCGCCATCCGAATATACCGTTAAATTGGACTGCAATTGCCCTTATCCGTTCAGGGAGATGCCGTTTGATTGGCAGTACTGGCCGGACTTCGGGTGTCCAGGACTTGGGCCGGCGGGCTACCCCTGTTTTTAATTGCCAAGACATACCCAATCTTAATATGACGCATCAATCATCGAAACATGCTGCACTCGACAAGATTAGATAAAAATTGGGCCGTTGTTCCCGGCGATCACTGGACCGCCCCGGCCCTGGCAATAGAGGAGGGGGCTGCAGCGACTTGGGATGCGGCGACCCTCGCCGTGATTGCAGCACCGCTGCCGGAACGCCCCGCCCTGATCAGACAGGCACTACAATCCGGTAAATCTGTGATTTGCCTTGGGATCGCCGCCGACAGCTTGGTCGAAGCCGTGGCCTTGGATGCGCTCGGGCGGCAATCCGACCGGCGGCTGACATGCCTGCCGGCCAGCGGCGTCAATGCGTCTTCAACCCTGGCCCCGTTTCTCGCTGATGGCTTCGGGACCCTCCGCAGCTTGCGGATCGAAAGATACGGCAAGGACCTGAATGTCTGGGATGAGGTCGGCGAAGGCCTGGCCATTCTGGCGGCCCTGATCGCTGCACCCTGCCCAAACTTGACCGTCGATGCCACACCATCAACCGATATCCTAAGCGTGAACCTGCGCTATCCCGCCTGCACCGCCCAGCTTCTCGTCTCCGCGCAACACCCCCGACGCCGTGAATGCATAACCATGGTCGGGGATGGCGGCCGCATCACCTGGGACAATGAGATGGTGACGTTCGAATCAGCCGCCGGCAGGACTAGCACGACGCCGACCCCGCCACAGAACCGTTATGTTGCAGCACTCACCGCGTTCAGAAAAGGCGTGCCCGACCCGGGCCTGGATATCGCCTACACACTGGAAGCGATCCGGAGCGAAACCAGAGCACATCATCCCGTTGCATCCGGCAACATGCGGGCCAGCGTCACCGGCGCCACGGTGCATCCGACAGCATGGATAGATTCCGGCGTTACGATTGGCACAGACAGCAGTATATGGCATTTCAGCCATATCCTCAGCCGGGTCCAGATCGGCCGAAACGTCGTGATAGGCCAGAATGTGATGATCGGCCCCGACGTGCAGGTCGGCGACAACTGCAAGATCCAGAACAACGTTTCGCTCTACAAAGGCGTGACTCTGGAAGATGGCGTTTTTTGTGGGCCATCCTGTGTGTTCACGAACGTCAACAATCCGCGTGCCCATATCGAGCGCAAGAACGAGTTCCGCCATACCCTGGTCAAACGCGGCGCCTCGATCGGCGCCAATGCGACAATTGTCTGCGGCAATACCTTGGGGGCCTACTGCTTCATCGCCGCCGGCGCCGTTATCACGTCGGATGTACCCGATTTTGCCATGATGGCCGGCGTGCCCGCACGTCGGATAGGCTGGATGTCACATGCTGGTGTCAAGCTCGGCCCCGACCTGACATGCCCCATCGAAGGCCGGCGGTATCGCCAAGTATCTCCTGACAGGTTAGAAGAAATTTCATGACCGTTGCGCCCGTTGCATTTGTCGATCTGCAAGCCCAGAGACAGCGTCTTGGCAGTCGTATCGACGAGGCCCTGACCCGCGTCCTCGACCACGGCATCTTCATCATGGGACCGGAAGTGGTCGAACTGGAGCGACAACTGTCCGCTTTCTGTGGCGCTGCAGAGACCATAACCTGCGCAAATGGCACCGACGCCATCACACTGGTCATGATGGCCGAGCAGATCGGCGAGGGCGATGCTGTCTTTATGCCGTCCTTTACATTTGTCGCCACGGCTGAGGCCACGGTTCTGCGTGGTGCCACGCCCTATTTCGTTGACGTCGGCCTTGATGATTTCGCCATAGACCCCGATGCATTGGAGGTCGCGATCACCGATGCCCGTCAACGTGGCCTGCGACCCAGGGCAATCCTGGCCGTCGACCTGTTCGGTTTGCCCGCCGATTACAATCGTCTGCATGCCATTGCACAGCAGCATGCAATGCTGCTGGTCGCCGATGCCGCGCAAAGCTTTGGTGGGCAGTATCACAACCGCATGGTCGGCGACCTGGCGGATTACACCACCACCAGCTTCTTTCCAGCCAAGCCGCTCGGATGCTACGGGGATGGCGGCGCCATCTTCACTGCCGATGCTGCCCGCGCCGACCTGTTGCGATCGCTGCGTTTTCACGGCAAAGGTGAAGATAAGTACGACAATGTGCGCATTGGCCTCAACAGTCGCCTCGACACGCTGCAGGCCGCAATCCTGCTGGAGAAGCTGCGCATTTTCCGGGACGAATTGATGACCCGCGAACGGGTCGCCGCCCGTTACGATACATTGCTGAAGCTGCTGGCGCCTGCGCTTGTAGTTCCGAAAATTCCACAAGGCCTGCGGTCCGCCTGGGCGCAATACACGGTGCGATCAGCGGCGAGAGACCGCATCATCGCCGCCTGCCGGGCACGGGATATTCCGGTCAATATCTACTACCCGATCCCGCTGCACAAACAGGCCGGTTACCGCCAGTATCCCGCCAGCCCGGACGGACTGCCCGTATCGGAGCGTCTGTCACGCGAAGTCGTCAGCCTGCCCATGCATCCATACCTGTCTGACGACCAGCAGGACGAGATTGCAGCTATTGTGAAGAGCGCGCTGACCTGAACTTGGCGTAAACGACCTTGTACCCGGGCTTGGCTAAGCCTGGGCCTAGCTATGGACGTAATACCGCTTGCCGGTCCAGGAATGCAGGCGGAAATCCTTCGCCTTATCGCCGAAGACTTCACCCACAGCCTCATGTCCGCCCGGAAATTTGTTGGCGGCATGACCGTAATTCAGCGGCAGGATAATGCCACCCTTTGCCATATGCGGCAGGAAATTTTCCAGCGCTGCCTTGTTGCCGGAATAAAGATCCATCTCGGTAATGAGCAGCGCGATCGGCGGGCCGTCGTATTGTTTCGAGGTTTTCGTTACATCACCCTCAACAAGTCTGACCTGCTTGTCGATGAATTCCTGGGAGATACCTGACGCGCGGATAAACCGAAGCGTTTCCGACATCGGAACCCGCAGACCGCCGACCTGCGGCGGAATGAACTTGGCGTCCTTTGGCTGGTCGCGGTCCGAAACGCTGGGATAACCGGCGAATGTATCGAACCCGTAGATGATCCGGTCACTGCCTTCGTTCTGGGTGAGGAAGCTGAGGTAGGAAAGGCCCCGGCCATACGCCACCCCGCACTCAACCACGCAACCTTCTACTCCCTTGATCTCGCGAAACATGTCTGCCAGCAGCAGGAAGCGGGTGGCGACCGCATTGGTCACGGCCGGCTTCGGACGGGTACTTTCCAGCTTGGCCCCGAGCGGCGACAGGACGCGATTCACAACACTGAGGACAGTATCGAGCATGGGAAAGCCTTCCGATAGCGCTGCAACTGGGCACGGGCTCGCGCCGGCGACATGATGAGAACGGGCATAGCAGAAGGAGATTGCGGAAGCCAGAGGGTGCGTTACCCCATCCACACCAGAATTATCCCAACAATTACTTCCGGGCCCGGGACCCCGCCCTCTGGGGACAGCAGTCATCCGGCGGTCGTTTTGATCGTCTCGATCCGATAGAACCTAAGTGCATTCTGGCCAAAGACCTGATCTTTTTTTGTCCATCGTAAGGTTGGCAAGAACCCGATCGCTGAGCGCAATCCGCTGGTCATAACGACCAGCCAGGGTCATCACCGGCCAGTCGCTGCCGCAGAGCAGGCGCGACGGGCCGAAAAGTTCCAGCAGGATGCGCATGGCCGGCAGCAGATATCCAGCCGCCTGCCAGTGCGGACCCGCCTCGGTGAGCAGGCCCGACAGTTTGCACCAGACCTGCGGATACCGCGCCAGGTTGCGCAAATGCCTGACCCAGACGGCCAGCGCATCGGCATCGTTGCGCCAAGCCCGCAACTTCGGCTTGGCACTATGATCGATTACCACCGGCAGATCGGGATAGCGCTGCCGCAGGAGATCGCCGGCGTGCGGCAGGACACCTATATCGACTGGATCGCTATTACGACGATCACACCATTGCTCGCCTGCCCGGCGCCGGCTGTCCCGGTTGGCTTCTCCCACGATGGCTTGCCTTTTGGTATCCAGATCATCGGCCGGTCGCGATCCGAGGCCCGCCTGCTGCAAACCGGCGCCTGAATCTAACGGCTGTTCGCCCTGCCGCCGACAATCATCGAGCCGCGGCAGGGCTTGCAGACAGCGAGTGCCCGCCAGATTGGCTACGACGGCGCCGGGAATCCTAGGCTACACTCTTGTAAAACTTGCCACCCTTCACGATGACCGGGATATTTTCACCCTGGCCATCCAGCAGCGCAATATCCTTCAGCGGATCACCATTCACGACAATCATATCCGCCAGAGCGCCAACCTTGATGCAACCGAGTTCGTCCTGCATCTGAAGGATTTCCGCATTCATGACCGTCGCGCTGCGCAGGATCTCGAATGGCGACAGGACATTGGCACGGATGACAAACTCGCCGCTCTGATGCGGATGCATGCCGCCGATCAGGTCGGTGCCGAAACCGACCCTGGTCTTCGCCCGCTTGAGGATTTCAAGCGACTTCAGTCCGGCCTCCCGTACGACCTTCAGTTTCTGGATCGAGACTTCCGGCAAACCCTGGGCGCGGCCGTATTTGTCCAACGCATCGTACGTGACCAGAGTCGGCACGACGTAGGTACCGCGCTCGGTACAGAATTGCGCGGTCGGCTCGTCGATCAGATTGGCATGTTCGATGGTACGCACCCCGAAATCCGCTGCCCTGCGGATGGCTTCCGGCGTGTAAGCATGCGCCATTACATAGCGCCGCCAGGACTGGGCCTCCCACACTGCGGTGCGGATTTCCTCCTCTGAATACTGCAGCACATAAATCGGATCAGACGGTGAGGCGACACCGCCGGAAGCCATGATCTTGATCTGGGTAGCACCCCGGCGTAGTTCTTCGCGTGCCGCCTTGCGCACCTCGTCAACGCCGTCGGCAATATGGCTGAAAGCGCCGGCATTGCTGCAGCAGGCGCAGGAGGCTTCTTCAAGGCCGCGGCTGTCGCCGTGGCCACCGGTTGGGCTCAACACACGGCCGGCGAAAAACAGCCGCGGACCGGCAATGAGCCCGACTTCGGTCGCCATTGCCAGGCCATAATCTGCGCCGCCGGCATCCCGCACCGTGGTGAAGCCGCGCTGCATGGCAGCCTCCAGCATGGCGCGCGCATGCTGCCCCAGCAGGCTTTTCGGCATTCCCCCAAGCTTCCCCAGGTTGGCCTCGACCAGAACGGCATGAAAATGGGCATCGATCAGGCCTGGCAGCAGGGCCTTGCCGTTCAGCTTGATCTCCTGGGCTCCGGCCGGCTTGGTGATCGGCTTGTCGGAGACTTCCTTGATACGGTCGCCTTCGACCAGGACATGCATGCCGGGTTTCAGCTGCGGCGTTTCGCCGTCGAACAGGGCGGCGTCTGAGAACAGAATGGAGGTCATGTCGTCTTCCTTCATGCGATCGTACTGAAAATTACCGCTTGTAGCGCCGGGCAATACCGATGCTGCCGACGATGGTGAAGATCATGGTTATGGCCAGCAGAATGAAAGCCAGCGTCGCCCCGAACGGCCAGTTGTTGGCCCGGATGAACTGGTCATAGACAGCCGGCGCCATCATCTTGAACTGCGGGCCGCCGAGCAGGATCGCCGTGGCATAGGTGTTCATGCACAGCACGAAAACCAGAATGGAACCGGCCGCCACGCCAGGCAGCGCCAGCGGCAGCACAACACGGCGGAAGACCGTACCCGGCCGGGCACCTAAGTTCGCCGCCGCCTCCTCCACGCTCCGGGGAATACTCTCGATCACTGAGGCAAGCGTCAGGATCATGTATGGCAGGACCACGGCAATGATGCCGATGACAACCGCCTGTGGCGTATACATCAGCTTCAGCGGCGCACTGATGATGCCGAGCCACAGTAGCGTGGCGTTGATCAGGCCGTCGTTCCCCAGCAACGCCATCCAGCCGGCTGAACGCACCACATTACCCACCAGCAGCGGAAACAGGGTCAGGATGGTGATCAGGCTTTTCCAGCGGCTTTCGATGCGTGCCAACCAATAGGCGGCAGGGAAACCGAGGATCAGCGTCAGCAATGTACAAAGCAGGGCGATGCCGAGTGTCGTCCCCAGAACCTGCTGATAATACGGGTCGGTGACGGCCCGGATATAATTGTCGGCGCTCATCGCCTCGATCATCATCTGCGTCGGACTGAACTGGTTGAGCGATATGCGCAGCATCAGCAGCATAGGCGCAACCAGCAACCCAAGCACAAGAAGGCTGGCCGGAACGATGAGCACCGCCATGATTTACGCCTTGAACTGCTTGTTCCAGAAATCGAGAATCGCGGCATTATTTTTGACCGCATAATCGTAATCCGGCTGCAGCAGGCGAGCGCGTTCCGCCTCATTCAGGTTGATCTGCTTGGCCAGGTCCGGCGGCAGGGCGGCATCCTTGACGGTCGGCACATAACCCATCTTGTCGGCGAAGGCGATCTGTGCCTGCGGTTCGAGCATCGCATTCAGGTATTTGAAGGCGTTGTCCTTGTTCCGGGAATTCTTCGGGATCGATGCTTCGAAGACGATCGCCGGCGCACCTTCCGAAGGCACCACATGCTCCAGCGGGATGCCGGCTTTCTTCCACATGAAGCCGCGCGCAAGCCACATCACCGTGATCCAGACCTCTTCCGATTTCAGCGCCGCCGCCAGAGCCTCGTTGGAGGGATAGATTTTGGCATCCAGCGAGCGCAGTTCCATGAGCTTCTTCTGCGACGGCCCGTAATTGCTCAGACTGCCGCCGCCCGCCAGGGCCGCCGCCACGGTATTTGCACTGTAGAGAATGTCGGAGAAGCCAACCCGGCCCCGCCATTTCGGATCCCAGAGATCGGCAAACCCTTTCGGCGCCGGATTTACCTTGTTCGGGTTATAGAGCACCACCTGCGCCGAATAGATATGCGGGATGGCATATGCCTTCTGCAGGTTCGGGAAGACCGCGTTCATGCGGCTGACTTTGTCGGCGGTGACCGGCTCGAACAGGTCCTGCTGTGCCGTCAGATACATGTCGCTGTCCGACAGACAGGCGACATCCATTGTGCCACGGCGGCTCTGCTTCTCGGCCAGCAGCTTGGTCTTACGCGGATCGGCATTGGCAATGTCCTGCAGGACCTCGATACCGCCCTTGGTCTTCATGATCGGCTTGTCGATCAGATCGCCGAGCAGCTGGCCGTAGTCGCCACCCCAGGTACCGACAACGACCTGACTGGACTGGGCGCGAACACCGGGCAGCCCGGCTGTATAGGCCGCCATCGCGGCGGCGCCGGTGGTCAGCATGGTGCGACGGGTAATCGTCATGGCTCTTCTCCCTGGTTGGAACTTGGTTCGAAAGGCAGCAGTCGTACGGCGGCGACATCCCAGGTCAGGCTGACCTGATCGCCGATCTTCAGGCATCGCAGCGGACTGTCGTTTGGCGGTGGCGGCATGGAAACGAGGAAGCTGTTGCCGGAAACATCGACATGGTATTCCGACAGCGATCCAAGGTAGGTGATGGCGGAAATCCGGCCCGGGATTCCATGCCCTGTGCCGGGTCGCAGCGCGACGCGTTCAGGGCGCAGCGCGAAGATCGCCTTACCTGGCGCACTTTCCTGCGGTACCGCGAATTCCCCGCCCCAGTCGGTGCGAAACACTCCACCCGGATCGACAAAGCCGGAGATCAGGTTGCAGCGCCCGACAAAACCCGCCACGAAAGCATTGGCCGGCCGTTCATAAAGTTCTTCGGCGGTGCCGACCTGCAGCACTTTGCCGCGATCCATCACCACCAGGCGATCCGCCATGGTCAGAGCTTCCTCCTGGTCATGCGTCACGATCAGCGTCGTCAACCCAAGGCGCTGCTGCAGCGACCTGATCTGCAGTCGAACCTCAGAGCGCAGTTTGGCATCCAGGTTCGACAGCGGCTCGTCCAGCAGAAAGACCGAAGGATTGACAGCCAGAGCCCGTGCCAGCGCCACGCGCTGCTGCTGACCGCCGGACAGCTCACGCGGCAGCCGCTCGGCCAGATGATCCAGTTTGACCAGTTTCAGGGCTTCCAGAACCCCCTGCTCGCGTTCAGCCCGCCCCATCCGGCGCATCTCCAGGCCGAAAGCGACATTCTGAGCGACAGACATATGCGGGAATAGCGCATAGGACTGGAAAACCATGCCGGTATCGCGGGCATAAGGCGGCGCATGGGTGACATCCTTGCCACCGATCAAAATCTGTCCGGCAGTCGGCTCCACGAAACCGGCAACCATGCGCAGTGTCGTGGTCTTGCCGCAGCCGGACGGACCGAGCAGCGCGACCAGCTCGCCATCCCGTACCTCGAGATCGACATGCTCGACGGCCACCGCGGCGCCAAAATGCTTCGCCAGATTGCTGAGCTTCAACTGCGCCATCAGATTACCCGTGACAATTTTACAAAGCGGTCGGTCACCGCCATCAGGATACCGACCAGCAGAATCTGCACCGTCGCCACCGCCGCGAGCGTGGGATCGATGCGGAATTCGAGATAACTCAGCATCGCGACTGGCAACGTGCTGCGACCGGGCCCGACCAGCAGCATGGTCAGATCAAGATTCTCGAAACTCTGGATGAAGGAGAACATCGACGCCGCAACAATCCCGGGCCGCATCATCGGCAGCGTGATGCGCCGGAACACGGTGAACGGCCGCGCCCCCAGATTGGCCGCCGCCTCTTCCGCCGCGCGATCCAGTCCCTGGAGGCTCGCCGCAACCAGGCGCACGGTCCAGGGGATCGTCAATAACGTATGCGCCGCGATCAGGCCGCCCAGCGTGGCCGTGATATCCTGATCCAGGAAATTCTCGGCGCGGACATAAAACATATACAGCGCGGCGCCGCAGACGACACCCGGCACCGCCAGCGGCCCCAGCAGCAGGCTGTTGAATGCGCCGCGGCCCGGCAGTGGCGAACGCACCAGTGCCAACGCCGCAGCCGTGCCGATCGGCACGCCGATCAGCGTCGCCAGTGCGGCAATCTGCAGGCTGGAGACAAAACCGCGGGCGAATTCCGGCCGCTGCCAGGCATTCCAATACCAGCGCAGGGTCAGTCCATCGGGTGGGAAGCTGACGATTTCCTGCTGGAAGAAACTGATCGTCACGATCATCACTACCGGCGCGAAGATGACCATATAGGCCAGCAGCACCCAGCCGCGAAACAGCGTGCGACGCGCAACCGCCATCATCGGGGCAGCTCCATCGCCATCACGCCATATCCGGTCCGGACAGTCAGCATATCTCTCAGTTGATGATCTGGTTTTCAATATTGCGCGGCGATTTGGTCAGGATCTCGGGCTGCGCGCCGACCACCACCGTATCGTCGAGTCTGAACCCGCCCAGGCCATAAACATAAATGCCCGGCTCGGCCGAGTAGACCTCGTCCTTGAGCAAGGCACGATGATTGAATGCCATGTCATCGGGATATTCATGCCCCAGGATGCCCATGCCGTGACCGGTGCGGTGCCGGATATACTGACTGCAGCCGGCTTTCTCGATCACATACTGGGCAGCCGCATCGATGCTTGAGACTGCCTTTCCGGTGATCGCTGCACCGGTCGCCGCCTCGTTGGCGGCGCGGGCCACCTCGTAGAATTTGCGCTGGTCCGCCGAGGGCGCGCCGGCAAACCAGGTGCGCTCATTCTCGATCACGATACCATTCAGGCGCGGAATCACGATGTTGACCAGCACATCCCCTTTGCTGATTTTGGCCCCGCAGGAGGCGCCGTCGCCATGCGGCGAAGCCGAGGCCGGTCCGCTCAACGTCCAGCAACGCAGCACTTCCAGATTTGCCCCCGGGAAGCGCTTGGCGCCTTCCGAGACCATCAGGCTGGCCATCTGGTAGTCAAGTTCCTGCACCAGCCGCCCCGGGCGAATATTTTCCCGATAACGTTCCTGTACCCAGTCAGACAGCGCGCTGGCCTGACGCATGACTTCGATTTCCTCGGCATGCTTGACCCAGCGCAGCGAGCGCATGTCGCCCAGACAGGGTACCAGCTTCATATCGGGCAAGGCGGCTGCCGCGCGAGCCAGGAAGCCCGGCGTGCCATCCACCCCGATGCGGGAAGCCGACAGGCCCGTGCGCTTCAAAAGCTCGACTGCAATTTCCGGCAATTGCGGCAGCAGATACTGGCGATCGGCCACCTTGGGATGCTCGGCATAGAAATCGATCTCGTCGAGCCAGACATGGCCACGCTCCTGCGCCATCATCATATGATGGGTCGACAGTTCGTTCATGATGGCACGCGGTTTACCTTCACGCGGCACCACTACCATGATGGGGCGCTCCCATGGCTGAACATCGACATGGAAATTCGTCGCATACTGGAAGAAATCGGCAGCCGTGAAAATCAAAGCATCAAAGCGCAGACGATCCATCAGCTTGCGCATCGCATCGAGACGGGAATCACGAACGGCATGGGACAGGAACGTCATTACGAAATCCTTTCGATGCTGAGATTGACGGCCGGAATCGAGAGCTCGGCCATGAGACGGACACTCTCCTCATGGGCCTCGGCATAATAATTGGCCTGATGCAGCAGGTTGAACGTCCCCAGTGTCCTGCCGCGCCAGCGGATGGGGACGTTAATGACGCTTTCGCAGCCAAGTGACCAGATCAACTCATAGTCGAAGAAGGCAGTTTTGATGTCCTCGCGCGTGCGCCCGATATAGATTTCGCCGCGCTCGATGATGCGGTCGGACCACGGGCTGGAGGCCATCGGCTTGGTGCCGCCGACCGGATAGGCCTGCGGGTTGCTGGTAAAAATCCGCTGGGTGACCTGCTTTTCATACTGGCAGATCAGGATGGTGAACAGCCTGAAGCCGGGCGCTGCCGCCAGGGCATCGCTGATCGCGGCATACAGCGCGGCCGGCTGATCGGCCGCATCGAAGGCGGACAATACTGTACGCAAACTCATCGTTTCTCCTCCGAATAGACTGGTGTTTTTTCGGGTAACAGTCCCTGCTTGCGGACATTCAGAACCACGATCAGGAACAGGGCGATCAGGCTTTCGCGTACGGCCGCCGCCTGGCTCGGGGCAATGAAATCAAGGCTGCCGGCGAGGAAGCGCGTGGCCTCACCGAGAGCGATCACAATCACAGCACCTAGCAGGGCGCCGCGCATGTTGCCGACGCCACCGACAGCGACTGCCAGGATCACATGGATGGTGACGATCGACTGGAAGACATCGGGCGCGACATAGGAGCTGTAATGTGCAAACAGTGCGCCAGCCAGGCCGACCAGACCGCAGCCAACGGCAAAGGTGCGTATCTTGAACGACAGCACGTTCTTTCCGGCAACGGCGGCAATCATCTCGTCTTCCCGGATGGCACGCAGCACGCGCCCGAAAGGACTGGCCGCCAGCCTGGACAGCACCAGGAAAAGAACTGCAATGATGCAGAGTACGATACCCAGGTAGAGGCTGTTGAAGGCGGTGGGCGACAGCACGCCGCGCCAGGGGCCGGGCACGCCGCTGATACCGTCGGTGCCATTGGTCAGCCAGATCTCGTTGCTGGCGGTCAGCCGCACGAGTTCGGCCAGGCCAAGCGTTACGATGGCGAGATAATCGCCCTGCAGACGGGCGGTGATCACAGCGACAATGACGCCGACCAGTGCACTGACCAGCACGGCTAGCGGAACGGCGAGATAGATCGGCAATCCTAGTTTGGTCGTGACGAGGGCGCTGGTATAGGCTCCGACCGCATAAAAGCCGGCCAGGCCGAGATTGACCATACCGCCAAGGCCCCAGATCAGATTCATACCAAGCGCCATGATGGCGTAAATCCCGGCGAACACCGTCATGGCAATCAGATAGTTTTCCATCAGTAACGGCGCTCCCCGAGCAGGCCGCGCGGGCGGAACGACAGGATCAGCAGGATGGCCAGGAAGCCGACGGCAGTGCGATAGGTCGGCGCCACGGCGAGCAGCGCCAGTTCCTCGCCCAAGCCGATGATGAAAGCGCCCAGCACGGCGCCGGGGATACTGCCCAGGCCGCCAACCACAGCCGCGGCAAAGACGGCCAGCATCGTGCGGGTGCCGATCAGCGGATCTATGGCGACATCCAGCCCGATCAGCACGCCGCCGATGCCGGCAAGTCCCATGCCTAGGAACGTCGCCATATCGGTGGTGCGGACCGCGTTGATGCCCTTCAGGCCTGCAAGAGCCGGATTGTCGGCGACGGCGCGCATCATCTTGCCCGAACGGGTAAACATCAGGAAACAGAACAGCACCGCCATGATGACCAGCGCATAGGTCGCATTTTCGACCTGATGCGGCGGCACGCGCAGGTCGCCGAACCGCCAGTCGCGCACCGGCGGAATATTGAAGGTGCGGAATTCATTGCCGAAAACGAAGCGCAGGGCGTTCTCCAGCAACAGGCCAAGCGCGATCGTGCCGATGGCCGCGGCCAGCGGCCCGGACGGGCGTAATCCGCTGATCATCAGCTTGTCCGAGCCGACCCCGATCAGGCCGGCCACCATGAAAGCGATGGGAAGGGTTGCCAGCAACGGCAGTCCCCCCATGGTGTTGGCGACCAGACCGGTATAGGCGCCGATGGCCATCAGGCCACCGACGGCGAAATTCGGAAATCTGAGCACGGCAAAAATCGTGGTGAAGCCGATGGCCGGGATCGCCAGCAGCGTCCCGGCCATCAACCCGTTCACCAGAATCTGGACAAGCTCCATCGGTTACGAAATTCCCAGCAGGCGGTTTTTGCCGGCCTCGGCAACGTCGAAGCGGAACTTGCAGGTGATGATGTCACCAGTATCGGCAAAGTCGCAGGGCCCGGAGGCGCCTTCGTAATTCACCTCGGTCTTCTGCGCGATCAGCTTCAGGCCTTCGACGGCGGAACTGATCTTGGTGCCGGTCCCCTGGCTGATCTTGCGTACGGCGCCATGAATCGCCGGGCCGGAGGATTCGCCGGCCCTGGCGATGGCGAGCAGCGCCATGGTGATATGGTCGTACGTCTGGCAGGAATAGGGATCCGGGTCGGAGGTGCCGAGGATATCGCGGACCTTCTTGTAGACCGGACTGTCGACATCGGGGGATGGTGCCATGCTGGTCAGGCCCTCGGTCACCTCGGCCGGCAGGGCTTCGAGCAGTTTGGCATTGGCGGCATAAGCCATGGTGTGCTTGCGGCCTTCGTAACCCAGCCGATACAGCTCGCGCAGCAAGGTCGTCAGGTCCGGCGTGTAGCTGTTGAAGAAGATGGTATCCGGTTTGGTCTTGATCGCCTGTTCCAGCTCGGACCGGAAAGTCGCCTTGGCCGGGTCGTAAATGACATGACCGAGCACCTCGGTCTTGGCAGCGGTCAGCACCTCGCTGACCGTGTTGAAGCCGCTGACGGCAAAGGGCGTCTGGGCCGACATCACGAAGGTGCGTTTGGCACCGCGGCTGAGCAGGAATTCGGCAATGCGGGTGCTCTGCAGCTTGCTGGTCGGCTGGGTACGAATGATAAAGCCCTGATGCGGCAGCTGCGTGATGCTGTCGGCGCCGGAGACGGTGAACAGCATCACCTTGTTTTCCCAGCACAGCGGCGCCACGGCGGTGGTCACCGAACTGGCCCAGGTGCCGAGGATGGCGCTCACCTTGTTCACGTCGATCAGCTTGCGGGCGGCGCGCACGCCGGCCTCGGGACTGGTTTCATCGTTCTCCGAAATCAGCTCGATCTTGCGGCCAAGCACACCACCGGCAGCATTGACCTCGTCGACAACCGCCCGGATGGTCTTGACCATAGACGGGCCATAGGAACCGCCAGCGCCGGTTTGCGGCGTCAGGGCACCGATGGCGATGGTGTTGCTTTGTGCGAAGGCGGTGCGGCCGATGAACGGCATCGCAACACCGGCAGATAACACGGCACGACGGGTCAGTTTCATATGCGGTACTCCCCCTGTTTCATGGTCGGTTAAGCTCCGAGGAAAAGCCGGCGAACCTCGCGGTCGGCGGCAAGTTCTCTAGCGGGCCCGGTGCGCACGCTGCGGCCGTCCACCAGGACAACGCCGCGATCAGCGATCATCAGGGCCTCGTAGGCATTCTGCTCGACCATGGCGATCGATGTGCCACTGGCATGAATGGCAACGATCTCGTCGAACAGCGCATCGGCGGCCTTGGGCGACAGGCCGGCTGAAGGTTCGTCGAGCAGCAGCAGCTCAGGATCGACCATCAGCGCCATGGCCATAGCAAGAATCTGCCGTTGACCGCCGGAAAGCGTGCGCGCCTGCTGCTTGCTCTTCTCCGCCAGTATCGGAAACCGTGCGAAGATCGACTGCGTGCGCTCGACAACAAGACCGGGGGCAATGAAGCCTCCCATTTCGAGATTCTCCCGCACTGTCATGGTCGGGAAGATATTGGCTTCCTGCGGCACGAAGGCGATGCCGATCTGCGCCCGCTCGCGCGTGGAGCAATCCTGGATTTCCCGGTCCTTGAACAGGATGGCGCCGGATTTCAGCCGCAGCATGCCGGCAATCGACTTCAGCAGGGTGGACTTGCCCGCGCCGTTCGGGCCGACAATGGCAACCATCTCGCCTTTTGCTACGGCAAGGTCGGCACCCTTGAGGATTTCGTCGGCG
The DNA here is from genome assembly GCF_025869515.1 of Ferrovibrio sp. Taxonomy (GTDB): domain Bacteria; phylum Pseudomonadota; class Alphaproteobacteria; order Ferrovibrionales; family Ferrovibrionaceae; genus Ferrovibrio. The sequence goes on from NZ_JAOZVR010000091.1 coordinate 141,756, forward strand.
GCGCCGTAACCGCAGACAACTGCTCTGGCTTCCATTATGCCCATCGCCGACGCCCCATATAGGCATCCTGCACCTGCTCGTTCTCGGCAATATCCTTGAACGCGCCTTGGGCCAGACGGCGCCCCTCGGCCATCACAATGACCGGGTCGCAGAATTTCGAGACCATTTCCATATGATGCTCGATCATCAGGAAGGTGACGCCCTCTTCGCGCAGCCTGACGATATGTTCGGCAATCTCGCCGCTTAACGTGGGATTCACGCCGGCCATCGGCTCATCCAACATGATCATGCGGGGCTCGGCCATCAGGGCGCGGCCGATCTCCAGCAGTTTTTTCTGCCCTCCGGACAGCGCGCCGGCCGGATTGTTGGCCACGCGCAGCAGATTGAGTTTACGCACGATCTGCCAGGCACGCTCCAGCGCTGCCTCTTCCGCCTGCCTGCCCCGGCGCAACAACGCCGACAGGATCGCTTCATCCGGCTGTTCCTGCGCATACAGCAGAAGATTCTCAAGCACCGACAGACGCGAGATGCCGCGTGCGATCTGGAACGTCCGCAGCAGCCCTGCCTGGCTGATCACATTCGGGGCGCAGCCGGCAATCTCCTGCCCCGCGAAAATCACGCTGCCGGAATCGGGGCGCACAACACCGCTGATGCACTGAAACGCCGTGGTCTTGCCGGCACCGTTCGGGCCGATCAGCGCCGTGATCGTGCCTTCGGAAACATCCAGATCGAGGCCGTTGACGGCATGGATGCCGTAAAAGCTGCGCTTCAATCCGCGGACCTGCAGCAGCGGCGCGGTCATATCAGACCTGTCCGGCATCTGTTGCGGGTGCCAGGGGCGCCCTCGCTGGATTGTCCGATCTTACGCTACGCATTGCCAAAACCCCTGCACGCCCGTTTGAGCGGGCTTTTGAAAGGAGCCTAGTGACGGCCGTTGCGTTTTTCTCGCCGTTCCTTGCGGCGATTGGCCGATTCTTGCTTTTTATTGAATACGGGTGAAATCAGTTTGCGACACGATAGTCTCGCGGCGTCATACCGACCGCCGAGCGAAAGACCCGGGAGAAATGCGACGCGTCCTTGAAACCGCATTCCAGCGACACTTCGAGGATGCTCAAATTCTGGTCGCTCAGCAGCTTTTTTGCGCGGTCGATGCGACGATCGACGATATAGCGATGCGGTGACGTCCCGACCGATTTTCTGAATTCACGCGAGAAATGGAACGGGCTCATGCCGGCCGCCTCCGCCATCTGTTCGAGCGTGATCTCTTTCGCCAGATTGGCGGCCACCATGTCGAGCACGCGGCGCATCTGGGCCCGGCTCGATACCGCCGCGGTCACCTGGCCGGTCCCCATCATATAGCGGCGCAGGATATAGGCGATCAGGGCGTGGCAGAGCCCATCGGCGATATCCTTCACGAAAGGCCCATCCTGATCGAGGATGCTGAGCATTTGCCGGCCGATCTGGCAGATCATTTCATCGGGAGAATAGAGCGGGTCGTTGAAACGCACGGTATGTGCTCCGTCATCGCCCTCCTGCCCGAACATATGCGCGATGGTGGTGCGGGGGATCATGATGTGCAGCAGATCGAAGCCGCCCGGGCTGAGCCAGCGGTTCTCGTCGTCGGGGTGAACAATGCGAACCGTATGCTTGGCGATCGGACCGGACCAGATCTGCTGCCGGCCAGCCCAGGCCTTGGCCTGCATTGGCTGCAGAATCAGCGACAGCAGATAATGATTGTGGCGCACCGGTCGGAATTTGAAGTCGCCGGGCTCATTCTCATGCGTCCAGCGGAACATCGAAGCGCCGGTTTCCGGCAGGGCGATCAGATTCCCGCGCGACCGAATCCCCCAGTGTTGCTCCAGGTCGGTCAGCGACATATCCACGGTCATTGCAAAACCCTTGGGGTGACTCAGGCGCCCGGCTCCGGCAGGACGCCAAACTGTCACAACGGTAACGCCAAACCTCGGGGCGGCTCCAGAAGAATATAATCCAATGGATTCATCAAGATAATCGACAGCTGCACACCACCCGGAGGAACTGCCCTATTCAACCCGAAAAAGCGCCGCTCTGTACCACGGCCACATCGGCACGACCGAGATCAGCCAGCATGGCAGCCCGGCTGCCGTCGAGGTCGATGGCGCGGCTGGCATCTTCAACCAGGAAAGCCGGAAAGCTGTCGCGCCGGCCATCGAGCGCCGACCAGCCGACACAGAAATCCAGCGCCAGCCCGCAGAAGAACAGGCGGTTGAGCCGGCGCTCGCGCAGATATCCGGTCAGGCCGGTCCGTGTCGCCTTGTCGTTTTCCATGAAAGCCGAATAGGAGTCGATCCCGCTGCGGAAGCCCTTGCGGATCACCAGCTCGGCCGTGTCGATCTTCAGCGCCGGATGGAAATCGGCGCCGGCGCTGCCCTGCAGACAATGATCGGGCCACAGGGTCTGCGGCCCGTAGGTCCAGGCGATGGTTTCGAAAGGCTTATGACCGGGATGCGTGGAGGCAAAGGAGCGGTGACCGGCCGGATGCCAGTCCTGCGTCAGGATCACATGCCGGAACTGCCCGATCAGCCGGTTGATCGGCGCCACCACGGCGTCGCCATCGGGAACCGCCAGGGCGCCGCCGGGGCAGAAGTCATTCTGCACATCGATCACGATCAGCGCGTCATCGGGGCGGATATCAATCGGCATCAGGGCAAGCTCCGGCTCGGTGAGTCAGCTCAGGGGGGTCAGGCTGTCGCGGCCTCCTTCAATCCCAGTTCATCGATCATCGCCTTGCGCATGACGAATTTCTGCGCCTTGCCTGTGGCGGTGACCGGGAATGAGTCGACGAAGCGAATATAGCGCGGGATTTTCTGGTGCGCGATCTGTCCCTGACAGAAGCCGCGGATATCCTCCTCGCTGAGCCGGTGCCCCGGCCTGACCACGATCCAGGCACACAGCTCTTCGCCGTATTTCGCATCCGGGATGCCGAAAACCTGTACATCCTGCACATTCGGATGGCGGAACAGATATTCCTCGATCTCGCGCGGGAACAGGTTCTCGCCGCCACGGATCACCATGTCCTTGACCCGGCCGACGATGTTGCAGTAGCCGGATTCGTCCAGCACCGCCAGATCACCGGTATGCATCCAGCCGGCGGAATCCACCGCCTCGGCGGTCTTCGCCGGCTCGTCCCAGTAGCCGCGCATCACCGAATAGCCCCGGGTGCACAATTCACCCTTCTCGCCCGGCCGCAGCGTCTCGCCACGCTCGCCGACGATCTTGACCTCGACATGCGGATGGATACGCCCCACGGTGGAGACGCGGCGCTCCAGCGGATCGTCCACACCGCTCTGGAACGAGACCGGACTGGTCTCGGTCATGCCATAGGCGATGGTCACCTCGCGCATGCCCATGTCGCGGATCACCCGCTTCATCACCTCGATCGGGCAGGGCGCGCCGGCCATGATGCCGGTGCGCAGGCTCGACAGGTCGTATTTGGCGAAATCGGCATGATCCAGTTCGGCAATGAACATGGTCGGCACGCCATGCAGAGCGGTGCAGCGCTCGGCCTGCACGGTTTCCAACACCTCGCGGGCATCGAAACCCTCGCCCGGAAACACCATGCAGGCGCCCTGGCTGACACAGGCCAGGTTGGACAGCACCATTCCGAAACAGTGATACAGCGGCACCGGGATACAGAGCCGGTCATGTGCTGAAAAGTTCATCCGCCGGGCGGTGAAATGGCCGTTGTTGACGATGTTGTAGTGGGTCAGCGTCGCGCCCTTGGGCAGGCCGGTCGTGCCGCTGGTGAACTGGATGTTGATCGCGTCATCCGGGTCGAGTCCGGCGGCGATCAGGTCGAGCCGTTCATACTGGGCCGGGCCGGCCAGGCCGAGCAATTCGTCGTAGCGCTGCATGCCCGGCGTGCTGCCGTCACCCAGGAGAATAATGTTGCGCAGATGCGGCAGCCGGCCGAGCTGCAGCTGCCCCGGCGTCTGGCCGGCCATTTCGGGCGCCAGTGCCTGCAGCATGCCGATATAGTCGCTGGTCTTGAAACGCGGCGCGACGATCAGCGCCTTGGCCTGCACCTTGTTGAGGGCGAATTCCAGTTCGGAAATCCGGTAGGCCGGATTGATGTTGACCAGGATCAGGCCGATGCGCGCGGTGGCGAACTGTGTCACCACCCATTCGACGCGGTTGGGCGACCAGATGCCGATGCGATCGCCCTTCTGCAAACCGCTGGCCAGCAGTCCGGCCGCCAGCGCATCGACGGCGCGGGCGAGGTCGTAATAAGTCCAGCGGATTCCCTGGTGGCGCACCACCAGTGCATCGCGCGCGCCATGGCGCTCGACGGCTTGCTGCAGCAGGCCATGCACGGTGAGACGCAACAGCGGTTCCGCGGTATCGCCGCGGGTATAGGCCTCTGTGAGGCGCATGGTTTCCTCCCGTCGTTTTTACCGACGCCTACATGTTACGCCAGTCGTCGACCTGTTCGAAAGCGTGGGCTGCCTGATAGATCGTACTTTCGCGCCAATGTTTGGCCGTCAGCATCAGGCCGATCGGCAGACCTTCGCTCAGGCCGCAGGGCACCGTCATTGACGGATGGCCGGTGACATCGAAAGGCGCCGTATTGGGCAGGATTTCGAAGGCGCGCTGGATGATCAACTCAATGGAGCTGCCCGGCGGCGGCAGCGGTTGCGCCTTCATCGGCAGAGTCGGCATCAGCAGCAGGTCGCAGCGGTCGAGAGCGGCGTCATAGGCCAGCTTCAACTGCCGGGCGAGGTTCTGCGCCTTGGCATAGTAATGTCCCCGGTAGTGCTTGAGGAAATACTGGCCGAGGAACATCGAGATCTTCAGGCTGTCTGACAGTTCGTCGGACCGGCTGCGCCAGTTGGCATGGGCATCCAGCAGGCTGGTGACATACAGCCCCTTCCAGTTGGTGCCGAACCCGTTGCCGTTCATCATCAGGTCGGTCAGGCCCTCCAGCGCAATCGGGGTCCAGATCGCGGTGCCCAGGCTGTGCATCGGAATGGAGATTTCCTCCACCTGCGCGCCCAGTTCGCGATAGCGCTCGGCGGCGGCGCGCACTTTCTGCACCACGTCATCCTGCATGCCGGGTACGGTGAAGCTTTCCTTCACCACGCCGATGCGCATGCCCTTCACGCCGCGGCCGAGCGCGGCGGTGTATTTATCCACCTTCGGCGCATACTGACGCGGATCGAGCCCGTCCTCGCCGGCGGTCACCTCCAGCAGCAGCGCATTATCGGCCACGGTGCGGGTCATCGGCCCGGTATGATCGATCGTGATCTCGATCGGCATGATGCCGGTATAGGGAACCAGGCCATGGGTCGGCTTCATGCCGTAGATGCCGCAGAGCGAGCCCGGCATGCGGATCGAGCCGCCCTGGTCGCCACCCATCGCCATCTCGACCTCGCCGGCTCCCACCAGGGCACCGCAGCCCGACGACGAACCGCCGGCCGAATAGCCCATCTTCCATGGATTGTGCACCGGGCCGGTGGCATTGGTGTGGCTGCCACCGGAGAGGCAGAAATACTCGCAATGGGCCTTGCCGACGATGGTCCCGCCGGCATCGAGGATGCGCGTCACCACCGTGGCATCGACATCGGGCACATAGCCTTCCAGCGTGGAGGCGCCGTTCATCATCGGCACGCCGGCGAGGCAGATGTTATCCTTCAGCACCACCTTCTTGCCGGCCAGCGGGCCGCGCGGCGCGCCACGCACTTCCGCTTTCACATACCAGGCATTCATCGGATTCTCGGCCGGCTGGGGCCGGTAGCCCGGCGTGCGCGGATAATCCACCGGCGGCAGGAAATCCGGCAGAGCATCGACCACGTCATAGGCCTGAATGGTGCCTTCCATCAGGGCGAGAAAAGTGCGCAGCGTATCGCCGCTCATGGTCATGCCGAATTCGGCGACGATATCGCGCAGCTGCGATTCGGTCGGGCGTTTGACGGTCATGTAATTCATCCTTGCGGGGGTGTTGAAAACGGGCTTGGGCGTCGCGGCCGGGCTGGCCGGCAACGGGCGCTGCAGCGGCGCATGGGAAAATGCACTGGCTGGCATTGCGAAGGCAGATCCACCGGTCGGTGTCGCGGTCGACAGCGGCCGTTGCGCGGCCGGCATCGTTGCGAGGGCTGCGGCCGGCGCCGCTGCCGGCTGCGGCTGGCCGGCAGGCCGCACGGCGGCGCTGCGGCCGAAACCGGCGAATTCCTCAATGACGGCGGCACTGTGGATTTCGCTGCCTTTCACCTCGCCGGTGATGCGGCCCTTCTGCAGGATCAACACGCGGTCGGACAGACGTGCGATGAAATCCAGATTCTGCTCGACCAGCAGCACGGTCAGGCCACGCGCCTTGACCAGGTCTTTCAGCAGCGCGGCGATTTCCTTGATGATCGATGGCTGGATGCCTTCGGTCGGTTCGTCCAGCAGGGCCAGCTTCGGATTGCCGACCAGGCAGCGGGCCAGGGCAAGCAACTGCTGTTCACCGCCGCTCAGGCTGCCGCCGCGGCGATCCAGCAGGCGCTCCAGGCGTGGAATTTCCTCGACGATCTGGTCGATCGGACCCTCGTCCGTGCCCGGCAGCGCCATGCGCAGGTTTTCCAGCGCCGTGAGGTCGGGAAAAATGCCGCGGCCCTGCGGCACATAGCCGATACCCAGCCGGTTGCGCGCATGTGGCGACAGCCGCGTGATGTCTTCGCCGGCGAAGAAAACCTGCCCCCCGGTTGAGCGGTTATAGCCCATCAGGGTTTTCAGCAGCGTCGACTTGCCCATGCCGTTATGGCCCAGCACGCCCACCGTCTCACCCGGCTGTACCGCGAAATCCAGCCCGTGCAGGATCGGAATGGCGCCATAGCCGGCTGCAAGGCCGCGTACCTCCAGCAGCGGCTTCTGCGCCGGGCCCCCATCCTGCTTGTCCTTGCGGCTGCTCATCCTCAGGCTCCGAGATACACTTCGCGCACCCGCGCATCGCTCAGCACCACCTCGACATGATCTTCGATCAGGATGGCGCCTTGATGGAAAACGGTGACCTGGTCGCCGATCATGCGGATGAACTGCATGTCGTGTTCGACGATGATCATGGTGGCATTGCGGTTGATCTCGTGGATCAGGGCGACCATGCGGTCGACCTCCTCATGCGTCATGCCGGCGGCCGGTTCGTCCAGCAGCACCAGCCAGGGATCGGCCGCCACCACCATGGCGATCTCGACCCGCTGGCGCTGCCCATGCGCCAGCTCGCCAACCAGTCGCCTGCCCAGATCGCCGAGATTGAAGCGGTCGATCACTTCGTCGATCCTGGCCGCAGCCGTATCGCGGCCGTGATGCCGCTCCACCGCCAGCGCGATATGCTCGCGGGCGGTCAGGCCATTGAACAGGCTGGGTGTCTGGGTTTTCACGCCGATCCCCGCCGCGGCGATCCGGCAGGGCGGTTCACCCAGCATGGAGCGATCCTGGATCAGCACGTCGCCGGCAGTCGGCAGCAGCTGCCCGGTCAGGCATTTGAAGAAGGTCGACTTGCCCGCACCGTTCGGTCCGATCAGGCAGCGGAGCTCGCCTTCGCGCAATTCGAAATCGACATTGTCGACGGCGACGACGCCGCCGAACCGCATGGTCAGGCTGCGGGTTTCAAGCACAACGGCGCCCTTAGTGGCCATCGCGCCCTCCTTCCGCCTGTTCGGCAGACCGGCGTGCCGGTCGTCGCGGCGCGCGGCGCAGCCGGGTCAGCAACTGACCCAGGGTCGGCATTAGTCCCTTGGGCAGCAGCAGCACGAACAGCACCAGAATGCCGCCCAGCACGAAAGCGTTGTTGATGACGCCCTGCTGGCCGAGCAGCGTGGTGATATACTGGATCAGCACGGCGCCCACCACCGGGCCGATCATGGTGCCCAGACCGCCGACGATAACCCAGATGATGATCGTGGCCGACTGCGCCAGGCTGAACAGACCGGGACTGACGAAATTGCCCCAGTTGGCGAACAGCGCGCCGGCCAGGCCGCCGATCCCGCCGCCAATGGCAAACACCGCGGTTTTGTAGAGCCGGATATCGTAGCCCAGCAGTTCGGCGCGAACCTCGTTCTCGCGGATCGCGACCACGACACGGCCGAAACGCGTGGTCATCAGCCAGTGCAGCCCGAAATAGACCAGCAGCAGAAAGACCATGGCGACATAGAAGAACTGCTCCGGATCGAGCAGCGCACCGGGATCGCCTGGCACGTTCAGCGTGGGAAAGGCCGGAATGCCGTTGAAACCGCCAAGCCGCGCCTTGCCGACGATCCAGGTTTCGTTGGCGGTGGAATTGATGAATTTGAACAGGATCAGCGTCACCACCAGCGTGATCACGCCCATGTAGACATCGCTGATCCGGCCATAGAACATCATCGCGCCCAGCAGGGCGGCAAAGACCAGCGGCAGCAGAATGGCCAGCAGGAAAGGCCCGGTGCTTTCGCCGACATTGATGGCGGTCACCGCATAGGTATAGGCCCCCAGACCGAAGAAGGCGGCCTGGCCGAAGCAAAGGATGCCGCCATAACCCCAGATGAAACCCAGGCTGAGGCCCAGGATGGCGTAAACGACGTAGATGCTGATTTCGAGCAGGGTGACCAGGTCGACGACAACCGGCAGGCCGAACAGGATCAGCAAGCCGATGGCCGCCACAAGGATGTGCCGGTTGCGTGCGGAATCTGGCATCGCTCAGACCTGCCGCCGGAAGAAGCGGCCGGTAATCCCGCGTGGCAGCAGGCGCAGCAGCACGATGGCGGCGAACAGCATGGCGACGTCACCCCAGACCGGCGTGGACAGCAGCATGGTGAGCTGGGTCAGGGTGCCGAACAGGGCGGAACTGGATACCGTGCCGGTGACCACCGCGGCGCCGCCGGAAATCACCGTGATGAAGGCCTTCGAAACATAAAGCCCGCCGCTGGTCGGCGTCAGGCCGGTCAGCGGCGCCAGGATGCCGCCGGCCAGACCGGACAGCGCCGCACCCAGCGTGAAAGTCACCATGTAAATCCGCTTCGGGTTATGACCGAGACCGGATGCCATATCGGCGCTTTGCATGGCGCCACGCGCGATCAGGCCGAGCCGGGTGGTTTTCAGCACGGTAAAGATGACGGCGATCACCGCGATGCCGGCCAGCATGATGAAGATATTGTAGCCGCTGGCCTGATAGCTGCCGATGGCAAAGCCGCCGATTGGCGTCGATATGCCCGTCGTCGTATTGCCGAAAATCATTGTGACGACCCCGGTCAGCAACAGGCTGAGGCCCCAGGTCGCCAGCATCGTGTCGAGCATGCGGCCATACAGGAACTGGATCACGCAGCGTTCGATGATCAGGCCGATGATTCCGACCACCAGCGGTGCAACCACCAGCATGGCAACATAAATATTCAATCCGGCCCGCACCGAGACGATGGCGGCATAGCCGCCCAGCATGAGGAATTCGCCATGCGCCAGGTTGATGACGCGCATCATGCCGAACACCACGGCGAGCCCGGCACTGATCAGCGCCAGGCTCGCGATGGCATAGAGGACTTCGAGAATAATGACGGCCACGAAGTCCATTCGGCTGAACTCAGATCTTGATTTCGTACTGGGTGATGTCGTTCGGATTGGCCTTCAGGTCGCAGACCGACTGCGTATCCTTCGGGGCGACCTGCGACAGGCTTTTCACCACATTCATCTTCTGGTTCTTCACCTCGATCACATGCACATCGAGCGTGCAGTGATGCGTTTTGGGGTCGACCGTCACCTTGCCGGCCGGACCGTCGATCGAGATGCCGGTTTCCAGCGCATCGACCACCTTCATGCGGTCGATGCTGCCGGCCTTCTTGACGCCGGCAGCCCAGAGCAGCACGCCCTGGTAGGTCGCCACCGCCAGTTCGTGGATCGGCTTGGTGTCGCCGAATTTCTTTTCCCACTTGGCCAGGAAAGCCTTGTTGGCCGGGGTGTCGAGTTCCTTGGAGTAGTTATAGGCGAGCAGGATGCCATCGCCCTCGGCGGCGGTCAGCACCACCTGCTCGTTGCCGGCGCCCAGGGTGGTGGAGGCCATCGGAATCTTGGCCTTCATGCCCGAGGCGGCCCATTGCCGGTAGAAGGACATATGCGCGCCACCGACCAGGGCCGACATCACGAAATCGGGCTTGGCGCTCTGGATCTTGGCGATGGTGGCGCCGAAATCGGCGACATCGAGCGGGAAGAAGTCGGTCTGGATCACCTCGCCGCCATTCTGCTTGGCGTAATAGGCGACCCATTTCGAGATGATCTGGCCGTAATTGTAATCGGCCGCCACGGTATAGATTTTCTTGCCGAACTTGCCGATGGCATAGGGCATCAGCGCTTCGACCGACTGCGCCGGGGTCACGCCGGTGCAGAAGATATTGCGATCGCAGACGCCGCCCTCATATTGCGTGTTGTAGAAATACAGCGTCTTGAAACGGCCGAGGGTCGGGCGGATCGCCTCGCGCGAGGCTGACAGGATGCCGCCGTGTACCACCGAGACCTTGTCCTTCAGCGCCGCCTGCTGGCCGAACTGGGTATACATCGGGATCTGCGACTGGGTGTCGTAGGTCACCTGCTCGACCTTCTTGCCAAGCAGGCCGCCGGCGGCATTGATCTCGTCGATGGCCAGCATCACGGCCTGATCCATTGACTTGCCGTAGATGTCGAACAGGCCCGACAGGTCATGGATGCTGGCCAGCTTAATGTCGCCATCGGCGGCAAAGGCCCGGCCGGCGATGCCACTGACAGACAGGGCCGAGGCGGCCGCAGCGGTTTGCAGGAATGTGCGGCGATCTAACTGCATGGGAAATCTCCGTATTGGTTCAGTGTTGGTTGAAACGCGGGTTGAAGCGGAATCAGGCTTTCGGCGGCGGTGCTTCGGCGCTTTTCGCGATACCGCTCAGGCCGTTGCCGATATCGATGCCGATCTCCTGCCCGAGCTTCTGCACAGCCGGCAGCTGCAGTGCCATGGCAAGAATGCCATCCACCGCCTGGTTGACCAGCGGCCTGTCGCCGCCGCCAGGGCCGGCAGCGCTGCCACCACCGCCCATGCTGCCACCTGGACCGCCGAAGCCGAGGCCGCCGATATGGCTGATGCGGATGGAATCGATCTTCTCGACCGGCTTCATCATCTGGCCGACCAGGACCGGCAGGGTATCCATGCGCTTCTTTTCCAGGCGCATGCGGATAATGGCCTCGGACAGGCCGTTCTCGGCCGCGATCAATGCCGCCTTACCCTGCGATTCGGCGATCATCGCAATGCGCTGGGCATCGGCCCTGGCCGCCGTGGCATCGGCTTCGGCGCGTGCCTGTTCGCGGATGGTATCCGTCTCGCTGCGGGTACGCGTGCCATCCACATCGGCCGCCTCTTCCGCCCGCAGCACCGCCAGCATGCGCATCCGCTCCGCCACCGCCTTGTCCTTCTCCGTCTGCAGGCTTTCCTGCGCCAGCACCATTTTCACCCGCGCCTGTTCGGCGGCGGCCTCGGCCGTCACTTCGTCGCTGCGTTTCTTGGCCAGTGTGATGGCGTTGTCGCGCCGCGCCATTTCGGTGCCCAGGCTGGAATTCAGGTCACGCCGCTTCAGCTGCTCGTCCCGCTCGATCTCCAGCAGCTTGGTTTCGCGCTCCTGTTCGATCCGCGCCTGTTCGGCGCGACGACGGCTTTCCGCGCTGTATTCGGCAACCTTGGCCTCGCTTTCCGCACGCAGGCGCTCGATTTCCTGGGTCTGGCCGATCTTCGCCTCTTCCTGCTCGCGTTCGATGATCAGCACGCGCTTGATCGCATCGAGCTGGCTCTGGCGCACCGCGACATCGGCATCGGCCTCGATCGCCGCACGCTGCTTCTTGTTCGTGGCGATCACCTCGGCCAGCCGGCGCAGACCGACCGCATTGAAGGCATTGCCATCGTCGACCGAGGAAAACGGCGTCTGGTCGAACCGCCGCAGGGCCACCGATTCCAGACTCAGGCCGTTCTGCGCCAGACTTTCGGCCACCAGGGCCTTGACCTCGCGCACATACGCGCCGCGATTTTCATGCAGATGATCCATGGTTTCGCGGGCGGCGACGCTCTGCATGGCATCGATCAGCCGGCCTTCGATCAGGTCGGCGAGGTCCTGCGGCCGGAATGCCTTGCTGCCCAGCGCCTGCGCGGCCGTGGCAACGCCCTGCGGGCTCGGCGTCACGCGCACGGTGAGCTCCACCTCGATATCGACACGCAGACGATCGCCGGTGATCAGGGCCTTGTTGCCGGCGCGCGCGACCTCGATCCGGGTCGTCTTCATATTGATTTCGGAAACCTGGTGCAGGAAGGGCAGCGCGAGGCAACCGCCATCCATCACCACCCGCTGGCCGCCTGCACCGGTACGGATCAGCGCCGTGTCACGTGTCGCCTTGCGGTAAAAGCGGTTGAGGAACAGAATCACAGCGGCAATCACGACTGCCGCGATGACCAGATAAACGATCCAGGCCACGCCCATAATTTCCCCCGTCGCACCCTAAACTGCCGGCCGAACCGAACAGCACATGCCGCTCTGCTGCAGACATCGGATATGGCTGCGCTGTGCTGAATACGCACATCCGGCAATTACTTAACTGGGAAACTATTTCTTGTGCAACAAAAAAATGTCGCGCCGGCGATCTGCTGCTTTAATTCGCCCGTCCCGCACAGGGCGGCAGGCCAAGGCTCTTCGGCAGCACGCGGAAATTGACGCCATCCGCTTCCGCAAGATAGATCGGAATCCCCTTGCGGCCGTTATCCAGATAGACCGAGCCGCGCACGCCGGGGATTCGCACCGGCCGGCCCCGTTCCGCATTCTGTGCGGCATTCAGGAAGGCGAAGCCTTCATAGATCGACTGCCCGTGCGCCCCCGGGACCGGCGCGCGCATGCCGAAACGACCCCGGTAGCGCTCGATGAAAGCATGATTCGCTTCGGTCTCGAGCGACGTGAAATACCCGGAAGCGGCAAACAGATTGATCGTGTTCTGCGCGCCGATGCCCAGCAAGGTATTCTCATCCATCGCCATGGACAGCCGCAGCAGGCGCCGATGCATCTCCCGCTCGCCGAAAGCACGATTGAAAGCAATCGCATCCTGTCCGACCAGCGAGACGAGCACGGCATCGGCCCCCATCTCGGCGAGCCGCTCCAGGCAAGGCTCGAAATCCTCGGTGCCCAGCGGCAAATAGACCTCCCAGGCCACCTCGCCGTCAAAGTCCGAGATGAACCGTCGCGCAAGGGCGTGGCTGGCCCGCGGCCAGACGTAATCGTTGCCGATCAGCGCCCAGCGGCGCGCACCGCGCTGCATCGCCATCCAGGTCAGCGCCGGCCTCAGTTGGTCTTCCGGCGTTTCCCCGATGGCATATACGCCGGGCCGATGTTCGCCGCCCTCGTAAAGCGGCGTATAGACATAGGGAATCCGGCCGCCTATCCGCGGTGCCAGCGCCGCACGCACATTGCTGATATGCATGCCGACAACGGCGTCCAGCGCGTCGCAGTCGAGCAGTTGCTCGGCGACGTCGGCGACCTGTTCCGGCTGGGCGCCGGCATCGACGGTGATCAGGTTGATCTCCCGTCCGCGCAGGCCGCCGGCACGGTTGATCTCATCGACCGCGAGCTCTGCGCAGGCCTGGCAGCTCGGCCCCCAGACCGCCGCCGCACTGCTGAGCGGTACGAAAAGTCCGACAGTATATATTGATCGGGCGGCACGGCGGGCGGCCTCCGAGGTGCGGTTTGCACCCCGATCCTGCCGCTTGTCCCCTGCCAGCCTTGTTGGCACCGCCTGCGTCATGGCGGGTATTAAAGCGCCGGCTTTTGCAGATTGTCACGTTTGATTCGCATAAACCGTCTTGTCGGCCATCGGACAGCGATGCTATAGGCAACTCAGAGCGGAATCGCATGAATACTGACCTTTCATTGCTTCTAAAGCAGGCAGAGCGCCTGATCGACACGCAGCTGATTGCCATCCTGCGTGACGAGAACCTGTCGGCGGAAGAATGGCGCGTTCTGGATATCCTGAGTGATGGCGAAGGCCGGGTCATGAGCGACCTGGCGAGCGACGCGGTTTTCAACCTCCCCGCGCTGTCGAAACTGACTGATCGCCTGGTAGCCCGCGCCCTGCTGTTCCGCGCGCCGGATCCGGACGATCGCCGCAAAGTCCTCGTCTTCATTTCGGATCACGGTCTGGCGGTCTATCGTCGCCTGAAACCGGACATTGAAGCCAGCGGCGAAGCCCTGCTCGCCAATGTGAGCGAGACGCGTATCGAGCAGCTGAAGAAACTGCTGACCAATTTCATCCGGGATGCACGACCGCCGCAGTCGTGACGCCGCGGCGGCAACCGCCGACAGATGCCGCATCCTGCCGTTTTTTTGAAACCGCAGCGCCCCGCCCCAACAAAAAACCCCGCACAGGCGAACCTGGCGGGGTTTTTGATTTGGTTGCGGGAGTAGGATTTGAACCTACGACCTTCAGGTTATGAGCCTGACGAG